>JAJDUL010000063.1 GCA_022826685.1 Gemmatimonadota bacterium | reverse complement strand
TCCGCGCCGACGAGGGCCGGCTCGACGTGCTGGTCAACGACGTCTGGGGCGGCGATGCCCTGACGGAGTGGGGCAAGCCGTTCTGGGAGCTCTCCACCCCGCAGGGGCTGCAGCTTCTGGAGCGCGCGGTCCACAGCCACCTCGTCACGAGCCGGCACGGCGTCCCGCTGATGGTCGAGCGGAACGCCGGGCTCGTCGTCGAGGTCACCGACGGCGACACCCTCGGCTACCGCGGCAACCTCTTCTACGACTTGGCCAAGAACGCCGTCGTCCGGCTCGCCTACGCGATGGCAGCCGACCTCCACGGGCACGGCGTGACGGCGTTGGCGATCACCCCCGGATTCCTGCGCTCCGAGGCGGTGCTCGACCACTTCGGAGTCACCGAGGCCGATTGGCGCGACGCGATCGAGAAGGACGAGTACTTCGTCGAGTCCGAGACCCCGTGCTACGTCGGCCGCGCCATCGCCGCCCTCGCCGCCGACCCGACCGTGGCCGCGAAGAGCGGCGGGCTGTTCTCGAGTTGGGGTTTGGCGAAGGAGTACGGCTTCACCGACATCGACGGACGCCGGCCGGACTGGGGCACGTTCTTCCTGCGCAAAGTGCGAGGGATCGTCGAACGGGACGCCGCGCCGGACGAGATGGACGTCTTCGTCGTCCGCAGCCGGCTCTACCAGGCCGAACTCGATCCGTCCGCCGGAGGCGAGGCCAAGCGCCTCCGAGCCTGGCTCGCCCGCCACGAGTAGTGGGTCTGCAGGGCCGCGCTACATGACGGTCGGGACCTCGATTCCCGCCGCCCGCCCCGCGTTGGCAAGCGCACCGTCGAGCGTCGCGAGAGGCAGCTGCATCCGGATCGCCAGTTCCAGATACGTCGCGTCGTAGACCGAGAGCCCGTGCTCGGACGCCACATCGAGGACCGTACCGCGAAGGCGGGAAGTCGAGACGGGGTCGATTGTGACCGGCAGATCTTCGAGGTATCGCCAGATGGTCGGCCAATCGGCTACGGTGATTCTTCCCCGTCGCGTCGCGACGAGCAGCACGTTCGCGACCTCGATGGGCCAAAGGGCCGGAACGAACGCTCGTCCGTCCGTCAGGGCATCTCGGAGCCGAGCCGTCTCCACCGTTGCCTCGTCCGGGAACACCCAGGCCATCGTGACGGAACAATCGAGTACGAACGTCAATATCGGCGGCCTTCTTCGATCATGTCGCGAACCGAGAGCCCGCCGAGACTGTGTGTCTCCTGGAACGCCTTCAGGCCATCGATCGCCGCCTGAACCTTGTCGGAGTCGGTCTTCCGGAAGGGGATCAGTTCGGCAACCGGGCGACCGTGCCGCGTGATGACGAAGCGCTCCCCCGTCTGCACGCGGCGGAGGAGACGGGGCAAGTGCGTCTTGGCTTCAAAGGCACCGATGTTCGGCATGTCCGTGTTCCTCCTGCATCGAATCGCCGAAAAATTCAGTCTAGTCTGATACTAGTCTAATCATGAAGCCTCACGCAACGCCGCCGCAGTGGGGGGCGCAATGCGCCCGGCGATCACCGGAGGAGCAAATCAGAAGCCGATGGACTTCGATACCTTCGCGGCGAAGACGCGCTCGACCGTCATGCCGGCGTCCAGATCGCGGCGTTCGGTGTAGACGAGGAAGATGTCGCTGAGGGGCGAATAGAGGTAGTTGAAGCGCACGTTCGTGACGAACTGGTCCTCGGCCGCATTGTACTGGACGAAGGCGCTCGCGAAGACCTTCGTCGAGAGGCCGTAGTCGACCCGCCCCCCGAAGACGTCCGCCGTGAACTCCCCGTCCGGGAGCGCGATGTCGTTGTGGTTTGCCGAGAGGTCGACGGAGAGGTGATGGCTCGGCCGCCACATGAGGCCGCCCGACAGTGACGTCAGCGTCCCGTCGAAGAACCCGCCGCGCTCGACCCGGACGAATCCCGTCAGCGCCCGGCCCGGTGCCGACCGGTACTGCACGGAGCCCGAACCGAAGTTGTAGTGCCCCATGGGAACCGTCGCGTCCGATGAGACGCGGAAGGGTTCCCGCAGGAGTTCGAACCGGTCCGTGTAGTCCACCGAGAGCCCGCTCCCGTTCAGAAACGAGATCCCGAACCCCGCCGTTCGCCTCCGTGTCACGACCACGGACTCTAGATCCTGGATGTAGTCGATCTCGATGTACGGATTGACCTCCTGCACGCCCGGCACCGGAGGCCGCGGGTGGAGCCCCACCGTAGCGTAGCTCTGGCGGATGTCGCGCCGGCGCACGAAGCCCACCGTCGGATTGAAGTCCTCTCCCACGTGGCGCCACAGCGCGGACACGTCCCACAGTTCGTCGCGCCAGCCGACCCACATCCGGCCCGCAAGCGTGTTCCCGTCCGCATTGGGCGAGTCGGTCCAGGCCAGGAACGGCGCGAAGAGCAGCGACGGGAGCGGCCTCAGGTTCGCATCGAAACCGACGTTGCGGTTGAAGTCGGGGTGTCCTCCGATGTCCGAGCCGGTCGCCTCCCGGTTGATGAAGATCGCCCCCACGTCCGACGTCCCGAACACGCTCCGACGCGCCCGCATGACCGAGAAGTTCTCGGCCGGGAGGCCGCGGCCTGAGCGGGTCTGGAGGTTCATGAGACCGACCTCGAACCCGCCCGTCCGGCCCGTGAGCCGCGCCCCGCCGAGGATGGGGATCGGCTCCCCCCGCCCCGTGAGTCCGATGCGGCGCGAGTGGAAGAGGGTGAAATCGCGCAGCGAGACGCCGGTCCGGTAGCTGCGCTCCGACTGGTCGCCGAAGGCGAAGGTGCCGGAGTTCTCGACGAAGAAGTCCCGTTTCTCTGGAAAGAAGAGCGGGAAGCGGGTCAGGTTGACCTGCTCCTGGTCGACCTCGACCTGGGCGAAGTCCGTGTTGTACGTGAGGTCGAGCGTAAGCCCCGGCGTGACCCCGTACTTCACGTCGAACCCGATGTCCGCCTGGGTGCCGGCGCGCCCCTCCTCGATCAGCGTCCCCGTCTGGTCCTGCGCGAGGGCGTAGGGCTTCACCCGCAGGTTGAGGCCCGGTCCCACGCCCCGGAATCCGGTCAGCGTTCCCGCCTTCGACATCTTGTGGATCTGGTCGCGCCGGTCGAGCGGCGCCCAGAAGGTGTCCTCCGCCTTGCGCCGGATGCGGCGCAGGATCTGGAGTCCCCAGGTCTGGTCCTCCTCCGACGGATTGAAGCGGAGTGTGGAGAACGGGATCTCGATCTCCACCGTCCATCCCTCGTCGTGCCGGGCCGTCTCGACGCGGATGGGGCCTTCCCACGCCTGGTTCTCGGAGCGGCTGTCGTCGAAGAGCTGGACATCCTTGAGCGCCCCGCCGGGATTCACGAGGAACATGAATCCGTTGCGGCGGTCGAGGTACGTATCGAGCGCCACGCCGAAGACGTCCGATGACCCGCTGTTGAAGTCCTGCTTCAGGCTGGAGATGAAGTAGCGGTCGGGCTCGGAGTCGTGGCAGATCGCGCCGATATAGAGGGCCCGGTCATCGTACACGAAGTAGACGACGGTGTTCTCGGTGGCGGGCGCCCCGGTGTCGGGGCGGGACTGGACGAATCCGGTCAGGGGTTGAGCCTGCTGCCAGACGGGCTCGTCGAGGCGGCCGTCCACGGTGGGCGGCGCATCCGTGCGCAGGGCCGCCGCCGTCGGGCGGGGTGCCGACTCGACCGCGATCCGGGCCGGTCCCTCCCGACCCGGCTCCTGTGCGATGGCGGCCGCCGGCGCCCCCGATGCGAGCACGAGGATGAGCGGAGCGAAGCGAAGACCGTATCCGCCCGCCATGCCGGGTGCCCGGGGACTGCTCGGCGGCGACCCGTTCAGTTCCAGCTCAGCCCCCGCAGCTGTTCGACGTCGAGATTTCCGCCGCTGAGAACACACGCGACTTTCGTCCCCTGCGGGGCGTCGATGAGGCCGTGCAGGACCGCCGCGACCGACGCCGCGGCCGCGCCCTCGGTCACGAGCTTCGCGCGGGTCATCAGCCATAGCATGGCGTCGAAGATGTCCTCGTCGGAAAGCGTGACGACGCGCTCCACGAAGCGGCTCACGACGGACGCCGTGTTGTCGCCGACCCGCATCACCTTCAGCCCGTCGATCACGCAGTCCACCGTCTCCAGAGTGACCATCTCTCCGGATTCGACCGTGCGCTTCATCGCCGGCGCCCCCGATGATTCCACCCCGATCACGCGGATATCGGGGTTCGCGCCCTTCAGCGCCATCGAGTTGCCGGAGATGAGGCCGCCCCCGCCGATGGGGATGACGACGACTTCGACCTCCGGCCAGTCCTCGAGAATCTCGAGGCCGAGCGTGCCCTGGCCCGCGATCAGCCGCGGGTTGTCGAACGGGTGCACGTATGTGAGTCCGCGCTCCTCGACGAGTTCCAGCGCCCGCTCGTTCGCCTCGTCCCAGATCGATCCGTGGAGCACGACCTCCGCGCCGTATCCCTCCGTGGCCGCGACCTTGGCCGGGGTCGCGTTCTCCGCCATCACGACGACGGCGGGAATCCCGTACAGGCGGGCCGCCAGCGCGACGCCCTGCGCGTGGTTCCCGGCGGAGGAGCAGATGATGCCCCGCGCCTTCTCCTCCTCGCTCATGTGCGCCATCACGTTCAGCGGCCCCCGCACCTTGTACGAACCCCCGCGCTGGAAGAGTTCGGCCTTGAGCCGGATGTCGAACCCGGAGGCGTCGCTCAGCGAGCGCGACGTGAGAAGCGGGGTGTGGTAGACGTGCGGCGCGACGTGTTCCCGCGCGCGCTTGAAGTCCTCGAGGGTCAGCGTGAGTCCGGGGATCTCGACGTGTGGCGTCACTCGGGCCGTCTCTCTCGGGTGGGTGGTGGGCCGGCGGGCGGCACCTCGCCCGTGGCTGCGCCCGGGACCGCCCGAGCGTAGTCGATAATCCCCCACCCGAAGCCGAACACGCAACCGGGAAGTATCGTCACCTTGCGGCGTGAGGCGCTTGTCGGCGACACTCAAGCCTCCTCCCCGCACGGACAGCCAGCCGAGGATCCGCCACTTGAACCGGTCACCGGACACCCCGACACCCGCGCGCGAGCGCTTCGGCACCCGCGCCGGCTTCGTGCTTGCGGCGGTGGGGTCCGCCGTCGGGCTGGGGAACATGTGGCGCTTCCCCTATCAGACGGCGGAGGGCGGGGGCGCGGCCTTCCTCGTGGCCTACGTCTGCATGGCGTTTCTCATCGGCGTGCCGATGATGCTGGCCGAGTTCGCGGTGGGGCGGCGCGCGCGGCAGTCGGCCATCGGCGCCCTGCGCTCGGTCGGCGGCAGACGCTGGGCCGCGGCGGGACTCCTCTTCCTCGTGACGTCGACCGTCATCATGGCCTACCTGTCCGTCATCACGGGCTGGGCGCTGCGGTACGCGCTCGATGGCTTGACGACTGGATTCCATGCCGATGCGGCGGGACGATACGAGTCGGTCGCGTCCGGACCCTCGGCGGTCGTCTTCCACCTGGTATCGATCGCCGCGACGGTGGGGATCGTGGTGTTCGGCGTCCGCAAGGGGATCGAGCGGGCGAGCATGCTGCTCATGCCGCTCCTCTTCCTCCTCCTCATCGGCCTCGCGGTCTGGGCCGCGACGCTGCCGGGCGCCGCCGAGGGATACCGCTTCTACCTCTCTCCCTCGCTGAGCGAACTGCTGGATCCCGTCGTACTGCAGGGCGCGGCCGCCCACGCCTTCTATTCGCTGAGCGTGGGGATGGGGATCATGGTCACCTATTCCTCCTATCTCTCGAAGCGCACCAACCTCGGCCGCGAAAGCGCCGTGATCGCGCTCTCGGACTTCTCCGTCGCCTTCGTCGCGGGGCTCGTCGTCTTTCCGATCGTCTTCGGACTCGGGCTTTCGGAGGACGTGGGGGAGAGCACGCTCGGCGTCCTCTTCATCTCGCTCCCGAGCGCGTTCGCGCAGATGGAGGCACTGGGCCGGATCGTGGGAACGCTGTTCTTCGTCGCCGTCATCGTGGCGGCGATCACCTCGGCGGTCTCCCTGCTCGAGGTGGCGGCCTCGATCCTCATCGACGAACGGGGCTGGACGCGACGGAGGGCGACGCTGACTTCGGGCTTCCTGATCGCGGCGATCGGGATCGCGCCGGCGCTCTCTCTCGGCGCACTGGGAATCATGGATCAGGTGGCGGCGGAACTCCTCACGGTGCTCGGCGTACTCGCCATCGCGGTGCTCGTGGGATGGGTGATGAAGCACCCGGAGGAGGAACTCCGGATCGGAGCCTCGCCACGGTTCGCGCGCCTGATTCCGACGGCGCGCTTCCTGATTCGCTATGTGGCGCCGCCTCTGCTGGCGTACGTGAGCTGGATCGCGCTGCGGCAGACGATCCGCGTGATCGCCGGCTAGACGGAAGCCCTGGAGCGAGACGTGGCGAACCTCGATCGACTCAGAGACGAACTCGCGCGCATCGACCGCGAGTTGCTCGAACTCGTGGCGCGGCGGCAGGCGGTCTCCGCGAAGGTCGGGGAGCGAAAGCGCGCCTCGCAGACGCCCCCGCGCGACTACCGGCAGGAAAAGGTCGTCATCGAGCGAGCCCGCGCCGCCGCGAGCGACCTCGGACTCCCGCCGCGCCTGGCCGAGGACCTCGTCCTTTCGCTGATCCGTTCGTCGCTCACCGTGCAGGAACGGGGCAGCGTGGCGGCGGCCGCCAGAGGAGGCGGGAAACGCGCCCTCGTCATCGGCGGTTCCGGGAAGATGGGCGGTTGGTTCGTCCGCTTCCTCTCCTCCCAGGGGTTCGAGGTGGAGAACGCCGACCCTGACGGGGGGGATCACGCGGATTGGGCGACGACGTCGCTGGACCACGACCTGATCGTCGTGGCGACGCCAATGGTCATCGCCAACGAGATCCTCGAACGGCTGGCGGAGATCGGACCGCCGGGCCTCGTGTTCGATATCGGGTCGCTCAAGAGTCCGGTGCGCTCCGGTCTGATGGCGCTGGCGGAGGCCGGGGTCCGCGTCACATCCGTTCACCCCATGTTCGGTCCCGACACCGAACTCCTTTCAGGGGAACACGTGATCTTCGTGGACGTGGGCCGTGCCGACGCGACGGAAGGCGCGGAAGCGCTCTTCGCCTCGACGATGGCGACACGGGTGCGCATGGACCTGGAGAGCCACGACCGGGTGATGGGGTTCGTGCTGGGGCTCTCGCACGCCCTCAACATCGCCTTCTTCACGGCGCTGGCTCGCTCCGGCGAAACGACGCCGCGACTGGCGGACGTGTCGAGCACGACGTTCGAGGCCCAGTTGGACGTGGCTCGCGCGCTGGCCGGCGAGAACCCGCACATGTACTTCGAGATTCAGTCGCTGAACGAGTACGGAGACGTCGCGCTGAAGGAACTCGTGGCGGCGGCGGAGCGGGTGCGAGACGCCGTCGAAGCGGGGGACGAGGACGCCTTCGTCGCCCTGATGTCCGCCGGTCGCGACTACCTGGAGTCCCGCGGCTCCCCGGAATAGCGCGGCGGCTGGCCCGGCGCGGTTCGACTGGCGTTCGGACATTGATAATCCCTATCTTGCACAGGCTGGATGCGGGGAGGGGATCGTGCGTCCAAACGCCGCGCTGGGTCGCGGTGTTTGCCCGGTTGCATTCGGGCGACAGCCGGTGAGGTCCACATGAAGAAGTTTGCGATCGCGGCTCTGGGTACGGCGGCGCTGTATCTCGCCGTCACGGGCAAGGATGCGCCGCTCGGCGCGCCCTCGCACGCCCTTGCGGTTGCACCCGCCCCGGACACCCTCGCGCACTCGGTCATCCAGACGGTGTGCACCCGCTGCCACAACGACTCGCGCAGGGCGGGCAACCGCTCCTTCCTCGAGTTCGACGCCGCCGAGCCGCAGGCCGACCCCGAGACCGCCGAGCAGATGATCCGGAAGCTCCGGGCCGGGATGATGCCGCCACCCGGCGTGCGGCGCCCGGACGAGGCGACGCTGACGGCCGTGGTCGAGGAACTCGAGACCCGCATGGACGGGGCGGCGCGTGCGAACCCGAACCCGGGGACGCGGACCTTCCAGCGCCTCAACCGCGCGGAATACCGGCGCGCGGTCCAGGATCTGCTCGACCTCGACGTCGACATGGAGGCGTTCCTCCCGACCGAGACGATCAGCGACAACTTCGACAACATCGCCGACGTCCAGATGATGTCCGCGACGCTGATGGAGGGCTATCTGCGGGCGGCGAGCGAGATCAGCCGCATGGCGGTCGGCGACCCGGAGGCAGGTCCGCGCCAGGTCACCTACAAGGTGCCGAAGACGGCGTCGCAGGCGGTCCGGGCCGAGGGCGCGCCCTTCGGGACGCGGGGCGGGATCTCCGTCATCCACGTCTTCCCGGCCGATGGGGAGTACGTGTTCAAGATGGACATGCACCCCGGCCCGACAGGGTTCCTGTACGGGATGACCGCGCCGGATGAGAAGATCGAGGTGTCGATCGACGGCGCGCGCGTGGCGCTGCTCGAGATCGACCCGTTCATGTCGGAATCCGATCCGCAGGGGATGGTGATCGAGACCGAGCCGATCCACGTGCGCGCGGGTCCGCAGCGGGTCACGGCGGCCTTCCTCCTCAACGCGGAGGGTCCGGATAACGACCTCATCAAGCCGATCGACTACAAGCTCGCCGACTCGAACATCGGCAGCGCCTACGGCGTGACGACGCTCCCGCACCTGCGCGACTTCCTCGTCACGGGGCCGTTCACGGTCACCGGCATCTCGGAGACGCGGAGCCGCACGCGGATCTTCTCCTGCCGGCCCACGGCGCCCGACGAGGAGCGGCCCTGCGCGCGGCAGATCATCAGGACGCTGGCGGCCACTGCCTATCGCCGGCCGCTGGAGACCGACGATGTCGAAGACCTCATGGTGTTCTTCGATCTCGGCGTCGAGGAGGGCGGCTTCGAGGTCGGCATCCGCACCGCGCTCCAGGCGGTCCTCGCGAGCCCGCACTTCGTCTTCCGTCTCGAGGAGATGCCGGCGGACGTGGCTCCCGGAGACATCTACCGCCTGAGCGACATCGACCTCGCCACCCGGCTCTCGTACTTCCTGTGGGGGACGCACCCGGACGACGAACTCGTGGAGATGGCCGACGCCGGCCGCCTTTCGGATCCGGCGGTGCTGGAGGCCCAGGCGCGACGCATGCTCGACGACCCGCGGTCGGAGGCCATGGCGACGCGCTTCGCCTACCAGTGGTTCCGCCTGCAGGATCTGGAGAAGATCCACCCCGACGCGCTGCTCTACCCGTACTGGGATCACCGGCTCGTCGAGGCGATGCTGCAGGAGACGCAACTCTTCTTCGAGCATCTCCTGCGTTCGGACGCTTCATTCTTCGAACTGCTCACCGCGGACTACACGTTCGTGAACGAGCGTCTCGCGCGGCACTACGGGATTCCGGACGTGACCGGGGAGGAGTTCCGCCGGGTCGCGATCCCCGACGAGGCGCGACGCGGGCTGCTGGGCCACGGGAGCATCCTCACGCTGACCTCGCACGCGGACCGCACCTCGCCGGTCCTGCGCGGGAAGTGGGTGATGGAGGTCCTGCTCGGGACTCCGCCACCGCCGCCACCGCCGGACGTGCCCGACCTCGAGGCGACGGACGAGGCGGAAGATGGGCGCTTCCTGACCGTGCGCGAACGACTCGAGATGCACCGCTCGAACCCAGCCTGCCGGTCGTGTCACCGGGTGATCGACCCGATCGGCCTCGCGCTCGAGAACTTCGACGTCACCGGTGCGTGGCGGATCAAGGACCAGGGCCGGACGGTGGACACGTCGGGCGAACTCTACGATGGGACCCCGATTCTGAGCGCGATGGATCTGAGGGCCGCGCTTCTCGATCGCGAGGATTCGCTAGTGCGGACGTTCATCGAGAATCTCATGGCCTACGCCCTGGGCCGCCGGATCGAACACTACGACATGCCCACGGTGCGGGAGATCGCGCGCGTGGCGGAGGCCGATGACTATCGGATGACATCGTTCATCATGGAGGTCGTGAAGAGCGCGCCCTTCCAGATGAGCGCCGTAGAGATGGTAGCCGAAGAAGATATCGACGCAGGCGGCGGGCACTGAGGGGCCGCCCGGCGGAACAGATCAGGAGGAGTGAGCATGGAACTCATCACAGGTAAGCACATCTCCCGCCGCATGGCCCTGAAGGGCGTGGGGGCGACGGTGGCGCTGCCGTTCCTCGATGCGATGCTGCCGGCCGGCCGGCTGTGGGCCTCGACGAAGTCGCTCACGGACGTGAAGCGGTTCGTGGCCATCGAGATGGTGCACGGCGCCGCTGGCTGCAACGAGTGGGGCGCGTCGCAGTTCATGTGGTCGCCCGAGAAGGTGGGGCGCGACTTCGACCTCACGCCGAGCAGCCTGAGCCCGCTCGAACCGTGGCGAGATTATCTGACGATCATCTCGAACACGGACATCGAGAACGCGGAGGCGAAGACGGCGAAGGAGATCGGCGGCGACCACTTCCGCTCCAGCGCCACCTTCCTCACGCAGGCGCACGCGAAGCAGACCGAGGGCTCCGACGTGTTCGTCGGCACCTCGATGGACCAGCACTATGCGCAGCGCTTCGGACAGGACACGCCGATCCCCTCCATGCAGCTCTGCATCGAGAACGTGGACCAGGCCGGCGGGTGCGCGTACGGCTACGCCTGCGTGTACACCGACACGATCAGCTGGGCGTCGCCCACGGAGCCGCTGCCCATGATCCGCGATCCGCGGGCCGCGTTCGACCAGTTGTTCGGGGCCGGCGGCACGGCGGAAGACCGGGCCCAGCGCCGGCGCACCGACCGCAGCATCCTCGACTGGATCATGGGAGAAGTCAGCGGCCTCAAGCGCGCGGTGGGGGCCACGGACCAGCGGCGGCTGGATCAGTATCTCGACAACATCCGCGAGATCGAGCGCCGCATCGAGCGCATCGAGGCGCACAACACGAGCGGGGAGACGCGCGAGATCCCCGAGGCGCCGCCGGGCGTGCCGGATGACTTCGCCGAGCACGTGCGCCTCATGTTCGACCTTCAGGCGCTGGCCTTCCAGTCGGACCTCACGCGGGTGTTCTCGTTCAAGCTGGGGCGCGACGGGTCGGGCCGCGTGTATCCGGGCAGCGGCGTGGACGCCGGCTTCCACCCCGCCTCGCACCACGGCGGGCGCGAGGAGCGCGTGCGGGATTACGAGAAGATCAACCGCTACCACGTGAGCATGGTCCCGTACCTGCTCGAGAAGCTGGCCAGCATCGAGGAGCCCGACGGGAACCTGCTCGACAAGAGCATGATCCTGTACGGCTCGCCGATGGGCGACTCGAACCTGCACAACCACAAGCGTTGCCCGCTGTTCGTGGTCGGGAAGGCCGGCGGCGAACTCGAAGGCAACATGCACATCAAGGCGCCGGACGGGACGCCGATGGCCAACGTGATGCTGAGCCTGATGCACAAGCTCGGCCTGGAGGACATGGAGAGCTTCGGCGACAGCACCGGCGACTTCTCGTTCTCGGCGGTCGCGCAGGACTGAGTCGGCGGGTCGGTCAGAGGGTCGGAGGCAGATCGATGTTGAAGAGAATCGGCAAGGCCGGTCTTCGGGCCGGGGCCCTCGTCGCGCTCTGCGCGACCACGCTGTGGGCGGCCACCGCGATGGACGCCCCCGTCGCGGAGGCGGCGGCGCGAGGAGACCTCGAGTCCGTGCGGTCGCTCCTCCGCGACGGAGCGGATGTGAACGCGGCCCAGGGCGACGGGATGACCGCGCTGCACTGGGCGGCCCTTCAGGGCGACGCGGAGATGGTATCGGTGCTCGTCTACGCCGGGGCCAACGTCGCGTCGACCACCCGTCTGGGCGCCTACACACCGCTCCACCTTGCGAGCCGGGACGGCCGGGCCGAGGCGGTCACCCTCCTACTCGAAGCCGGAAGCAACGCCAACGCGACGACGACGACCGGCGCCACGCCGCTCCACCTGGCGGCTGCCGGCGGGGACGTGCCGACTCTCACGAGCCTGCTCGGGGCCGGGGCCGAGGTCGACGCGCGAGAGAACTCGAACGGGCAGACGCCACTCATCTTCGCGGCTGCCGCCGGCCGTCTCGAGGCTGTGCACACCCTGATCGCGCACGGCGCGGACGTGTCGGTTGCGTCCCGCGTCCTGGACTTCGTCGAGAAGGCGCGCACCGACAGCGAGGCCCGGGGCCGTCGCCGGGAGGTTCTGACCGCGATTCGAAAGGCCGAAGCCGAGGCGCGCGGCGAGACCGTGGTGGCCGGCATCACCCGTACAGACACGCCGTCCGGGCAGGAGCCGACCCGGCGCGAAGCCGCCGACCGGGCGGATCGGGACCAGACGGGCACGGCCCCCGCGACGGGTCAGGGTGCGGGTGCCAATCCCGGCCAGGAGACGCCGCCGCCGGAGTCCGAGGCCACGCAGGGCGAGGATCCCCCCGAGCCCGCGGAGGAACCCGAGGAGGCTGAGGAAGCTGAGGAGGCCGCGGCCGAAGAAGAGTCCCCCGAAGCGGAGGAGACGGAAGAGGAGACGACGCCTGCGCCGCGACCGCTGAGCTACTCCGACATCGTCGGCAAGCAGGGCGGCATGACCGCGCTTCACTACGCGGTTCGCGAAGGCCACTTCGAGACCGTCAAGGCTCTCCTCGCCGCGGGCGCGGACATCGACGGACGGACGGGGGGCGATGAGAGCACGCCGCTCGTCGTCGCCACCGTGAACGGACACTACGACCTCGCCGGCTGGCTGCTGGAGCAGGGGGCGGACCCGAACCTGGCCAGCGAGGACGGCGTGGCCCCGCTCTACGCGACGATCGCCAACCGCTGGGCTCCCAAGGCGCTGTACCCGCAGCCCACCGCGTTCCGCCAGCAGGAACTCGACTACATGGAGCTGATGGAGATGCTCCTCGCCGCCGGGGCGGATCCGAACGCGCGCGTGAACACGCACATCTGGTACTCCGCGTACAACTTCGACCTGCTCGGCGTGAACTTCAGCGGCGCGTCGCCCTTCTGGCGCGCGGCGAAAGCGCTCGACATCCCGGCAATGCGGATGCTCGTGGCGGCCGGAGCCGACCCGCACATGCCGACGAAGAAGGCTCCCGAGCGCCGGCGCCGGTCCTCCGATGATGACGACGAGGAAGAAGACCCGAGCGGACTGCCGCCGGTCGAGGTCGGGGGTCCGGGCATCCCGCCGCTCGTCGCTGCCGCGGGCTACGGCTACGGGCGCTCACGCACGGGGAACCAGCACCGGCATCGGCCCGATGAATGGATGGCCACGGCCAGATACCTTGTCGACGAGCTGGGCGCGGACGTCAATGGCCGCGACTCCGATGGGTTCGGCGCGCTCCACTACGCCGCGGCGCGCGGCGACAACGAGCTGATCGAGTACCTCGTCGGCAAGGGCGCCGACCCGCTGATCGTGGCCCGCAGCGGCCAGACGACGGTCGACATGGCGAACGGACCCATCCAGCGCGTGCAGCCGTTCTTCGAGACGATCGCCCTCCTCGAGGGCATGGGCGCGAAGAACAACAACAACTGCCTCAGCTGCTGAGCCGCCCGCTCGGCGCTATTGAGAGGGTGGACTCCCGCCGTTAGGCGCTGCTCGGGAGTCGTTGGGAGACGGAGATCGGGTAGCCGTCGAGATCCCGGAGCGTGAACTCGATGGAGCGGGCGTTCGGGTTCACGTGCGGTTCGTCGAGGCAGTCGGCTCCCATGGCGCGGGCGCGCTCGAAGAGGGCCTGTGCATCCTCCGTGTAGAAGTAGAGCAGGACGCCGCGGCCGGGCGTCCCCTCCAGCGGGTCCGTCATCCCCGGGTGGGCCTTGAACTCGCGGTGGTGCAGCATGAGTTCGACGCTTCCGTCCGGCGCGAGGAGCCGCTCGAAGTGATGGCCCCCCCGACCGCTCACGAAGCCGAAGAGTTCCACGTACCAGGCTGAACTCGCCGCCACGTCCCGGACGACGAGCATCGGCGTCAGGCCTTGACCGGTCATGGCCATCGGCTTGGACCTTCGGCGCCGGCGCCCGGCTTCCGGCTGACGCCTAGTGGTTCGAGTTGTTCGTCTGCGCCTGGGCGGCGCGGCGCGCCTCCTCCCGGGCGGCGACGAGCGCCTCGAACTCCGCGGGGTCGAGGTACGTCACGTCGACCCACAGGTGCGCCATCTCGTCGACGGTGCGGTCCCCGTAGTCGACCCACTGTTCATGGTCGGGATTGTTCGGGTTCTCGGCGGTGTTGTCGTGCCAGGCGGTGATGACGAGCGTCGTGCCCGCGGGGAGGAGCGGGGCGGCGTCTTCCTCGTAGATGTAGTTGATGTGCCAGTTCCACTGGAAGTTGTCGACCTGGTTGATCAACTCCTTGCGGCCGTCCGGATAGATCGCCTCGAGCGACATCGCCTTGCCCCGCATGTGCATGTGTGGCTGGAAGTTCTCCAGTCGCGCGGGCCAGCGCAGCGTGTGGAAGTCCTGCGTGACCGCGACTTCGCCCGGCGGGATGTCGAGACCCGTCCGGCCGGTGGCGTTGTAGAACATGAGCCGGGTGCGGTTCCGGGGCTCCTCGCCCTTCGGATAGAACCACACGCCGAGTTCGACGTAGCTGTCTTCGATCCGCTTGCCCATCGCGTGGAGGTGGACCTCCCAGCGGATCTCGGAGCCGGGGAGCATGACCTTGCCCGCGCCCTCGGGGAAGATCTCGCCCTCCTTGCCCACGGCCCACTCCATGAAGAGTCCCGGACCGCCCATCGCGCCGCCGCGCGTGCTCGCCTCGACGATCCCGGCGCTCATCGGGCTCTCCTCCTCGTCCTGCTGGAGGAAGGCGAGGACGTGGTGCGTGATCGTGCGCGCGTCGTTGCCGGCCGGCTTGATCTCGATCGCCTTCACCCAGCGCGGCTCCGTGATGCCGGTCGGCGTGGTCGGCCGCCACCACTTGTCCATCGTCTCGGCTTCGAGCGTGTAGGGCTCCGAGGCGATGATCAGGTCCGGCTCCCCGAAGTCGGCCTTGAGGCGCCATTCGTTCGGGTCCGGGAACTCGGCGGGCGGCGGGAGGTCCCCGGGATCGCCTTCGGCGCGGCCGCCGTCGATCCACGCGACGATCGTCTCGATCTCCTCGCTCGACAGACTGCGATCGTTCCTGAACTCCTGGATCCCGACCGTCGGGTCGAGGTGCCAGGGCGGCATGATGCGGTTCGAGACCTTCTCGCGGATGCTCGTCGCCCAGCGGTAGGCGTCCTGGTACGTGAGGAGCGCCATGGGGGCGATCGACCCTTCCTGGTGACACTCCTGGCAGTTCGCCTGGAGGATCGGCGCCACGTCCCGGTTGAAGGTCACCTCCCCGGGCCCGCTCTCCTGCGCCTGCGCCGGCCCCGCGGCGCCCAGCGCGCCGAGTGCCGCTGCGATTGCGACGGCGGCTCGCTTATGGGAGATCGGAGTCTGTCTCATGGTCGTGCTCCTCCAGCCTGACTCGGAAAACGTCCCTGAAGCGGACGGTGTCGCGTCACGGGTTGACGATGACCCGAACGAACCCGTTCGTCCAGCAACACTGGGCGTGCCCCGCCGCGGAGACGCCTGATCCGTCGTTTGCCCGCACGCGCAGGATGTACTCGCCGGGCTCGCCGAAGGTGACCGGCGTGATCGCTTCCGCTCCGCTCGATGGGACGCGGGCGGTCCGCTCGCCGAACGTCACGTCGCCCGGACCCTGGTGCTTGAACCACGTGAGATTGACCGGCGAGCCATCGCGGCTCCCCGCCACGAAATGGCTCCGTCCCACGCCGTCGTCCCGAACGTGCACGCTCACGTCGAGCGGTTCACCGACCCGGGCCGAAAGGGGGCCTCCCCAGGCGCCGGCCGGTCCCGCCGCTTCATCGCCCGTTCCGAAGCGGAGGACCGGGGGCGTGTTCCCGTCTCCGGCTTCGCCCTTGAGTGCGTCGATCTGCCAGTCACGGTGCAGGTGGCCGGGAACGCGGAACGTCTGGCCGCGCATCCTCAGCGTCCAGTAGATCTTCCCCTCGCCGAGATCCGCCGGGACCCGGACGACGAACACGCCGTAGTGGCGCCGCGGGGCGAACGAGGTGGGCTGAGCCCCCTGGAACTCCGCCGGCTCGATCGCGTTGTCCGGCCCCAGGGGAACCTCGATCGTCTCCCCGAAGTTGCGGTTGAAGTAGCCGAACGAGAGCGACAGCGTGCCGTCCGCGTTCGGATACCAGCCCTCGTAGGCGGGAGTCACCGTCTGCCCCCGACCGCTCGCGCTGCCGAGGGGGATCTGGCCCTCGAGGGGAACCGTCTCGGCGCAGAGCGCCGCGATGACCGCGACGCCCGCCAGGATTCGAGCCGGTCTCACCGACCCGCTTCCGCCATGCTCGCCTCGATCGAGGCCCGGATCGCCTTCACCGTCTCATCCACCCGGAAGCCGAGCAGCTTCTTTCCGGTGGCGATCGCCTCCTCCTTCGGGGCGATCGGGACGCCGTTGATGCTGGCTCGGCCCGCCGCCACGCGCTCGTCGTAGCGCACCATCGTCGGATCCTCGACCATCATGATCGCGGTGATGACGAAGTCGTCGTGGATCCCCTCGGGGTCCGTCTCGAAGATGCCGAGTTCGGTGTTCATCCAGTCGTGGACATCGCGGTAGCGGTAGAACTCGGGGATGAAGTGCGCCTGAGCGTCGTACCAGCGCTCGTTCAGGCGGGCGGCGACCGCCTCCATGCCCGACTGGTTCCCGCCGCTGTCGCCGAAGAGGATGATGTGCTCGAACCCGTGCGCCTTGAGGCTCGACGCCACGTCATCGAGTACCGCCTCGAACGTCTCCTGCCGGAGGCTGATCGTCCCCGGATACCGCATGTGCCCGGACGGTTCGTCGATATCGCCTTCGGGGACGAGCTTGATGATCGGGGCGCAGAGCGCGTTTCCGAGTTCGCGGGCCACCCCCTCGCAGGCGCCCTGCAGCACGTAGTTGTGCTTGCCCGTGGCGAGGTACGGCCCGTTCTGCTCGATGCCGCCGGTCGTGACGATCGCGGTGGTCTTCCCGGCCGCCATCGCGTCCCGGACCTCCATCCACGTCATCTCCTCGATCCACACCGTGTCGAACGCCTCGATGGGCCGCTCGGAGACGAGTTCCTCCTGCACCTGGCGCTCACGCTCGGCCGCCATCCGGGCGCGCTCCTCGGGCGTCATGTTCCGCTGCTGTCCGACCAGAGCCGTGGCGGAGACCGCGAACAGCGCGATCAGGGGGATGATCAATCGGGACTGTCTCATGGCAAACCTCGTTTCCGCAGCATGGAAGATCGACGACAACTCCCAACGCTAGCATATCGCGTCCCACCCGGACCAGACCGGCCGGGTCTGGCGGGTGGCACCCTCGATGGGAGAAGATTCGGGTCAGGTTTCTCTCCTTCCGGGAGGCATGCATGGTTCGGCGGACTTCTCCTCGGGTTTCCTGGCTGGCTCTTCCATTCCTTGCCGCCTGCGGTGCGCCCGGCGAGACCTCCCCGGAAGCCGCGGTCCAGGCCGAGGCGGCGGGGCCGGAGACGTCCGATCCCTACGAGCACGGGTTCACGGACGCGGACTATCCGCGGGTGATCGAGGTCGCTCAGGACGTGTACGCGTACGAGCAGATTCACCCGACCGGGGGCGAGATCATCACGACGGTGAGCCTCATTGTCATCACGTCGGAGGGGGTGCTCGTCGCGGACGGGCAGGAGAATCCCGAGGAGACGCAGCGGCTCGTCGATACGGTCGCGGGCATGACGGACCGGCCGATCACGCACGTCGTCGTCGCCTCGGACCACGAGGACCATACGGGCGGCAACTCCGCCTTCCCGGCCGGGGCTCGCTTCCTCGCGCATCCCACCTCCGCGGCAATTCTGGAGGAGAGCGCGGTCAACCCGAACCGGCCCGAGGGCGCGCCGCCGGTCATCGTCCCGACGGAGATCGTGGGCGAGAATACGGTGCTCGAACTCGGCGGACGCGAGATCCATCTCCTGCACCTCGGCCGCGCGCATACGGGCGGGGACCTCGTCGTGTACGTGCCGGAGGGGAAGGTGCTGTTCATGAGCGAGACGTACCTGAAGCACATCTTCCCGGCGATGCGTTCCGCGTATCCTTCGGAGTGGGTGGCGATGCTGGATCGCGCACTCGAGATGGACGTGGACATCTACATCCCCGGACACGGGGTGATGGAGGCGCCGGAGATTCTCGAGGCGGGGCTCGTGTCGTTCCGCGAAGCGGTGCAACGGGTCGTGGAGGAGGCGACGCGATTCCACGGGGATGGACTGAGCGCCGAGGAAGCGGCGGCGGCGGCGACGTTCGGCGCCATCGAGGAATGGTCGCTTCGGGACAGCCAGAAGCCGCGCGCGATTCAGCGCGTCTACCTGGAACTGAGCGGATACATGGAACGGAACGGAGAGTTGCGGGGATGAGCACGCGGAACAGCAATAGCACGGGCCTGGCAGTCCCGGGCACCGGGGGACGGCGGGGTCGGGTGGCCGGACTCGCCGCGGTCGCGGCCGGCTTCGCGTTCGGCGTCGGAGCGCTCCAGGCGCAGTCGCACGTGACCGTGGACATCGGGGCCCGGGATCCCGCGTTCTCACCGGACGGGTCGACGATCGCCGTCTCCATCCTCGGAAAGATCTGGACGCTTCCCGCCGAGGGCGGCGCGGCGCGCCAGCTCACGGACGGCGCCTCGTGGGACACGCGCCCCGCCTGGTCGCCCGATGGCCGCTTCCTCGCCTACGCCGCGAGAACCCGTCAGGGGGCGGACATCCTCGTGCGAAACATGGCCACGGGGGGCGTCCGCTTCCTGCACCACGTTCCGGGGTCCGTCGGGCACATGCAGTTCCATCCGGACGGCGGCCAGCTCTTCTTTGTCGATGACCGCTCGCAGTACGAGGCGCACGTGTGGCGGATCCCGCTGGCGGGCGGCGAGGCGGAGCAGATCACGCACACCCGGAACTGGCACGAGTGGTCGTTCGCCCTCTCGCCGGACGGGAGCCGGATCCTCCTCGAGACGGGGCGCTTCGACGGCACGGACGTGTACGAACTCGACCTGGAGGAGATGTCGCTCGAACAGGTCACGGACACGCCGGAGCGGGAGATGGCCGTTGCGTGGAGCGCGGACGGAACGCGGCGCGCGCACGTGATGACGCACAACGGTCTGGATCAACTCGTGGTGTCCGAGCCCGGGCAACAGCAGCTGCTGGCGAGCGCCTTCGACCAGAAGCAGCTCGCATTCCACCCCTCCGGCGAGTGGCTGCTCGTCCTCGGCGGCCGGCGGATGCAGCGACTGGATCTGGAAAGCTGGGAGTTCACGCCGATCCCCTTCGAGGCCCGGTTCGAGGTCGCCGGGGATCCCGCCGATGATCTGCTCATCACGAACGTCCGCCTGTTCGACGGGACCGGCGATGAGGCGGTCGCGGGGGCGGCGGTGCTCGTCCGGGACGGGCGGATCGCCGAAGTGCGGACAGGCGCGGAGGCGGGGGTCCCGGAGATCGGGCCCGGCACGCCGGTCATCGAAGGGGGCGGCCGCATGCTGCTCCCGGGGCTGATGGACAACCACTATCACTACTGGCAGCCCCTCGCCGGCGCGGATCTGCTGGCCGCCGGAATCACCGCGATCCGCGACCCCGGCTCGGCGATCCAGGACGCGATGGACTTCAAGGACGCGGTGCGGCTGGGCGTATTGGCCGGGCCGGACGTGTACACCGCCGGCCCGCTGATCGACGGCCCCGCGGGCTACCACCCGTTGGTCGACGTGAGCATCGACGACCCCGCCGCCGCCCCGGCGCTGGTCCGCGCGCTCAAGGAACAGGGCGTCGATCTGCTCAAGGCGTATTTCCTGCTCGACCCGGATGTGCTGGCCGCGGTCGTGGCCGAGGCGCGCCTCCAGGGGCTGCCGGTCACGGGGCACATCGGCGTACGCACGAGCTGGCGGCAGGCGATGGAGGCCGGGATCAGCGGTTTCAACCACATCCGGGTGTGGCGCGACTTCCTCCCGCCGGAGATCCAGGTCGACGGCCGGGACATGTCGCTCGACGGCGGACGGAACCCGGTCGGACGCATGCAGGCCGACTGGCGCGAGATCGATCCGGCGAGCCCCGAAGTCACGTCTCTCCTCGAACTCATGGCGGAGACGGAGACGGGACTCGACCCGACCCTCTATATCCAGGAGATCGAGGACAGCGACCGCGCGCGCTTTTCGCTCCCGGAGTTCCACACCGCCCGGCAGGCGTACCAACGCATGGGTGAGTTCGTGCGCCGCGCCGTCGAGGCCGGGGTCCCGCTCCTCGCGGGCACGGACAACGTCGGGTTGTTCAACGAACTCGAGGCGTACGCGGAGGCCGGCGTGCCGAACGCCGCGATCCTGCGGGCAGCGACGGCGAATGGCGCGCGGTGGCTCGGGAAGGAGGACGACTTCGGAACCGTGGAGCCGGGCCGCCGCGCGCACCTGATCCTCGTGGACGGAGATCCGCTGGCGGACATCGCCGACCTGCGGAACATCGATCTTGTCGTGAAGGACGGCGTGATCGTCTTCGGCGGCCCGCCGGCGGAGCCGCTGGTCCCGTGATCGACCCCATCGCAGCGGGCGCGATCGGGGCCGTCGCCGTCGACGTGATCGCCCTCGCGGCGCCGCAGGTGGAGCCGGCGGGCGGGCTCCTCCCGGCGCTCTCCGACAACCCGTTTCTCGCGCTCGGCGCGCTCTTCGGGGCGGGCGTCCTCACGAGCACGAACCCGTGCATCTGGCCGATGATCCCGATCACGTTCTCGGTAATCTCAGGGACGGCGGGCGAGGGTCAGCCGCGAAAGCGCACCATCGGACTGACGCTCACGTACGCCCTGGGACTGGCGCTCCTCTACTCGCTGCTCGGCGTCATCGCGGGGCTCAGCGGCACCGTGCTCGGCTCGATCGGGGCGAGCTTCTGGGCGCTGTTCGCGACCGGGAACCTCCTGCTCTTCTTCTCGCTGTTCATGCTCGACGTTTTCCCCGTCCCGGTGCCGAAGCGGCTCTTGGCGTGGGCGAGCAGTCGCGGCGGCGGATCCTACCGGGCCGTGTTCCTCCTCGGCGCGACCTCCGGCATCGTGGCCGCGCCGTGCGGCGCGCCCGCCTTCGCCGTGGTCCTCACTTGGGTCGTCGCCGAACAGGCCGGGCTCATGGGGTTCGTCTACCTCTTCACCTTCTCGATCGGCATGACCGCCGTGCTCATCGCCGTCGGCCTCTTCTCGGGGACGCTCGCCGTGCTGCCGAAGTCGGGGACGTGGATGATCTGGATGAAACGGGCCGCAGCCGTCATCATGATCGGGATGGCGCAGTTCTACCTCATCCGGGCGGGATACTTCATGTGAACGCAAAACCGAGACACGCCGCCACGTTCGCGGCGCGCACGATGTTCGCCGCGCTGGCCGCGATCGTCGGGGCCGTCCTCCTGTCGGCGGATCCGCTCCAGGCGCAGGCGGGCGCGGGGCAGGTGAGCCTCGCCGCCGGGACGCAGGGGCCGGACGCCACTCTGCAGGATCTGGACGGCAACGAGATCCAGCTCCTCGACTACGCCGCCGGCAAGCCCACGCTCATCGAGTTCTGGGCCGCGTGGTGCGAGCAGTGCGAGGGGCTGCAGCCCGAGATCGACCGGGTGCAGGCGGACTTCGGCGACCGGGTCAACGTCGTCGCGGTCGCCGTGGCCGTGGCCCAGTCGCTGCGCCGCGTGCGACGCCACGCGGAGGCGCACGCGGCGGAGTATCCCTACCTGTGGGATGCGGATGGCGCGGCGGTGCGCGCCTACTCGGCGACCACGACCTCGATCGTCGTGATCCTCGACGCGGAAGGGAAGGTGGCCTACACCGGCGTCGGCCCCGACCAGGATCTCGTCGGGGCCGTCACCGGCATCCTCTCCGATCAGCAAGCGGGAGGGGATTAGCTCCTGGCAGTCCGTGGACCGCTAGGGGTCGGCGGGCTCCGGAGTCACCTCGTCGATGATGGCGGCGAGTTCGTCGTAGGCGGCGGGATCCACCTGATTGAAGCTCGGAATCACGCCCGCGATGCGGCCGTCCGGGCCCACGACAATCACCGCGCGGCTGTCCACCGCGTTGCTGTCCCTCAGCCCTCCGCCGAAGGCGACGTACGTCCCCCCGTCGTTGTCCGCGTCGCTGCCGAACAGGAATGGGAAGTCCTCGTCCTTCAGCCATGACGCGAGTTCGTCGACCGGGTCGTTCGAGATGCCGACGAGAACCACGTTCCGGCCCTCGTTGAAAACACTTGCGTACTGATCACGGTACGCTCTCATCTGAACCGTTCAGCCACGCGTCCTGACTCTGAAGAAGAAGGCGAGGACGACGGTCTCGCCGCGATAGTCGCTGAGGCGGATCGGGTCCTCCAGCGCGCCGTATCGCGTCGCGCCCGGGAGCGCGAAGTCGGGCGCCATCTCGCCCACGGCGAGCAGTTGCGAGTCCTGCGCGCTCACCGGGGCCGCGCCTCCGATGGCGAGCATTCCGGCCAGGCCCAGCGCGAGCGCTGCGGCCAGGACAAGTCTCCGCATGTCTCAATCCTTTCGTGCGGGTGGAAGGCAGGTGGAAGAGCCATGCCGAAGGGTGGCGCGCCCCCCGCGTTCGCGCCAGAGTTGAATCACGCCTCGCCGTCGGAGGCCGAGGCCCGATGCTCACCCCGCCCTCAAGGAGGCGCCTCATGACCCGTCCATTCCGAGGCCGTCCATGGCGTCGTGCCGTCGCCTGCGTCGTCGCCGTCGTTCTCGCGGCTCCCGCGTCCGGGTGCGCCCAGGGGAACGGCGATCCCGTCAACGATCCGCGCTTCGAGCAGGCGGTGGCGCTGTTCGAGGCCTGGCTCGACGCGAAGATGGCGTACGAGAAGATTCCCGGCGTGTCCGCGGCGCTCGTGCACGATCAGGACCTCGTCTGGGCCCGCGGATACGGGTACGCCCACCGCGAGACCGGGGTCCCCGCGACCCCGTCGACGATGTATTCGGTGTGCTCGATCTCGAAGCTCTTCACCTCCATCGGCGTGATGCAGCAGCGGGACGAGGGCAAGCTGGGTCTCGACGACCCCGTCTCCAGGCACCTTCCGTGGTACGACCTCGAGCAGGTCTACCCCGACGGCCCGAGCGTGAGCGTGGAGGGGATCCTCACGCACTCCTCGGGACTCCCGCGGGAATCGGCGCACCCCTATTGGACCGGTCCCGATCACCCCTTCCCGACGGTGGACGAGATCATCGAGGGGCTGGCGGAGCAGGAGACGCTGTATCCCGGCCGGCGCTACTTCCAGTACTCCAACCTCGGCATGGCGCTGGCGGGACAGTTGATCGAGCAGGCTTCGGGGATGGCGTATGACGAGTACATCCGGAGCCGGATCCTGGAGCCGCTGGGGATGTCGGACACGTACCCCGACATTCCCGTCGAGCACCAGGGCGGCCGCTACGCCACCGGATACTCGCGGCTCGAGCGGGACGGGCAGCGGGCCGAGGCCCCCTTCTTCCAGGCGCTGGGCATGGCGTCCGCGGCGGGGTTCGCCTCCACCGTAGAGGATCTCGCGCGCCTCGCGTCGTGGCAGTTCCGGCTGCTGGACAACGGGGGGACGGAGATTCTCGACGCGAACACGCTGAGGGAGATGCACCGCGTGCACTGGGTCGACCCGGACTTCGACACGATGTGGGGGCTCGGGTTCGCGGTCTCGCGCCGCGATGGGGAACGCACGGTGGGCCACGGCGGGAGCTGCCCGGGCTTCCGCTCGACCTTCCAGATCCTTCCGGCGAAGAAGCTGGCGGGCACGGTGATGATGAACGCCCAGGCCAATCCCACCGACGTGTGGACGAAGATGATGGCGACGCTCGGCGCGGCCTTCGAGGAGATCCAGAGCGATCCGGGCGGTGGGACCCCGCGCCCGGCCTCCCTGGCTGAGTACGAGGGACTCTACCAGTCCACATGGGGAGAGACGGTCATCCTCCGGTGGGACGATGGTCTCGCGGCCCTCGGCGTCCCGACGAACGATCCGCTCGAAGCGATGACGAAGCTCCGGCACGAGGACGGCGATACTTTCCGGCGCATGCGGGACGACGGCGAGCCGGGAGAAGCGTACATCTTCCACCGGGAGGACGGCGCGATCGCCCGGTACAGCGTCCACGGCAACTTCTCGAACAAGGTCCGGTAGCGGACGATGACGACGGCGACGACCACTCTTTCCGGTTCTTCCGGCAGCCTCATTCCCGAGGCGGCGACGCGCGAAGGGAACGACCCGATCTTCGCCCTGCACGGCGAGGCCGTGCGGCGGGCCGCGGCCGGCGAGTCGATCCTGAACTCGACGCTCGGGGCGCTGATGAACGACGACGGGAGTCTCGCCGTGATGCCCGCGGCGGCCGAGGCGCTGGGGCGCGTGCCGCACGCGCGCGCGGCCGGCTATGCGCCGATCTCCGGAGACCCTCCGTACCTGGCCGCGGTGATCGCGGACCTCTGCGAGAAGGGCGGCCTGTCCGAGCAGGCGGTCGCCGTCGCCACGCCGGGGAGCACCGGGGCGATCCACCACGCGATCCTGAACTTCCTCGAGCCCGGGCAGGCGGCGCTCACGCCCAGCTACTACTGGGGTCCGTACCACACGATCTCGACCCATTCGGGCCGCGCGGTCGAGACCTTCAACATGTTCGATGCCGGGATCCGCCTCGACGTCGAGGCGTTCCGGGCCGGGCTCGAGGGCCAGATCGAACGGCAGGGGCGGTCGCTCGTCCTCTTCAACTTCCCCTGCAACAACCCCACCGGTTATTCGCTCGACGAGTCGGAATGGGAGGTGGTGGCGGAGATCGTGCGTGAGGTCGGTCGGCGGGGTCCCGTCGCGTTCCTCCTCGACCACGCGTACGCGAAGTTCGGGGACGAGGGGTCGAACGGCTGGATCGGCCACATCCCGCGGATGATGGAGTCCGCGACGGTTCTCGTGGGCTGGACGGTGTCGAAGTCGTTCGCCCTCTACGGCGCGCGCGTGGGGGCGCTCGTGGCGCTCCACCGGGAGGCGGAGGAGCGGCAGCGGATCTCGAACGCGCTCGGGTTCTCGTGCCGGGCCACGTGGTCGAACTGCAACCACCTCGGACTGCTCGGCGCCACCGAACTCCTCACGGATCCGGAACTTCGGCGGCGCACGGACGAGGAGCGCGCGGGGATGATTCGCCTCCTCAACGAGCGGGTCGCGGTCTTCAACGAGCTTGCGGGGGGCGCGGGATTGACCTACCCCCGCTACGAGGGCGGCTTCTTCGTGTCGGTGTTCACGCCGGACGCGGAGGTGACGGCCGCAACCATGCGCGAGGCCGGGGTGTACGTGGTTCCGATGGAGGGCGCGGTGAGGATCGCGCTCTGCGCCACGCCGGCGCACGCGATTCCCCGCCTCGTCGAAGCGCTGGCCGAGGGGATCGCGACCGCCCGCGCCGCCTGAGCGGTCGGTCGGGGAGGTTTCCGGGAGAATGATGATGGAACGACAGAATGCAGCCCTGGTTCTCGCAGCCCGTGGGCTGCTGGCCCCGACCCTCGTACTCGTGGCCGTCGCCGGTTGCGCCGGTCAGGCGGCGATGACGGACGAGGAGAAGCTCGCGCGCGTGGAAGAGATGGTGGAGGAGGTCGAGCGGCGCTTTCCCGAGGTGGAAGCCGTCACCGTCGAGGAGGTGGGGCGGCTGCTCGAGACGGGAAGCGTCGTGCTCGTCGACGCCCGGGCCCCCCGCGAGCGCGAGATCTCCTGGATTCCCGGTTCCATCACCTCCGAGGAGTTCGAACAGGACCCGGACCGGTACGCGGAGCTGACCGTCGTAGCGTACTGCACGATCGGGCACCGGAGTTCGGAGTACGCGAAGCGCCAGAACGAGGAGGGCCGGCCCGTCCTCAACCTGCGCGGAAGCCTTCTTTCATGGGCCCACGCCGGCGCGCCGCTCGTGGGCCCCGACGGACCGACGAACCGCCTCCACGTCTACGGCGAAACCTGGAACCTCGCCCCCGCCCGCTACGAAACGATCTGGTGACGGCCGCGAAGTAGCCGGGGCTCCGGCCGTCCGACCCGGGCGGGGTCGATCAGCGGGGGGCGTCGCCGAATACGGGGGCGAAGATGCTTGAGAGGTCGATCACGCCGACTTGCGTGTCGCCGAGACGGACGGGGAGCCGGCGGCCGAAGCGCTCGGGCCCGAGGCGCAACGTCGGTCCCGCCCCGGTTCCGGGGCCGAACCGGTACACGTCGACCTGATTCTCGGCAGGGTCCACGATCCAGTACTCGCGTACGCCCTGGCGCTCGTAGAGCCGCCGCTTTTCGCCACGGTCGCGCTCGGCCGTGGAGGGAGAGAGAACCTCGACGACGAGGTCCGGCGCCCCCACGAGTCCCGCCTCCTCGACGATGTGGCGCCGTTCGTTGGAAACGAAGAGAATGTCCGGCTGCACTCCCTCGCCGGTGGCCGGAAACTCGACCCCGGGGGCGGCCACCACTTCGCCGTGTCCGGGCTCCTCCAACAACTCGGACAGCCTCATCAGGAGCCGCTTGCTGACCACCTGATGGCGCCACTTGGGGGCAGCGGTCACGTGCAGGATCCCGTTGATCGCCTCGTAGCGGTTGCCGTCGTCGGGCATCCGCTGGGCGTCCCGCCAGGTCCCTTCGGTAAGTTGCATGGTTCGCACATCGTAGCTCCGCGCTCGCGTCCGATTCAACCCGGACCCAAGGATGCACGGCGCCGTCATCGCGTTCTCAAACGCGCGTAAGAGGGATGGAGGAAGAGTTCGAGCAGGACCCGGATCGGTACACGGACCTGACCTGACCATCGTGGCCGGCTGCACGATCGGACGGCGGAGGCTTCGCTAGGGGACGAGGTTTCCGCCGGCCGTGCGCGTGATGAACCCGGCCAGCGTCTCACGCCACTGCGGGAGCAGGCTCTCCTCGACGTACATCATGTGTCCGGCGGCGAAGTCGTCGCGCGTGATGTTGTCGCGAAGGTCCGGCGGCAGCCCGAGTTGCTCCAAAGACCACACGATGGGGAAGTACGGCGTCGCGAAGTCGTAGATCCCGTTGATGAGCAGGACCTCGAGGCGAGGGTTGCGCTCGATCGCGTGTGCGAGGTCGGGCCCCACGTTGAGTGCGGAACCGCCGAACGGTCCGCGCCGGCCTCCCTCCCGCTCCCAGTTCCACGGGCGCGCCATCCCGCTGGGCCAGTACTCCCGGTCGCCGTCGTAGCCGAGTTCATCCCGCACGTACGTATTGAAGAGAGACGTGTAGGCCGAACTGATGGCCGAGGACTGCGCATCGTGGTCAGGGGTCAAGTCGAGCACGTCTCCCGTGGGCCCCGTGAACCGCGTGTCGAGCCGCGCCAGCGTGAGCCGCCGGTCCCGCAGCAGTTCCTTCTCGAACGCCGGCGCGGAGACGCGCAGATCGGCCTTGTCCAGGTACTCCATGCTCAGCCCCGTGTACTCGTGCATCTGCCGCAGCACCCGCGCGCGCAGCTCGGGATCCACGGCGGTGCCGGCCAGCAGCGCCTGCGCGTAGTCGGTCAGTGCCCACGCCTCGACCTCCTTCATGAACGCCTCGAGGTCGTCCGGACGCCCGCCCGGCAGCATGTCGTGGTACTCGGCCGCAACCGCGAAGGACGGGACGTTCGTGATGAAGCCGATGTGGGACCCATCCGGGAACTGGAGCGTGTTGAAGTCGATGACGGCGGAGACGAGCACGACCCCGTTGAGGTCGATGTTCGCGTTCTGCAGGTGCCGTGCCAGGAGCACGGACCGCGTCGTGCCGTAGCTCTCGCCGAGGATGTAGCGCGGCGAGTTCCACCGGTTCTTCTCGCTCAGGAAGCGGCGGATGAACTGGGTAAGGGAGGCAGCGTCCTCGTCCATCCCCCAGAAATGGGTCCCGTCGGCGTCGCCCGCGGGGCGGCTGAACCCCGTCCCGATCGGGTCCACCATCACGACGTCCGCGATGTCGAGCACCGTGTAGCCGTTGTCGACGAGCGGGTACGGGGGCGGCGCCTGCTGGCCCACGTTGGGCGTGACGACGCGGCGCGGCCCCATGATCCCCATGTGGAGCCAGAACGAGGCGGACCCGGGTCCCCCGTTGTAGGCGAAGACGATGGGGCGCGTGGAGGGGTCTCCGCCGTTCGTCCGGAAGTATCCCGTGTAGAAGAGTTCTCCCGTCGCGTTCTCCTCGTTGTCCCGGAGGATGACGCTGCCGACGACGGCCTCGTACTCGACGGTCTCGCCGTCCACGACGATGGAGTGGTTCGACGCCCAGCGAGCGGGCTGAGGCTCGGAAGCGTTCCCGCCGGCCCCGGGTTCGTCCTGCGCGAGCGCGCCCGCGGGCAGAAGGCCGAGCGCGAGGACCGGTGTGATCAGGCTGAGCGGCTTCATCTTTCCTCCTGATGCATAAAAACGATCCGCGGGGTCGCGGGTTGATCGTCAGCGACCGGCGGCGGCCATTCCGAGGGCGACGGCTTCGGGCTGGGTGACGATGATCACGCGGAACCCCTGCTCGATCCGCACGGCGATGTCATCCACTCCGGCCGTGACCCCGCACGGCACATCGAACTCGAGACAGGCGGCGAGCACGATCTGGATCGCCTCCTCCACCTTCTCCATGTCTCCATCGTAGACGCGCCGGAGATCGCCCGGCCCCGGAGAGACGGCGCTGACGCCGGGGGTGGAGACGATCTCCCGCACGTTGTCGATCCCGACCTGGTCCTCGATGAGGAGGAAGCTGATGAGGTGGCCGTCGGGATTGCCCGGCCAGGCGGCGTCGCCGAGCGCATCCACGGCAAGGGCCGCTTCCTCCGGGGTCTCGACGTGCGGGTAGACGATCCCGGAGATGCCGGCAGCCAGGCCCTGTGCGGCGCGGTCCCGCGCTTCGTCGTGCCCGTCCCGGATCGGGGGGATCCGCAGCAGCATGGGGTGCGGCGCGTCATGACCTGACGCCTCCGCCATCCCGGCGGCGTAACTCTCGAGCGCGGGAATGTCGAAGGGACCGGACTCCAGCGAGTAGAACACGAAATCCAGAGGACGGTTCGCGGCCATGGCGGCGCCGGCCTCGGGCGTGTGATCCCCGGAGAAGAGTCCGAAGACGGCGTCCCCGGCGGCGAGTTGGTCCACGATCCGCGTGTCGGCGGCCTCCTCGGATTCTGCCATGGCGTCCGTCTCCTCCTCACCTGGCGCGCCTCCACAACCGGCCAAAAGGACCATGCCCCCGGTGACGGTGCTCAAGAGACAAAGGGTACGGAGGGGAGGGTTCCTGCTCATGTTCACGGCAGCCATGGGACACCTCGGAGTTGGGCAGGCCGGTCGACCCCTGGCGACAGACTCTCGCGACAGGTCTCGCGGCCCTCGTCAGCCTCTGATTAGTCTAGTTTCCGGAAAGGGGGTCCCGCCATGCG
>JAJDUL010000028.1 GCA_022826685.1 Gemmatimonadota bacterium | reverse complement strand
GAACTCGACCTTTCGCCCCACGCCGTCATTTCCGCCGATGTGATCCAGCCCGGACTGGAGGTGGTGGTCGAGATCGACCCCGATGGGACGCTCGATCCTAATCTCGGCGTCTCGAAGCGCATCCCCGAGAGCGGACGGATGACGGTGGATGTGAAGGCCGTGCCCCCGCTGCTTCTGACCCTGCTCCCGATGGTCTGGACCGGGGACAACGACCGCGAGGCCGTAACGTTCGTGAGCACCGCCGACCCCGAGGACGACTTCTTCTGGCAGACGAGGACCTATCTCCCGGTGGCGGACTTCGAGATTACACGCCATCCGAGCGTCACGGTTGATTCGAACGACGCCGGCGACCTCATAGCGGATGTCGGACGGATCCGGGTCATGGAAGATGGAGTGGGACATTGGGTCGGCCTGATCCCGGATATTGCGGACATCGCGGGCCGGGCGACCTTCCCCTTCTTTTCCGATGAGATCCCGTACTCGGGGAAGGTCGCCATCTCACAATTGAACGCGGAGACGTTCGCGCACGAACTCGGGCATAACCTGAGCCTGTTCCACGTACTGTGTCAGGGAGACGAGGGCGGCCCGGATCTGAGCTATCCCTACGACGGCGGGCGGGTCGGCGTGTGGGGCTGGGATTCGCGGGACGGCGGGTCGCTGGTGGACCCGACGACCAGGCTGGACTTCATGACATATTGCGATCCGACGTGGGTCAGCGACTACTACTTCACGAACATGCTGCGCTACCGGCTACAGGATACGCTCGAGGTGTGGGAGGCTCCCGCCGCCACCCGGACGCTGCTCGTATCCGGTGGGGCCGATGCGGATGGCGCTCCCCGCCTCGATCCCGCCTTCGTCGTCGAAACGACGCCGCAGCTACCGCCCGCAGTCGGACCGTACACGCTGACGGGAAGGCGCGCCGATGGCAGCGAACTGTTCGCCCTGAGCTTTGGAATGGTCGAGATCCTGGACGGCGAGGAGGAGTCGGGATTCACGTTCGCGCTTCCCGTGGAGCCGGCATGGGAGACGGAGTTGGCGAGTCTGTCCCTCGCCGGGCCGGGCGGCAGCGTCGAGATTGCCGAAGGGAGTGAGCCGCCGATGGCGATCCTGCGGGATCCGGGCACGGGTCAGGTCCGCGCCATCTTCCGCGATCTGCCTTCCGGTCCGTTGGCCCGGAGCGCGGCGGACGCCCGGGCTCCGGAGCCGGGGCTCGACGTGATGGTGAGCAGCGGGCTCCCCGGCGCGTCCGCTTGGCGGCGCTGACCCCGGTCTCAACCCGCCCGGCGAGTAGCGGATAGGGACTTCTCGACCGCTCCGTCTCGCCGAGCGGATGCAGTTCGTGCAGCTGCGGGCTTCCTCGTGAGGAGGTAGGTACTCATGCGATCACACGCGGTTTCGTCATCGTCAGCCTCCAGCCGCCCGCGCATTCCGGCGTTCCTTCCCCTCGGCGTGGCGGCGCTGGGTCTCGCACTGTCGCCCTTCAGCGGGGCCGGACAGTGGACGAACCGTTACCCGAAGGTCGCGGGGTACGGCCACCATGTGTACCTCGAAGGCTACGAGCTGCCCACGCTCACGGCGGGACCCATCGATCCGGCCCCATCGCCGGACGGCGAGCGGGTGGCGTTCGCGTCCCACGGGTGGATCTGGGTCATGGATCTCGCGAGCGGCGTGGCGCGGCGGCTGACCCGCGGCGGGGGGATCGACGCGCGGCCCGCATGGTCGCCGGACGGCGAACTGATCGCATTCGTACGCGACGATACGGAAGACACCGAGATCATCTGGGTCGCCGCGAGCAGCGGGGCGGAACTCGGCCGCGTCGACAGTCCCGGACTCGAACTCGACCCCGCCTTCTCGGCCGACGGCACCAAGCTGTTCTACTCGTCAGCCGAATCGGAGGTCAGGGCTCTGGATCTGTGGGCCGTCGACATCGAGAGCGGCGTGCGGCGACCGGTGACCGACGCGCCCGGGCTTGAGCTGAAGCCGCAACCCGGCGAACGCGCGCTCGTTTACCTGTGGAAGGGCGGCGGCCGCGATCGCGTGGTTGTGCGATCGGGCGACGCGACCGAACCGCGGACGCTCATCGAGGGGAGCATCGCGTCTATGGCGCGGCCGGCCCTGAGTCCCGATGGGTCCACGGTGGCCGTCAACTGGCCGACGCAGGAGGGGTGGGATCTCCGGCTTCTCAACGTGGCGGATCCCGGGCCGTCCATCCTGCTGGCCTCGGGCGGCCTCCCGCTGACGCCCGCCTGGGATCCGTCCGGCGAGTGGGTCTACTTCGCCGAGGCCGATGACGGGGAACGGCTGAATCTCAAGCGCGTGCGAGCCGCCGGTGGTCCTGTCGAGGCCGTGGAGGTGACGGCCTGGGACTGGGGCGTGGCGACGGCGAGCCTTCGGATACGGACGGTGACCGAGGAAGGCGGCGCTCCGGTAGCGGCCCGGCTCGCGGTCGTGGACGGCGCGGGACACCCGCTGGTCCCGGACGGTCCCGCGTCGCAATTCGACGGGCAGAGTGGGCGCGTCTTCTTCTACTCGCCCGGCGTGGTCGAACTCACCGTTCCCGGCGGCGAGGTCACGGTTTCCGCCGTGCAGGGGCTCGCGACGCCCGAGTCGTCGGCGACGGTGCAGGTTGGTGCCGCATCCGGCGCTGCGGAGGTCGAGGTCGTGCTGTCACCCGTCTGGGATGCTCGAGCCGGCGGCTGGAGTTCGGGCGAACACCACTTCCACCTCAACTACGGCGGCCCGTACGACCTCTCGCCCGACGACCTCATGCCGATGATGCTGGGCGAGGCGCTGGACTTCGCCACGCCGCTCCTCGCGAACCTCCACAACCGGTTCGAGGATCAGGATCTGTGGACGTGGCGGCACTCCGGCGGCCCGCCGTTCGTCCGTTTCGGGCAGGAGGTCCGTTCCCACTTCCTCGGACACCTCGGCCTGATCGGGATCGACGACCTGTTCTGGCCCTGGGTGTGGGGACCCGGCTACCAGGTCTACGGATCGGACGACCGCGTGAACGCCGAGCCGCTGCGACATGCCCGGGCCCAGGGAGGCTTCCAGTACTACGTGCACCCCGTGAGTACCCGGGGCATGCCGCGCGCGACTCCCTGGGCGGAGGCATCGATCGCAGACCTCTACGGCAGCGTGCCGATCGAACTCGTCCCCGACGCGGTGCTGGGGGATCTCGACGCGCTCGAGATCGTCTGCCTGTGGAGCGACGAGGTCCTCACATCGCAGATCTGGCACCTGCTGCTGAACGCCGGCATCCCGATCGTGCCCTCGGCCGGGACCGATGTGATGAACAATTTCTACCGCACGATGGCCATCGGCACCGCTCGTGTGTACGCGCAGACGGGGGCCGTGGAGAACTGGTCGACGTACATGGACGCGCTACGAAGCGGTCGCAGCTTCGTGACCAACGGACCGTTCCTCGAGTTCAGCGTCGACGGCGCGGGTCCGGGCCGTGTCGTGTCCGCCGGAGAGATCTCGTGGTCGCTCGAAGTCGCGACCGCCACGGAGGTGGATCGGGTCGAGGTGCTGGTAAACGGTGAGGTGGCGTGGAGCGGACAGGGGCTCGACGGCCCCGGCTCGCGCCGCTTCGAGGGCGACCTGACGCTTCCGGAGGGGGGATGGGTCGCCGCGCGCGCCGTCGGAGGCCCGGCCCGCTGGCCGATGATGGCGAACTACCCGTTCGCGCACACGGCGCCCGTGTGGATCGGAAGCGTCGGCAGCTCCGACCCCGTCGCTCGCCGAGCTGCCGCCGACGAACTCCTCGCGATCCTCAGCGTGGCGCGCCTCAGGCTGACCGCGGGCTACAGCGGCACGGACATCCCCAATCTCGTCGGTCGCTTCGACGCCGCGCGGGAACGGCTGGAGACGCTGGCGGCACGATGACGGGCGATGGCGGCTCCGGGACCCGTCTCTCGCGTCCCGCGTTGGCCCTCGTGATCGAGGCTCCGGAATCGGCCGGTGGGGCGCCCCGTTGGCTGCTCGTGCGCCGCCCCGATGACGACCCCGATCTCCCCGGCGTGTGGGGCCTCCCCGCGGGCTCGCATGCCGAAGGCGAGATGGACGAGGCGCTCGTCCGGCGCATCGGCCGCGAGAAGCTCGGCGTCGAGACGGAGGACCTCGGCCGCCTTAGCGAGGGCCAGCTCGATCGGACCGGCTATCGGCTCGAGATGCGCCTGCACGCGGCCCGGATCGTGGCGGGCGAGCCCCGCGTACCCCAGTCCGTCCCCGGTGTCACCCAGTATTCCGAGTGGGGCTGGAAGCCGCCGGTCGAACTCCGGGAGGGGGCACGCCGGGGGTCGCTCTGTTGCCGTCTCGCCCTGGCGCTAGACCTCGCGACGGACGGCCGGGGTCGCGTCAGAGCTTGATGTCGAGGCGGCGTGCCGCAGCCAGCGGCGGGGCCGCGAGGCCGCAGGCCACGTAGGCGGCGAGCGAGAGCGCCATCGCGGGGAACACCTCGTGCACGGCGCCGGAGAACGGAACCACATCCCAGAACAGCAGCACCGTGAAGCCGGTCAGGAGCGAGGCGACGGCTCCCGCGCCCGTACCTCGCCGCCAGAGCAGGCCGAGCACGACGGCCGGGAAGAAGCAGGCCGCATAGAGACCGCCGGAGAACGCCGTCAGCGTGACGATGCTCCCCGGCGGATTCAGCGCGAGCCAGGCCGTGATGATCGCGAACAGCGCGACCCAGAACCGCGTATGCGCCACGGCCCGCCCCTCATCCGCCCGCGGCCGGAAGAGCGAGATCACGTCCCGCTCCCACGTCGACGCCATCACGAGCAGCACGCTGTCCAGTGACGACATCGCCGCCGCGAGCATGGCCACGAGGATGAACGCCGCCGGGAGCGCCGGCAGGATCCCCGCATCTCCGAGCAGCGTCGGCACGACGAGATCCGATTCCGCGAGCCCGCTGCCGATCACCGCGTGGGCGTAGAGTCCGATCGGGAGGAGGAGCGTGTACACGCCCAGGAACGCGATCGTCGACACGACGAGTCCCCGGCGCACCGCCGTCGGATCGGCGAGCGCATAGAAGCGCGAGAGCTGTCTCGGATCGACGATGAACTTGAGCGTCCCGGCCACGATGATCCCGACGAGGACGGGGAAGGGCATCGCCGCGTCCCAGCGGAAGAGTCCCGAGGTGGCCGGCGCCGCGCGGATCGCGTCGATGGCCTCCAGCCCCCCGGCGCTGTTCAGCGTCCCCCAGAAGAGGAGGATGGCGGCGATGGACATCACGATCCCCTGTACCGCATCCGTCTTCACGACCGAGATGAACCCCCCGACCGCCGTATAGAGGACGACGACGATGAACACGAACCCGATCGCGCCCCTGTAGGGAATGTCGAGGAAGATCTCGAGCAGATTCCCGATCCCCTTGAAGACCGCGATCATGTACAGGAAGCTGGCAAAGATCACGATGACCGCCGCCAGGACGCGCGCGGCCCGGCTCTCGAAGCGGAACCCCACGTAGTCGGCGAGGGTGACCGAGTCGACCGCCCCCGTGAAGGCGCGGAGCCTCGGCGCGACCCATATCCAGGCCGAGAGGGAGAAGATGACGACGGCGGGCGCGAGCAGCAGCCACGGCGCCCCGTAGGTGTACGCCTGTCCCGAGAAGCCGACGAAGCTGTTCGTGCTCGAGTAGGTCGCGAAGAAGGAGAGGCCGAGCACGACTCCACCCATCGACCGCCCGCCGACGTAGTAGTCCGCCCGGCCCTTCGTCCCGCGCCGGCCCTCGATCGCGTGCCGCACAAGCAGGGCGCCGTACACGGCGAGGAGAGCCACCGCGATCCAGTGTGTCTGCAGCCAGGCCATTCGCCTCTCGGGTCTCGAGTGCGGTGCGGTCCGGGTTCGGTCCCGGCGGTCCGGGGACCCGGTATCTGATTGGACCTCGCCTCCCCAGACAACCCCCGACTCCAGGTTCGGGGTCAATCCGCGCTCTGCGCGTTGCCCCGCCAATCTCCTCGCGCAAGGTTGGATTTCGCCGATCGGTGACGGTCGGTGACGCGGGCTGACATCAGGTCACGCTACCGTACGACGGAGGGGATTGAAGTGGCAGAGGCAACGAGTACCCTGAGTCACGAAGTCCGGACCCGTGCGCGATTCCCCGAGCGGGGAACCGATTGGGAGACGCTCGAGAGCGACCTGCTCGGCCGGAAGGCGATCGACTACGACTGGAGGAACGGTCGCGTCCCGTACCTCGTCTACTACGTCAGTGAAGCGCTGAAGCGGGTGCAGGACGCCTCGCACGCCATCTACTCCGTGGAGAACGCCCTTTCGGGTCAGGGCTCCTTCCCGAGCGTCGGGGCGATGGAGGAAGAGGTCATCCAGATGGGCCTCGACCTCTTCAACGCACCCGAAGGCGCGGCGGGCCAGTTCACGTCCGGAGGCACGGAGAGCATCTTCCAGGCGGTGAAAGTCGCGCGCGACATGAAGCGGGAGGCGCGTCCCGACCTCGGCCGGCTCAACATCGTCGCCGCCTACAGCCGTCACCCGTCGGTGGACAAGGCGGCCCAGATCCTCGACCTCGACATGAAGTACGCGGATTGCCGGCCGGATTACCGCGCGGACGTGGACGCCATCCGCGACGCCATCGACGAATCCTCCATCTTCATCTACGCCGGGGCCCCCACGATCTACTACGGGCTCATCGACCCCATGCGCGAACTCGGTGAACTCGCCCTCGAGACGGGCGTCCGCCTGCACTCGGATGCCTGCTACGGCGGCTTCATCTCGCCCTTTGCGCGGGAACTCGGCTATCCGGTCCCCGACTTCGACCTCTCCGTGCCGGGCGTGTCCAGCCTGTCCGCCGACCTCCACAAGTTCGGCTTCGCTCAGAAGAGCGCCTCGCTCGTGCTCTTCGCCGATGGCAACGATGTCGATTACGCCAGGTACATCGTTCGCGACCTCGCCGGCGGCTCCTACGCCTCGGCCACCGCCCAGGGCTCCAGGCCGGGCGGCGCGGTGGCCTGCGCCTGGACGATGCTCCGACACATCGGCCGCCAGGGGTACCGGGAGATCGTGCAGGGGATCATGGAGACGACCCACGCGGCGATCGAGGGTGTCCGGGCGATCGACGGCCTCTACGTGTTCGAGCCCGAAGGGGACACGAACCTCTTCCGCTACGATGTCGAACCCGGGGAACCGTTCAATATCTTCGCCGTCGCGAGGCTCATGAACGAGCGAGGCTGGATGATGGGACAGCACCGCAAGCCGCCCGCCATCCACCAGCCCATCACCTCCGTCCACACGCCCGTGCTCGGCGAATACCTCTCGGACCTCGAGGAGTGCGTCGCCATCGCCCGACGCGACCGCCTTCACGACACCTTCCTCGACGGCACGTACTAGGGCAGCCGCCCACCAGCCAGGGAGGCAGAATGCCGGCCGGAGCGCTCTCGGCGGTGGTCATTGCGATCCTTACCCTGCTCGGGATCGGTACGCGCTACTACGTCCACGGGGATCTCAACGCCATCCATGGTCTGTTCAGCCTGTTCTTCTCCACGAATCTGCTCATCTGCTACTGGGAGGCGTGTCTATATCTCCGGCGGGATTACATCGAGAAGCGCGCCGTGTACTGGCGCGAACGGCAGCGTGAGACCGGCCGGACCCCGGCGGTCGAGTTCCTGACCACGAGGGTGCCGCTGAGACGGATCTTCTCCCCGACGGTCTGGGCGGAGGCCTGGGCCACGTACTCGATGGTGGATGAGTCGTATTCGGATCGCCGCACCTTCGGGTTCATCGTCGATATCGCCAACGGTTTCTTCACCCCGGTGCCGACGCTGATCCTGTATGGGGTCTTCACCGTCGGTCTCCTGCCGGCTGTCGTCGCCGGCATTATTGCCGCCATGCTGTTCTGGCAGTGGACCTACGTGTCGTCGCTGTACTGGGTCAGCTTCTTCGTCGCGGGGAGGCAGGCGCTGATCACGAAGCGGGAGTTCCTCGTCTACGTCGGCGCCCCGAACGCCTTCTGGGTGCTGTGCCCCGCGTTCGGACTGTACGTCTCCGTGCGCCTGATCCTGGACGGCAACTACGGTATTCTGGGGTTCTGATCGATGCTGCACGGGGCGAGACACGGATGGATCGAGGTCGTCGCCGGCGTCATGTTCAGCGGGAAATCCGAGGAGTTGATCCGGCGCGTGCGGCGCGCCCTCATCGCCGGGCGGCGGGTTCAACTCTTCAAATCCCACCTGGACGACCGTTACGGCGGCGAGTTCCGGATCTCGTCCCACGATGGCCGGCAGATCGATGCCGAGCCCGTATCCAGCTCCGTGCAGGTGGCCGGGAAGGTCCGCCCGTCGACGCAGGTGGTCGCGATCGACGAAGCCCAGTTCCTGGACGACGGCATCTGCGAGGTGGCCGATGCATTGGCGGATGCCGGGGTGCGCGTCATCGTGGCCGGCACCGACATGGATTTTCGCGGCGAGCCCTTCGGTCCCATGGGGCCGCTCCTGGCGCGCGCGGAGCGCATCGACAAGCTGCACGCGATCTGCGTGGCGTGCGGCGATCCGGCGACGAGGAACCAGCGCCTCATCGATGGGAAGCCGGCGCCCGCCGAGGGGCCGACGATCCAGGTGGGAGGCGCCGAGTCCTACGAAGCGCGCTGCCGCCGCTGCCACGACGTGCCGGAGCGGGACCGGGCCCAGCGGGAGCTGTTGCCGAGACGTGACACAGAGGAATGGAGGGGGATCTAGATGAGAGCACCCACTTGGAGCATGGTTACGGTTTTCGCTGCGTCTCTCCTCCTGTTGCCCCTGGACGCCACCGCTCGGCAGACGGCCGGGGATCGGAATCCCGACCGGCCGGCGCACCGGCCTGCCGTACCGGGCCCGAACGGGCTGGTCACGGCGGGCCACCCCTTGGCGTCCATGGCGGGTCTCCGCATGCTCATGGCCGGGGGGAACGCCGCCGATGCCGCCGTCGCGACCCTGGCCACGCTGAACGTCGTGCGGCCACAGATGTCCGGGATGGCGGGGAACGGGTTCGTGACCCTCTACGACCGCGTCTCCGACCGCGTGTACTCGCTGGGGGCCACCGGAGCCGCTCCTCTGGCCGTCGATCCGGCGAGCCGCACGGCCGACGAGCTGAACAAGGGGATTCACGCGGGCGTCGTCCCCGGCCTGTTCGGGGGATGGGTCGCCCTTCTCGACCGCTTCGGAACCATGAGCCTGGCCCAGGTGCTCGCCCCGGCCATCGGCTATGCGGAGAACGGTCATCCGATCGAGGCGTCCGTCGTCGCGGCGATCGAGTCTCACAGGGACCTCTTCGAGAGCTTCCCGTCGAGCCGGCGGATGTTCCTCCTTCGCGGCAGGGTGCCCGAGCCCGGCGAAACGTTCCGGATGCCCGATCTGGCGAACACGCTCCGCAAAGTGGTCGAGGCCGAGCAGGAGGCGCTGGCGGCCGGCAGGACGCGGTCGGAGGCGCTCCGGGCCGCTTTCAACCGCTTCTACCGGGGCGACATCGCCGAGGAGATGGCCCGCTTCTACCGGGAGAACGGCGGCGACTTCACCATGGAGGACTTCGCCCGCTACGAGCCCATCTGGGCGGAGCCCGTCCATACGACGTACCGGGGATACGACGTGTACACCAGCCCGCCGACGTCGCGCGGAGGGCTGGAGGTCGCGATGCAGCTGAACCTCGTCGAGGGGTTCGATCTGCGGGCCCTCGGGGCGGGCAGCGCGGAGACGATCCACCTGCTGTCGGAGGCGATCAAGGTCGCGAAGGCCGATGTCTACGCCTACGCGGCCGATCCCGCGCTGGTCGACGTGCCCGTCGACGAACTGCTCTCGAAGGACTACGCGGCGGCCCGGCGGTCCCTCATCGACCCGTCCCGCGTGATGGCATACCCGGGGTCCGGGAATCCCGTGCGCGTCGACGAATTTGAGGAGGGTGCGCCGGGGGCCTCACGACCGGGGCCCGAGCGCCGACGGGGACATCTTGCCGAGCGGTCGTACGAAGGCAGCACGACCAGCTTTTCCATCGCCGACCGGTTCGGCAACGTCGTCGCCGCCACGCCCACGCACGGCGGGGCTTTCGGTACGGGGGTAGTGGTGGGGAACACCGGCCTGACCTTCAACAACGGGTCCCGCATCGGCTCCACGTCGCCGTACCCCGACCACGTGAACTACGTCCGGGGCGGGCAGATCCCGATCCTCAACAACTCCCCCATCATCGTGCTCAGGGACGGGCATTTCCACGCGGCGCTGGGGACGCCGGGAGGCGAGACGATCGGCCAGACCCAGTTTCAGGTGCTCGTGAACCTCCTCGACTTCGGGATGCCGATCCAGGAGGCGATCGCGGCGCCCCGCTTCACGCTGAGCGGGGAGCCGAACTTCTACCTGCCCGGAGCCGAGATCCGTTTCGGCCTGGAGGCTCGCCTGCCCGACGATGTGGTTGGAGCGCTGGAGGGATTGGGATACACCGTGGAACTCGCGCCCGGATACGCATTCGGCAGCATACAGGGCATCACGCTCGATGCCGTGACGGGCACGCTCATGGCCGGCGCCGATCCCCGCCGCGTAGCCTACGCCGTAGGGTGGTGAGAAGTCCGGTCGCGGAGGATGTTGATGGGGGCGAGTTCGGGGCGTCGGCAGGCGGCGAGCCGGAGGATGAAGGTGTCGACGAGGGCGTGCTGACCTGACACGCTCGCGTGGCTCACCATGTCGGTGAGGGCCATCCAGGCGGAGAACGGCGGGAAACGGATTTCCCGCCACGTCTCGTCCCGCTCCTGGAAGGACGGGGTATCCTTCATGTAGTTGTGGAAGCGTCGCATGAGACGGTCGTACGGACTGGAGTCCGCGAGCACCGCCTCACGCAGCCCCGCCTTCGCGATCCCCCGCAGCAGGCGCCCGCGGAGACGGTCGACGGGGCCCCGCTCGAGCGAGCCGGCGTCCGCCACTCCCGCCTCGGCCCCGTAGCGGGTGAAGACGTCGGGGAACGTCCCCTTCGTGCACCACACGCGGTCCTCGTCCGGGTTCACGTTGACGAAGAAGCGGAGGATGCGGTCTCCGTCGGTCGCCCCGTAGGCGCCGGCATCGAAGTGGATCAGCTCGTTGCTCGCGTGCGCGGAGAGTCCGCGGCCCCGCTCCTCGATCGGGCGGAAGCTCGTCGTCCCCACCGTCCACCGTTCAGTGAGGGCGGGCAGGCACTCCCGCAGGAAGGCGCGGACCCTGGCCCCGTGCGCCGTGAGCGTGGCGAGGACGACGTCCCGCAGCCCTTCCTGCTCCTTTACACCGCGAAGACGCCCGCTTTCCGGGTGGTAGCTGACGTTCTTCGCCTTCAACTGGCGGGGGAGTTCCCGACGCAGTCGGTCCAGGTCGCGATCCGGCGGGAGTTCCACCGGACAGGTGGGGAAGAAGACGATCTCCCCCCGCTCCAGCGCGTCGGCGAGATCGGTCCGGGGCCCTCGAACGGGCCCCGCCTCGGTGACCAGACCCCGCCCCCGGTTCAGCTGCCCCGACTCAGTTGCGCGAGCCGATCGCCATCACCTCGAACCGCGCTCCGAACAGCAGCGGGCCCGAGCCGAGGAAGGCGCGCGCGGGGAAGTTCTCCGTGAAGTAGGTGCGGTAGACCTCGTTGAAGACGTCGTAGAGATCGACGTTCGAGCAGAACACCTGCACGGAGACGAGGTCGTCCATTGTGATCCCCGCTTCCTCCACCGTGCTCTTGATCGCCTCCATGACGAGCCGAGCCTCCTCCGCTGCGTCGTTCGGCGGACGGCCATCGACGAGTCCGAGCGACCCGGATACGAAGAGCAGGTCGCCGACCCAGACGGCGCCGCTGAAGGGCAGGACGCCTTCTTCGCTCGCGTGCCGCGGATTGATGTACTCACGCTGGGCCGAGAGATCGGGAGCCATGGCCGCGAAACCTCCGGTGGCAAGAAGTGAGATCAGGATGAAGCGCTTCATCGGTGGGTTCCTCTCGTTGGCTGTAGTTCGACTGTGACGCTCAGTTCGCGCCGCCCGCCTCCTCTTCCTCGGCGTCGGCGAGCGTCTCCCGCGCCTGTGAAACAACGTAAGCCTGGATCAGCCGCAACTGCTCGGCGTCGATCAAGCCCTCGTACGACGGCATCCCCTGCGGCTCCCGGCTCCCGCCGAGGACGATGTCCTCGAAGTTCCGGTGCACGATGTCCGTCGCGCGCTGCAGGTTCGGCATCGCGCCCTCCGAGCCGCCGCCCGTCCCGTGACAGTGCCGGCAGTATTGCCGGTAGAGTTCCTCCCCGCTCGCGAGCGAGGTTTCGTCTGCGGGCAGATCGGCGGCGACGGCCGGCACGCTGACCGGCCGCTTCCGGCGGGGCTCCGGCATCTCCTCGGTGCCGCCGAGCACGAAGGTGAAGACGCGGCCCCGCTGCTCGTAGTTGGCGGCCTCGCCGTAGGGCGCGCCGCTGCGGCCGCGCGAGCCGCCCCAGCCGGCGGCCACGGTCACGTGCTGGCGCCCGTCGACGAGATATGTGACCGGGCCGCCCAGGATCCCGAGGCCGGTCGAGATCTCCCAAAGCTGGTCGCCGTTCTCCGCGTCGTAGGCGACGAAGCGGCCATCGCCACCGCCCTGGAACACGAGTCCGGTCGTCGTCGTCATCGTGCCGCCGTTCCAGTATCCGAGGAGGGGCACGGTCCATCGGGCCTCCTGCGCCTGCGGGTCCCAGGCGACGAGGAAACCGGCGTCGTCCCGCGCTCCGTACCGACTCTCGTGGCCGACGTTGTTCACGCGGGGCCCGAAGCTGTGGTCCTCGATCTCGAGGTCCGTGTACACCCAGTCCGGCGGCTCGCTGCGCTCGACCCACCCCTCCTGGATCGGCAGGTACATCAACCCCGTCTCCGGGTTGAACGACTGCGGCTGCCAGTTGTGGCCCCCGAGGGCGGCCGGCGTAATGAGGGTCCACACTTCGGCGTGTACGGCCTCCGGGCGGTCCGTCGGGCGACCCGTCTCGAGATCGAGTCCCTCCGCCCAGTTCTGCACGATGTATTCCTGGCCGGAGAGGAACTCGCCCGTCTCCGCGTCGAGGACGTAGAAGAAGCCGTTCTTCGGCGCCTGCATGATGACCCGCCGCATGCGGCCGTCGAACTCGAGGTCCGCGAGCGTCATCGGCTGGACGGCCGTGTAGTCCCAGTGGTCGCCCGGCGTCGTCTGGAAGTGCCACACGTATTCGCCGGTCCGGGGGCGCAATGCGAGGATCGAGGCGAGGAAGAGGTTGTCGCCGCCGCCGGGGCTCCGCAGGTGCCGGGACCAGGGGGAACCGTTGCCGGTCCCCACGTAGACGAGATCGAGGTCCGGATCGTAGATGATCGAATCCCACGCCGTGCCGCCGCCTCCCGCGACCCACCACTCGCCGTTCCACGTCTCCGCCGCCATCTCCATCGCTTCGGACTCGAAGCCGTCGGCCGGGTTGCCGGGCACCGTGTAGGTGCGCCACACGAGTTCGCCATCGTCCGCATCGTAAGCGGACACGTAACCCCGGACGCCGTACTCGGCTCCCCCGTTCCCGATGATCGCGAGACCCTGCACGATGCGGACCGCGCCCGTGATCGTGTAGGCCTCGTTCGGGTCGATGGTGAGCGCCTCCCAGACGACGTCGCCGCTCTCGGCGTCGAGGGCGATGAGCCGGCCATCGATCGTGCCCACGATCACCTTGCCCTCGTAGAGCGCGACGCCGCGGTTCACGACGCCGCAGCAGGCCAGCCGGCCGCGGATGCGCGGGACCCCCGGGTCGTGGCGCCAGAGACGCTCGCCCGTCCGCGTGTCGATGGCGTGCACGACGCTCCACGGGGAGCTGATGTACATGATGTTGCCGACGACGAGCGGCGTGGCCTCGACGCCGCCCCGCAGCTCGATGTCGTACGTCCACGCGAGGCCGAGCTGGTCGACGTTGTCCCGCGTGATCTCCCCGAGCGTGCTGAAGCGGTCTTCCGCGTAGTTGCCGCCGTACGTGAGCCAGTTGCCGTCGGGGCGCGCGGCTTCGAGCACCGCGTCGGTCACGTCGTCGGCGCTCTGGATGCTCGCCGGTTCGGGCGGCGGCGCGTCCGCGGTGCAGGCGGCGGCCGGAAGGAGGAGCAGCAGGGCGTGGAGTCGCGTGCGCATAAGGCTCTCCCGATCTGACGGTTGCCTAATCGAGCGGAAACAATAGCCCGGAAACCCGCGAACGCGACACGGGCCGCGGGCTCAGGGCCGGAGGATGACCTCCCCGGGGAGCGCATCGGTGAACTCGCCTTCGTCGATCGTGAACACGCCGTTCACCATCACGTAGTCGACGCCCTCGCTGAAGAGGTCCGGCTCGAGCACGGTGGCCCGGTCCCGGAGACGCTCGAGGTCGAACACGACGAGGTCCGCCTTGTAGCCTTCCCGCAGGAAGCCGCGGTCCTCGAGTCCGATGATCCGTGCCGGCAGCCCCGTCATCGAGCGGATCGCGAAGGGGAGCGTGATCGCCTTCAGGTCTTTCACGTAACGGGCGATCTTGCGCGTGAAGGCGCCGAAATGGCGGGGGTGCGCCCCGGGCCGCGAGGCGAACTGCGGCACGCCCTTGACGCCGCTCACGGCTGCGTCGGAGGCCGTCGCCGTGTAGTCCTGCCGGTAGTAATTTATGATGTCCGCGTCGTGAATCCCGTAGCCCCGCGTCCAGGCCCCGCCGAGGACGTCGGGGTATCCCTCCAGCGCCATGTGCACGACGACCTCCTGGTAGGTCACGCCCATGCGTCGACCCAGCTCCTCCAGCGTCCGGCCGACGTACGTCGAATCGGGATACCCCACCACGACCACGCGGTCCGGACCCCCGTTGTGGTCGACGATCCACTCGATGTCGCGGGCGACGAGAGCCCGGAGTTCAGGGTCCGCCCAGCGGCGTTCGAGGTGCGCCCGGGCGTCCCTGAAGATCCCCTCGCTACCGTAGATCGGGCTGTCTCTGCCGCCGCTGGTGTCGACCGTATCGTGGACGAGACTCCAGCGCGGGATCATGGGTCGCGCGCCCCCGCCGAACGTCTCGTACGGGTAGACATCGAGGTAGATCTCGAGCCCCTCCGCCCGCGCCCGGTTCACGACCAGCGTATCCTGCCCGGAACGGCCGAAGCTGGAGCGGCCCCGCGCCTTGTGGTGGCTCGCCACGACGCGGATCCCCGTCTCGCGGGCGACGTTCACGGTCTCCGCCAGCCCCTGGTTTCCATCGACGGGCCATTCGTTCACAGCGCTCGGCAGCTCCCACAGCGGCATCGCCGCCTCGCTCCGCTGGTGCGCGACGTAAAACCCATCGTAGGGAGCCACGGCCCTGGCCAGCGCGAAGATCTCCTCGGGCGTGCTGAAGCGGGCGGGGCGGTACTCGACGCCGGCTCCCAGTCCCCAGGCGCCCGCCTCCATTCCCTCGCGCACGAGCGCCTGCATGCGGGCGATCTCCTCCTCCGTCGCCGGGCGCTCGTAGTCGTCGCCCATCACCACGGCCCGCACCGTGCTGTGGCCGACCATGGGGACGAAGTTCAGCGCTTGTCCCATCTCCCGGAGCGCCGCGATCTCGGCGCTGATGGGCCATCCCTGGTTGCGGCCGTCGGGCCCGCCGATCACCGTCGTGAGGCCTTGGCTGTTCAGGCTCTTCGCCCGCCGCGCCTCCAGGTTCCCGGATGTCATGGCCCGGTCGGCGTGCGAGTGCAGGTCGATGAAGCCCGGCGACACGTACATCCCCGCCGCGTCCAGGACCCGCCGCGCCGTCGCGTCGCCGAGCCTCCCGATCCGGACGATCCGGTCGCCGTCGATGGCGATGTCCGCCGCGAACCACGGGTTCCCCGTGCCGTCGACCACACGCCCGTTCCGGATGAGGATGTCGTAGTCCTGACCGGAGAGCCGGAGCGGGAGAGCGCCCGACGCGAGGACGGCGCTCGCAGCCACAAGGGCGGCGCATCGTGCGGTAAACCAAATCATGTCAATCACCCCGGGAGACTGGCGCAACGTTGGCGGCGGATCCCGACAAGGCGAACGATAACGCAACGGTTGCCCACAGGTCGAATCGGAGAGATATGTTTCGGGCCCTGTCACCGTCCGATCCCGGGAGTCGAGAGATGCGTGAAGAAGGTCGTTTCAACGTGGGGTTGCTGAAGTTCGTCCTGGCCCTGTTCGCCGCTTCGGGCGCGCTGACCGTGGATTCGCTGGCCGCGCAGGGCCCGTTCGAGCCGATGGACGTGTTCGAACTCGAATACGCCGCGGATCCCCGGATCTCGCCCGACGGCAGTCAGGTCGTCTACGTCCGCACGTCGATGGACATCATGCGGGACACGAAGAAGTCCGAGCTGTGGATCATGAACGCCGACGGATCGGATCACCGGCGGGTCGGCGTGGGCGGGTCCCCGCGGTGGTCGCCCGACGGAAGCCGCATCGCGTACACGGACGACGGCCAGATCCACGTGCGCTGGATGGACACGGGCGAGGAGGCGACGCTCACGCAGCTCCTTGAATCGCCCCGCGGGCTCCGCTGGTCGCCGGACGGGCGCTACATCGCGTTCAACAAGCTCGTTCCCTACCCGCCGCCGAGCCTCGCCCCGCCGCCGAAGCCGCCCGCCGGGGCGGAGTGGGCCGATCCTCCCATCATGGAGGACCGCTTCAAGAACCGGCAGGACGGCGTCGGCTATCTCGACTTCGGCTTCGATCACATCTTCATCGTTCCGGTCGAGGGCGGGACGCCGACGCAAGTCACGTCGGGAGATTTCCAGCACCAGAGCCCCGCCGCCTGGACCCCCGACGGTCAGCACCTCGTCTTCTCGTCGAACCGGAACGAGGACTGGATCCACGATTACCGGAACTCGGAACTCTACGTCGTCTCGGTCGCGACCGGGGAAGCGCGCCCCCTCACGGACCGCCCCGGGCCCGACCGGAGTCCGGCCGTCTCTCCCGACGGACGGCAGATCGCCTTCGTCGGTTACGAGGACCGCACGCGCACCTACCAGGTGAGCCAGCTGCAGGTGATGAACCTGGATGGGAGCGGGCAGCGCGTCCTCACGGGCGATCTCGACCGCAGCGTGTCCAACCCGGTGTGGGCTTCCGACGGGAGCGGGATCTACTTCCAGTACGACGACGAGGGGAACTCGAAGGTCGGCTTCGCCACGCTCGCCGGCGATCTCGAAGTGCTGGCGGAGGATCTGGGAGGCACATCCTACGGGCGTCCCTACGGCGGCGGCTCCTTCAGCGTGGCCAACGACGGGAGCTTCGCGCTCAACCAGACGCGTCCCGAATCGCCCGGCGAGGTCGCCGTAGGCTCGAGAGGCGGAGATGTGCGCCGCATCACGTCGCTCAACGAGGATCTGCTCGCGAACCGTCAGCTCGGCGAGGTCGAGGAGATCTGGTGGGATTCCTCGTTCGACGGGCGTCCGGTCCAGGGGTGGATCGTGAAGCCGCCCGATTTCGACCCGGACCGGCGCTATCCCCTCATCCTCGAAATTCACGGCGGACCCGTCTCCAACTACGGCGACCGCTTCTCGGCCGAGATGCAGCTTCTCGCCGCGGCCGGCTACGTCGTTCTCTACGCGAACCCGCGCGGGAGCACGAGCTACGGCGAGGAGTTTGCGGACCTCCTCTATCACAACTATCCGGGGCAGGACTACGACGATCTCATATCCGGGGTCGATGCCGTGATCGATCGCGGGTATATCGACGAGGACAACCTCTTCGTCACCGGAGGGAGCGCCGGCGGCATCATGACGGCCTGGATCGTCGGCAAGACGGACCGCTTCCGCGCCGCGGTGTCCCAGAAACCCGTCGTGAACTGGATCAGCAAGACGCTCACCGCGGACAACTGGTACGGCTACTACCACAGCCGCTACGAGGGGCTCCCGTGGGAGAACCCGGATCCGTACTGGGAGTTCTCCCCGATTTCCCTGGTGGGGAACGTGACGACGCCCACCATGATCATCACGGGGGAGGAGGATCTGCGGACGCCGCTCTCGGAGTCGTACCAGATGTTCCACGCGCTGAAGCTGCGCGGGATCGACACGGCCGTGATCCGGCTGCCGGGTGCCTCGCACGACATGAGCCGCCGCCCGAGCCAGCTCATGGCCAAGATCGCGAACATCGTGGCCTGGTTCGACAAGTATCGCACCGTGGCGGCGACGAGCTGACCCCTCGGGCCGCTCGCCGGACCCAGACTTGACCCCTCGAACCCGGGAGATCCACCCATGACCGACTCCGGTCGGCCGCTGGCGGGCGTGCGCGTGGTCGCGCTCGAGCAATACATGTCCGCCCCCTACTGCTCGCTGCTGCTCGCCGACGCGGGGGCCGAAGTCATCAAGATCGAGCGTCCGGGCGTGGGGGATCCGCGCCGCTCCATCCCTCCGTTCGTCGAGCGGAACGGCGTCCGCATGGGCGTCGGGTTCATGGCCTACAACCGGAACAAGAGATCGCTCGCGCTCAACCTCAAGAGCGATGAGGGGTGCGACCTCTACCGGTCCCTGGTGGCGAAGTCCGATGTTGTGGTCGAGAACCTGCGGCCGGGTTCCGTCGACCGGATGGGTCTAGGCTACGAGGCGCTCTCGGAACTGAACCCGGGACTGATCTACGCGGCGGTGTCGGGCTTCGGGCGGCTGCCGGGGCGGGAGGGGCCGTACGGGGGCTGGCCGTCGTTCGACGTCGTGGCGGAGGCGATGGGCGGCGTCATGCACATGATCGGCTTCGCCGACAAGCCGCCGTCGCCTTCGATCTACGGGATGCCGGACCTGTACGCGGGGATGGCCGCGGCGCACGGCGTTTCAATGGCACTCTACCGGCGCACAGTGACGGGGAAGGGGCAGTTCGTGGACTCTGCCATGTACGACGGCGTGCTGTCGCTGAACGAGCGCATGGTCTCACTCGCGGCCAACACCGGAGCACGGCCGAGGCGGGGCGATCCGCCTGGTTTCTACCCGCGCGGGCCGATGCCGGTGAGCGACGGATACGTGGCCTTCACGATCCCCGATGACATCATGTGGCGCCGCTTCTGCCGCATGCTGGAACGTTCCGACCTGCTGGACGACCCCCGTCTGGCCTCCCCCGACCTGCGCACCGAGCACAGGGCGCTCCTCGACGAGGTCGTCCGGCCCGTGTTCGCCGAACTGACCCGCGACGAGGCCGTACGGCGTCTCCAGGAAGTGGGCGTCCCCGCCGGTCCGGTGCAGACCTCCGACGACCTGCTCGAGTGTCCCCAACTCGAGGCGCGCGGGGTGCGTGTCACGGTGGACTACGACGGACTCGGGGAGCTCCAGTTCGTCCGCACGCCGCTCCTCACCTCCGACGCTCCCGACGTCCCGCTGAACCCGGCCCCGACCCTGGGCCGCGACACGAGACAGATCCTGACCGACGTGCTCGACCTCTCCGACGCGGAGATCTCAAGTCTCGCAGCAGAGTCCGTAATCGGCACGGACTAGAGACACAAACAGCACGAGTCCGGCATTCCCGCGGGAACGTCCGGGTCGCCCGCCCGAGCGTCGCTAACGGACCAGGTGCAGTTCGGTCTGCCGCCGGAGCATCCAGCGGATCTCGCCGTCCAGCGTGATCTCCGCTTCCTCCTCCTGCGCCATGCGCACGGGCTGGCCGTCCCATTCGGGCACCGGCGTCGTGACCTGGAGTTCCGTCGAGAACCACATGCCGGGGATGACCGGCGGGTCGCCGCGCCCGGGGACACCCGTCTGGTAGTCCCAAAGGCCGATCAGCGGACCCGCGCCGTGGCCGTGGTCCCCGATCGGGTGTGTGTACATCGTTCCGTTCAGCCCCTCCGCCCGCATCTTCTCGAGGACGGAGGCGAGGATCTCGTTTCCGGTGCGGCCGACCTTCGTCTCTTCCAGGAGGATGTCCTGGAGGCGGTTCGAGTTCGCCAGCGCCTGTTGGAGGCCGGCGGGGGCGTCCGTCTCGCCCTCGCGGAGGACGTAGGCCATGTGCTGCGTGTCCGTCGCGAGGCCGAGGGCGACGAGTCCGAAGTCGCAGTGGAGCACGTCACCGCGCTCGATCACCGGCGCCGTCACGCCGCCCATGTCCGCGCCGCGCCGCTGCACCGACACGGAGGGCTGGAACCACGAGTCGAGCCCCAGGTCGTGCACGCGCTGGCGCATCCACCACACGACATCGGCGGTCGTCGTCTGGCCGGGCACGATGACGACCTCGGAGAACGCCGTGCCGATGATCTCGTGCACCACCGCCTGGATCCGGCGATAGACGGGCGCCATCGAGGGCACGCGCATGGCGAGGTACTCGATCGCCAGCAGCGGTTCACGGACGACGCGGCCCGCGAGGTCCGGGCCCAGGGCCGTCTCCATCTGCTCCCACTCTCCCGCCGAGAGTCCATCGGCGAAATTGTGGTCGTGCGAGATGTTGACGGCAATCCGCCGCGGGTCGCGCTCGCGGACCATGTCGGCGAAGAGGTCCCACTGGTCCGCGCCCCACAGTTCCGCCTGCCGTCCGTCCGGTGCCGTCGCCGTGGCGCGCACGGCTTCGTACACGCCTCCCTGCGAACTGCCTCCCAGAGCCAGGCGCTCGACGCCTGCCTCCGGCCCCCGGTCGTGGAAGATGTAGATGGTCCGGCGGCGGGCCGCGAAGGTCGTGGGGGAGACGAGGGCGGGAAAAACGGGGTCCTCGTTGTACTCCCGCATGGCGATGACCCAGATGTCCACGCCGTGCTTCCGCATCAGCATGGGCAGGTTCGTCTCGAGCCGCTCCGCCAGCCACGCCTGCTGCGTCCGCGCCTGCTCCCGAAGCGTCCCGAACGGCTGCTCCGGCCGGTAGTCTCGCGCCTGTGCCTCCAGCGGCGTCACCGAGAGCCCGGGCAGCCCGCCCAGGGTCAACGCCATAGCCGCCACGCTCGCGATTGTCTTCATCTCATGACCTCCGGTAATCGATGTCGCTGTCGGCCATCGCCCCATCCTCGGTCTCGAATCGCCGACATTCAAGCGTCCCCCCGAGTCCCTTCTTCCGTGAAGATCTCCCGTGTAGTCTTCAGCACCGCCTGAGGACCGTCCGCTGCAGGTATGGGAGGGACAGATGATCCGAAAGCTCGCAAGGCTCCTGGCACTGCTGGCACTTGCCCTGGCGCTCGCGGAGGGCGCAGACCCCTCGGCCGCCGTGGGGCAGACGCTCGCGGTCACGGGGGCGACCGTTATCGATCCGCTGGCCGAGGCGCCGCTCGAAGACGGCGCCGTCGTGATGACGGATGGGCGGATCACCGCGGTGGGTCCGGCCGGCGCCGTCGATGTTCCCGCGGGAACGTCCGTCATCGACGCGCGGGGCAAGTACGTCATTCCCGGGCTTATGGATGCGAACGTTCACCTCTACCTGAACCTCGATCTCGAAACCCTCATCAAGTACGAGGGCCGTTACCACGAGATCGTGCTGGAGGCCGCGCAACTCGCGCTCAAGACGGGGCAGACGACCGTCTTCGACACCTGGGGACCATTGGCCTCGCTGGCCAAGGCGCGCGACACGATCAACGAGGGAGAGGCGCCCGGGAGCCGGATCTACTTCGCCGGCAACATCATCGGCTTCGACGGGCCTCTTTCGGCGGACTTCCGCGCCGCGGCGGCGGCCCACGTGAGCAAATCCTTCGTGAACCGGACGAACGAGGCGTGGGAGCGGGGGACGGGCCGCGACCTCATGTGGATGACGCCGGACTCCGTTCGCGCCGCGATCCGCGAGTACACCGGGACGGGCGTCGACTTCCTCAAGTACGGGTCGAGCAGCCACGTGGAGATGTACTTCATCTCGTTCTCCGAGCGCGTGCAGCGCGCGATCGTCGAGGAAGGACACCGGGCGGGCATGACCGTCCAGACGCACACGACGTCCGTCGAAAGCCTCGACATGGCGATCGAGGCCGGGGTCGACATCATCACCCACGGCGACATCTCCGGTCCCGTCGTTCCGATTCCGATGGAGACGATGGGGAAGCTCGTCGAGCGGGATATCGCCGTCTCGGTGCTCCCGATCACGCGGCGACGCCTGGAGGCGCTCCAGGAACACAACCCCGACGGGACGCTCACGCCCTACATGACCGTGGGCCGCGAAAACCAGGCGCGGATGATCGAGGCCGGCGTCTCGATGCTCCTCTCGACGGACGCGGGCATCAAACATCCGGTGCTGCTCGCGGAGTCCGCCACGATCGCTTCGGACACCGTGGATCAGCGGACGAAGCTGGGCGAGGGCCACTTCAATGCGCTGGCCGCGCTCGAGGAACTGGGGATGGAGCCGATGGAGATCCTTCGCTCCGCCACGAGCCACATCGCGCGCGCCTACGAACTGGACGAAGAAATCGGCTCGCTACAGCCGGGGATGATCGCGGACCTCGTCATCCTCGATGCGAATCCGCTTGAGGCGGCCCGCAACTACCGGTCGATCCACGCCGTGATCAAGGATGGGCAACGGGTCGACCTCGACGCGCTGCCCGTGGCGCCGATCATCAGCGTCCTGAAGCCGGAAGGCTGAACGCGGGCGCTGATCAGCGGCTGGCGGCTCCGAGGCGAGCGACCAGGCGGGCAGCGATGAGGGCGCCGTGCTCTCGGCCGTTCTCGATGAAGATCTTGTTGGCGTTGAAGCCCGCGGCGATCACGCCCGCGATGTAGACGCCCGGCACCGTCGTCTCCATGGTCTCCGGGTCGTGCGCAGGAATCCCCGTGTCCGGATCCGTCTCGACGCCTAGACCCGTGAGCAGCGCCGCGTCCGGTCGCCAGCCTGTCATCGCGAGCACCCAATCGTTTGGGACCTCGGTCTCCGCCCCCGTGGATTCCTCGACGATCGTCGCGCTCCCCGTACCCAGCCGGGCGACGCGGGACCCCCAGTGCATCGGAATCTCTCCGCTCTCGATCCGGTTCTCGATGTCGGGGCGCACCCACGGTTTGACGCCGCGGTCCAGAACCTCCGCGAAGTGCACCATGCGGACGCGTACGCCGTTGCGGTACAACTCCAGCGCCGCTTCCACCGCCGAGTTTCCGCCTCCCACGACGAGCACGTCCTGGTCGAAGAAGGGGAAGGGCTCCTTGTAGTAGTGGATGACGCGGCGGTGCCGGTCCTCCCCCTCGAACCCGAGCCGGTTCGGCTCCCCGAAGCCGCCGGTGGCGACGACCACGGCCCGGGAAGCGAGGCAGTCCTCCCGTCCGTCCCGGGCGCGGGTGCGGACCGTGAAACCGTCCTTCTCCCGCTCGATGCCCGTCACCTCCTCGTACTGGCGGACACCAATCCCGTGGTGGGCGACGACATGCCGGTAATAGGCGAGGGCATCGCGCCGCGTCGGTTTCGGCTCGGGAATCGTGAACGGAACGTCCCCGATCTCCAGCCGCTCCGCCGTGGAGAAGAACGTCATGTAGGAGGGATAGTGGGTCAGCGACTCGGTGATGCACCCCCGGTCGAGGATCGCGTGACTCAGCCCGCGCTCCTTCACGGCCACCGCTACGGCGAGCCCGCACGGGCCGGCCCCGACGATGATCACGTCGAGCGGTTGGGACGTAGCTGTGGATTCTGGGGGCACCCGCGCTTCTCCCGGGAGTTCGTGAGCGCGGGATGGTAATCGCTGGACGGGGAAGGGGGAACCGGGAGAGCGTCACCCGGCTTGATCCGGCAAGTGGCGCTTGAGAGGTTGGTCGAAGTTCCTATCCGTTCTTCAGGAGGCAGGCGATGAGCACGGTCGAGACCGCAGTCGCTCCCACCCGGTCCCCCGCCGGGACACGCATCGAGGACGCCGCGGTGTGGCAAGCGCGCGTCGACTTCGCGGCGGTGCACCGGATCATCGTGCACGAGAACATGCACGAGGGGACGTGGAACCACTTGAGCTGCAAGGTGCCGGGGAGGCCGGACCACCTGCTCATCTCGCCTGGGCAGACGCACTTCTCGCGCGTCACGGCCGGCAACCTCGTGGAGGTAGGGCCGGACGGGCGCCCGGTGGGCGGGGCGGGGCGGCTGAACGTGAGCGCGTGGGCGATTCACGAGCCCGTCCAGCGCGCGCGGCCCGACGTCATGTGCGCGCTCCACATCCACGCCCCGTACAGCACGGCGCTCGCTTCCATCGACGGGTGGCGGCTGGACGAGCGCGGGAGCCAGAACGCGGCGGTCTTCTTCGGGAACTGCGCGTATTTCGGGTACGAGGGGATCGTCACCGAGGCGGACGAGGGCGAGCGCATGGTCGAGGCACTGGGCGACAAGCGGGTCCTCTTCCTCGCGAACCACGGCGTGCTGCTGGTCGGCGATACCATCGAGAAGGCCATGCTGTGGCTCTACCAGCTCGAGCGCGCCTGCATGAACGAGATGCTCGCGCTCCAGGCGGGCCGGAAGATCCGCCCGATCCCGGTTGAGGCGGCGCAGCACAACGCCGACATGTCCGTCGAGTCGACGGGAGAGGCCGGCTACCTCGAGGGCATGAAGGAAGTGCTGGACGCCGAAGGCCAGGACTACGCCACCTGATGCTTGCGGGGTCTTGGTAAGCCATCCATCTTACCTGCATGCGCACGACTATATCCACGAAGGGGCAACTCGTCCTCCCGGCAGAACTTCGGCGTCGCGACGGTGTCGTTCCCGGCCAGGAATTCGAGATCAAGCGACTTGGGCGAGGGGTCTACCGACTCGCGCGCACGCCGGCGGCCGTGAACGAGGGTCTCGTCGACCACCTTCTGGCCTGCCCCGAGAAGGGCTGGTTCGTGCCCGTCCCGTCGGATTCGACCGCGGACCTGCCCGCTCCGGGAATCGAGGAGCCGGACGATTAGGTATCTCGTCGACGCCAACGTCCTCTCCGAGGCGACGAAAACGAGAGCCGACCCGAACGTCGTTGGATGGTTGCGGGACCACGAAGGGCAGATCGTCGTCAATCCCGTGGTGCTCGGAGAAATCTGGTACGGAATACGGCTGGTGGCGCCCGGCAGGGGCCGGGACGCGCTCGAGTCATGGTTTGAAGAGGTGGTGCGCAGAATCCGGTGTGTGCCGCTGGACGCGAATACGGGGCTGCGCTGGGCGGAACTCCTGGCGCGTCTTCGCTCTCGCGGGCGGCCGATGCCCGTCAAGGACAGTCTGATCGCGGCCACGGCCCTCGCGCGCGGGCTGGTTGTAGTGACACGCAATCGGAGAGACTTCGAACCCGCCGGAGTCGAGGTCCTCGACCCATTCGATAGCGCCCACTAGTTCGCCGAGGCCGGTCAGACCTGCTGGAGGGCGCGCTCCGCGATGTGGTGTCCGATGGCCAGGCAGGCGGTGGCGGCGGGGGAGGGGGCGTTGAGCACGTTCAGGACGCCCGGTCCCTCCCGAATCACGAAGTCGTGGACGAGGGCGCCATCCGTGTCCACGGCCTGCGCGCGGATGCCGGAGCGCCAACTCTCCAGATCGCGCACTTCGAGTTCGGGCAGCATGGCACGCGCCTTCCGCACGACGGATCGCCGGTCCAGCGAGCGCCACTGCTCCTCCATGGCGGTGCGCCAGTGGGTCTGCGCGAGGCGCCGGAAGCCGCGGTAGCTCAGCGCCTCCAGTGCGTCGGGGAGGCGTCCCGAAAGGCGACCATACGCCTCCCGGCCCCAGGCCCAGACCGCGTTCGGGCCGAGTTCCACGCGCCCGGCCACGTTCCGCGTGAAGTGGACGCCGAGGTGGGGGAGCCGGGGGTCCGGAACCGGGTAGATGTGGCCCCGCACGAGCCCGGCGGCGGTTTCGTCGAGGCCCCAGTACTCGCCCCGGAAGGGCAGAACCTTGAGGTCGGGCTCATGCCCCAGGAGCCGCATCACGCGGTCGACGTGCAGCCCGGCGCAGTTGACGACGACTCTGGCCGCGACGTCGCCCGGGGGGCCGGCGAGCACGGTGAGGTGCCCTGAGCGGCGGGCTTCCCGCACCTCGAAGCCGGTGCGGATGGGGTGGCCCGCGCGGGAGAGATCCGCCGCGAGGGCTCGCGCCACGTCCCCGAAGTCGATCGCCCCGGTGGCCGGTACGTGGAGCGCCTCGACGCCGCGCGCGTGCGGTTCGATCTCCGCGATTCCGCCGGGGCCGATCCGCTGCATGGCCACGCCGTTCGCCGTCCCGCGCCGCTCGAGTTCGGCGAGGGCGGTGAGCTGATCGCGCGAGGTGGCGACGACGACCTTGCCGGTGCGCGTGGTCGGGATGCCTTGCTCGGCGCAGTAGCGAAACAGCAGCTCGGCGCCCTCGGTGCACAGCCGCGCCTTGAGCGACCCCGGCGCGTAGTACAGACCGGCGTGGATAACGCCGCTGTTGCGGCCCGTCTGGTGCGCCGCGACCTCCGGCTCCTTCTCGAGCACGGTGAGGGAAAGGTCCGGCCGGGTCCGGCGGAGGGCGTCGGCCGTGGCGAGCCCGACGATCCCGCCTCCGATGACGGCGATGTCGAGCGGTTTCGTCATCTACTCCCGGCTGCTGCCGGCGTCAGCCTCCGCTCCGACCACGCACTCGGGGGTCTCGCCGCGGACCCAGGCGGCGAGCATCTGCCATTCCGGGTCGTCCGTCGAATCCCAGCGGCGGGGGCCGCCGTGGAAGTAGTCCCCGCCTGCGGCGGGGGCGAGCGGATGCGTGAGGAGCCGGCTCATCATCGGCTCGCCGGGCTCCACGTAGCGGCGGGTGATCGCGAAGTTGCCGCGCGATTCCTCCTGGCTCCAGAAGTCGCGCCCCGCGGGGATGTGCCGCGCGAAGCCGCGCACGCCCGTCTCATGGCAGTGGATGCACTCCACGTCACCCGGGCGCTTGTCGAGGTACATCCTCTGGACGCAGTCGCGGAAGAAGTCGAAGTCGAGCCGCGGCGGGGCAGGGCGCTCCACCGGATCGGCCGCCGCGACCCAGTCGGCCATGGCCTGCCATTCCGGGTCGGATTTCGACTCGAAGAACTTTCCGCCCACATGGAGCGCCGCGCCCCCGGCCGGCACCGTGAGCGCCTTCCTCAAGAGGCGGCTGCCGTCGGGATCTCCCGGCGTGACGAGGCGGGACACGACCTCGAAGTTCCGGCGGGAGTCCTCCTCCGACCAATACACGTTGCCGCTCGCCGTCTCGCGAAGCCGCTGAAGCCGCAGCGGCGTGCCCTGCTCGGCGTGGCAGGTGACGCAGGGCGCCCGCCCCGGTCCCCACCCGCCGCGGTCCGCGAGGAAGATGGGTTCGATGGTCTCGCGGTAGCGCTCGAAACTCAGGGGTTCCTGGCCCACGACCCCGCTGGTCCCGGAAGCCGGCGCCAGCAACGCGAGCGCGAGAACCGTGGACGGCCGCGGGGCGCCCAAGGGACGGCGCGAAGGTCGCCGCGCGCGGCTCACGGGAACACCACGGTCTTGTTGCGCTTCGGCGTCTGGCCGACGGGGATGCGGGCGATCTCCTTCATCTCCTGCGTGTCCACGACCGACACGTCGTTCGAGCCCGCGTTCGCCACGTACAGATAGCGGCTGTCCGGGGTCATCGTGAGCCAGTCGGGGATGTGGCCGACCTCGACCCCGCCCAGATACTCGAGTTCCGGGAGCGACCACGCGTAGACGTACCCGTTGGGCTTGCTCGTCGACCAGAGCTGCCGTCCGTCCGGGGACACCGCGAGGCCGTGCCCCGGCGACCCCTGCAGCGCGTCGTTCGTCACCCGCGAGATCGGCAGCGAAGGCATGTCCAGCTTCTCCACGACCCTGCGCTGCTCAAAGTCCACTACGTACACGCCGTGGTAGTTGGAGATCTGTATGAAGAGGCGCTTCGTGGAGCCGTCCGGATGCGTCTCGAACGCCATCGGCCGCACGCCCCCGTCCGCATACCCGCCGGTTGTGCGCCCGCTGAAGTGGAGCGACCAGATCGCCTCGTCGATCGCCGTGTCGATGATCGTCAGCGTGCGCGCCCCGATCATCCCCGCCGCGACGTGCCGCCCGTCCGGCGACATGAACACGTTGTGCACGGTCCCCCGCGTGGGGATCGATTTCACGACCTCGCCCTTCGCCAGGTCCACGATGTCGACGCAGCTGCAGTCCTGGATGATCGCGACGTACACCTTCGTGCCGTCGTTGCTGATCGCGACGTTGTGCGGCCGCCCCGACAACGGGATCCGCTCCGTGACCTCCATGACGTCCGTCGGGACGGTCTCCAGCGTGCGGGCGATCTCGTTGCTGAAGTAGAGCGCGCTCCCGTCCGGAGCAGCGGCGACCCCGTGCGCCTTCGGAATCCCGTCGATCACCTGCACGACCTCGTTCGTGGCCGGATCGATGATGTGGACGTTGTCCCCCGCCGAGTTCGTCTGGACGATCCGCAGCTTCCCCTCCTGCGCCGCGACGGCGGCGGGGAAGAGCGCGAGGGCGAGAAGGCCCGAAACGATGACGGTTGGAAAGTATGCGCGGCAGGGCCGGAACAGGCGTTTCATCGTGAACCTCCGAAGTTCGCGCGAACGTTCCCAACGGTACGGCCCGGCGGTCCCGCCGGTCCATACCCATGCCCCCGCGAGGCTCCGTTCAGCCGCTCGACGGCATGGCGATGTCGGTCGCGCCCAGGAAACCCGCGAGGTCCGCGACGGCAGCGTTCAGCCCGGCCTTGAAGCGCGCGGTCGGGGCGAAGTCCGGTTCGAAATGCAGCGCCCGGATTTCGAGCACGCCGCGGTCGCGGTGGAGTTTCGGGTCGAGCCGGCCCACGAGGCGGCCCTCGTGCAGGATGGGCAGGACGTAGTAGCCGTACTTTCGCTTCGCGGCCGGGACGTAGATCTCTACGGTGTAGCTGAAATCCAGGAATTCGGCGGCGCGTTTCCGCTGCCAGAGCAGGGAGTCGAAGGGGCAGATGAGCGTCGTCCCGGCGGGCTCCGGGAGTCGGTCGATGCCGTCCAGGTGTTCGGGCAGGGCGTAGCACGGCCCCCGCAGCCCCTCGACCTCGACCTCGACGATCCGCTTCTTCCGCAGGTTGCGGGTGATGGTCCGGCGCCGCTCCGCGGCGTTGAGTTCCGGTCCGGTGAAGTAGTTGACGAGGTGCCGCTCGGGGGCGATACCGCAGCCCGAAAGCGCGATGAGGAGCCAGCTGTCGTGGTACTCGGTAAGCGTCGCGGCGGGCCCGTCCGGGTAGACCCGTTCCGCCAGGTCGTAGACGCAGCGGAAGTGGCGCCGGCCCGTCACCGCGACGCGCCCGTCGTGCCACAGCAGCTTGAGCGAGCGCTTGTCCTCCTTCAGACGCCACCCGAGCGAGTCCGTCTTCTCCCCGCGTTCGGCCGGCTGCGGCTGGAAGTCGACGCTCTCCAGAGGTCCTTCGGCGCGCAGCCGGCGCAGCACCCGCCGCTTCGACGCCGTCGAGGTCGCGTATCGGTCCCACCACGCGCGTCCCGACCAGCTCCGAGGAGGGAAGCGTCGCATGCGCCGCCGTCCCAGAGGGAGGTGGGAGATGGGAAGGATCGAGGCTTCGTGCCCCCAGTACTCGTAGGCGAGGCGGTCCCCGTACACCCATCGGTCCACGTCCGCGCGGTCGTATGAACCGAACCGGCTCCACAGGGTCAGGTAATGGGCCCGGTCCACGACGTTGACGCTGTCGAGTTGGAGGGCGCCCGTCCGCTCCAGGTGGCCGACGAACGCCGCGGCGTCGAGCGGGGTCGACCCGCGGGGCCCGTCGAACCCCTGCCGGTGCAGCCACAGTCGGTTGGCCGCCTCCCGCGTGAAACCCGGGCGGCTCCGGCGGCTCAGCGGCTCACATCCTCAGCCGCGACCGCCTCCGATCCCAGGTGCTTCCGGAACCAGGTCAGGATCCGCTCCGACACGTCCATGACGAACTTCGGCTCGCGCGGCCCGTGCGGCGTGCGCGGGTACACGACCATCTCCGTGGGCACGCCGCGCCGGTCGAGCGCGCGGTAGAACTCCTGCCCCTGCGTGAACGGCACCCTCAGGTCCTGCGCTCCGTGGATCACCTGCGTCGGCGTGACGACGTTCGCGATGTGGTACATGGCCGAGTGCCGCTCGTAGCGCTCGTAGTCCTCCCAGAACTCGACCCCCATATGGCCCACGAGGTAGTCCTGGATGTCCGTCGTCGTCGTCATCGAGATCAGGTTCGGGAGGCCGGCCCCCATGCTCGCCGCCACGAAACGGTCCGTCTGGGTGACGGCCCACGAGGTCATGTAGCCGCCGTAGCTCCAGCCCATGAGGAGGAGGCGATCCGGGTCCGCCACGCCCATCCCGATCACGTGGTCGACGCCCGACATGAGGTCGCGGAAGTCGCCGTAGCCCCAGTCCTGGAAGTTCGCGTAGCGAAAATCCTTCCCGTAGCCGGTGGAGCCGCGCGGGTTCGGGCGCAGGATCGCGAAGCCCTCCTGGGCGAAGTATTGGAGCATGTACGCGGACGCGCTGCCCGTGAAGCCCTGGCTGAAGACGCCCGCCGGCCCGCCGTGCACGTTCAGGATGAGCGGCACGCGCTCGCCCTCCTCGTAGCCGACGGGATACGTGAGGAGGCCCTCGATCTCGAACCCTTCCGTCGAGGTCCAGGAGACGAGTTGCGTGCGCCCCATCTCCGGGCGCGCCACGCCGGCGTGAAGGTCGGTGACCTGCGTCGGCGCGTACCCGTTCGTGGGCGAGACGAAGACGTCCCACGGCTCATCGGGGGTTTGCCAGGTGAAGGCCATGCGGCTCGCGTCGTCCGTGAGCGCGACCGAGCCGACCAGGCCGTCCCCGTAGGAGATGAAGCGCAGTTCGCCGCCATCGACGGGGACGGCCAGCATGTGCCGGCGCGTACCGAGCGATTCGAGCAGGAGCAGTTCGGAGGAATCCCCGGACCAGCCGAGCACGGACGCGCTGCGGTTCGGTGTGTCGAGCCGCCTCGCCTCGCCTCCTGCGGCCGGCATGACGTACACGTCGCCGAGCCCGATCGGCTCCGGCTGCTCGCCGGTCGACACGTAGGCGATCGAAGCCCCGTCGGGCGACCAGTGCGGGCTCCGCTCGATTCCCGCCCCGCCCACGAGGAGCGCGACCTCTCCAACGGCGGCCGGATCGGTGTCCGCGCCCTCGGCGGAGTCGTCCTCTTCGTCGCCCGCTGATGCTCGCGCCGCCAGGATCTCGCCGATCTTCGCGGCGTCCGGGACCGTCGTCGTCGAGAGGTCTCCGCTCAGGCGCCCCGTGTTGATGCGGGGGTCCACCTGGTGCGCGAACACGATCCGCGCCCCGTCCGGCGCCCAGCTGAAGCCGGTGATGTGGAAGTCGCCCGCCGTGAGCCGCACCGGCGTGGCCGGCTCGTCCGACCCGGCGTCGATCGCGACGACGTAAAGGTGAGAGAACTTGTAGTCGCGGTCGACGAGGATGACGTCCCGCTTCTCCTCGCGCGCCTTCTTCTCCTCCGCGGTCTGCGGATCGCGCATGAGGAAGGCGATCCGCGTCCCGTCGGGCGACCACCGGTATCCTCCCACCGACCCCTCCGCCTTCGTGAGCTGCCGTGCCTCGCCGCCCGCCATCGGCAGCGCCCACACCTGGCTGCCCGCCTCGCCCTCTCCCTCTCGGCCGGATGTGAAGCTCAGCCACGCGCCGTCGGGAGAGAACTGCGGCGACCCCGCCGACGCCTCTCCGCGCGTCCACTGCGCGGTCCCCATCCCGTCCGCGTCCGTCATCCAGATGTGACTCAGATACTCCGACTGCGGTCCTTCCATCAGCGGCTCGCGCACGACGAAGGCGATGCGGGACCCGTCGGGGGAGATCGCGGTCCCGGAGACCCCGCGATACTGCATGCTCAGCGCGGGCGTCCACCCGGCGTCGGCCGGTGCGGCATCCGCCTGAGCCTGGACGGCCAGGGGAAAGAGCAGGATGGCGGCGAGCGCGAGACATCTCGATCCCGGCGCCGGCGTGCGAAGGGGAAGGGATGGGGAGACAAGGCTCTGGGACCCGGACATGTCGACACCTCTCGCTTATCTTGAAGCTGCGCTGCGCTCCCGCGTGGGACCGATGATCCAACATTACGAACAGGTATGCGATGTCCGAAACGCCGCCCCAAACGCGATCCTCCCCGCGGGTCGCCGCGCCGGTGTCGGAATCCGGGCGGATCCACGCGATCGACAGCCTCCGCGGCCTCGCCGTGCTGGGCATCCTCATCGTCAACATCTGGAGCTTCGCCTGGGTCTCCTCGGCGTACCGGAACCCGTCCTCCGCTCCGGGTGGAGGCCTCGGAGGCACCGACTTCTGGATCTGGGCCGCGGTCAACGTCTTCGCGGACACGAAGTTCATTTCGATCTTCTCCCTGTTGTTCGGCGCGGGGATCGCGATGATGAGCGAGCGCATGGACCGTCGCGGTATCCCCGGAGGCCGGTTGCACTATCGCCGCCAGTTCTGGCTCCTCGTGATCGGACTCCTTCACGCCTACGGGATCTGGCACGGCGACATCCTCGTCCCCTACGCCCTCTGCGGTTTCATCCTGTACGGGTTCCGCGACTGGGCGCCCCGCCGCCTGCTGTGGGCCGGCGGGTGTGCGGTCGGGATCGTCGTACTCATCATGGGTTTCGCCGACTGGTCGATTCCGTACTGGCCGGCCGGGGAGCGGGCGGAGGTCGCCTCGCAGTGGGCGCCCTCGGCTGCGGAGACGGGCGCGGAGATCGAAGCCATGCGCGGGGGCTGGGCGCAGCAGATGCAGATCCGGGCCTACTACGCCTTCCTCGTCGAGACCGTCGCTTTCGCGGGCTACCTCCTGTGGCGGGCGGGGGGACTCATGCTCGTGGGGATGGCCCTTTACAAGCTGGGGGTGCTCTCGGCGACGTGGCCGGCCTCGTTCTACCGTCGGCTCGCCCTCTGGGGGCTGGGGTCGGGCCTGCCGCTCGCCGCCGCCGGCGTCTGGTACAACGTGGAGAGCGGGTTCGCGTGGGAGCAGTCGAAGTTGGGGGGGACCCTCTTCAACTACGTCGGCTCCGTCGGTGTCTTTCTGGGCTACGTGGGGTTGGTGATGCTCCTGGCTCGAACCGGGCGGCTGGCTCGGGTTCGGCTGCGCCTGGCGGCCGTCGGTCGCATGGCGTTCACGAACTACATTGCACAGAGCGTGCTGTGCTCGCTCGTCTTCTATGGCCACGGGTTGGGCCTGTTCGAGCGGGTGGGGGGCGCGGGGTGCGTCGGCATCGTGGTGGCGATCTGGGCGCTCCAGTTGGCATGGTCGCCGTGGTGGCTCGCGCGGTTCCGCTTCGGACCCCTGGAGTGGCTCTGGCGTACCCTTTCCTACGGGCGGCGGCAGCCACTGAGGATCGCGTGAACGAACGGACAATGAACGTGGTGATGGACGCAGCACGGAACCGGGAGATTCGATGAGGACGATTGTCCGGGGGGGACGCACGTTTTCCGTCGTGATGCTGCTCGCGGTACTCACGCCGGTTCTGCCGCAGCTGTTCCATCCGTTACCGTACGGCGGGCTGGCGGCGCAGGAAGAGGAACGGGAAGAACGGGAGGCGGCGGAGGCGGCCGAACTCGCGCGCCGCGATTCCCTGCGCAGGATCTTCGATCCGGCGGGCGCCTTCGCGCCCCTCGACCTCCCCGAGCCCGACGAGTTTCGGGATGGCGCCGGCGCCCCCGGCGAAGCCTACTGGCAGCAGCGGGCCGACTACCACATCCGGGTCACGCTCGACGACGGACGCATCGAGGGCACGGAACGCATCACCTACACGAACAACAGTCCCGATTCGCTCACGAGTCTCTGGGTCCAGCTCGACCAGAACCTCTTCCGGGAAACCAGCTACGGGGCGCAGAGAGCGGAGGAACTCGGCGGGGATGTGCGTCACGGCGGCTTCTTCAGGGACGGCGGTTTCGTGATCTCGGGCGTGCGCGCCGACCTCGAGGGCGAGATGACGGTCCCCGAGTACCGGACCGAGGACACGATGATGGAGATCCTCCTCGGCGAACCCCTCCCTCCCGGCGGAAGCCAGGTGGAAGTCGAGATCGATTTCGCTTTCGAGATCCCGGAGACGGGCGGCGACCGCATGGGCCAACTCGACATTCGGGGCGGGATCATCTATCAGCTCGCGCAGTGGTATCCGCGCGTCTTCACGTACGACGACGTGAACGGGTGGAACCAGTCCCCCTTCCTGGGGCAGGGCGAGTGGTACCTGGAGTACGGCGATTTCGACGTCGAGCTCACCGTCCCGAGGGACTTCGTCGTCGTCGCCACGGGAGAACTCCTCAATCCCGAGCAGGTCCTCACGCCGATGCAGCGCGAGCGGCTCGCGGAGGCGCGCCTCTCCGAGGAGGCGGTCTACATCATCGGGCCGGACGAAGCCGGGGAGGATCACACGCGGCCCCCCGGCGAGACCCCGCTCACATGGCGCTTCCGCGCGGAGAACGTGCGCGACTTCGCGTGGGCCGCATCCGACCGCTTCGTCTGGGACGCCGCCGGCTGGGAGGACGTCCTCATCATGTCCGTCTACCCCGAGGAGAGCCTCGGCCGACCCGGATCCAGCGGCTGGGAGCGCTCCACGGAGTATCTCCGCCACAGTGTCCGGTACTATTCGGAACAGTGGCTCCGCTATCCGTATCCCGTCGCCATCAATGTGGCCGGCCTCGCGCTCGGGATGGAATATCCCATGATCGTCTTCTGTTCCTGGCGGTCCCGCGGTGCCTTCCTCTTCTCCGTCACGGACCACGAGATCGGGCATACGTGGTTCCCGATGATCGTGGGGTCGGACGAGCGGCGGTACGCGTGGATGGATGAGGGGTTCAACACCTTCATCAACTACTATTCGGGCATCGAATTCGCGGGCGGGGAGCCGATCCTGGGCCAACTCATGTCCCCGGCCCAGATCGCGACGGACACGCGCCTCCCGACTCACGCCGTGTACACGCCGGCCGACAGCATTCCGGAAGCGGAGATCGGCGTTCTCGCCTACAACAAGCCGGCCGCCGTGCTCGTCCTCCTGCGCGAGGAGGTGCTCGGGCCCGAAACGTTCGACGAGGGCTTCCGGGAATACATCCGGCGCTGGGCGTACAAGCACCCGCAACCCGCCGATTTCATCCGCACGATGGAGGATGTGTCGGGGCAGGATCTCGACTGGTTCTTCAGGGGCTGGATCTACGAGGACGCGATCCTCGACCAGGCGATCGCCTCCGTGACGCGCCTGGGGGATACGACGCGGGTCGTGTTCGAGAATCGTGGAGGCATCCCGATGCCGCTCGAGGTGCGGATACTCTATCAGGACGGGGAAGAGCAGCGACACGAGGTTCCGGTGGAGGCGTGGGAGGCGGACGGCACCTACGTGCTGGACGTGGCCGGCGGGTTCGTGCGCAACGTCCAGATCGATCCGGACGGCGTGCTGCCGGACGTGAACCGCGGGAACAACGTGTGGGGCCGGGGTATTCTCGGCCGCCGGCCTCCCCGCTAGCACGGACTGCTGGCGCTGCCGCCCCAGCCAGGGGGCTCCCGCCCTCGCGAAACCCCCGCGCCGCGCCTTCCGTTCTTATGCCGGATGAAGCGCATGCGCAGGGGTGCGATATGGACGACATGATCATCGCCGTCGTTGCGATCTTCTTCACGATCGGTATCCCGGTCCTCGCGATGGCGACGCACTTCGCCCTGCGGCCGCTGGTGCGGGACCTGGCGGAAGCGCTGGGGCCGATGAAGCGGGACCGCGAGAGGATCGCTCGGCTGACGGAGCGGATCGAACAGCTTGAGGGGGAGAGCCGGGAGCGGGGCGAACTCCTGGATCAACTCGCGGAGGCGGAACTGTTCCGGCGGCAACTGGAAGAGCGCACCGGCGGTGAAACGCCACGGGACCTCACATGACGATCATCGAAACCGAAGGACTGTCCAAGCGATACGCGGCGTTGCGCGGAGCGGGGACGCTCGCCGTGGACGAGCTTTCCGTCCAGGTAGAAGCCGGGCAGGTGTACGGTTTCCTGGGGCCGAACGGAAGCGGCAAAACGACGACGATCGGGATGCTCCTCGGGATCATCAACCCGACGGGCGGCTCTTTCCGACTGTTCGGCGGCGAAACGCCCGCCGAGTTGCACGCCGCGCGCCAGCGGATCGGCGCCACGCTCGAGTATCCCAACTTCTACCCCTACCTGAGTTGCCGGGACAACCTGCGGGTTGTGGCCCGGGTGAAGGGGAGCGACGAGGTGGACATCGCCGAGGTGCTCGAAATCGTGGGCCTGACCTCGCGCCGGAAGACGAAGTTCAAGGCGTGCTCGCTGGGCATGAAGCAGCGACTTGCCCTGGCGGCGACGATGATCGGCGATCCGGAACTCATCATCCTCGATGAGCCGGCCAACGGGCTCGATCCGGCGGGGCAGCGGGAGATCCGCGACATCATTCGCGAACTCGCCAGCCGCGGGAAGACGATCTTCCTTTCGAGCCACATGCTGCACGAGGTCGAGCGCACCTGCACGCACGTCGCGATCATCGAGACCGGCCGTCTCGTCCGCGAGGGGAGCGTGGACGAACTCACCTCCGCCCGAACGGTGGCCGCGGTGGCCGCCGACGGGGACGTCGAGGCGCTTCGGCAGGCCGTGTCGGAGTTCGAGGGCGCGGGCCATGCGCGGGTCGAGGACGACCGCGTCCTGGTGCAGGTCGGAGGCGCCGGGCTCTCCGAACTGAACCGCTTCCTTGCCGGGCGCGGGATCTACGCCTCACACCTGTCGCTGGAACGGCAATCGCTGGAGGACGCCTTCATGGAGATCACGGGCACGCCCGAGGGATTCGGAGAGATCCAATGAAGGGCGCGCGGGCGTTCGGCGTGCTGATGCGCAACGAGTGGTTCAAGGCGAGGAAGCGGGTCGCCTTCTGGATCGCCCTCGGCTTCTACGCGTTCTTCACGCTCATGAACCACGGCCAGCCGTTCCTCGAGCGCAGCGAGGGCTTCCGGCTCCCCGACATCTGGACCGCTGTGTTCGGGGACGAATCCACCATGGTCGTGATCTTCGCCGCCCTCACGCTCGTGTTGCTGTCCGCGACGGAGTTCGGCTGGAGGACCGCGCGGCAGAACGTGATCGACGGCCTCTCCAAGTCCCAGTGGTTCTGGGGCAAGTCGCTCCTGCTGCCCGTCGTGGGGCTCGCCTTCATCGGCGTCCACGTGGCGATCCCGACGCTGCTTGCGCTGATTCGGACCGATTTCGCTGCTGCCGAGGGCCCGCTCGTGCCGCTGTCCGTTTTTCAGGCGGCCGGAGGGCTCGGGCTGGCGTTCCTCAGCGTGGCCGCGCTCGCCTTTCTGCTGTCGCTCGTGATCCGCCGGACCGGAGCCGCGCTGGCCGTGTGGTTCCTCTGGATCGGTCCGATCGAGTCCGGGATGCTGCCCGCGCTCGTCCGCCGCTTCCTTCCGGACCAGGCCGGCTGGCTCGAGTACCTGCCGTTCACGAACGGCTTCCCGCTCCTGGAGTTCCGCAACTACGACGCGCCGGCCTACGAGCGCTACGCCGCCGCCGTCGAAGCGGCGGGCCGGACGCCTTCCCCGCCGCTAGATCTCACGTGGCACCTCGCCGCCGCCGCCGCCTGGACGGCGCTCCTCGTCGGCATCGCCTTCATCTCGTTCCGACGCCGCGACCTCTGACGCTGGCCCTTGCGCCCCCGAAGCCGGGGGTCCAGCGTGGCGCTTCCCAGCCACGCGCCAAGGAGGTGCCGTGATGTTGCAACCGGCGTACAAGTGGAAGCGCTACCGCAATCTGACGCAGCGCGGGATCTTCATCTCCTGGGTCGTGTTGATAGGATCCGTGGCGTTCTCCGTGTGGTTCTGGCTGCCGAGGGCTCGCGCAGGTGCGTATTGGGGGAACTTCGCGGGTTTTGTCCTCACCGGCTGGGGCATCCAGTTCGCCGCTCTCGAGTTGCTCCGCCTCTTCGGTGGTTCACGGGAGACGCGTAGCGAGTCCTGAGGACGAGCCGTGTACGGCATGGATCCGGGATCCAGATCGAGTACGCATGATGCGTGACACACGGACGCGGCTGCACCGCCGGATCGCGCTGGAGACGCCGGAGCACGTCAAACTCGAGTACCAGCTCGCGGATCTGGGTTCGCGCGCGGCCGCCCTCGCCCTCGATCTGGCCATCATCGTGGCCGCGATTCTGCTCGTGGCGCTCGTCTTCCGGTACACGGGCGGATTGGGGCAGGCCGTGCTCTACATCGTCGGCTTCTTCGCCGTGTGGGGGTATTTCCTCTTCTTTGAAGCGGTGTGGGACGGGCGCACGCCGGGGAAACGCGCGGTGGGGCTGCGAGTGCTGCACGACGGCGGGGAGCCGCTCTCCTTCCAGGGGGCCGTGCTCCGCAACCTGATCCGGATCGTGGATCTGCAGCCGGCGCTGACGGGGATGGCCGGGGCCGCGTCGATCCTGTTCAACCGCCGGGCGCAGCGCCTCGGAGACCTGGTCGCCGGCACGATCGTCGTCCGGGACACGGGGGGCGGTGAGCTGTTCGGGGACGAACCGCGGACGGCCGGCCGAGCGGGGCGCCCGCGCCTCTCCGCCGAGCAGTTCGCGCTGCTGGCGGGTTACGTCGCCCGCCGGGCCGAGCTGGAACCGGACGTGCGGCGCCGCGTGGCCTCCTCGGTCCGGGATGCGGTGCGACCGGCAGCGGGCCGGGGCAGTCTGGACCCCGAGGCGGCTCCCGACACGCACCTCGTTCGCCTGCACGAGGAAGAGGCTCCAAGGCATGCGGCGCGCCAGGGCGGGCCGAGCCTCCAGGCCGCGACGATGGCGCGCGAGCGGCGCGAGGCGTGGGGCGCCTACACGGACCTCGTGGAGAAGGGGCGCGCGGCCGGGCTGGACCGGTTCAGCGAGGCGGAGGTGCGCGCGTTCGGGCGCCTCTACCGCGGCGTGACGGCGGACCTGGCGCGCGCGCGAACCTACGGCGCCTCACCGGGGCTGCTGGAGGCGGTGGAACGGTGGGCGGGGGCCGGCCACAACCTCCTGTACCGTGCAAAGGGAAGGACGGCGGTCCCCCTCGGCCGCTGGATCGGCCGCGAACTGCCGCGGGCGGTGCGGCGCCATCGCTGGCCGGTGCTCCTGGCGGCTCTGCTTCTCTTCGGTCCCATGCTGGCCTCGTACGCAGCGGTCCGGGAGAGTCCGGCGCGTGCGCGTGCGATCATGCCGGCGGGGATGCTGGCGAGAGCCGAGAACACCGCCCGCGGGGACATCAACGCTTCCTACATCGCCGTTGACGGCGCCGAGCGGCCGGCCTTCTCCTCGGCGATCGTGACGAACAACGTGCAGGTGAGTTTCGTCGCTTTCGCGGCCGGGCTGCTCGCCGGCGCCGGCACGGTGCTGATCCTCATCTTCAACGGGGTCCTGCTTGGGGCCGCGTTCGGGCTGTATGCGAACAACGGCGTTCTCGGCGTGATTCTCGCTTTCGTTTTCCCGCACGGCGTCATGGAACTCACCGCCATCTGCCTGGCCGGCGGGGCGGGGCTGGGGCTCGGCTCGGCGCTGCTCGTACCCGGACGGCGCACCCGTCGCGAAGCGTTGAGGGAGCGGGGCCGCGCCTTCCTCTCGCTCGTCGGCGGGGCCGTGCTCCTGCTGATCGTGGCGGGTCTCGTGGAGGGGTTCTATTCCCCCTCCGGACTTCCGGCGACGGCGAAATTCGCCTTCGGCGGCGCCACCGCGCTCCTGCTCACGGCGTACTTCGGTCTCGCCGGGCGGGGTTCCGACGACGCCCGCCGCGGAAAGGTCAGAGCAGTCCCCGCTCCTTGATCTCGACGTACTTGTCCAGCGTGCGCACGAGCGCGTCGCCGGGCGGGGTGTCCACGACGAGGATTCCCGACTGGCGCATGACCTGAAGCGTCGCGGCGCGCGACTGCACGAGCTCCTCCGCGGCGGCGCGATGAAAGACCGCGGCCTCATCCGCGGCGGGCTGCGTCGCGGCCACCTCGAGGGCCGGGTTGCGGATGGCGACGGCCAGCGGGAGGTGTGCCCGCCCGATCCGGGCCAGCGAGGTCACGAGCGCCTTCGAGACGGCCTCATCGATCACGTCGCAGAAGAGGATGACGAGCGACCGCTTGCGGAACGTCCGGCTCAGCGTCGCGAGCGCAAGCGGGTAGTTGGGCTCGACCGGACGGGTTTCCACGCCGGCGAAGATCCGGGCGAGCGCCGCCGGATCGGATCGACGGGGCGGCGACAGATGCCGGATCTCGTCGTCGAACACCACGGTTCCGACGTGGTCCCCGAAGCTCTGCGCGCGGTTGGCGAGCATCATGCCCGCCGCCAGGGCAAAATCCACCCGTTCCCGATCGCCCAGCCGCTCGCGCATGTGGCGGCCCGCGTCGATCGCGAGGACGACGTTCTGGCTGCGTTCCGCTTCGTAGTTGCGGACGACGAAGCGCTGGCGTCTCGCCGACGCCTTCCAGTCGACGATGCGGGGGTCATCCCCCTCGGCGTAGTCGCGCAGACTTTCAAACTCGCGGCCGTCGCCCCACTGCCGGCTGCGGCGAGAGCCGGCCGTGCGGAGGCCGCGCCGGAGCGCGTGGCCGCTGCGGTCCCGCAACAGGCTCCGGATCCCGGGTTGCACCTGCAGCGTGTGCGCCGCGTCCACGGTGGAACGCCGCCACGCGAACCCCCACGGCGAGCGGGTGCGCAGGTGAGTCGCGCCCATGGCGAGGAATCCGCGCGTGCGCGGCCGCATCCTGTAGCGGGTGTGCACGACGGAAGCGGGGGGGATCTCCAGCCGCACGCCCCTCTCCCACGCTTCGTTCCCGTCGCGCCCGGGGACCCGGCGGAGGGAGGGATCGAGGTCGTCGGTGAGGAGGACGGAGAGCCGCCGGTTCGTCGGGTTGACCACGTCGAGGCCGACCTCCGTGATCTCGCCGAGCGCGGCGATGCGCGGCACCGTGCGGGAGACCGACGGAGGCCGCGTCCGCCGACCGTCGATCCAGGCCAGGAGGAGGATGACGGCGTCTGTCGCCAGGGCGGCGGTCGCCGAAAACAGGAAGACGAACGAGGTCAGCCCCAGCAGCCACAGGGTCCGCCCGTCGGGGACCACCGCGACGCGGATTATCGGGGCGCCTCCAGCGTCTCGAGGAGCGCCCGCAGTTCGTCGTCCGAAGAACGTCCTTCGACCTCCGCCTCGGCGGTCAACACGACGCGATGCCGCAGCACGGGGAACGAGAGCGACTTCACGTCGTCCGGCGTCACAAAGTCCCGGCCGTGCAGAAACGCCTCTGCTCTCGCGGCCTGGAAGAGGGCCACGCCCGCGCGGGGGCTCGCCCCCAGCGCGAAGGCCTGGTCGTCCCGGGTCGCCCGCACGATCCCGGTTACATAGCGCCGGACCCTCTCGTCCATGTGAACGCCGTCCACCGCGTCCCGCGCCGCAAGGAGCGCCGCGCGCGTCAGCGGCTCGCCCATCGGATACGTCGTCTCGTCATCCGCCCGGAACCCCCCCTCGTGGCGGTCGAGAATCGCCCGCTCCGCCTCCTCCGGCGGATAGTCGATCACGATCTTCATCAGGAAGCGGTCGACCTGTGCCTCGGGGAGCGGATAGGTCCCCTCGTATTCGACCGGATTCTGGGTCGCGAAGACCGTGAATGGCGCAGGCAGGGCCCGCGTGGCGCCGTCAACGGTGACCTGGCGCTCCTCCATCGCCTCCAGCAGCGCCGCCTGGGTCTTGGGCGGCGCGCGGTTGATCTCATCGGCCAGGAGGAGGTCGGTGAACACGGGACCCGGCCGGTAGCGGAAATTCCGCTGCGTCTCGTCCAGCACGCTCACGCCGACGAGATCCGTGGGCATGAGATCGGGGGTGAACTGGACGCGGCCGAAGTCGAGCCCAAGCCCGCGGCCGAGGGCACGGACGGAGAGCGTCTTGGCAGTCCCCGGCACGCCCTCGAGCAGAGCATGGCCACGGGCGAGGAGGGTGATCATCAGCTGTCGGAGGACGGTCTCCTGGCCCAGGATCACCTTCTCGATGTCGCCCAGCAGACGCAGCGCCGCGTCGTGCGTCGTCATGACTTCGCCCTTCGTCCGAGGTGGTCGTCGATTCCGGCGGCGACCATCGTCAGGTCCACCGGTTCGGCGCGCAAGCCGCGTTGGATCCGGGCCAGAGCGGGCTGCTCTCCCCGCCGGGCCTGCAGCTCGCGGATCAGAGCCCGGGCCTCGGCAACGTCCCTCGGTGGAGGGCGCCGAACGCTCCGGGCCAGTCGCGCCAGGAGGAGGAGGGCGGCGGTCCGCCGGGCTCGCGCCTTCTCGTACAGGTCGCCGAGGGCCGAGACGTGTTCGAGCGGAGACCTTCGCTCGAGGTCCCGCGGCGCCGCGGCCGTCGTCGGAGTGCCGAAGCGCAGCCCTGCGCACGCGAGCGCGAGAAACGCGGCGAGGAGGAGTTGGAGGAGAGTCTGCCCCCGCGCCGTGCCGAAGACGAAGCCCGCCCAGCGCCGCGCCGTGCTCTCGTAGCCACGGATGCCCTGGTGGAACTCGGCGAAGAAGATCGTGTCGGCCGGCGTCGTGTGCGTGAGTACGGCCCGCATGACGACGAATGCCAGGGGATCGTCGGCGATGCGGCCGTTCGAGAGCGGCTCGGCATCGCTGAGGACGATGATTTGCCCCTCCCCGAAGGGCATGAGCCCGGCGCCCGTCCATCTCCGGTCCGGATCTCTCCCCACCGTGAGCAGCGATTGCACGGGAGGAACGGATCGCTCGCCGAGTTCACGGGACGTCATGCGGCGGAGCGCGCGGCGCGGAGCCGCCGGCTCCGGCAGGCCGTCAGTCAGCGAGTGGGCCGCCCACTCCGGATCTTCCAGGTCGCCGGGCCGGGGCACGCGGAACGCGATGCCCAGGGAGTCCATCAGCGGCGTGATCCGTAACGTGCTTGCGATCGCCGGAGACAGTCGCGGCGCGTAGACGAGGGTGCCGCCGCGGCGCACCCGCTCCAGGAGAGCGTGTACCTCCACCGGGCTCGGGACGACGGCGGGCGAGAGCAGCACGAGCGCCCCCGGAACCGGATCGGCGTCGGCCAGCGGTGTGAAGCGGGGCGCGGTCGGGCGGCCGAATCGTTCGAGCCCCCGATCGAACGCGGCCACTCCGTCCGGCGTCGTCCGGAAGGAACTCCGCTTCACGTCGAGCGCCGTGCGTCCCGCGGGGCGGGCGAGGTACGCGGCGAGTCCCGCCCCCAGCGCGATCGCCCCGATCCACGCGAACGTCCTGAACCTGCGGACTCCGCTCACGATGACTCGGCCTCCTCGCTGGATGCGGGTGTCGGACACCCCGCGTCCCGCGCGAGATCCTCCAGGGCCGCATAGCCGGCGGGGGTGGGCGTCTCCTGACCGAAGGAAAATCCCTGGAAATGACGGATGAAGTTGCGGCCGGCGCCGGTTTCCATCTCGAGGGCGTAGTCGCCGGGCGTCTTCGACGGGTGGAACGCCACCGTGCCCTTCCTGTCGAGGGTGAGGAGGAAACCCTGATACAGCGCGCTCGCCGCAGGTCGGAACTCCCCCTCGCCCGCGCGCGTCCGGGCAAGGCCCAACCATTCACGCGCCGAGACGGGCGCGCCGTCGTCCTCCGGTCCCTCGTCCCCCGTCCCCCGCACCCTGTGCACCCACCGCGGCCCGTGACGCAGGGCCACCGCCCCCACCGCGACGAGCGCGGCCAGGACCACGAGGACGGCCATCACCTCCATGAGCCCGCCGCCCTCTTCGAACAGGAATCGCCGCAGCCAATCCCACGCGTCGGAGAGCGTGTTTGCGATCCATTCGAAGATCCGCCGTCGCGCCGGAAGGGGAGGGGAGACGAACTCGGGATCGGCGAGGATCTCCCGCCACGCAGCGGACATCTCGTCCGGCGAAGGGAGAGGTTCGCCGGCGGGCGACGGCTCCTGCCCGGCTGGAAGGACCGCACGATCGGCGAGTCGAGTCACCCTTCGTCCGTTGCCATCGCCGCCGCGGCCGTCTCCAGGTCAGCGGCTTCCAGATGCACCCGCCGATCGTGATAGAGGAGAAACACGGTCGCCACGAGGAAAGGTTTGGTGAACGATCCGATCAGCAGGTTCAGGGTGTTCTGTACGGCCTGAAGACCGGGACTAAGCGTGCCCGCCGTCGTGGGCGACGTGAACATCTCGAACCCTCCGAAGAGCGCGAAGATGCCGAAGGAGGGACCATCGCGGATGATGGAGGCGACGAGCATGACCCCGAGGATCCGTAGCCCGGCCCCCTTCCCGAGCTTGAGCGAGCGGCGCACCGCCTCCGCGGCGTTACGCCCCTCCAGGAGCACGGCCGGAAAGACCGCGAACGAGGTGCGGAACCAGATTGCCAGTACGACGAGCGCGGCCGCGAGGCCCGTGAGCCCGAAGACGGTCATCCCCGCGATGAAACTGTCCAGGGTCGAGATCGCGGCGGCACCCGCGACCATGACCGGGATCATGATGACCAGACCCGCGATGACCGCGATCAGCAGGGCGAGCAGGTGCCCGCCGGCCGCGCTCGGGAAGGGGCGGAGCGCTCCGCGGTACGCGCTCTCGAGCGAAGCCGAACGCCCCTCCAGACGGGCGGCCATGGCGACGGCGACCGCGAGCGTCCCCACCCACGAGAGGGCCGCCGCCGGGAACACGATCGCCATGTCGAATCCGAGTTCGCCGACCGCCGGCGCGCCCGAGGGGTCGAGGCCCGTGCCCGGCGTCCCGAGAGCGAGCAGCATGGCGTACCCCGGGAGGGCGCCCACGAGGGCGATGAGGAAGTAGAGTCCGAAGTTGCGTCGGTAGAACTGGATGGCGCCATCCAGTATCTCGCCGAACCCCAGGGGTCTCTGTGGTATGACGGACATCCCGGCCTCCCCGTTCGGGGTGGGTGGATCGGGTCCCGGCTATTCCAGAATCCGGTCCTCGATGATGTGGGTGGCGGTCTCCCACTCGTCCAGCGGCGCGGACCACTCCGGGTCGCGGATGCGGCGCAGGTACGTGATCTGTGCGAGGTGGTACAGATAATGCTGCGCGATATGGATGACGGTTGCCCCCAGCCTGAGGGTCATCTTTCCATCCGGAGAGGTACGCTCGGCGACGAGATCCGCGTCGCTCCCGCACGCGTCCACTTCGGATACGATCTGACCCTGAATCGTTTTCATGCGCGCCGCGATCTCCTTGGCCGGACCCGGACCATCTTCTGCGATCACGGGCGTGATGCCGAGTTGTTTCAGGAACCAGACGTCCACGCGGTACATGTGGCGGCAGATCTTCCCGATCCCGCGCATCCCTTCCGCAGGCTGCCAGTCGAGATCCTCGCGCGAGATCCCGTCGAGCACGGTGAACAGAGGTTTACGCGCGGCTTCGAAGATCTCGATGGTGTGGGCGATCCGGGTTCTCATCCTTACGGGTTTCCTTTCGGCTGCAGTGCCTCCGACATGAACTCGACCGCCCGGGGAATGGCTCCGGGCAGGGCGAGGAAATCGTGCCCGCCTCCCTCGTAGATGAACGCCTCGAAGTCGGGAGGCGTGCGGCCGAGAGCCGCCATCGTTCGCATCAGCGACTCCGCCTGGCTCACGGGCACGACGAAGTCCGCGGTGCCGTGATGCACCTGGACGGCGGGAAGGTCGGCGGCGAAGAGGACGGCGGATCGGCGCACGAGCTCGAGACGCGCCTCGGAGGAGGAGAGCGTGCCCCGGACCAGCGGCTGCACGACGGTGGAGTCGAGGTGGATGAGCCCGGGCAGATCCCAGGGGCCGTCGAGCGCGGTCTTCCAGGCGATGACCCTGATCCAGTCATCGAAGAAGTCCGTCGGCCCGAAGAACGCCACGATCCGCTCCACCCGCTCGTCGCGCGCTCCCGCGAGCAGGGCGACGCCGGCCCCCCGACTGCCGCCGATAATGTGGATGGCGTCGGGCCTGGCTTCCGGCGTCGTCTCGAACGCGACATTCGCGAGCGCCAGCGCATCGTCGACGTCGTAGTCCCAGTGACCCGAGGGACCCTCCGACACCCAGCTCCGGCCCTCGTATCGCAGCGGTTCGCTGCGGAACGACGGGATCACGTATACGAAGCGACGGCTCCGCTCCCCGAGGGCCAGCGCCACGATCTCGATGTCGTCGACCGATACCCCGCCATCGCCGCCGTGAGAGTACATCAGGAGCGGCAGCGTTTCGGGCGCCGCGCCGTCCGGCACGATGATGGCGCCGAAGTGGCGGGCGCCCGCCCCGACCGGGGAGTCGATTAGCAGCGTAGCGGTCGACACGCCGAACCCCAACACCACGGGCAGTTCGACCGAGACCTCGGCCGCTGATATGTCACGTTGCGCCCAGTCGACTCGCACGGCTTCGATCTCCGCCGCCGACGGGGGAGCGAACAGCGCATCGAGTTCGGCATCGAGATCGATCGCCTCGGCGCGAACCGTGGCGCCGGCCCGACCGGCCGCAACCGCGAGGCGCTGGGGCCCCGGAGTGGCCCCGAGCGTCCACGTCGTCGCCGCCTCGCCGCCGGCGTCCGCGACGGTCGAAGCCGGATCCGCGCTTCCGTGACCGGGCTCCGGCTGGAAGGTGACGGTGCTGCCGCCGACCGGACGTCCCTCGGCGTCGAGAACCCGAACGGTGATGGCCTCGGCCGGGGGGCGCGCGGGAACTCCGCGCTGATCCGCGCCCGCAAGGACGACGATGGATGCCGGTCCCGTCTCGGCCGGCGCCACGGTCTCGGCTTCTCCGCAGGCGGCGGCCAGGACGGCCAGGAGGACGAACCGCCGCGGATCGCTCCGTCGCCGCCGGTTCATTCCGGACCTCCGGCCCCACCGGGGCCGACGTCCGGCGCCAGGCTGACATGCGCCCTCCGGACCTCCGCCGGCCACGCGAGTTCGACGAGTTCCCCCTGGTCGATCTCCTCGAAGCCCTGTTCGGATCTGGCCAGCGTGACGATCCGCGTGCGCGACTCCCTCGACGCCCTGGCCTCGATCCTCATGGGGTGTGCGAGCGGCAGCCGGGTGACGATCCGGCTGTCCGCGGGGATATCGGCCGCGCTCCAGTCCAGCGTCGCCTCGATCCTCCCATCGACGTGAACGTCGAGCGTCTTCTCGAGGCGGGGGAGACCCGGTTCGGACTCGAGGTGGAGACGGATCCGGCCGGACGCGGAGCCGGGCTCCAGATTCGGCACGCGGGCGAGCCGGAACGGGTGCGTCCGCCAATCCACGACGATGGACCGTTCCGGTATTCCCGGGCTGCCGGGCGGTTCGAGGGCGATCTCCTGCAGCAAGGCCAGAGGGGCGCCGTCCGGAGCGGGGGCGGCCGGGGCTTCGGATTCCCGGTCGTGGACCGAGGCGACGCCGTCGCTCCGGGTTCGCGCCCCGGGGGTCGCCCCTCCGTCTCTCACATGCGTCGCGCCGGACTCCGAGGGGTCCCGGTGGTAAGCCTCGAGGCGGCGGGAGAGGACGTCGACGTAGTTCACGCCGTCCCGGAAGACCGTGAGAATCTCGGCCGCGCCCCCGCGTGCGGGGCTGATCACGACGGAACTCCGGGCCGAATGGATCCAGATCTCGTCATGGCCGTCCAGGTCGAAGTCGAGAATCTCGAACGCGATGCCTTCTCCCTCGCGCAGCCGCTCCTCGGCCGCGGCGAGTTCGCGCCAGATCGCACGGCGCAGGTGTGGAAGGTAGACCCCGCCGAAGACCCCATGCCAATACGCATCGTTGCACTGTGCCCGCGCGATGGCACGGCGGGCCGCGGCGGGGTCGCCGCGGTCCCGGCATGTCGCGGAGAGCCGGAGCGCCGTCTTGTGCATGCGGTTCGACTCGGGGTATCGACGCAGGAAACCCTTCCAGTGTCCGCCGCGCATCAGCGGATCGTCGCCTTCTCGGTCGGGTGCCGTGACGACAAGCCGCGCCAGGCGCCGCGCGGCGGGTCGGGGGAGGGTCCATTCCTCCATCTCGCGGTATGCGCCCGTCGCGGGATAGACGAGCCCGCGGCTCGGTCCGGAGGCTGCCTCGCGGGTCGTGACCAACTCCAGCTCACCCCGCTCGCGCCCCGCGTTCAGCGCATCGAGGAACGCGTCCAGCCAGCCGCCGTGCACCCACTCGCGGGTGTCCGGCCAGCCGCCGAATTTCTCGCCGTCGTCGCCGAGCACGAGTTGACCGCGACCTGCCCGACGCTCGTCGCCGAAGAACTCCACGATCTCGTTCGCGGGCCGGAAAGGGATCAGGTACCGAAGCCGTTCGTCGATCGGAAGGAGGCGGATCCGCTTCCCGCCGCTCTCCGTCGTGAAGACGCCGTCCAGCTCCTCGCGCTCGAGTCCGCAGGCGAGGAAGTGACGGTCATCGAGGAGCGTGTGTTCGATGCCCGCGCGTGCCAGATCGGCAGCGAGATCGGGTTCCCAGACGCGTTCCGTGAGCCAGAGGCCGGTAGCCTCGACGCCGAACCGGCTGCGGAGATCCGTCCGCATCCATTCGATCTGCTCCACTCGGTCCGCCGCCGGGAGCGCCGCGAGGATGGGCTCGTAGCGTCCGGAGGCGAGGAACTCGATCTGGCCGCGCCCGGCCCGTGCCCCGAGATCGTCGAGGAAGTCGGGCGCGTGGCGCTCGAGCCAGTCGAGGAGGGGACCCGAGACGTGGAGCGTGATCGGGTATGTGCCGTGTGCGTGGAGCGCATCGAGGAGGGGCCGGTACACCCCCGTCAGGTGGTCCTCGAACACATGGTCGAAGTTCCCCACCGGCTGGTGAAGGTGAATCGCGAACGCAAAACGGAGCGAGCCTCGGCTCACGCGTCCGCCGGGATGCGGACGCTGGCCCCCGATCCGAACGCGCGCTCGTAGGCGACCGCGGCGTTCGCGAGATCGGCGTCATTGGCCGGGGCCTTCGCGAGATCCGCGATGAAGGCGGCCTCCGATGCCTCCGCGCGCTCCGGTGAGAGCCGACGCAGGCGGTCGATGGCGTGCGCGGCGTAGCCGAGCACCTGCGTGGCCTCGATCCCCGCCACATCGTCAAAGAACCAGGCGCATGAGGTGAACATCGCCGCCCGGTCGCGGGCGAGTTCGAGGAGGGACAACACGTCGTCCCGGCAGTCTTCGCGGGCGACCCGGGCCGCAAAACCCTCCAGCCCCGCAGGGTCGCCGAGGGCGCCTCCCAGGGCGGCCAGCGCCTGCCGGGGTTCCGACAACCGGCCCGGCGCGAGGATCGCGAAAGCCTCGTCCAGGCTCGCGGCGAGCGTCTCGAACGCCTCGCGAAGCGGCCTCCGCCAGTGCTGCTGTGAATCCAGGTGAGGCGCCATCCGGCACCCGCACGCCGAGCGCCAGCGCTCCACGCCATGTGCGCAGCTCCAGGAAGTGGGCTCCTCCAGAGTCACGAACGGCACTTCGCCCGCGGCCGCGAGCGCCGAGGCGAAGTTCCCGATCTTCACGTCTCCGCTCCGGCGGGCGCGGGAGATCACCTGCATTAGCGCGCGGTCAGCGCCCCCGTGGTGGTGTCCGAACGTCTCGCCATCCGTCGCCAGCGCCACGAGGGGAACCCCGCGGCCCGCGGCCGACCGCAGCGCCTCGAACCACGCGTCGCGGCCGTCGAGCAGAGCCCCGAACGCCACGCCGTGCGAGAGCTCGCCGTCGTAAATGAAGACCGCGATCTCCCGGCCCTCACCGAGGCGAACCCGCCCGATGCCTCCGTCCGGGGCGTCCGCGACCTGGTGCGGGGCCAGGATCGTGAAGGCCACGCCCTCCGCCGCCAGCACTTCGAGCGTGGCCATGTCGACCGCCGTCTCCGGGAGCCACATGCCCTCGGCGCACCGCCCGAAGCGCCGCTCGAAGTCCCTGAGACCCCAGCGCACCTCCGTTTCCTTCTCGTGGCGGGAGGCGAGGGGGAGGATGATGTGGTGGTAAGGCTGCGCGACCGCGTTGCCGTGCCCCAGCCGATCGCGGCTCGCCCGGTCCCCGCCGACGAAGCGCTCATGGATGTCGGGGTGCTCCCCCTCGAGCCAGCGCGCGAGCGTCGGGCCGAGGTCGAAGCTCAGCCAGTCGAACGCCCCCGCCCGCGCCAGAGGTTCGTAGCATTCCGACGCGATTCGTTCGTTCCAGTTCTCGAACGGGGCCGCACTCGGCTCGCGAGGGACCCGGTCCGTCCACGGGTCCTCCCGCGGCGGCTGGTAGAAATGGCCGTGGAGGACAACCGTGGCGCGACCCACGGCCGAGGAGGGGTTCAGTCGCCCGGGGCGTGCGCGGCGAGCGCCCGCCGGTAAACGTCCAGATAGCGGTCCGCGCTGCTCGCCCAGCCGAAGTCGCGGGTCATCGCCTGGACCACGTGCTCGTTCCACGCCTCCGGCCCCCCCGCATAGAGCGTGGCGGCCCGCCCGAGCGCGACCTCGAGATCCTCCGACGTGTATCCGTCGAACAGGAAGCCCGTGACCTGGTCTTCGATGGTGTCGGCCAGCCCCCCGACGCGGCGGGCGACCGGGAGGACGCCGTAGAGCTGCGCCCGCATCTGCGTGAGACCGCACGGTTCGTAGAGCGACGGCATCAGGAGGAGGTCGATTCCCGCCAGGAGCCGGTGCTCCTTGGGTTCGGTGAACCCGGTGTCCACGGCGATCCGGTCGGGATACCGTCCGGCCAGCTCGCGCAGCGCTGTTTCGTACCGCTCCTCGCCCTGGCCGAGAAAGATGAACTGCCCTTCGGCCCGCTCCAGCGGCCCGCCGTCGATGAGGAGGTCGAGCCCCTTTTGCCCGACGAGTCGCGCGGTCATCCCGTACAACGGTTCGCGCGGCGCCTCGGCCAGGGAGTATTCCCGCTGCAGCGCCCGCTTGCACACCGCTTTCCCGGCCAGCTCCGCGCTCGAGAACGCTGCGGCGATCTCCTCGTCCGTCTCCGGGTCCCAGACCTCCAGATCGACTCCGTTCAGGATTCCGAGGAAGCGGTCGCCCATCTCGATGAACGAGCCGTGAAGACCGAAGCCGCCGGTGGCCGTGCGAAGCTCGTGTGCGTGCGTGGGACTCACGGTCGTCGCGTAGTCCGCGAACACGAGGCCGCCCTTGAGGAGGTTCAGGTGGCCGTGGAACTCCATGAGCCGCCAGTGGAACAGTTCGCGCGGAAGCCCGATCTCTTCGAGCACGCCGGGTCCCTGCAGTCCCTGGTAGCCGGCGTTGTGAATGGAGAGGACGGCCGCCATGCGGTCGTGCGCCTCGCGTCCCGCGAACCGCGTGCGCAGGAAGACGGGGGCGAGGGCCGCATGCCAGTCGTGCGCGTGCACGACGACGGGCACGTTGGCGAGCTCCGGCAGAATCTGGAGCGCCGCGAGGTTGTAGAGTGCGAAGCGCAGCGGGTTGTCCGCGTAGTCCGCTCCGCCCTCCCCGTAGATCCCGTCCCGGTCGAAGAACCCGGGATGATCGACGAAGAGCACGCGCGGGTTTCGGCGCGGGCCGGGATGCTGGAGAATCCGGACTTCCTCGACCCGACGCCCCACGCGCACGCGGAAGCTGTCCGTGATCGGCTCCAGGTCGGGGAAAGCCTCGCGCACCGACCGGTAGAGCGGCATGAACACCGTGACGGGGGTCCCCTGGGCCGCCTGGAAGGTGGCGATGCCGCGCACCGCCTCCGCGAGACCGCCGGTGCGGGCGTACGGCCAGTACTCGGCGACGAGGTGCACGACGGCAAGCTCCTCCGGGGGCTTGGCCCCCGCCGGCGGTCGTGTCGGCGCTGGCTTGGCGATTGCGGGCATGCGGCTCATACTTCGTCGCGAAGTGGCGAACGTGTGGCTGCAAGGGACGGCGTCCGGTCCGGACGGACGCGCCGCGATGAGGTGGCAGATCGAACAGGAAAAAGCTAGCGGCCCGCCCGGACCTCTCCAAACCCCGGCACGCGATCCTTCGTTCCCTCTGAAGGCGTCCGACTTCGAGGCGTTCCACGCGGGACGGGAGTCTGCGCTCCACGGCCTCCTCGGAGCACACCCCTGCACGCGTGGCGGGAAGGCCGGTACGCGGTTCGCCGTATGGGCCCCGCGCGCCCACCGGGTCAGCGTCGTGGGCTCGTTCAACGGGTGGGAGGGGGAGGCGCATCCCATGTCTCCGGTGGGAGATGCCGGCGTGTGGGAGCGCTTCGTCCCCGGCGTCGGGCCCGGAGCGCTGTACAAGTTCCGCGTCGGCTCCGGGATGGACGGCGCGGCGGGCGGGCTCCCCCTCGAGGTCGACAAGGCCGATCCGCTCGGGCGCGCCGCCGAAGTGAGGCCGGGCACCGCGTCGCGAGTCGTGTCGACCGCCCCCCACGGCTGGACGGATGCGGCGTGGGTCGAGACCCGGCGGGAACGCGCGACCCCCGGAGTCCCCATCTCCATCTACGAGGTCCATCCCGGTTCCTGGCGCCGGAATGCCGACGGCTCGTGGCTCGGGTACCGCGCGCTCGCCCGGGAGCTGCTGCCCTATGTGGCCGACCTGGGTTTCACGCACATCGAACTCCTCCCCGTCATGGAACATCCGTATGACGGGAGTTGGGGATATCAGACGGTCGGGTACTTCGCCCCCACCTCCCGCTACGGACCTCCGGAGGACTTCGCGCATTTCGTGGACGAGGCCCACCGCCTGGGGCTGGGCGTCGTGCTCGACTGGGTGCCCGGCCACTTCGGCCCCGACCTCCACGGCCTGCGCACGTTCGACGGCGCGCCCCTCTACGAGATGGGGGAGGAATCGCGGGCCGTTCATCCGGACTGGGGCACGCTCGCCTTCGACTTCAACCGCCCCGAGGTCATCTCCTTCCTCCTCTCGAGCGCGCGCTACTGGATCGAGCACTATCACGTGGACGGCCTGCGCGTCGATGCCGTGGCGTCGATGCTCCACCTCGACTATTCCCGGGATGAGGGAGAGTGGGAGCCGAACGAACTCGGGGGACGGGAGAACCTCGGCGCGATCGCCTTCCTGAAAGGACTCTCGGAGATGGTCCACCGCGACCTTCCGGGCGTTCTCCTGTTCGCGGAGGAGAGCAGCGCGTGGCCGGGCGTGACGGCGCCGGTGGTCGAGGGAGGGCTCGGGTTCGACTTCAAGTGGAACATGGGATGGATGAACGACACGCTCCGGGTCCTGGCGGCTCCGCCGGAGCGGCGGCCGCACCTGCACCGGCACCTGACGTTTTCGCTGCACTATGCGCACTCGGAGCGGTATCTCCTTCCCCTGTCACACGATGAAGTCGTTCATCTGAAGTGCTCTCTCGTGGACAAGATGCCGGGGATGGACGAGGAGAAGTTCGCCGGTCTCCGCCTCCTCCTCGGCTACATGTGGACGCACCCGGGAGCCAAGCTGCTCTTCATGGGAGGGGAGATCGGGGAGCGGCGGGAATGGGACGAGGACGGTGCGCTGGACTGGGGTCTTCTGGATCCGTCAGCGAGCCCGACGCGCCGCGCGCACCGGGGGATCCAGCGCTGGGTGCGCGCGCTCAACCGTCTCTACGCGAGCGAACCGGCGCTGCACGCCTTCGACCACAGGCCGGAAGGGTTCGAGTGGCTGGACGTGCACGACGCGTCGCACAGCGTACTGAGCTACGTGCGCTGGCGGCCGGAGTGGGAGGGAGCGGTCGTCGTCGTCGCGAACTTCTCCGCGACCGCGTGGCCGCGGTATCGGATCGCCCTGCCCGAAGCCGGGCCGTACCGCGTCCTGCTGGACAGCGGCGACCCGGATTTCGGGGGGAGCGGGCGCACCGCGTCTCCGGCTCGCGCGGAGGAGGTCTCCCGCCACGGACGCCCCGCCTCGCTCGCGCTCGATCTCCCGCCGCTGGGTTTTCTCGTGCTCAGGCGCTCGGAGGAGCCGGGCAAGGGGGGTCAGGCCGCGTAGAGTTGCAGCCGCGTCGCGAACTCGCCCGCGATCGTCTCCAGCGCCCCGAGGTCGGGGTGCCGGAGGAAGATCATCCCGTCGGAGACGAGCGTGGACTGCCAATTCCGCCGTGGCGACCCGACCGGGAGCAGATCGAGGCTGCACACCCGCTCGCCGTACTCCTGGAGCAGGGGGCCGAGCCCCTCGATGCGCTGGATCCGGCCCTGCCCGCGCGCCCGCTTGACGATCCAGCACGCGTTGTACTTCCGTTCCACCGGCTGCGACCACTTCGCGTGCACGACCCCCTCGGCCCACCCGCGATAGGTGTCGATGTCGCTCGCGAAGTTGATGAGGTCGACCGTCCGCACGCCGGGAGGCCGCCCGGCGATTTCGCCGAACACGGCCTCCCCGTCCGCCGTCCGGTACCACTCCATGTGCGTGTAGCCGGTCTCGAATCCGAGTGCGGCGAGGACGGCGAACCCCATCTCGCGCCCGGCGGCGACATCATCCGCCTCCACGTCGCGCAGCGCATAGGTGATGGGGCTGAGCCACTCGTGCGTCTTCGACTCGAGCGCACGGGGCCAGTAGCGGCAGATGTTGTAGTGCGCGACGACACCCCCGACCGTGACCGTGTCGAAGGTCATGTCCTCACCCTCGATGAACTCCTCGACCGTGACCTGCGGGACGTGCCGGAGGGCCGGAAGGATCCGCTCCAGGTCGCGCGCCGAATCGACCCGGTGCGTGTCGGCCGAGCCGGCCCCGTCGACGGGCTTCACGATGAGCGGGAAGCCGACGCGCTCCGCAACCTCGCGGCACTCGGCGCTGCTCGTGGCCCTCCCGTGGCGGGGCGTCCGGATCCCCGCGCCGTCGAGGACATCCTTCATCACCTCCTTGTCGCGGAAGGGGAGCGTCTGCGCGACGGTCGGCCCGGGCAGCTCCAGCATCTCCCGCAGCCGCGCCGCGAGGATCATGAAGGGTTCCCAGAGACACTCCACGCGGTCGATGCGGGTTCTCTCGGCGAGCGCGGCGACCTGCCGCATCACGTCCGCCTCGTCCGCCAGCGACCTCACCTGCAGGTGCGTGGACACGCTCGTCCGGGCGACCTCGGGCAGCGCCGACCCGGGCTGATCGCCCAGGCCGATGACGTTCGCGCCCACCTCCGCGAGCCCCCGTGTGAAATACGTCATCTCGGCCGGGTAACCCGGCGAAATCATCAGTACGTTCATGGTTCCGTTGAATGGTTTCTTTACGTGGCGAGTTCCACCCGCACGCGGGTGATGATCCGCCCCAGCGCCTCCTCGACGACCTCCGTGCGCGGATGGCGGACGATGATGTAACCCTCTCCCTCGTACGACGCGCTCTGCGCCTGCCCCGCTCGGGGGAGGCGCCACTCCACGCAGAGCGGCCCGAGGTCGTTCGCGATCTCCTCGAGGCCGGCCACGCGTCGCACGGGGCCCCGCCCCTGCCCCCGGAGATAGGCCGCGCCGGCCGCGTAGGGGCGAGGCGGGGGATCGAACTCGTCGAAGACCAGGAGGTGGGCCCAGGCACGGTAGAGGTCGAAGTCGTGCGCCTGCGAGATCAGTGTGACGAACTGGGCTCCCGGGGGACGGGCCCCGACTTCGGAGATCGCCACCGAACCGTCGGGCCGCCGGAACCACTCCATGTGGCTCAACCCCGTCTCCATCCCGAGCGCATCGAGCGCGGGTCCGGCAACGCGCCGGATCTCCTCGTACCGGGGCGAATCGACCTCCCGCGGGAGGAGGACGCACCACTGGATCCACGGCTCGCGCAGCACCTCGAGCGGGGAAGGCAGGTAGTGGTTGATCGAATGCCAGACGAGGCGCCCGCCGATCGAGACCGCGTCGAAGGAGTGTTCCTCGCCCACGACGAACTCCTCGACGAGCGTCGGCCGCTCGCCGCTCGGCCGCGACATCGCGATCGCCGTGCGCAACTGCGCCGGCGTTTCGACGCGGAAGGTGCCGCGGGCGCCGGAACCGGCCGGCGGCTTCACGATGAGGGGGAAGCCCGTCGCATCCGAGAAGGCCGTTGCCTCGTCCTCCTCCCGGACCAGCGCGTGCTGGGCACAGGGCAGGCCGTGTGCCCGGAGCACGTCCTTCATCAGGGACTTGTCGCGGAAATTGCGCGCGGCGGCCCCGCCCATCCCGGCGAACCCCAAGGCGTCACGCAGCTCCCCGAGCGGTACCTGAAGCTCCTCCAGCGCGCCCAGCAGACGGTCGATCCCGCCGAGTTCGGCGGAGAGCCGGCGCAGCCCGACGTGGATGCCCTCCGCCGACAGCGCGTCCTCGACCCGGACGTGCGCCGCGATCCGCTGCCGGAGGGCGGCCGGCGTTCGTTCGAGCGGTTCCTGCGTCACGACCCCGAGGCGCACGTCGGCGAGCCCCGCGGCGGCCTCCAGAAAGCGCAGCGTGGTAGGGAGATAGAACGGGGCGACGAAGGCGACGTTGAGCATGGATCTTCCGGGTTCCCGCGGCGGGCCGGACGGCCGCCGCCGGACGGGCTGGCGTTTGAGAGCAGGGACTGTACTATGTCGGGCCCTCAAAGTGAAGTTTTTCCCACGAGTCGTTGGCGAAGCAATGCACGTCGTATTCGTTGAACCCCTGTTTCCCGGGAACCAGAAGGACTTCGTGCGCGGTCTGCACGAGATCGGCGCGGACGTGTCGGCGGTGGGCGAAGCCCCGGTCGAGGCGCTCGGCCCGGATCTGCACCGGTGGCTCACCTGCTACGAGCAGGTCGGCTCCGTGTGCGACGAGGGCGCGCTCGCGCACGCCCTTCACGAGATCCACCGGCGGCAACCCGTGGATCGCCTCGAGGCCACGGTGGAAGCCCACATCCTTCCGGTCGCCCGCGTGCGGGAAGCCGCCGGACTGGCCGGGACCTCGGTGAGGACCGCGCACCTGTGCCGCGACAAGCCGGCAATGAAGGACGCCCTTCGCGCTGTGGGGATCGCGACCGCTCAATCCATGGGGGGAGGCGACGCCGAGGAGATCGCCGGTTTCGGCCGGAGGATCGGTTATCCGCTCATCATCAAGCCTCGCGCCGGGGCGGGCGCCTCGGGCACGTATCGCGTCGACGATGAGGCGCAGCTTGCGGCTCTGCTCCCGCGCCTCGGCGTCGGGCATGGCGCCGAAGTCGCCGTCGAGGAGTTTGTGGACGGACACGAGGCCTTCTACGACACGCTGACGGTGGACGGCGTGATCGTCCACGATTTCATGACCCACTACTACCCGAACGTGCTCGAGGCGATGCGGACGCGGGAGGTGTCGCCCCAGTTCATCGCCACGAACCGGATCGACGCCGCTCACGCCTACGCGGAGGTCCGGGACCTGGGGCAGCGGGTCATCGATGCGCTCGAGATCGGGACCTCCGCCACCCACATGGAATGGTTCTTCGGAGAGAAGGGACTCAGATTCTCCGAGATCGGTTGCCGTCCCCCCGGCGTCCGGGCCTGGGACCTCTACGGCGCGGCGAACGAACTGGATGTGTACCGCGAGTGGGCGGCCTGCATCGTGCATGGCCGGAAACTGCGGGACGCGTCGCGCCGGTACTCCGCGGGGATCGTGACGTTGCGGCCCGAAAACGATGGGCGGATCGCGGGGTATGAGGGTCTGGAGAAGGTGGAAGCCCGCTTCGGGGAGTGGATCATCGACACGCACCTGCCGCCGCCCGGTACGCCCACCCAGCCGGTGGAGGCCGGATACATGGCGAACGCCTGGCTTCGCCTGCGGCACCCGGATTACGACGAACTGCGCGAAATGCTCGACGCGGTCGGACGCTGGGTGAGAGTGCGCGCCGCATGAGGGTGTCGAGAAAGCGTCGGGTCAATGACAACGCCGGGTCCCCGTCCCGGCTCGTCCTCCTGGGTCCGCGAGGGGGCGACCTTGCGCTCATCGACGTGGTGCGGGAACTGGAGGCCGGAGGCGCGCTGTCGCCGGGCGCGCGGATCGCGGCCATCACCGCCGGATGGCGGGACCGGGAGGCGAACGAAGGACTCATCAATCCCCGCCTGGCGGACCGCGTCGTGGATCTCGAACTCTATCGGCGCTCCGACCGGATCGCCGAGGCGGACGCGGAACTCGCGCGTGCGCACCTGGAGAGCCGGAACCGGCTCAGGGCGTTGCGCCGCGCCTACAACCTGCGGCTCCACGGTCTCATCGACGCCCATCGGCAGTTGACCGGGCTGCGGGGAGACGAGACGGTGCTCGCCGCCGAGCGGGAGGAGGCTCTCGAAGCGATTCGCTGCCTCGATGCCCGCCATCTGGACCGCGTGGTCGAGCTTCGCTCGGAGTTCGAAGAGCGCATGGCGCCGGCTGAGCGCGATGCCGTGCGATCGCAGCGACGGGAGGTGGACGCGCGACTCGACGGGGTCGAGTTGGTCGTCGTCGAGGGCGGGCACGTCTCGAATCTGCTCAGCCGGCTTCGCCTCTTCGGCGGACGGGAACTCCTCGGAGGGCGCACCGTGATCGCCCGCTCGGCGGGCGCGATGGCGCTGACGGAGCGCATCGTCCTCTTTCACGATCGGCCACCCTGGGGGGAGGGGAACCCCGAGGTGTTCGATGCGGGACTCGGGATCGCCCAGGGGATCGTCGCGCTTCCCCACGCCTCGGCCCGCCTGGCGCTGGACGACCGGACGCGGGGGGCACGGCTCGCAGCCCGCTTCGCCCCGGCCTCCTGCGTCCTCCTCGACCCGGGCCGCCGCATCGACCGGGCCGGCGACGGCTGGAGCGGCGTGGACGGCGTCGAGCGCCTCGATCTGACGGGCCGCCGGGTCCTGTTCCGCGCGGCGGCGTAGTCCGGCCCATGCGATTCGACGCCGGCGCCCGGGAACACGGGTACGACCTGTCGATGCCGCGTTCGCCCGCGATCGCGGCGCTCGAGAAACAGCTCGTCTCGGGTCTCGGTGCGGCGGATGCGGTCGACGCGTTCGTCGATGCGAACGAGTTCCCCCTCGCCGAGCCGCCACTCTACACCTTCGTGTACCGGGGCCACGCCGACGCCGTGCGCCTGCGACACTGGGTGCACGGACTCCAGACCTCGGCACCCTTCCGCCGCCTGGACGGAACCGATCTCTGGTGCTACACCCTCGAACTCCCCGACGAGTCCCGGGTGGAGTACAAGATCGAGGTGCTCTCCCGCGGCCGCGCCGAATGGATCGAGGATCCGCTGAACCCCCAACGCGCCCGCGACCCGTTCGGCGCGAACTCGGTCGTGCAGGCACGGGGCTACGAGATCCCCGACTGGGCCCGTGAAAGCGAGGAGGTCCGGCCCGGCGAAATGGACGAACTCGCGGTCGAGAGCGAGGCGCTCGAATCCGCCCGTCACGTGACGGTGTACCGTCCGGCGGAGTTCCGCGCCAACCGGCGCTACCCGCTGCTGATCGTGCACGACGGCGGGGACTACGTCGAGTACGCCGGCCTGAAGCACGTGCTCGACCGACTGATCGACCGCTTCGAGGTCCCCCGGATGATCGTCGCCCTTCTGCACCCGGGCGATCGGATGTCGGAATACTCGGCCGATCCGGCGCACGCCCGGTTCGTCGCCGAAGAGTTGCTCCCGCGTCTCGAACGCGACTATCCGCTGCTCCCGGATCCGGAGTCGCGCGGCCTCATGGGCGCGAGTCTGGGCGCCGTCGCATCCTTCCACGCCGCGCTCGAATACCCCGGCCGCTTCGGCCGTATCCTGCTCCAGTCGGGCTCGTTCCTCTTCACGGATATCGGCGACAACGAGAGCGGCCCCGTCTTCGACCGCATCGTCGACATGATGAACGCGTACCGGGCCGAGCCGACCGCCATCGCGGAGAAGGCCTTCGTCTCCGTGGGCGTCTACGAACCGCTGGTCTCGGAGAACCGAGCCCTGATACACGCTCTCCGTCGCGGCGGCGCGGACGTGCGCTTCGTCGAGTCGCGCGACGGCCACAACTGGGAGAACTGGCGCGACCGTCTGCGCGAGGGCCTGTCGTGGCTCTTCCCGGGCCCGCTCTGGATGGTCTACGAGTGACGGCTCCGTCGACGTCCGCGGGCGAGGTCACGCGCCGCATCGGCCTCTCGCTCGGGGCGGACCTCTGCTGGCCCATCGCCTACCGCGAGATCCTCGAACGGATGAACCCCCGGATCCCCTCGTCCGACGGCACGATCCGGTTCCATATCGAGGACGTCACGATCGAGCCCTTCGACCTGCAGCAGAAGGGGAAGTACGACGTCGTCATCGACCGCCTCACGCACTGGTTTTTCCCGACGCGGGAGTGGATCAAGAAGTCCGTGATCATGGACGGGCTCTACGTGTTCAACAATCCGTGGAGCGTCCAGTCGATGGAGAAGCACTCCACCTACTGCGCGATGATGAGGCTGGGCCTCCCCGTTCCGCGGACGTGGCTCATCCCGCCCAAGTCCTACGATCCGCAGGACGATCTGGCGGTCACCCTGAAACGCTACGCGCGGCTCTTCGACCTGCCCGCCGTGGCGCGAGACCTGGGCTATCCCGTGTTCATGAAGCCCTACGACGGCGGTGGCTGGCGCGGCGTGTCGCGGATCGGGGACGACGAGGCGCTCGGCGCCGCCTACGACGAGAGCGGCAAGTTCGTCATGCACCTCCAGCAGGGCGTGGAGCACGACCGTTTCGTCCGCTGCATCGGGCTGGGACCCCAGACGCGGGCCGTGCTCTACGACCCCGGCGCCCCGGCGCACGACCGCTACACCGTCGCGCGCGATCACCTCGAGCCCACGGACGCCGGCGCGATCCGCGACACGACGCTCACGATCAACGCCTTCTTCGGGTGGGACTTCAACTCGTGCGAGGTGCTTCGCAGCGGTGGACGGTGGATGCCGATCGACTTCGCGAACCCCTGTCCGGATTCGCAGGTCACCTCGCTCCACTACCACTTCCCGTGGCTCATCAAGGCGAATCTCCGCTGGTCCCTCTTCTGCGCGGCGACCCGGCGCAGGATGCGCATCAACCTCGATTGGCAGCCGTTCCTCGATGCCTGCCGTCCGGGGATGTCGGTCGGCGAGAGGGTTCGAGCCTGCGCCGGGATCGCGGAGGCCAGGTTCGAGACCGACCGCTTCGTGGAGTTCTGCGAGACGCACCTCCCGGAGCTGGACGAGGTGGCCGACGAGTTCTTCGGCAGCGAGGCGGCTCACGAGGCGGTGCGCAAGAAGGTGGCCTCGCTCTACCCCGATCACGAGATCGAGGAGTTCACCGCCCTCTTCTTCGACCGCATACAGGCGGCCCGCCGGGAGGAACCCCCCGGCGCCGTGCCGATTCTCGCCTCATGAAACTCAATGCCAGCTGGTGGTCGCATCGTCTCGGACAGGAGGTCAACGTCGCGCGGTGGGGCGAGGTCGGCGTGCCCTTCCTCATGTTTCCCACCGCCGGAGGAGATGCGGAGGAGATCGAGCGCTTTCTCGTCATCGACACGGTGGCGGACTACCTGACGGCCGGCCGGATCAAGGTCTATTCGTGCGACAGCGTGGCGGGCCGCGTCATGCTCGGACGCGAGGGGACCCCCGAACACCGCATGGCCGTCCTGAACCGGTTTCAGGAGTTCGTCTACCGCGAGTTCGTCCCCATGATCCGGGAGGACTGCAACGATCCGGGGATCGAGGTCATCGTCGCAGGCTCCTCCATCGGAGCGTTCAACGCGCTCGCCGCGCTGTGCCGGTTCCCCGATGCCTTCTCGCATGCCGTGTGCATGAGCGGCACCTACGATCTCCAGCGCTTCTTGAAAGACGACGCCGGCGTCGAGGCGAGAGCGACGGGCGACTTCTACCGAGCCTCGCCCGTGCACCATCTGCCGCAACTCGAGGGCGAGACGCTCGACCGGCTGCGTCGGCGTTTCGTCCTCCTCGCCTCCGGGAGCGGGCGGGCGGAGGATATCGGCGAGTCCTGGCGCGCGGCCTCGCTCCTGGGGCAAAAGGGCGTGCCGAACCGGATGGACGACTGGGGCGAGGAGTGGCACCACGACTGGCCCACGTGGCGCAACATGCTCCTCCGCTACCTCGACGAGCTGCTTCCGCCCCCCTAGCGGCCCGTGGCAAGAGCCCCGCTGCGATCGAGGGGGCCGGTCACCGGGCTTCGCGATCAGTCGTCGCCGCGCAGCGACGGGACGTAGTAGTCCCGCGCGTAGTCCCGCACCATGCGGCCCGCCGTGAATCGCGCGCCGGCCACCTCGATCGCGCGCCGGGCGGGCGCGAGCCAGCTTGCCGGGGCGTCGTCCGCGGCCCCGGCGCCGGGCCGATCGTAGTAGAGGGGGATGACCTCCTCCTCCAGGAGCCGGAAGAGCTGTCCGGCGTCGTGCTCGTCCACCTCCTTCTCGCTCGCCGTCGCGGGGGCGGGCGGGATGATCCACCCGTTGTCGCCCTCGAAACCCTCCTCCCACCAGCCGTCTGCGGTCGCGAGCTGGGGGACGCCGTTGAGGGCGGCCTTCATCCCGCTCGTCCCGCTCGCCTCCAGCGGGACCCGGGGGAGGTTGAGCCACAGGTCCACGCCCTCGACGAGACCGTGCGCCGCATGGAGTCCGTAGTTCTCGAGAAAGGCGATTCTCCCCTCGAACTCCGGATCGCGCGTATGCTCGTACACGCGCTGGAGGACGCGCTTGCCGTCGTCGTCCCGCGGGTGCGCCTTCCCGGCGAAGATCAACTGCACGGGGCGGGCCGGGTCCGAGAGCAGCGCCAGGAGGCGTTCACGGTCGCGGAAGATGAGGTCCGCGCGCTTGTAGGTCGCGAAGCGCCGCGCGAATCCGATCGTGAGCGGCTCGGGGCTCATCAGCGTGCCGGCTCCGGCGAGGTGAGCCGACTCCGGCCAGTGGCCGGGCCACCGGCGCCTGGCCTCGTCGCGCATCAGGTCGAGGAGCCGGAGCTTCAGCCGGCGCCGCACGCGCCACAGCGCCTGCGCCGGCACGTCGCGCACCGCGCGCCACATCGCTTCGTCGCCCGTGCATCGCCACCCGGCGGGCAGCCACTCGTCCAGAAGCCCGGCGATGTCATCGCTCATCCACGTGGCGAGGTGGACCCCGTTCGTCACGTGCCGGATCGGTACCTCTCCGGCCGCACGGTCCCCCCAGAGGCCGCGCCAGATTTCCCGGGTCACGCGCCCGTGCCTGGCGGAGACGCCGTTGACGCGTCGCGACAGCCGGATCGCCGCTGCCGTCATGTGGAACCGGTCCTGCGCCTCGTCGTCCGGATGGAGACCGAGTGCCAGCAACTCCTCGCGGTGAGGGATCTCTTCCCAGAACGTCTCGCCGATCCAATCGCGCATCTGCGCGTGAGAGAACACGTCGTGACCCGCGGATACGGGCGTATGCGTCGTGAAAACGGTCGAGGCCCGGACCCGGGACACCGCGTCCTCGAAGGACCGGCCGTCCCGCATCAGCCAGCGAACGCGCTCCACCATCATGAACGCCGCGTGTCCCTCGTTCGCGTGCCACGCCCCGGGCTCGATCCCGAGCGCAGCGAGCACGCGCACGCCGCCGACGCCGAGGATCGCTTCCTGCCGCAGCCGGTGATCCGCGCCGCCCGCGTAGAGTTGGTGGGAGAGGCCCCGGTCGGCGGGATCGTTCTCCTCGAGATCCGTGTCGAGGAGGTACAGCGAGACGCGCCCGACGCGCAGCCTCCACGCCCCGATATGGATGCGGCGTCCCCCGCCGCGGATCGAAGCGAGCCAGGGGACGCCGTCCACGCCCCGCAACCGCTCCAGCGGGGTCAGGTCGGGGTCGAGTGGGTCGTCCGCATCGTCCTGCCAGCCGTCCGACCCCAGCGTCTGGTCGAAGTAGCCGTGCGCGTACATCAGCCCGACGCCGACAAGGGGGACCCCCAGTTCCGACGCCGCCTTGAGATGGTCGCCCGCGAGCACGCCGAGTCCCCCGGAGTAGATGGGGATGGACTCGTGCAACGCGAATTCCGCGCAGAAGTACGCCACCGGGAGGTCGCGGAGCGCGGGATAGCGCTCGTCGAACCAGGTCGGGGTGGCGTCCGCCCGGACGTTGTCGGCGTGCCCGGCTGTCCCCGCTTCAGGCGCGTGACCGACGACCACGGCGTCACGCCGGACGTCCAGCGCCGCGTCGTATCTCCGGAGGAAGACGGGATCCTCGGCCAGGCTGCGCAGGCGCTCGCCTCCGACGGTCCGCAACAGCGCCACGGGGTTGTGCCGCGTGCGGCGCCACAGCGGCGGATCGATGGCCCGGAAGAGGGCCGGGGCCTCCGGGTTCCACGTCCACGAGAGGTCGTTCGCGAGTTCCCACAGCCGCCCGATGCGGTGGGGGATTCGGTTGTCTGGACCCACGTTCCTCTTTGTCTCCTTGCTTCCGCGGGGGTGCTCGTCACGGCCGGGGTTCGGGTGCGGCGGGGCGCCGGCGGAGCCGGAGCGCGAACGAAGTTACGGTACCGTGACGCGCGCGACACACCCCGCCGTCGTCTCCTTCCGCGACCCCGCCGGTCCACGCCGCATCGCCCAACCGTTGCAGCCTCAGCGGCGCGGGGCCAAACTCAGCGCTCCTCCCGCACACTCGTCGCTAACGGGGACAACGCATGGACTTCGCCACAATCGTAGACTGGCTCGACCGGAACGTCGCGCAGTTCGGGATCACGATCGGGGGAGAGCGCCTGACGCTTCAGGTCCTGCTCCTCCTCGGGATCGGGACCTATCTCACCCTCCGGCTCGGCCTGCCGCAGATCCGCAAGTTCGCGCACGGCGTCGCCGTGGCCACGGGTCGATACGACGACCCGAACGATCCGGGCGACGTGTCGCATTTTCAGGCGCTGACCACCGCGCTCAGCGCCACGGTGGGCATCGGGAACATCGCCGGCGCCGCGATCGCCATCCACCTCGGGGGTCCGGGGGCGCTCTTCTGGATGTGGATGACCGCCTTCCTCGGCATGGCGACGAAGTACAGCGAAGTCACGCTGGCGCAGAAGTACCGCGAAGTCGACGAGTCGTCCGCGAAATACAGCGGGAAGGTGTCGGGCGGACCGATGTACTACATCGAGAAGGGGCTCGGGCCGCGCTGGAAGCCCGTGGCGGCGTTCTTCGCCGTCATGCTGGGGATGACGGCGTTCATGACGGGGAACGCGAACCAGGCCAATACGGTCGCGGACGCGATGCTCGCCGAGGTCGGGATCGCCACATGGATCACCGGTCTCACGACCTCGACGATCGTCGCCCTGGTGATCCTGGGCGGCATCAAGCGCATCGGCCGCGTGACGAGCATCCTCGCTCCGTTCATGGCGATCGTCTACGTGACCGCCGCCATGATCATCATCATCCTGAACCTCGGCGAGGTGCCGGCGACCTTCGCGCTCATCTTCCGCGAGGCCTTCAACCCGACCGCCGGCGTGGCGGGCACCGGGGTTGGCGCCTTCCTCGTCACGCTCATGTGGGGCGTGCGGCGCGGACTGTTCTCGAACGAGGCGGGGCAGGGGTCCGCGCCGATCGCGCACGCGGCGGCGAAGACGGACGAACCGGTCTCCGAGGGCGTCGTCGCGCTGCTCGAACCGTTCATCGATACGATCGTCATCGTCACGATGACGGCGCTGGTCATCATCATGACGGGCGCGTGGAACTCGCAGATCCCGACCGCGATCCAACTGGAAGGCGGGGACATCAGCTACGTGGTGCTCGACGAGGGCGGAAGCTCCGTGCCCACGGAGCCCACGGGAACGATCCGCTATACGATCGGGCGGCCGGGCGTGACGAGCGAGCCCCACCTCGCGTGGCACGAGGTCTCCGTGCCGCAGCTGTTCGAGGACGAGGCGCAGACGCAGCCGTTCAGCGGGGCCGTCGACCCGGCGCGGTCCGTCGCGATCGCCGACGACGGACGGGAGTTGGCCGTCCTCTACGGGCAGGCCTACGAGACCGGCGCGCCCCTCACGCAGATGGGCTTCCAGCGCGGCCTGTCGCCGCTCGGCGACTGGGGTCACTACATCGTGATCTTCTCGGTCTTCCTGTTCGCGATCTCGACCGCGATCTCATGGAGTTACTACGGCGACCGCTGCGCGAACTACCTCTTCGGGCCGAGTGCGATCATCCCGTACAAGCTCGTGTTCGTCGCGATGCACTTCGTCGGGGCCGTGCTGCCGCTCGCCGTGGTGTGGTCGCTGGGGGACATCTTCCTGGCCATCGTCATCATCCCGAACCTGATCGCGCTGATCTTCCTCGCGCCTCAGATCAAGGAGATGACGGAGTCCTACTTCACCCGCAGCCCCTGGGAGCGGCACCGCTAGGCTGCTGGGGGCGGTCAGCGCTCCGCCGCCAGCCTCCCGGCCTCGCCGTCCGCGCGCGGCGGGGCCGTGCCGCCCAGGCCCTGAAGCGCGGCGCCTTCTCTTCGAAGACGCCGTACGCCCTCCACGTACTCGGAGAAGCTGATCCTGCCGGCGACGTAGCGGCGCTGGAGTCGGGAGAAGATCCGGCTCTCCGCTCTCGTCAAGGCTTCGCTCGTCGCGGCGACGTCCGCCGCGGGCACCTTGACGCGAGAGTGCCGGATCCGGCGGGCGCGGGGTTTCCGGGTCCCGACCCGGACGACGCCCGTCACGTCGCCCGCAAGGCTCTTCACATCGGCCGCGCACTGTCGCAGGAGGCCGGGCCAGGACTTCGACACGGTCGCCACCGCACGGCTCACCGCGCGACCCACGGCGACGAGGACGCGGTGGAAGTCGCCCCGACTCCAGTCGCCCGCGCGCACGCGTTTCCGGTAGATCACGGCGGCGATGCCTCCCAGGAAGACGATCTCGAACATCGCTCAACCCTCCCGCGAGGCTGCGGTCCCGGGCTCCGGCCACGCGCTCTCGATCTCGCGCGCCGCGCGGTCCAGGATCGACTTCACTCTTGCAAGCGTCTCGGGATCACCCTGTCCGCCCGTCGCGCGCTCGAAGCTCACCTGGGCGAGGTGAATGAACGAGCGCGTCACGTCGCGCATCGCGGACCCGGTAAAGCGCTCGCCCATGTTGACGAAGCGGCCGAAGATGTCGCGGGTGCGGGAGCGGTGCTCCTGGAGGAAGTCACGGCCCGCGGCCGTCAGCCGGTAGACGCGCTTCCCGTCTTCCTGTGTCGAGGACACGTACCCCTGATCCTCGAGCAGCTGCAGGGTAGGGTAGACGGAGCCCGGACTCGGCGTGTAGAGGCCGCCGGACTCCTCTTCCAGCCGCCGCATCAGTTCGTAGCCATGCATGGGTTCGTCGGAGAGGAGGCGGAGGAGGACGAACTTCAACTCCCCCTTCCGAACCACGCGCCGAGTGCCCGCCAGTCCCCCGCCGAAACGAAAAACGCCCGGGCCGCTACAGTTTGCCCAGGCGCCGAATCCATCCTTGCTCGTGAACATCCAACCTCCCCCGCTTCCGACCGGTCTCGATATATCGAAATAGTACCCGATATATCGGAACGATGCAAGAGGGGTGGAGGTTCAGCCCCCGTCGCGGTGGAAGTGGTGTACGCTCCCCTGGCTTGGCCCGAACACGACGACGTCGGCCAGGTTGATGTGGGGCGGGGCGTTCACGACGTAGGACACGACCTCGGCGACGTCCGCCCCGCTGAGGGGCTTCACCCCCTCGTAGGTGGCCCGCGCGCGATCCTCGTCGCCCTTGAAGCGCACGAGCGCGAACTCCGTTTCGACGAGACCAGGATGGATGCCCGACACGCGGACGCCGGTGCCGAGGACATCGAGGTTCGTCCCCTCCGTGATCGCCTGCACGGCGTACTTCGTGGCGGCGTACACGCTCCCGCCGGGATAGACCTGTCGACCGGTGATACTGCCGATGTTGACGACCTGACCCGAATCGCGCTCGACCATGGCGGGGAGGAATGCGCGCGTCACGTAGAGCAGCCCCTTCACGTTCGTGTCGATCATCCGGTCCCAGTCGTCGACATCGGCGTCGTGGACGAGCGCCATGCCGCCGGCGAGGCCCGCGTTGTTGACAAGGATGTCGGGGACGCCGCGTGCGACGCCGAGCCGCTCCGCCTCTTCCCGCACCGCGTCGCGGTCGCGGATATCGACGACGCCGATGTCCACGGTGACCCCGCTCTGCGCCGTGATCGCCTCCGCGAGGCGAGTGAGTCGCTCCGCCCTGCGAGCCCAGAGCACGAGGCTGGCGCCGTCATCGGCGAGGCGGCGGGCGATGGCCTCGCCGATTCCCGAACTCGCTCCCGTGACGAGCGCAAGCTGTCCCGCGACGCGGGCGGTCACGGTTTCGCGCCTCCCGTGGCCGGGGTCTCCTGCAGGTGTGCATCCATGAATTCGGCGGATCGCTCGAAGGCGGTGACCCAGTTCCGGTGCAGGAGGAAGCCGTGGACCTCGTCCGGGAAGACGAGTTGCTCGACCTCGACGCCGCGCCTCCGCAGCGACTCGATGAGGTCGACGGATTCCGAGAACGGCACGTTGCGGTCGTCGTCGCCGTGGATGAGAAGCACGGGGGAGCGCCAGCCGTCGATCCACGCCATCGGCGAGGATTCGAACGCGAGCCGGGCGAAGGCCTCGCGCGTCTCCGGCTGGTAGGACGGCACGAAGTTGCGGATGACCATGTTCCAGTCGTGCACGCCGTGGATGTCGACGCCGGCGGCGAAGAGATCGGAGTTCCGTGCGAGGCCGAGGGCCGTGAGGTAGCCGCCGTAGGAGCCGCCCCAGAGCCCGACCCGCGTCGCGTCCACATCATCCCGTTCCCCGAGGAAGCGTGCCGCCGCGACGACGTCGCGGTATTCACTCGCACCGCGGGCGCCGTAATTCAGCGCCTCCCTGAACTCGAGCCCGTAGCCGGTGCCGCTGCGATAGTTCACCGAGAGGACGACGTAGCCCCGGCTCGCCAGGTACTGGTTCAGCGCGTACGCGTTGTGGTAGTAGCGCATGTAGTGCCAGCCGAGGAGCATCTGCCGCCTCGACCCGCCGTGAAAGAAGATCGCGGCCGGGTGCCGCCCGCCCTCCACCGACACGGGCGGGAGAAAGAGTTGTCCGTGGATCAGAATTCCGTCCTCGGACTCGAAGGTCACCTGCCGTGGCTCCACGAGGCTCTCGAAGGGGAAGGCATCCGGCATGAATCCGTCGACGAAGGGACGCCGCGCTCCGCCCGCAGCCACCTCGGCGTGGGCCGGGGTCCGGCCGTCCGCGGCGAGGAACGCGAGGACGCCGTCGGGCGTGACGGCGGGGTTCCACTCGATGCCGTCTCCCGATGTCAGCGCTTCAGGCGGACCTTCGGCGGTCACCCGCCACACGTGGCGGCGGTCGATGTCGCCCGCGTTGGAGGCGTAGTAGACGGACTCTCCGTCCGGCGAAGGAAGCACGGATTCGACCTCGAACTCGCCTGGCGTGAGGTGCGTCGCCTCGCCGCCTGCGACCGGCACGGAGTACAGTTGGTGCCAGCCCTCCCGTTCCCAGGGGAAGACGAGCCGGTCGGAGGCGAGCCAGATCAGGGAGGGGCCGGTCATGGCCTGGAAGGCGCTCCCTCGCCCGGGCGGAGCCTTCCACACCGCGCGTGCCTCGCCCGTGGCGGGATCCGCCATCCGGATCGACCAGGGCAGGGCGCTGCGGAGCGGCGAGAAGGGCAGCTGCGCCCCCTCGTTCGGGACGCGGATGAAGGCGATGGCCGAGCCATCCGGCGCCCATGTGGGGCTGCCGTCGCGATCCAGACTCGGATCCAGATAGCGGACCGACCGATCGTCCAGCGAGAAGATGCCGACGAACGCGTGATCTCCGCGGTTGCTGACGAAGGCCAGCCGACCGCCTTCCGGGGACCAGGCCAGCGAACTCGCACTCCCGCGGATGCGGAGGAGTGGACCCGGAGCCGCCGAGCCATCGAGCGTGAGCGTGAAGATCTGGCCGCGGTTGACGAACGCGAGCGTGCGTCCGTCCGGCGCGATCGCCGGAGCACTCCCTTCGGCGAGCGGCCGCGAGGTTCCGTCGAGCCCCGCCACCCACACCATCTGAGTCGCCGGTTCGGGATCGGAGCGCGGGTTCGGGATCTCACCGGACCGGTTCGGCCCGCCTCCGCGCACGAAGATGACCTGACGCCCGTCGGGCGTGAACCGGAGCTGGGACAGATCCTGACCGTCGTCCTCGGTCCAGTCCGTGAGCCGGCGACCCACGTACTCCGGGCCCTCGGCGACCCAGAGGTTGCGGACGCCCCGGTCGTACCGGACCCAGGCGAAAGCGGCCCCGACGGGTGCGGCGGTGAGATCCGTGGCGAAGGGCGCGGAGAGGATGTCCTCGACGGAATACGGGCTCTGGGCCGAAGCAGCGGACGGAACGAGAGGAGCGAGGAGCCCCAGGATGCCGGCCGCCCACATCCGGCCGCGGGCCGTCGCGACCGGCGGGTTCACGTGATCAACTGCGGCGCAGGACATAGAAACACCGGTCCGCCGAGGGATTTCTGACAAGGCTCTCCACCGCATAGCCCCTCCTGAGATAGGCCAGGAACGCGTCCCGCACCGTTTCGCGCCACCGCACGAGCGACCCGTCGGGTGGCAGCGATTCGACATCCGCCGGAACCTCGACGAAGACCTCGTCGCCGCCGGGCAGTCCGACATCCGCCGCGCCGCCTTCTCCCGGCCGGGGCACGACGCAGGCCGGATCCGGAAGCGGCACGTGTAGCCGCCGGGCCGACCGCCGGGATCCGTCGTCGAGGGCCCGGCGCGTCTCCGGGCCCTCGAGATCCCAGCGCACGATGAACCGGTCGGTTTCCCCCCCCGCGTGCAAGGGGCTCCCCGTATCGGCGCCGTACATGTTCGGCGCGTAGCGAAGCACCGTCGCGCCGAGCCGGTTCAGGTTCAAGTGTGCGTTGCGCGCGACCATTGGGTCGTACGTCCAGAAGATGGTGCGGATGCCGCCGGACCGGACAGACTCCCGCTGAAAGAGCTTCAGATCGCGGCCCAGGCCCCGCCCGCGCGCGGACGGCTCGACGGCCAGCATGTGCGACCAGTGAGAGGGGACACCTTCGAACCGCCCAAGCAGGGAATAGACGAAGCCGATCATGCGTCCGTCCTCGAACGCACCGCCCGTAAAGCCGCCGATCTTCTGCGAGACCTGGAGGACGGAGGCGGGAACGATGTCGGAGAAGCCCTCCCCCCACGTCGTCTCCTGGAGCCGCACGCACGCACGCCACTCATCGAGCGTCTCGAGCGCGCGAAACTCCATCACGCCGGAACGCGAACGCCGGTGGCGGCGATCGTCTCGCTCCGTCGCGTCAGCGCTTCCACGCGTTCCATGTCCACCTCGACGCCGATCCCGGGCCGGTCGCGCGGCACCGTCACGAAGCCATCCGCGCTCATCGTCCACTCCGGGGTGACGATGTCGCGTTCCCAGTAGCGGGCGCTCGGCGACAGATCGCCCGGAAGCCGGAAGTTCGGCATCGAAGCCAGCGCGACGTTGTAGGCGCGCCCGATCCCGCTCTCGAGCATCCCCCCGCACCAGACGGGAACCCCGGCCCGTGCCGAGATGTCGTGGATCTCCCGGGAGTTCCGGAACCCGCCGACGCGGCCCGGCTTGATGTTCACGATCCGTCCGCTGCCGAGCGCCAGCATGTCCTCGCACGACGCCGGGTCCACGATCGACTCGTCGAGGCAGACGGGGGTGGCGAGCCGCTCCTGGAGACGGGCATGGCGGACGAGGTCGCCGGCCGCCAGCGGCTGCTCGATCATGATCAGGCCGAACGCGTCGAGCTCCGCCAGGCGGTCCGTGTCGTCCAGCGTGTACGCGGCGTTCGCGTCGACGGCGAGTTCACGGTCGGGGCCCAGCGCCTCGCGCACCGCCGCGACGTACTCGATGTCCTTCTCCGGGCTGATCTTGAGCTTGACCTTCCCGTAGCCCTGGTCGACCGCCTGTCGCGCCTTCTCGACGAGCGCGGCGGGTGAAGGCTGGAGGCCGAGCGAGATGCCCGTCGCCGCCCGGTCCCGGGTCCCTCCGACGAGTTCCGACAGCGAGACGCTCCCGACCTCGGCGCTCAGGCCCCAGATGCCCATCTCGATCGCCGCCTTGGCCATCGGGTGGCCCTGAACGCCCTCGTCCAGAAGGGGCCTGACCGCCTCCGGGCCCTCGAGTTCCCGCCCCAGCACCCGCGGCAGCAGCCATCGCCGCAACGCCAGCCGCGCCGTGTCCACGGTCTCGGGGGAGTAGTTCGGCTCCTCCCCGCACACGCACTCCGACCAGGCCGTGGCCCCGCTCTCGTCGCGGAGTTCGAGGAGAAGGATCCGGCGGTTCTCGACCCATCCGGACGAGATGACGAACCGCTCACGGAGCGGGAGTTCGATCTCCCTCAGCGTGACGTCCGTCAGGCACAGAGGACTCGTCGGCAAGGCGTTCGTCTCCGTGGGGTAGGTCGCTCCGCAACCAATCGCCCGGGCCCGATCCGGCGTCGGCACGGGCGCCCCGTACGGTCGGGGTCCACCAGCCGCGGAAAAACCCGGTCAGCTGGCGGGACGTTAGCCGTTGCCACACGGGTCGCGCCAGAATCCGGGCTCGGCGGGAGGGATCAGATGGAGAGGTAGTGACTCACCTTCACGATGAAGACGTTCTCCGCCGGCGCGAGGAACAACCCCTCCACGTCTCGATTGAGGTCGAAATCGCCGAGCAGGACGCTCTCGCGGCGCGCGTGCTGCCAGACGAGGAAGAGCTCGGAACCCGGGCGGTACTCCCAGCGGAACACCGCGTTGCCCCGCAGCGAACGGATGTTGAAGTCGCGGTCCCGGGTGGAGTAGTCCAGCGTGCCGTCGCCGTCGAAGTCGAAGTAGCGCGAGCCGTCGAAGGCGCACGTCGTCCCGTCCGTGCAGCCGGTGACGACGCCGTTGAAGCGGTAGGCCCGCCCCTCGGCGTATTCGACGAAGTCGAACGATCCGGGGGCCTCCAGCTGTCGATAGCCGAGATAGTCACCCGCAGTGAGGAGCGGCTGCGCATAGAGCTGGAGGCTGATGTCGGGCGTGAAGGACACGTTCAGCCGGGTCTCCATCGAGAATCCCGTACGCTGAAGGTCTCCGAACAGGTATCGCGTCCCGTATGTCGGCAGGTAGTCGAGGGTGCTCGTCCGCGTCACGTACTGCGCCGCATCCCGCCTGTCCGTGTAGTTTGGGCTCAGCGAAAACCGCCAGTTCGGAAGCGGCCGGTAGGAGACGTTCAGGCCCGTGTTGAAGTCGTGCCCCCGTCCCTGCGCCGCCACGCGGTACGAGAAACGCGGCGACACGTGGAACGACCGGCTCCGGTCCGTGTTCGCGTCCACCCGCACGTTGAATTCCGCGGGTTCGGTCATCAGCGGACCGCCGCGGGTCTGCGTATCCGACTGGGACTCGGGCGAATACGAGAGGTTGAGGTTGAAGGCCCAGTTGTTCAGGAAGGTGAACCTTCCGCTCATCCACGCCGCGCCCGTGTCGTAGGACCGGCTGAAGTGGTCCGGACCCCACGTCTTCTCCAGCAGCGAATGGCGGAAGTTGTGGTAGGTGAAGAGGCTGATGTTGTAATTCCGGAAGAGGTCGCCCGGCCTGATCTCCCGATACCCGATGCGGGCTCCCACGTCGAGCCGCTCCCCGGTGGTCAGGAAACCGAAGTCGTTGACCTCGAAACCGGGGGTCTGCTGGCCCGCCCACGCCCCCCACGTCCAATGCTCGCCCTCCTTCTCGAGCTGGACGCGCCAATCGCTCCCGAACATGGACGTGGCCGTGGAGTCGACCGCGAGATAGGTCGCGTCGGGCCGCTGGAAATAGTGGGTGGGATTGCGCTGCAGCCGGAGGAGCGCCTCGCTCGACCCCTGAACCAGGCTGCCCGAGTAGAACCCCCAGAGGCGGAAGTCGCGGCTGCGGCGTCCGCCCCACTGGTGTTCGAAATCGACCCCGAAACTGAACGCCTCGGAGGGGAGAAAATCGAACGTTCCGTCTCCCGGGAGCTCCCGCTTGAGCCCGGTCCCGATGACGCCGATCTTGCTCGCGCCCCCGCGAAAGTCCTGCTGCAGCCGAACGACCGCATGCTCCGCCTGGGGCTCGGCCACGAACCTTCCGAGGGAATCGTCCTCGGCAAAAAACGCCTGCCCCATCTCCTGTCCGGTGACCGCCGCCAGGGCGCCTACGGAAAGGCCACTCCGGGTTCTGCCCGTGAGCTTTGCCGCCCCCAGGATCGACGTCACGTTGGGTTCGTCGTGGAAGTCCGCCTCGTAAGGCCCGGATCCCCGCGGCTCTCGCCCGATCCGCCGGCTGAAGAAGAGCGCCTTCCCGCCGCCGAAGCGGCCCCCGCGCGAGCCGGCGAAGGTGAAGATCTGCGCGTCCCGCACGAAGAAGGGGCGCTTCTCCGGGAAGAAGGTCTCGAACGCCGTGAGGTTGATGACCTCGGGGTCCACCTCCACCTGGCCGAAGTCGGGGTAGACCGTCGCATCGAGGCTGAAGGCGGAGCCGATCCCCATGCTCATGTCGAGGCCGCCACGAGGGTCCAGCTCCGTGCCGTCGAACAGCGGATTCCCCGGTGTCGCGGGGGCGGTGTGGTACTGGGACACGGCGAAGGGCCGGACCTCGAACCTCCGGCTCGAGCGGGGGAGTTGCAGGCCGTCGATCGTGCCGAACTGGCTGACTCGCCCGCGGGCCGTGCGCGACTGCAGGGCGAAGTAGTCCGTCTCGTTCGTCTCGAGACGCCGCCGCTCGAAGTTGATGCCCCACGTCTGCATGCCGGGGCGGGCCTCGTAGCGGATCTGGGAGAGCGGGATCCGCATCTCCACCGTCCACCCCCGGTCGTCGACCTGCACCGCGGAGTCCCAGATCGCGTCCCAGTTCACGTCTTCCTGGGTATCGCCGAACAGGTACCGGTCCGTCTCGGCGCCGGCGGCGCTGACCTCGAACTCGTAGCCGGTCAGCCCGTCCCGGTTCGGATCGAGGGAGAGCTTGAAGGAATCGAAGGAGCCCCGTTCATCCCGCCGCGTGAGACGCGCCCGGATCACGCTCGGGTCGCTCTCGTACATGCGGGCGGCGACGTAGATCGCGCCGTCGTCGAACACGACCCGGACCTCGGTGGGCTCGGACGGTTCCGCTCCCTCCAGAGGAACGCCCTGGACGAAGTCGGTGATGATGGGGGCCGGCTGCCAGGCTGGATCGTCGAGTCGGCCGTCGATCGAGAGCGCGCCCTCGCGACGCACCGCGTCCACGGCCGCCGGATACACGCCTCCCCGGAAGACGGTCGCTTCGGGTCCTTCGGGCGGTGAGAGCCCCTCCTGCTGCCCGTGAAGCCCCCACCCCACCCCGTTTATCGCCAGAGCCGCGGAGAGGAGCACCGCGCGGCTCGCCAGACGCCAGTTTTGCATGTAAGGCCAGACACATCTTCCCGCGACATCGTTTAATGGAGTCCGATCCAAGTTTCGTCGGCGCCGCGAGAGCGCTAGTTTCCGGTTCGCCGGGGGAATCCGGACGTGGTGATTTGAGGCGGATTGCAGCCACGTAAAACAATCGCTAAAGAGCCACGCCCCGGGCGCGATTCTTTGGCGGCCGGGCTTTTTTTTTGGGGTGAACGTCGTGTCCGAAGGCCGAAGAAAACGGGTCGCAGAGATTCGGGAGGCGCTCGACCGGCGCATCCTCCTGATGGATGGCGGCACGGGAACGATGATCCAGCGGCTGGGCCTCGACGAGGCGGCCTATCGCGCGGGTCCGCTCGCGGATCATCCCCACCCGCTGTTCGGGAACCACGACGTGCTGTGCCTCACCCGTCCCGACGACATCGCGTCCCTCCACCGCAGCTACCTGGAGGCCGGGGCCGATTTCGTCACGACGAACACCTTCAACGCTCAGGCTATCTCCCAGGCGGACTACGGCATCTCGCCCGAACACGGCAACGAGCACCTGATCCTCGAAATCAACGCGGCGGCCGCGCGGCTCGCCCGCCGGGCCGCCGACGACTTCACGCGCAGGGACCCGACCCGTCCCCGCTTCGTGCTCGGGTGCCTGGGTCCGACGAACCGGACCGCGTCCCTCTCTCCGGACGTGGAGGACCCCGCCTTCCGCGCCGTCACGTTCGATGAACTGGCCGCGGCGTACCGCCTCCAGGCGGAGGGGCTGGTGGAAGGCGGCGCCGACGTGCTGCTCGTCGAGACCGTGTTCGACACGCTCAACGCGAAGGCCGCGATCTGCGGCATCCTGGAATTCGGCGCGGAGCTTGGCGAAGAACTCCCCATCGCCGTTTCCGGAACGATCACCGACCTGTCGGGACGCACGCTCTCGGGGCAGACGGTCGAGGCGTTCTGGCTCTCGATCCGTCACGCCGACCCCCTCTTCGTCGGTCTCAACTGCGCGCTCGGAGCCGAGGAACTCGAGGCCTACGTCGCGGAGCTCTCCGCCGTGGCCGACGTCCCCGTGAGCTGCCACCCCAACGCGGGCCTCCCGAACGAGTTCGGCGGCTACGACGATACGCCGGCCCATATGTCCGACCTCCTGGGCAATTTCGCGGATCGCGGGCTCCTCAACCTCGTCGGCGGCTGCTGCGGGACGGAGCTGGAACACATCCGGGCGATCGCGGAGCGCATGAACGGCGTGCCGCCGCGACCGGTGCCCGTGATCGATCCGCTGCCCCGCTTCTCGGGTCTCGAGCCGCTCGCGATCCGGCCCGACACGCTGTTCGTGAACATTGGCGAGCGCACGAACGTCACGGGCTCGGCCCGCTTCGCGCGGCTGATCCGGGACGACGACTTCGACGAAGCGGTCGAGGTCGCGCGCGATCAGGTGCTGAACGGCGCGCAGCTTCTCGACGTGAACATGGACGAGGGCCTCCTGGACTCCGAGGCCGCGATGACGCGCTTCCTGAACCTCATCGCGGCGGAGCCCGACATCGCCCGCGTCCCGACGGTCATCGACTCCTCGCGCTGGGAGGTCATCGAGGCGGGGCTGAAGTGTACGCAGGGAAGGGCGGTCGTGAACTCGATCTCGCTCAAGGAGGGGGAGAAGGCGTTTCTCGAGCAGGCGGCCCTCATCCGCCGCTACGGGGCCGGCGTCATCGTCATGGCCTTCGACGAGCGGGGGCAGGCGGACACGGTGGACCGCAAGCTGGAGATCTGCGCCCGCGCCTACCGCCTCCTCCTCGGCGCCGGGTTCCGCCCGGGGGAGATCATCTTCGATCCCAACGTCTTCGCCGTGGGAACGGGGATCGCGGAGCACGACGAGTACGGGGTCGCCTTCATCGAGGCCGTCCGCCGCATCAAGAACGAACTCCCCGGCGCGATGACGAGCGGCGGAATCAGCAACGTCTCCTTCTCCTATCGGGGAAACGACGCCGTGAGGGAGGCGATGCACACGGCCTTCCTGTACCACGCGATCGCGGCCGGCCTCGACATGGGGATCGTGAACGCGGGACGGCTTCCGCTCTACGACGACATCGACCCGGAACTGCTCGAAGCGGTGGAGGATGTCCTCCTCGCCCGCCGGCCCGACGCGACCGAGCGGCTGACGGATCTCGCGGGCCGGATCCGCGACGAGAGGGTCGAGACGCGGGTGGACGACGCCTGGCGTGCGGAGGGCGTCGAGGCGCGGCTTGAGCACGCGCTCGTGGAAGGGATCGTCGAACACATCGAAGAGGACGCCGAAGAGGCCCGTCTCCTGTACGGGAAGGCGCTCGAGGTCATCGAGGGCCCGCTCATGGCGGGGATGAACCGCGTCGGCGACCTGTTCGGGAGCGGTCGCATGTTCCTGCCGCAGGTGGTGAAGTCGGCGCGCGTGATGAAGCGGGCCGTCGCCTTCCTCGTCCCTCACCTGGAGGCGGAAAAGGCGGCACTTGCGACCTCCACGGCGGGCACGAACTCCGGTTCCGAAGGGATGGTCCGGAAGGGGAAGGGGACGATTCTCCTCGCGACGGTGAAGGGGGACGTCCACGACATCGGGAAGAACATCGTCGGCGTCGTGCTGCAGTGTAACGGCTACGACACCGTGGATCTCGGCGTCATGGTCCCCCCGGACCGCATTCTTGCGGAGGCGAGGGCCCACGGCGCGGACGCGATCGGGCTCAGCGGCCTGATCACGCCGTCGCTGGACGAGATGGTGCGGGTGGCGAGCGAGATGGAACGGCAGGAGTTCGCGGTGCCCCTCCTCATCGGAGGCGCGACGACCTCGCGGAAGCATACCGCGGTCAAGATCGAGGAACGGTACTCGGGGGCGACCGTGCACGTGCTCGACGCTTCGCGGGCCGTCGGGGTCGTGGGCAAACTCCTGGGCGTCGACGGCGGAGCGGACTTCGTGGAGCGGACGCGCGCCGAGTACCGTCGCGTGCGGGCCGAGTACCGGGAAGGGAAGCGCCCGCTCGCCACGCTCGGGCGAGCCCGCGCGAACCGGCTCTCGGTCGACGCGGCCGTGGCGGTGCCGTCCCCCCGGGAACCCGGCGTGCACGTGTACGACCCGTTTCCGCTGGAGGAACTGGTCGAATACATCGACTGGACCCCCTTCTTCCAGACATGGGAGATGAAGGGACGCTTCCCCGGGCTGCTCGATCATCCCGAACGGGGAGCGGCGGCGCGGTCGCTGTACGATGATGCCCGCGGGCTGCTCGACCGGATCGTCGCGGACGAGTCCCTGACGGCGCGGGCGGTCGCGGGGCTGTATCCGACCAGCGCACGTGGGGACGACCTCGTCCTCTTCTCCCCGGAGGGCAGCCGCCGCGAGTTGCTGCGGGTTCCGCATCTCCGGCAGCAGATGGACCGCTCATCGGGCGCGAACGTCAGCCTGGCCGATTTCGTCCTGCCCGAAACTTCCGGCGCCACCGACTGGAGCGGCGCTTTCGCGGTGACGGCCGGGCTCGGCCTGGAGGCGCTCTGCGCCCGCTTCGAGGCGGCAGCGGACGATTACCAGAGCCTCCTCGCGAAGTCGCTCGCCGACCGGCTGGCCGAGGCGCTGGCCGAGCGCCTGCACGAGATCGTGCGGACGGAACTCTGGGGATACGCCCGGGACGAGGCGCTCGACAACGAGGCCCGGATCGCGGAGCGCTACGTCGGGATCCGTCCGGCTCCCGGTTATCCGGCGTGTCCCGACCACTCGCAGAAGGCGCTCCTCTTCGACCTTCTCGAGGTGGAGCGTCGCATCGGGATCGCCCTCACGGAAAACTACGCCATGCACCCCGCCGCCTCGGTGTCCGGGTGGTACTTCGCGCGGCCGGAGGCCCGGTACTTCGGCCTCGGCCGCATCGGGCGCGACCAGGTGGAGGACTACGCCGCGCGCAGCGGGATCTCGCTCGCCGAGGCGGAGCGCCGTCTTTCGCCGAACCTCGCGTACGACCGGGATCCGGTTCCGGAGGCGACGGCATGAGCGGCCGGCTGCGGGAGTGGATCGCGGGAGACGGGGTCCACGTGATCGATGGCGCGATGGGGACGGTGCTCTACGAGAGCGGCGTCTTCGTGAACCAGTGCTACGACGAACTGAACCTCTCGGAGCCCGACCTCGTCCTTGGCGTCCACGCCGACTATGTGCGCGCCGGGGCGCAGCTCATCGAGACGAACACCTTCGGCGCGAACCCCGTCAAACTCGAACCGTTCGGTCTCGAGCCGTCCGTGCACGAGATCAACGTGGCGGCCGCGCGCCTGGCCCGGCAGGCGGCCGGAGAGCGCGCCGAAGTGCTCGGGGCGATCGGGCCGCTCGGCATCCGCATCGAACCCTGGGGTCCCACGTCGGTGGACGAGGCGACCGACCTCTTCGGAAGACAGGTCGCCGGGCTCGCGGAAGGCGGCGTCGACGGCTTCATGCTCGAGACGTTCTCCGATCTCGACGAACTGCTGCAGGCCGTGCGGGCGGTGCGGAAGGTCGCGGGGGATGCGCCGGTCTTCGCGCAGATGACCTTCGGAGACGCGGGCCACACGGAGTACGGTGCCACGATCGAAGCCGCGGCGGCGGCGCTGGAAGGGGCGGGGGCGGACGTCATCGGCCTCAACTGTTCGGTCGGCCCCTCCTCCATGTTGTTCGGCGTGGAGCGGATGGTGGCGGCGACGTCGCGGCCGGTGTCGGCGTCGCCCAACGCGGGGCTGCCGCGCGACATCGGGGACCGGAAGATCTATCTCGCGAGTCCGGAATACATGGCCCGCTACGCCCGGCGCATGGTGGAGACGGGCGCCCGCTTCGTGGGCGGGTGCTGCGGCACTTCGCCCGAACACACGCGCCTGACAGCGGCGCTGCTCGGGACCGACGGCCCGGGGCCGGCTCGCGTGGCCGTCTCCTCGCCGAGCGAGGCGGAGGGCCGCGGGGCGGCGGAGCCACCTCCGCTCGCGGACCGCTCGGCACTCGGACGCCGTCTCGCGCGCGGCGAGTTCGTCGGAGCGGTGGAGTTGACGCCGCCGCACGGCTGGGACCCGGGCGAACTGGTGGCGGGAGCCGCCCGGCTCCGCGACGCCGGCGTGCACACCGTCCACATCGTCGACGGCCCCGCCCACCGGAGCCGCATCGCCTCGCTGCCCGCCGCGATCGTCATCGAACGCGAGCTCGGCATGGAGACGGTCCCGCACTACAGCTGCCGCGACCGCAACATGCTCGGCATGCTGAGCGACCTCCTCGGCGCCGCCGCGGCCGGCCTCCGCAACGTCTTTCTCATCACCGGCGACCCCCCGCGCGGCGGCCCCTACGACACGGGCGGCGTGTACGACATCGACAGCATAGGACTCACGAACATCGTCCGGCAGCTCAACCTCGGCCTCGATCCGGGCGGGAGTTCGATCGGCGCCCCGACCTCGTTCGTGAAGGGAGTCGCCGTGAATCCCGGCGCCGTCGACCCGGAGGAAGAGATCCGGCGCTTTGCCTGGAAGGCCGAGGCGGGCGCGGACTTCGCCGTCACGCAGCCCATCTTCGACCCGGAGAAGTTCCTCGACTTCGCAGGCAGGATCGAGGGCTTCGGCGTGCCGCTCCTCGTGGGTCTCTGGCCCCCGCTGTCGCTGGAGAACGCCGAGTTCCTGGCGCACGAGGTTCCCGGAGTCGACGTGCCGCCCGAGGTGCTGAAGCGAATGACGCGGGCCCGGGAGCGCGGAGCCGAAGCAGCCGCGCGGGTGGGTGTCGACGTGGTGCGCGAGGTGCTGGATGCGATCCGGCCCCATGTGGCGGGCGCGCTCGTCAGCACGCCCGGAAACGAGGTTGATCGCGCCGCCGCAGTGCTCAAGGGGCTCTAGCTGGCCCCCTCCTGCCAGGTGTCGCATATTTTCTAATCAACAGATGGGCATTCCCGCTGCCTCCCAGTGGGAAGCCGCAGCCAATGATATATGAGAGCAGGAACGATCATGCGATATTCAGGATCAAGCCGGCGACGGATCTTCGCGGCCGGGACCTTCCTGGCCGCGGCGATGCTCGCCGGGGCCTCGACCCTTTCCGCGCAGGGTTCGCGCGGGCTCTACCTTTCGACGGACGTGGGGTTCGCGCAGGGCGCCGGTACCGAGGCGGCGCTGTCCGGGCCGAACAGCCCCACCCGTTGCGACCGGCTGCTCTACCCCAGCCTCGCCGACGCGCCCCGGGATGCGGGCTGCCTCGCGGGCACCGAACTGGGAGGCCTGTACTCGTTCAACCCGGAGATGGGACTGGCCGGCAGCTTCGCCGTCGGATACGCACTGGGGCCGCTCAGCGTCGAGGTGGAAGCGCTCCAGCGGCACCAGGTCATCCATAACACGCTCCTGACACTGGGCACGCAGGCAGGAGCCGCGATCACGGGCAAGGAGACGGAATGGAGCCCCGAGCGGCCGCCGTGGGCGGACATCTCCGAGTTCCGGGGGCGGCAGTTCTTCGCCAACCTCACCTGGTCCGTGCCGACCGGGGGCCGGCTGACGCCCTATCTCGGGGTTGGCGGAGGACTCTCCCAGGTCGCCTATCGCTATTACCTCGGCTTTGCGCGCAAGTCGATCGCGGAGGGCTACCTCGAGGTCTTCGGGGGGTCGCGCGCCGAACCCGGCGCCTCGCCCGACTGGCAGCGCGCCGCGGCGGGAACGGTCAGTGAGCTGGCGACGGATGTGTCGAAGATCGGACTGGGGTTCTAGCTCCTGGCCGGCGTGGACTACGCCCTCTCCGACCAGGTCTCCATCGGTCTGAAAGGCCGCTGGATGCAGACGCCCGACGTGAGCGTGAAGGCGCAGTGGACGACGATCCGCAGCCACGCGCCGGTGCACGCGGACGGCGTGACGCCTTTCGTCTCCACGCTGGATTTCTCTCGCCTGGGATACTGGGCCGTCGGAGCCAGCATGAAGTACCGTCCGTAACGCGATGGCTCGCGCGCCTCTCCGGCGTGTCGCGGCGGACGTCCGTCGCGGCCGCGGGGGGGCGCGGAGCGAGGCGGATGCCGCGATCCGTCGCCACGACGCCAGCGATCTGGACGCGTACATCGCCTTCGACCCCGGGGCGCTGCGGCGGCAGGCCGACGCCGTCGATGATGCGGCCTCCCGCGGCGACGAACCGGGCCCTCTCGCCGGCGTCACGGTATCCGTCAAGGATCTCTATGCCCTCGACGGATATCCGCTGTACGCCGGCACGAAGCGGGCGCTCCCCGCCTGGCCCGAGGGGTTCCTCGTGGCGTCGCTGCGCCGGATGGGCGCCATCTTCCCCGGCAAGACGCATACCGTCGAGTTCGCCTTCGGCGGAGTCGGGCTGAACCCCAACACGGGGACGCCCGTGAACCCGTGGGATCCGGTCGAGCACCGGGCCCCCGGAGGGTCCTCCGCGGGCGCCGGTGTGAGTCTGTGGGAAGGTTCGGCCCGGATCGCGCTCGGCACGGACACGGGAGGTTCGATCCGCATCCCGGCGTCGGCGACCGGCGTCGTGGGCCTCCGCCCCACCACCGGCCGTTGGCCGACGACCGGCGTCGTCCCTCTCAGTCCATCGCTCGACACGGTGGGGATGCTCGCCCACACGGTGGAGGACCTGCACTACGCCTTTCAGGCCATCGACCCCCTCGCGCGCACCGGCGACGCGCCGGCCGGCCCGGTTCCGGGAGGTGTTTCAGGGCTGAGGATCGGGGTTCCCGCCTCCCGGCTGTGGACGGACGCGGACTCCGCGATCGCGGCCGTGGTCGAGGGTGCGCTGGAAGAGCTTCGCGCCGCCGGCGCGGAGGTGCTCGAATTCGGGGCTCCCGAGTTGGACGAAGCGGCGGAACGCTACCTCACCGGACCCATCGTCCAACCCGAGTTCGTGGAGTTCCTCCAACGCGAGTTGCCCGACTGGATCCCACTTCTGGATCCGATCATCGGCACGCGACTGGAAGCGGCGGGCGGGGTGCCGGCGCTCGAGTATATCGCCGCTCACCGGCACCGCCGCCGACTCTCGGCCGACCTTCACACCCGGCTCGATGCGGAACGGATCCATCTCCTCGCCGCGCCCACGCTCCCGATCTCGCCGCCGCCGCTCGCGACTCTCGCCCGGCTCGATGCGTACCGGAAGGCCAACCGCGCCATGCTCTCCGGCACCTGCCCCGCCAGCATGCTCGACATGTGCGCGATCTCGCTTCCCGCCGGGCTGGACGGAGAAGGCATGCCCGTGGGCCTGCAGTTGATGGGACCCTCCGGCACGGATCTCGAACTCCTCGCTCAGGCCGCCGCCGTGGAGGGCGTCCTCGGGACGAATCTGACGCGACTGGGGATGCCGCCGAGGGTCGCCCGATAACGATCCGGGTGTCTCAGGCTTCCGGCGTCGGCGCCCTTGGGTAGGATCCCAGGATCTTGAAGGACGACGCACGCTCCCTGATTCGGTCCAGCGCTTCCGCCACGAACCGGTCCGTGCGGTGCCCTTCGAAATCGATGAGGAAGATGTACCGACCGAGGCTGCTCTTCGCGGGGCGCGATTCGATCTTCAACATGTTGATCCGCCGCTCCGCCAGCTCGCCGAGTGACAGGTAGAGCGTGCCCGGACCGTCGGCTTCGAAGTCGAAGCAGATCGACGTCTTGTCCCTCCCCGTCGGCTCGTGGTCCTCGGGCGCCAGCACGACGAACCGGGTGCGGTTCCCCGGGATGTCCTCGATGTGGGATTCGCGCACGAAGGCGCGGAGAACCTCGGCCGCCCGCATGCTCGATATGGCCGCTGCCCCCCGCCCGTGGATCTGCATATCCTGCACGGCCCGCACGGTGCTCAGCGAGGCGATGGCCTCCGCCCTCGGAAGTTGGCGCGCCAGGTAGTCCCGGCACTGGGCGAGCGCCTGCGGGTGGGAGTAGACGACCCTGATCTCGTCGTAATCGACGCCGCCCTCGGTCAGCAGACAGTGGTGGATCGGTAGGACGACTTCACACCGGATCCGGAGGTCGGTGTGGTGGACGAGGAGGTCGGTCGTCAGGGTGACGGGGCCTTCCGTACTGTTCTCCAGCGGGACGAGCGCCTCGTCGATGTCCCCCTCCTCCGCGGCCCGCACGACGCTCGCGATGTCCCCGAACGGCACGTGACGCGCCGTCGAATCGTAGGTCAGTGCCGCCTGCTGGCTGAACGTTCCGGGAGGCCCGAGGTAGCCGACCTTCGCCCGTCCGCGCCCGACTCCCCAGGCCGCCTCCGCAAGCTTCCGCGCACTGCCGCGCATCGCGTTCATCCGGCAAGATACGTCGGTCGCGGGATTGTCGTGACCCCGTGCGCCCCCTCGGGCTGCCTTCCGCCCTCCTTCCAGCGGTGTATCTTCGGCGGACGATCAGCCGTCATCGTCGACTACGCCCGGAGCCACGCCATGAACCGCATCGCGCGTCTGTTCCCTTCGCTGCTGGCACTTTCCCTGTTCGTCCCGTTCGCCGGTCCCGGCCACTCGAGCCCGCTGGCGGCGCAGGAAGTCGCCCCCGGCGCGGTAACGCTCGATTCCGCCTTTCTCGCGGGATACCGCTGGCGGAACCTGGGTCCCGACCGTGGTGGGCGTTCCATCGCCACGAGCGGCGTCGTCGGCCGGCCGCAGGAGGCGTATTTCGGCGCCACCGGCGGGGGACTGTGGAAGACGACCGACGGAGGGGAGAACTGGTTCCCGGTCACCGATTTCAAGATCTCCTCGGCTTCGATCGGGGCGGTCGCCGTCTCCGAGACCGAGCCGGATCTCATCTTCATCGGCACGGGTGAAACCTGCATCCGCGGCAACATCATGCCGGGCGACGGCGTGTACCGGAGCCGGGATGCGGGAGAGACGTGGGAACACGTCGGGTTCTCCGAATCCGACGCCATCGCAAACATCCGGATCCATCCCACGGATCCGAACATCGTCTACGTCGCGTCGTTCGGGAAATACAGCGTGCCGAGCGAAGAGCGGGGCCTCTTCCGTAGCACGGATGGCGGCGACACCTGGGAGCGGATCCTCTTTCGCGATGAGCGCACGGGCGCGGTCGACATCGCGATCGACCGGAACAACCCCGACGTGATCTACGTGGCGCTGTGGGAGGCCTTCCGCAAGGAATACACGATGTCCTCCGGCGGCCCCGGAAGCGGGATGTTCAAGAGTACCGACGGGGGCGACACGTGGACGGAGATCACCCGGAACCCGGGCATGCCGGAGTCCGGGGTCGTGGGGAAGATCGGGCTGGCGGTCTCAAGCGCGAATTCGGGGCGCGTGTACGCCCTGTTCGAGCATGCGGACGGGGGGCTCTTCCGCAGCGACGACGGCGGCGACACATGGGAACTGGTCAACGACGAGCGCCGCATCCGGCAGCGGGCCTTCTACTACACGCACGTCTTCGCCGACCACCACGATCCCGATGTCGTGTACGTGCAGAACACCTCGTTTTTTCGCTCGACGGATGGAGGCGAGACGTACGAGGTCATCAACAACGGCACGCACGGGGACTTCCACGACCTCTGGATCAGCCCGGAGGATCCCGCGCACCTCGTCGTGGCGAACGACGGGGGCGGGGCGGTCAGCTTCGAGACAGGGCAGCGCTGGACGGATCAGGAGTTTTCGACCGCGCAGTTCTACCACGGCGTGACGACGGCCCACGTGCCCTTCCACGTCTGCGGTTCGCAGCAGGACAACTCGACGCTCTGCCTGCCATCCGCCTGGAACGCGAACCGCTTCGGCTTCGGCGAGGCGCCGGGTTTCGGCGGCGGGGAGCCCCGCAGCGTCACCGAAGGATCGATGAACGTCGCGTACCGGGCAGGCGGCGGGGAACCCGGCTACATCGCGCCCGACCCGAAGGATCTCGACGTCTTCTTCTCGGGGACGAACAACGGGCGGTACATCGACCGCTTCAACCGGCGCCTCGGCACGTCGCGCGAGGTGAATCCCTATCCCTGGTTCTACTCGGGCGAACCGGCGAGCGAGATGGTGGAACGCTGGCAGTGGACGTTCCCCATCATCTTCTCCTCCCTCGACCCGAACGTCCTCTACGCGTCGTCGAACCGGCTCTGGAAGACGACGAACGGGGGTGACGACTGGGAGGCAATCAGCGGCGACCTCACGCGCGCCGACCCGATGACGCTGGGCCATTCCGGCGGACCGATCACCGGCGACATGAACGGGCCCGAAGTCTACGCCACGATCTTCTCGGTCGGACCGGGCAAGGTGGACATCGACGTGATCTGGGCGGGGTCGGACGACGGCCTCGTGCACGTGACGCGAGACGGCGGCGCGACGTGGACGGACGTGACGCCGCCGGACATGCCGGACTTCGGCCGCGTGAGCCAGATCGACGCGTCGGCGTTCGAGGCGGGCCGCGCGTATGTCTCCGTACGGAAGCCGCTCCTCAACGACTTCTCGCCCTACATCTGGAAGACGGACGACTACGGAGCGAGCTGGACGAAGATCGTGGGCGGGATCCGGGAGGACGCCTACGTGCACGCCGTCCGCGAGGACCCGAACCGGGAGGGGTTGCTGTACGCCGGGACGCAGCACGGCATGTACGTGTCGTACGACGACGGGGCGAACTGGCAGGAGCTGAACCCGGGGTTCCCGGATCTGCCGGTGTCGGACGTCATCGTGGAGCACAACGAACTGGCGATCGCGAGCCATGGCCGCGGGTTCTGGGTGCTCGACAACCTGGCGCCGCTGCGGCAGGCCCGCCCCGGGCTGACGGAGGAGGCGGTCGCGCTGTTCGATCCGGCCACCGCGTACCGCTCCGCCAACGGCGCGACGCTCTCGTGGTGGCTCCGGGAGGCGCCGGAGGAGGCGCGGCTCGAGATCCTCGACGCCTCGGGGACGGTGTTGCGGACCTATGAGCCGGCCGCGCGTCCGGACCCCGCCGCGGAGGGAGATTCGACGGCCGCGGAGGGCGAGGAGGAGCCGGCACCGGCCCGCGACCGCTGGGCCGGACCCGCGATGCCGGCCGAAGCGGGGCTCAACATGCTGCAGTGGGACCTTCGGACCGCGCCCGCCGCGACCTTCCCCGGCATGATCCTGTGGGGCGTGCGCACGATGTCGCCCGCCGTGCCGCCGGGGACGTACACGGTGCGGCTGACCGCGGATGGCGAGGTGCGAACGACGGAGGTCGCGGTCGCCCGGCATCCCTGGATCGAGGATGTGACGGACGAGGACCTGGCGGAGCAGTTCGAGTTCGGGATGCGGATCCGGGCGCGGGTGCACGAGGCCAACTCGGCCGTGATCGCCATCCGGCGCGTGAAGTCGCAGCTCGACGACCGACTCGAAGTATCGGACGACGCCGCGCTCGCGGAAGCTTCGGACGCGCTGCGGACGGCCGCTTCCGCGGTGGAGGGCGACATCTACCAGGTACGGAACCGCAGCAACCAGGATCCGCTGAACTTCCCGATCCGGGTGAATAACCGGCTCGCGAACCTGCTTTCGATGTCGGAGCGCGGGGATGGCCGGCCCGGGAGCGGGATGTACGAAGTGTTCGAGATCATGGTGGCCGAACTCGAGGGCTACACGACCCGCCTCGAGGAGGTGTGGCGGGTGGAGCTGGCGGCGGTGAACCGCGAACTCGAGCGGCTGGGGCTGGCGCCGGTGGACCCGGCGGACGAGTCGGTCGAACTCGTCTCCTGAACGGCGGAGGCCCGGGGGTCACGTTCCCGCGGGAACGTCCTCCCCGGCCTCCTTTCAAGCCTTCCGGGGCCGGTCGTTCAGCCGGCTTCCGGAAGCTGGCTCACGAACTCGATCATGCGTTGCTGCTGGTCGTCGTCGGGGAGTCGGCCCATCCCGCCGCCGAGGTTGTCCACCATGTGTTCCGCACGGCTCGTCGCGGGCGTCACCACGGTCACGGCGGGGTGCGCGGCCGCGAACTTGATGAAGAACTGGGCCCACGAGTGGGCGTCGAACTCGCCTGCCCACTCCGGCACCTCGCGGTCTCCCACGCGCGACCAGAGCCGGGAGCGCCCGAACGGCACGTAAACCAGCACGCCGATCCTCCGCTCCGCCGCGAGCGGCAGGATCTCCTCGGCCGCGCTCACGTTGTCGACCGCGTAGTCGATGCCGATGAAGTCGAGGGGATAGTCCTGCATCGCCTGAATGAGCGCCGGATACTGCCGCTTGCTCGTGGAGGTGATGCCGATGTAGCGGACGCGTCCGGCCGCCTTCAGCTCTTCGAGGATCCCCACCTGCACCGGCGGATCGCCCAGGTTATGGACCTGGATGCAGTCGATGACGGGGACGCCGAAGTACTCGAACGAGCGTTCGATCTGGGCCCGTGCCGCCTCCGGATCCGCGGATCCACCGCCGCGCCGGGCCACGTTGACCTTGGTCGCCCAGAAGACGCGATCGGAGATCCCGAGTCTCTGGCAGATGTCGCCCGCCACGTCCTCGGAGGAGCCGTAGCTGGGAGCCGTGTCGAAAACCGACCCGCCGCCGTCGACCAGCGCCTGCATGACTTCTTCGAGCTGCGTCACGTCGTCGCCGCGGGCCACGCGCTGGAAGGTCGCGGAACTGCCCAGGCCGACGATCGGTAACTCCTCGCCGGTGGAGGGGACGGGCCGCGTGATCATCTCCTGACTCGCGAAGGCGCGCAGGATGCGGGGGTTGAGAGAGAGGGCCGCGCCTGCGGCGACGGTGGAGCGGATCCAGTCGCGTCGAGTGAACATCTTCGGATCTTCCTCGTGCTGGGGTTGTGACCGTGGCATCAAGCGTGCCTGTAAACCGCGTCGACGGTCGGGTAACACTTCACGCCGCCCAACCGCTGTGCCGTCTCCGGGCGCCGGCCACGGAATGATTTGACCATGGTCATGACCATGGTTCTATTGAGAGCGCGTTGAAGACGTCGCACAGACTCGGAGCGGACGGATGGAAGCAGATCACGAGGGACCCGCGGGCGTCCCGCGGACCATCAAGGCATCGGAGTTCAAGGCGAAATGTCTGAAGCTCATGGATGAAGTCGCCGAGACCGGCGAGGAGATCGTGATCACGAAGAACGGCCGCCCCGTGTCGAAACTCGTCCCCTGCAACGAGAGACCGGAAACCCTGTTCGGACTGTATCGCGATGTCATCCGGATCCGTGGCGATATCGTGGGGCCCATGCCCAGGGAGTGGTGGGACATCGGCGATGACGAACGAGAGGATCTCTTTTGATCCTGCTCGACACACACGTCCTGCTGTGGCACGGGCGTGGAGACCGCCGTCTCGGGCGGCGTGCCCGCCGGATGGTGGAGCGCGCATTGCCCCGGCGTCGCGCCGCGGTCTCGGCCATCTGCTTCTGGGAGGTTGCCATGCGGGTCCAGAGTGGACGGCTCGACCTCCTCATGGATCCGGAAGCCCTCCGGCGCGACCTTCTCGCGCAGGGGCTCGTCGAGATCCCGGTCAGCGGTCTCATCGGCGTGCGGGCAGGGCTGCTTCGCGGCCTGCGCGGCGATCCGGCCGATCGGCTGATCGTGGCGACGGCTCTCGAAGGACACCAACTGTTGACGGCGGACTCGCACATCCTCGAGTGGCCCGGCAAGCTGAACCGGATCGACGCCTCGGAGTAGCGCCTTGGCAGAGGAATCTCGTGTCTCGGGAGGGGTCAACCCTCTCCGGTTTCGATGGCGGCGACCTCGGCCATGATGCGGTCGAACCGGGTGGCGGCGGTGTGCGGGGGGAGGTTGCACAGGTAGGCGTGCGCCGCCCCCAGACGCCGGAGGGCGACGATCGTCTCCGCGCAGTGCCGCTCCGGGGTGACGCCCCCTTCGAAGGCCGAAGCCACCGCGTCCACCGGTACCGGGAAGAAGCGGGATAGCCGCTCCAATACCGTCCGGCGGCCGTTCCGGTAGTAGAAGACGCCGAACGACCCCGGAATCTCGAGACCCTCGCGCTCCGCGCATTCCAACCAGCGTTCCGCCCGCGCCAGATCGTGGTGGGAAACCACCTGTGTGAGGTAGTAGTCCGCCTCGAACTCCGGGGCCGTCGCGAAATCGATCTGCTCGGCGACCGGGCGGTGGAGGTTGACCCAACCGCCGAGCGACAACCCCTTCGCCCGCTCCCGAAGCCGCTGTCGAAGCATGTAGCCGTGGGGCACGCAACGGTCGGCTCCGCGCACGCGGTCGCCCCCCGTCACGGTGAGGCTCTCTACGCCGCGCGCCCGCGCCCGGTCGCCGTAGCGCAGGCAGTAGTCGAGCGGGTGAAGACAGGTCAGGAAGGGAACGACCCGCCACGGTTCGACCTCGTTCGCGAGGTTGGCCGTCAGGTGCTGGAGGTTCTCCTCCTCCTCCTCGCCCACCGCGCTGTCCGTGAGCATGAGAAACGCGTCGCGCGCCGCGAGACCCCGAATGGCATGGGAGAGGTCGATCCACATGTCCATCGCGCCGCCGCGGCTGAGCCCGCTTCGCGGCGGCCGGAGTTCGACCGTCATCGTCGGCTCGTCTCCCCGCAAGCGCCGGACGAAGCGGCTCTCCGACGAGGTTCCCGTATGGATTGGCGGTTCGTTCACGACGGAAGATCCTGCCTTGCGCGCAGGTGGTTCTCGCTTCGGATCGGTTCACGGACCGGGAGAGGATGCGCATCCCGAGCCCCGTTGCAAAGCGGCGGCGGTCGCGTTCCGTTTCGGGCCGGGTCCCGCGGGCGACGGCACCGCGGGCCGACCCCGTGTAGTACTGCGGCGACACTTGGCGGAGAAACCGGGTGACGGAAGACGTCCTCGTGAGCGATGAGCAACTGGCGGAGGAGATACTCACCCTCCTCTCGCGTACGCCGGGGACGGTACGCGTGCTGCTCGAGGACCTTCCTGACGGCCTCCTGCACGCGGATGAGGGGGAGGGGACGTTCAGCCCCTTCAGCGTGCTGGGACACCTCATTCAGGGCGAGATCGACGACTGGATTCCGCGGGCGAGGTGGATCCTCGAACACGGTCGCGAGCGGGCGTTTCCGCCCTTCGACCGCTTCGCGCATATCGAGCGAACCCGGGGCCGCTCGCTCGATGAACTGCTCACCGAGTTCGAGACCCTGCGCGAGACCGGACTCGCGGCGCTGCGCGAAGTGGTGGATGGCGAGGTCGATCTGGACGCGGGCGGACTTCACCCGGAGCTGGGCGACGTCACGCTGCGGCAACTGCTCACGACCTGGGCCGTACACGACCTCAACCATATCGCCCAGATCGTGCGGGTCGTCGCGCACCAGTTCGAGGACGAAGTCGGGCCCTGGAAGGCCTATCTCCCCATTCTGGGCCCAGACCGGTAGCGGCAGCGGGCTCGCGCCGCCAGCGGCAGCAGACTCCCGCCGCTAACGGCGGTCCCCGGCGGGAGGGGCCGCCTCGATTTTCGGGTGCCGTCGCTCCGCCTCGGCCGCGCCGACGGCGGCGGCGAGGGACTCCGTGTAGGGCGGGCGGTGGATGCCGCGCTCGGTGACGATGCCGGTGACGAGTTCCGCCGGCGTGATGTCGAACGCCGGGCTGTAGACGTCGGCGGCCTCGGGGGCGAGGAGGGGGCCGAAACCGCGGCGGACCTCATCCGGGTCGCGGTGCTCGATCGGGATGTCCCCGCCGGTGGGGGAGCCGAGGTCGACGGTGGAGGTCGGCGCGAGAACGTAGAACGGAACGCCGTGGCGGTGGGCCAGCACGGCTAGGGGGTACGTGCCGATCTTGTTCGCTACGTCGCCGTTGGCCGCGATGCGGTCGGAGCCCACGAAGGCGATATCCGGCGGATCCGTGGCAAAAAGCGACCCGGCCATGTTGTCGGCCAGCACCGTGACTTCGATCCCCGCGCGGGCAAGCTCCCAGGCCGTGAGACGGCTCCCCTGGAGAAGGGGGCGGGTCTCGTCGGCGAAGACGCGGATCCGGCGACCGGCCTCGGCCGCGACGTAGACCGGGGCGAGGGCCGTCCCGATGCCGCCCGTGGCGAGGGACCCCGCGTTGCAATGCGTGATCACGGCTTCGCCATCCCGGAGCAAGGTCGCCGCGTGCTCTCCGATCCCGCGGCACATGCGGCGATCCTCCTCGTGGATGGCGTCGGCTTCCGCCGCCAGCGCCCGGGCCAGCTCTCCCGCATCCCCGGCGGCGGCATCGAGACAGGCTCGCAGGCGACGGACCGCCCACACGAGGTTGACCGCCGTGGGCCGGGCTGCGGCGAGCCGATCGGCCCAGCCGGCGAACCGGGCCCGAAGTTCCTCTGCCGAAACCCCTTCGGCGACGGACTGCCGCGCCAGCGCGGCGAGACCGACCGCGGCCGTGATCCCGATGAGCGGCGCGCCCCGCACGCGCAGACTCCGGATCGCCTCGATGAAGTCTTCGAGGGTCGAGAGTTCCTTCTCCTCGTGGACGCCGGGAAGGAGCGTCTGGTCGAGGATGAGCGCGCTCAGGCCCCCGGGGGCCCAGCGGATCGTTTCCGGAACGGATAGCTCGCGATCGTTCATGCCGCGCAACCTATCCGGCGGCGGGAAAGGCGCTACCTTGAACTGCCACGGGACGTCCCGCAGAGATCGATGCAGTCCAGGAGGAATCATGAGGTTGTCAACCGCCGCGCTCGCGCTCGCCGTCGTCGCCACCGCCCAGCCGCTTGCCGGGCAGGAGCGGGATCCGGACCACTTCGGCCCCGCGGACGTCTTCCAACTCGAAATCGCCGGCGATCCCCGGATATCGCCCGATGGTTCCCGGGTCGTCTACGTGCGGTCCTCGATGGACATCATGACGGACCGTCAGCGAAGCAACCTGTGGATCGTCGATTACGACGGTTCGAACCACCGTCCGCTCCTCACCGGACAGCAGAACTTCTCGTCTCCGCGCTGGTCGCCGGACGGCACGCGGCTCCTCTACGTCGCGAGCGACGAACACGGGAAGTCGCAGCTCTACCTGCGCTGGATGGACACCGGACAGACGGCCCTGCTCACACAGCTGGAGCGAGGCCCGGGCGGGCTTTCCTGGTCGCCCGACGGGAGCATGATCGCCTTCAGCATGTTCGTCCCGGACACGCCGCCTCCCTTCGCGCAGATGCCCGCGAAGCCGGAAGGCGCGACGTGGGCGCCCCCTGCCACGACGTACGAGCGGCTCTACTACCGGTCGGACAGCCAGGGCTTCCTGCCGGTCGGGTACTCCCACGTCTTCGTCCTTCCCGCCGAGGGGGGGACGCCGCGCCAGGTCACGCACGGCCCCTACAACCACGGCGGGACGCCCGAGTGGACGCCCGATGCGCAGCACTTGCTGATCTCGGCCACCCGGCGCGACGACTGGGAGTACGTGCGGGACTCCGAGATCTTCGAGTTCTCCGTGGCCGACGGCGCGGTGCGGCAACTGACCGACCGGCGCGGACCCGACTCGAGCCCGGCAGTGTCGCCCGACGGCGGCATGATCGCCTACACCGGCTACGACGACCGCTTCCTGGGGCACCAGGTGTCGAAGCTCTACGTGATGAGCCGGGACGGGTCCGGCTCGCGCCTCATCGCCGACGACCTCGACCGCTCGATCGGGAACCTGCACTGGGCGAGCGACGGGGAGGGGCTGTTCTTCCAGTACGACACCGAGGGGAACACGCGACTCGCGCACGTCGACCTCGACGGGACCGTGACGGATGTCGTCTCCAGCGTTCAGGGCCTGTCGATCGGCCGTCCCTACGGAGGCGGAACCTTCTCCACCTCCGGGAACGACCGTTTCGCCTTCACCTACGGGACGCCGGACCACCCCGCGGACCTCGCGGTCACGAACCGGAACGGCGACTGGCAGCGTCTCACGCACCTGAACGAGGACCTCTTTGCGCAGAAGGCGATCGGGGAGACGGAGGAAGTCTGGTACAAGTCCTCGCATGACGGGCTCGACATCCAGGGCTGGATCGTGAAGCCGCCGGACTTCGATCCGAGCCGCAAGTATCCGCTCCTGCTCGAGATCCACGGCGGTCCGTTCGCGAACTACGGAGACCGCTTCAGCGCCGAGGTCCAGTTGTTCGCCTCGGCGGGATACGTCGTCCTCTACACGAACCCGCGCGGGAGCACGAGCTACGGCGAGGACTTCGGGAACGAGATCCACCACGCCTATCCGAGCTACGACTTCGACGATCTGATGTCGGGCGTCGATGAGGTGATTTCGCGCGGATACATCGATGAAGATCAGCTCTTCGTCACCGGAGGATCCGGCGGCGGCGTACTGACGGCCTGGATCGTGACCCACACGGACCGCTTCGCCGCCGCCGCGTCGCAGAAGCCCGTCATCAACTGGTACAGCTGGGTTCTGACGGCGGACATGGGTGGCAGCGGCGGTCTGAACTACTGGTTCCCGGGCGCGCCCTGGGACAACCTCGAGCACTACATGGAGCGCTCGCCGGTCCACCACATCGAGAACGTGACGACGCCGACGATGCTCATCACGGGCGAGGTCGACTGGCGGACACCGATGTCGGAGTCGGAGCAGTTCTACCAGGCGTTGCGAATCCGGAAGGTGCCGTCGGTGCTCGTGCGGATCCCCGAGGCGAACCACAGCATCGGCGCGCGTCCGAGCGGCCTCATCAGCAAGGTGCAGCACATCCTCGCCTGGTTCGAGCGCTACCGGCCGGGCGGGACAACGACGCAGTGAGGACGCGATGAGCCGCGGCAGGATCCGCAGGTCGGACAGGGAACTCGGACTCGACCGGGAGATCACGCGCCGCGACTTCGTCCAGCTGGCGGGAGCCGGGATCGCCGGCTCCGCACTCCTCGGGTGCGGGCCGGGCGGCTCGGAGGGCGCGAGCGCCGGCGCGGTCCCGGGGCTGGCTTCGGATCCGTGGTCCGACGCGCTAGGGCCGGACTGGTATGGCCCCGGCGGCGTGGGGGACTACGCGCCCTCGCACGGGAATACGCCGGAGGTCGTCCGTGACGCGCACTGGGTCCGCGATGGGCGGGTTCCGGGCGGTGAGGTCACGGACACCGGGGAACGCTTCGACGTCGTGATCGTGGGCGGCGGCCTCGCGGGCCTCTCCGCCGCGCACCATTTCAAGCGGCATCGGCCGTCCGGGCGCTGTCTCGTCATCGAGAACCACCCCGTGTTCGGCGGCGAGGCGAAACGAAACGACATGATGGTCGACGGCGTGCGCCTGGCCGGGCCGCAGGGGTCCAACGATTTCGGCATACGCCCGCCCACCGGGGAGCCGGACGACTATTTCACGACGCTGGGCATCCCGCGCGAGTTCGAGTACGCGCCGGACGCGGGCCAGGTGAAGGCGCCGCTCGAGAACTACGGTTTCATGCACTGGGTGCAGGACCAGTTCTCCATCGGGCACTATTTCGGCGGGACGCGCGGCGGCGGGCGTCCCGGCTGGTCCGGCGGTTCGGGCGGCTGGGTCAACGATCTATTCGGGGACACCTCCCGCGCACCGTGGACGCCGGAGGTACGCGAAGGCTTCGAACGCTGGCGGAACGCGCGCGTCACGGACCACGTGCCCCTGGACGCGCCCGGGGGGCCGGACAATCCCGGGCCGTGGCTCGACGGCATGACGCTCAAGGCCTACTACGAGGACGTGCTCGGCCTGCCGCCCGAGGTGACGGCGTACGTGGATCCGATCCTCGCCAGCATCATCGGACTCGGGTGCGACGCGATCTCGGCCTGGTGGGGGATGCATTTCGACCTCCCCGGTTTCGGGCTTCCGTCCCGCTACGACGGCATGACCTTCCACTCCTTCCCGGGCGGGAACGCCGGGATCGCCCGCTACTTCGTGAAGGACGTCGTGCCCGACGGGATCGCGGGCGAACGCACGCTCGGGGACGTGCTCAACGGGGCAATCGACTTCGGCGCCCTCGACCGACCGGATCAGCCCGTGCGGCTGCGGCTGGGGTGTACCGCGATCGACGTGCGCCACTCCGGGTCCGGCGATGGCCGCGCGCGCGTGACCTACGTGCACGAGGGGCGGGCGTACTCCCTCGAGGCGGATGGGGTCGTGCTCGCGAGCGGGGGCTGGATGAACCGCTACATCGCGGCCGACCTGCCGGACGGACATCGCGCCGCCTACGGGAGCTTCCGCCACGGGCCGATCCTCGTCGCGAACGTGGCGCTCCGGAACTGGCGCTTCCTCGACCGCCTGGGGATCGCCGGCTGCTTCTACGAGGGCGATCTCGGCTTCTCGTGCAACATCCGGCGGCCCATGTACGCGGGAGACTACCGCCCGGTCCACGCACCGGATCACCCGACGATGCTGACCTTCTACATCACCTTCGAGTCGCCGGGAGCTTCGCCGGCGGATCAGGGGATGGCGGGTCGCACGGAGATGCTGAGCGCATCCTTCGCGGAGTACGAACGACGGCTGCGGGCGCAGATGGTCGAACTCTTCGCCGAGGGCGGCTTCGATCCCGCGGAGGATATTGCCGGTCTCGTGCTCAACCGTTGGGGCCACGCCTACGTGGCGCCCGGCCCCGGTTTCTTCTTCGGCCGCGACGGCGCCCCGGCCCCTCCGGATGTGATTCGCGAGCCCTTCGGACGCGTCGCCATCGGGCATTCCGAACTGCGGGGGCACCAGAACTGGACCGGCGCGTCCGCGGAGGGTCGCCGCGCCGTCGAAACGGTCCTCGATCTGATCTGATGCCGCGAAGATGCGACAAGTGACGACGCGGCCGACGCGGCGAGCCGGGTCCCGCGGCCTGTGGACGCTCGCCCTTTGCGCGCTGACCGGCTGCGCGTCGTCGGCGGTGCCTGCCATCGAGTACGAGATCCTCGGGACGTTCCCGCACGATCCGGCCGCGTACACGCAGGGACTCCTCTTCCACGACGGACACCTCCTCGAGAGCACCGGCCGCTACGGGGAGTCAAGCGTGAGGCGCGTGGACGTGCCCACGGGAGAGGTCCAGGCCCGGGTGGCGGTGGACTCCGCCCTCTTCGGGGAGGGTCTCGCGCGGGTGGACTCCGAACTCGTTCAACTGACGTGGCACGCCGGCCGGGCCTTCGTCTACGACGCGGAGACCTTCGAGGTTCTCCGGGAGTACGCCTACGAGGGCGAAGGCTGGGGGCTCTGCTACGACGGTGAGGCTCTCTGGATGTCCGACGGCTCGAGCGCGCTCGAGCGGCGGGACCCGCAGACGTTCGCGGTCACGGAGACGGTCGAGGTCACGCGCGACGGGTCGCCGCAGCGTCGGCTGAACGAACTGGAGTGCGTCGGCGACTGGATCTACGCCAACGTCTACCAGACGGACATCATCGTCCGGATCGACAAGGCCACCGGCGAAGTCCTCGGCGAAATCGACCTGTCGAGCGTCCCCCTGAGCGCTCGCCGCCCCGGCGATCCCGAGGCGGTCCTCAACGGCATCGCCTACGTCCCGGAAACGGGTGTCTTCCTCGTGACCGGCAAACTGTGGCCGAACCTGCTGGCCTTGCGTCTCGACGGTTAGTTGCGGCCGCGCCCGGTTCGCCGTCCAAGACCGAGCGGAGGTCCTCAGCCGCCATTGGCTCTACGTTCGATGTCTCGACAGCGACCCATCACGTCAGGGAACCGTTGCGTATCGTCGTCCAACATGCCGTCGCGCCTCATTCGTTCGTAGTCGTTGGCGAGCGTGTCGTAAAGCAGGCCTTCGGGACGCAGCGTCAGGGCGCCGGAAACGGCGGCATCGTAGTCAATCCAGCCTCCCGCGCGATCTTTCTCCGCAAAAAAGATCGACTTGTGACGGGCGACGGAGCGAGCCAACCGCCGGTCGGCGAATGCCCGGTCCGCGTAGCCCGCGTCATCGAGTCGAACCAGGTCATGCCAGTGTCTTGAGAGGCGCGCCCCCCGGTGTCGTCGGCGTCGACAGAAGACATGTATGGCCGTGGCCTTCTCCCAGAAGGTGCGCTCGGCCAGCATCACCGAGGGTGTTGCCGATGGGAAACGGACATCGGGTATCGACGGGGCTGCGTCGCATTCGATCCGCCGCTTCTGTCGAGGCTCGCCTGTCGACCGTGCGCCGAACTCCACCAGCACTTCCGGCAGGACGAAGCCATAATCGTCGAACAGAGGCTTGTAGCCGACATGGATCCGGTCGCCGTCGGCTCGAAGCCGGGCTGGGAATCCACTTCGGGCCAGCCCTTCGCGGATGGCCGGAACTGCTTCATCTCCTGTCCACTCCGCCAGCCTGGACCGGATCAGCCGTGTCCAGCGACGTTCCTGGCTTCGTGTCGGAGGAAGCGCGTCCTCGCCGACTCCGGCTACCAGTTCCGGAGCGAAGCGGCGGATGTCATAGGTGATGTCGACATCCTCGGAAAAGCGGCGGATCGCACGGTAGGCCTTGGCCAGCGACGTCCCACCCTTGAACACCAGGTCCCGGCCGAACGGTGCCTCGAACAGTACGGAAAGGGTCTGGACGACCCAGACGTCCTTTTCGAGAAGGTGCGGAGGACGTCCGCCAAGGCTCGTGGCAGTTTCGAGTGCCTCACGCCGTTCAGGCGCGGCAAGGGTCTCGAACCGGATGTTATCCACGAGCGACCACGGTGCTGAGGGGCGCGGCGATCCATGAGGGCAGCACGGGGCGTGCAGCGGCGAGTTCCGCCAGATCTGCCCGGCCAAGCCTGCGTTCGATCCGGTGGAGGTTCCGTTTCACTTCCCCGGGACCCAGCCAGGCCAGTGCGCGGACGGCCAGTCCGGCGGGCCGTCCCGGTGCGACGAGCTGCCAGCGTGGAGCATGAAGCAGGCGGATGACCAGGGCACCCAGCCGCAACACCCGGTTCGGTCCCGACGTGAGATACACCAACCGGACCGGCACCTGCGTCGTCAAGCCGAGGACGTTCGCCGCGGCCCCTCCGCTCGGGACGATGGTTTCTCCCCACAACGCGGACAGTGCCTCGATGACGGTCTCGGCAGCGGGCGCTCGAATGCCGAACCGGGTTTCGATGGGACACACGTAGATGCCGCGGCAGACTCGCAACAGCAGCCCCTGCCGGGAGAGGCGCGATAATGCCTGGTCGACGGCCGCCCGGTTCCCCAGATGGAGGAAACCCTTGGCATGGATTGGAGCCCCCTCGGGTAAAGTGGCTGCGTGTTCGGCGATGCGGCGTGGCAGACTGGGCACGATTCCCTCTCGTCATGAGTATGATGTCAGAAATATAATACTATTACTGACAAATGCGAGTTGCGGAGTCGATCTCTACGTGGATCTCTCGCAGTGTGGACGGCGGTCGTGCGGGTCCTACAGAGCGTTTCGGAAACGGTCGCCGAGGGTCTGGAGGCGGGCGACGGGTTCGTTGCTGAACACGACGCGGAGTTGGTACTCCGCGTCGGGGCCGCCCCAGGCATCCATCGGAGTGGCCGCGACGCCCGCCCCGGCCAGCAGCCGGCCGGAGAGCTCGCGGGCCGCGAGGCCCAGGGGCCGGGTGTCCACGAGGAGCGACCAGCCGCCGCCGGCGGGTCGGACGGGGTAGTCGCGGAGCGCTTCGAGCACGGCGTCGCGGCGGCGCTCCCAGCGCGCCACGCTCGCGGCCACGTCCTCCGCCTCGTCCGAAGCCGACAGCGCGGCCAGCGCCCCGGGCTGCCCGATCCCGACCCCCGTCACGACGTTGTAAATGCCGACTTTCGCGACGTCCGCGAGAACCTCGGCGGGACCCACGATCCAACCCACCCGCCACCCGATCATGCGGTACTCCTTCGACACCGAACCGACCGTGAGCGTCCGCTTGCGCATTCCGGGGAGCGACGCCGGGTGCAGGTACGGGCGGCCATCGTAGAGGATGCGCTCCATCGCCGCGTTGTAGAGGAACCACAGGTCATGGCGCTCGCACAACTCCGCGACCGCCCGCCAGTCGTCGGGGTCGAGCACGCCGCCGGACGGCATGGACGGGTTCATGAGGAAGAGCGCCCGGCTCCGTTTGCCGATGCAGGAGGCGAGGGCGTCGAGGTCGAGACGCCAGCCCGCCGACGAATCGAACCGCCAGGGCGCGAGCCGCGGGGCCGCGCCGGCCAGTCGCACGCGCTGGAGCATGCCGGCGTACGTGGGATCGGTGACGATCACCTCGTCGCCCGGGTCCACCGTGGCGAGCAGGGCGTTGAACAGGCCCTCCGTGCCACCCGCGGTGATCACGCACTCCCGGTCCGGATCGTAGCTCTGCCCGGAGAGTCGGCCGACGTGCCGCGCGGCCGCCGCGCGAAGGTCGGCCCGGCCCGTGAACGGCAGGTAGCTGTTGGCGGCCGGCGATTCGAGCGCCGCGCGGGTGGCGGCCACGGCCGCCGCGGGAGGGCTCAAGTCGGTGTCCAGGTTCTCGAGCCGGAGGATGCCGGGATCGCCCTCCGCCGCCCGCGCCACTCCGTCGATGTCGAACCCCGGAATCCCGGCCAGCCGCCCGGGCGGGGTGCGGCCCTGGCCCTCCGACCCGCTCACCCGCCGATCCTCCGCTGCAGCGCGTCGAGCGCGCCCATGAGATCGGGCTCCTCCGACAGCACGCGGAGCAGCGGATCGGGGTCCAGCGACCGGGCGCGCTCCGGCATCGTCCGGATCGTGAAGTCTTCCATCGAGAATCCCTCCTTCACTTCCGCCCAGCGCAGCGGCGCGGACACGGTGGCCCCCGCGCGCGACCGCACGGAATACGGCGCCACGACGAGCCGCCCGCGCCCGTTCTGCACGTAATCGATGTAGATTTTGCCTTCGCGCCGCGAGGGGTTCCGGACGATCGTGGCCCGGTCGGGGATCTCCGCCACCACCGCCGTCGCCAGCAGTTGCGCGAGGGTCCGCGACTGTTCGTAGTCGAGCTGGCCGCCGAGCGGGATCATCACGTGGATCCCCGAGGAGCCACTCGTCTTCGGATAGCTCGGGAGCCCGATCTCCTCGCACAGCGCGCCGATCGCGCGCGCCACCTCGACGACCTCCTCGAATGGGGCGTACACCTCCTCTCCGTCCCGCTTGTGCTTGGGGTCGAGGTCGAGGAGGCACCAGTCGGGGCGGTCCAGGCTCCCGGCGCGGCTCGCCCACACGTGGAGCGGAATCGCGCCCAGATTCGCGACGTACACGAGCACCGCCGGGTCGTCGGCGATGAAGTAGTGGATGTCGCGCTCGGAGCCGCGGCTCCAGATCGCCTCCGTACGCACCCACTCGGGCTGGAACCCCGGCGCGTTCTTCTGAAAGAAGGACTTCCCGTCGATCCCGTCCGGATAGCGGGTGAGCACCAGGGGCCGGTCTTCGAGGAACTTCAGCAGCCACGGGGCGATGTCCCGGTAGTACGCGATCAGGTCGCCCTTCGTGTACCCCTCGTCCGGCCAGAAGACCTTGTCGAGGTTCGAGAGCGGCAACTCCTCGACGGGCGGGGGGGACGTGTCCACGCGAACCGGATCGGTCAGCGCCGCGCGCCGATCCCGCGGAAGGCGGCAGTCGGTGGGCACGACGCGCTCCTTCTTCTCGCCGCTCGCCTCCGCCGCGTCTTCCCGGTCCTCATCGGGGCTGTTTGCGAGTCCGAGAAAGACGGCATGCCGGAGCAGGCCTCCCTCGGTGATTTCCTTGTAACGGACCTTCGCCACGAGTTCGGGTTCGACCCAGGTGTGATCGTCGCCGGCGGGGGCCGGGGTCGCGAATGCGGGTGCGGCCGCCTCCAACGCGTCGAGCCGGGCCCGGAGTTTCGCCAGCGTCTCGTCGTCGAAGCCGGTTCCCACGCGACCGATGTAGTGGAGGGCGAGGCCGTCGTCGCCCGCGGCGGTCCCCGATGCGGGGTTGGCGGGGGATGCGGCGTCGGCGGGGCCGTACGCGCCGAGGTGGAGGGCGCCGAAGCCCGTCCGCGAGCCGGCGGGACTCGTGAAGCCGACGATGACGAAACGGTCCTCGCGCGCGGCGTGGATCTTCCGCCAGTCGGGAGACCGGCCGCCGGTGTACCGGGAGTCGGCGCGCTTGGCCATGATCCCCTCGAGTCCCATCTCCTGAACCTGCCGGAAGAGGGCCTTCCCGCACTCCTCGAAGTGCTCGCTGAGCCGGATCGGGCCCGCCTCCGGCACCACGCCGCGCAGGAGGGACCGACGCTCGGAGAGCGGAAGATCGCGCAGATCGCGGTCGTCGAAGGCGAGCAGGTCGAAGGCGTAGAAGCTGGCCGGCGCCTCGAAGGAGGCGTGCCGCACATCGAGTGGGCGCGAGAGTCTGGCCCGCTTCTGCAGGCGCCGGAAGCTGGGGTAGCCCGCGGCGTCGTGAACGACGACCTCCCCGTCCAGAACCACCCGCCGGAAGGGGAGTTTGCGGAGGGCGCGGGCGATGTCGGGAAAAGTGGGGAGCGCGTCGTGTCCGTTCCGCGTCAGGAGGCTGGCCGCTCCGTCGACGGCCGAGGCCAGCATGCGGTAGCCGTCGAGTTTCAGCTCGAAGTGCCACGCGGGATCGTCGAACGCCTCCTCCCGGGGCTGGGCGAGCATGAACCGCACGTCGGCGGGGTCGACCGGCCGCTCGGGCGCCCCGGCCCGCTCGAGGGCCGAGGCCAGATCCTCCCCCGGATACCAGCCGCCCTCGCGCTCGGCCATCTGCTCGACCGTGAGTCCCGACAGGATGGACGTCTCCGGGAGCGATCCGTCCTCAAGGATCGGGTGCCCGCCGCGCCGCTCGCGGATGAGGAGCCACTCCTTGCCGGTCTCCCCCTTCACCAGCCGCACGAGCGTCCATACCCCCTTGAGCTTGTGGCCCCGGAGTTCGAACAGGAGCTTGCCCGTCTCGAGTCCCTCCTCCGGATCTTCGAGCATGATGCAGCGGCCGATGTCCCACACGATCATCTCGCCGCCCCCGTACTCGCCCTTCGGAATCACGCCCTCGAACTCGATGTACTCGATCGGGTGGTCCTCGACGTGCATCGCCAGCTTCTTGTCCGCCGGGTCGGGAGAAATGCCCTTCGGGACGGCCCACGAGACGAGGACGCCCCCGATCTCCAGGCGGAGGTCGTAGTGCCGGCGCGTCGCCGCGTGCAGCTGGACGACGAACGCGCCGACCCCCGTCCCCGGCGCGCCGCCGAAGGGCTCCGGCGTGCGCTCGGAAGCACGTTTGTCCCGGTATTCCTCGAGTTTTCCTCGGGGCATGCTCGCGGCCTGTCTTCCAACACTGCTTTTGGGCGCTCCGGGCGGCGGACGGCCGGAGCGGTATGCACAATCCGGCCCGGAACCTATAATTCGGCCCCCCGGTCCGGCATCACGCCCGGGGACTGACGCCGCGCCGGGCGGTCCGGCGCGCACACGGAGAGGCGCAGGATGTCCCCTCGACCCATCGCAACGGCGACGATCTCGTTCGGGCTCGTTTCGATCCCGTGCCAGCTCTACTCGTCCGCCGAAAACTCGCAGAAGGTCCGCTTCAACTTCCTCTCGCCCGACGGGACCCGCGTGAAGCAGCAGTACGTGGATGCGAAGACGGGGGAGCCGGTCCTGCGCAGCGATCTCATCAAGGGATACCAGTTCGCGAAGGACCAGTACGTGACCTTCAAGCCGGAGGAACTGAAGGCGCTCGAGGCGGAGGCGACGCAGGCGGTCGAGATCGTCGAGTTCGTGCCGCTGGACCAGGTCGAACGGGCGTATATCGGGAAGACGTACTACCTCGGGCCTGCGCGCGGAGGGGACAAGGCCTACCGGCTCCTCGGCGCCGCCATGAAGAAGACGGGCTGGGCCGCCCTCGCGAAGTACGCGGCGCGCGGCAAGCAGTATCTCGTCCTCGTGCGGCCGGTGGGCGACCACCTCGTTCTCGAACAGCTGCACTATGCGCACGAGGTGCGGGACATCGCCGATGTGCCGTCGGGAGAGGGCGAGGTCGCCGATGCGGAACTCGGCCTCGCCGTACAGCTGATCGAGCAGATCGCCTCGGAGGACTTCGATCCCTCGAAGTACGAGGATGAGGTCGGGCAGCGCATGCTCGCGGCGATCGAGCGCAAGGTGGCCGACGGGACGGAGATCACCGCGCCGGTCGAGGAGGAAACGACGGCGAAGGTCATCGACCTCATGGCCGCGCTCAAGGCGAGCGTCTCCGGGTCCGACGACGCGGAGACCGAGACCGACGACGAGGCCGGGAACGAGCCGGCGAAGAAGAAAGCCACGGGGTCGTAGCCGGACTCACGAGAGAAGACCACCCAAGGAGAATCCGATGCGGGTTCGATCCGTCACGCTGTTCGCGCTCATCCTCCTCCTGCCGGTCCTGCGGGGCTCCGGTGGACACCTGCCCGGCGCGCCGACCGTCGACGGCCTTCGAGGCGGCCTCCCGGACCGGGTCGCCGCCTTCGATCCGGTCCACACGGAGACCCTGCGGGTCCCGGGGCTCGAGGCCGGAGTCGAGATCCTCAAGGATCTGTGGGGCGTCAGCCACATCTACGCGGAGACGGAGCACGACCTCTTCTTCGCGCAGGGGTACAGCGCCGCGCGCGACCGCCTCTTCCAGTTCGAACTCTGGCGGCGCCAGGCCACGGGCACGGTTTCCGAAATCCTCGGTCCCCGTGAACTGGAGCGCGACCGCGGTGCACGGCTGTTCCGCTTCCGCGGCGATCTGGAAGCGGAACTGAATCACTATCACCCGCGCGGCGCCGAGATCATCCGGGCCTTCACGGACGGGATCAACGCGTACATCGCCGAGACGGAACGGGACCCCGATCTCCTTCCGGTCGAGTTCGAGATGCTGGGGGTCCGTCCGCAGCCGTGGACCCCGGACGTCGTCATCTCCCGCCACCAGGGCCTGCTCATGAACATCGGGCAGGAGCTGGACCTGGGGATCGCCGTCGCGGCGGTGGGGGCGGGGAAGGTGAAGGAGGTCTCCTACTTCCACCCGGGGGAGCCGGACATCGATCTCGATCCCGCGATCGACGGCTCACTCCTCCGGCGCGAGATTCTCGACGTGTACCGGGCCTTCCGCGGGTCCATCCGGTTCCAGCCCGAAGACATCGAGCCCCGCTTCCGCGCCACCGCCTCCGACGGGGAGGCCTTCGCCCTGCGGACGCTCGAAGAGGAAGCCCGGGAGGCGGCAGCCTACGAAGCGGAGCGCCTCGAGGCGGAGCGGATGGGGACGGGAAGCAACAACTGGGTCGTGGCGGGGAGCCGCACGCTGAGCGGCCACGCGCTGATGGCGAACGATCCCCACCGGGTGCAGGCGGCCCCGTCGCTGCGCTATCTGGTCCACCTCGTCGGACCGGGCTGGAACGTGATCGGCGGGGGCGAGCCGGTCCTCCCGGGCATCTCGATCGGACACAACGGGCACGGCGCGTGGGGACTCACCGTCTTCCAGACGGACGCCGAGGATCTCTACGTCTACCGCACGCACCCCGACGACCCGGACCGCTACTGGTACCGCGGCGACTGGGAGGAGATGCGGCTCATCGACGATGAGATCCCGGTCGAAGGGCGCGCGGCCGAGCGGGTCCGGCACCGGTACACGCGGCACGGACCCGTCGTATACGAGGATCGGGACAACGATCTGGCCTACGCGGTGCGCGCGGGGTGGATGGAGATCGGCGGCGCGCCGTACCTCGCGAGCCTGCGCATGAACCAGGCGAAGACGTGGGAGGAGTTCCGGGACGCCTGCAACTACTCGAACATCCCCGGCGAGAACATGGTGTGGGCCGACGTGGAGGGGAACATCGGCTGGCAGTCCGTGGGGATCGCGCCCATCCGCCGGAACTGGTCGGGTCTCGTCCCGGTGCCGGGGGACGGCCGCTACGAGTGGGACGGCTACCTCGAGATCCGGCACAAGCCGCACGTGTTCAACCCGGAGAAGGGCTTCTGGTCGACGGCGAACCAGAACCTCGTTCCGCCCGGCTATGAGCACCGCGACGCCGTCGGCTGGAGTTGGAGCGACCCATTCCGGAGCGCGCGCATCGACGAAGTCCTCGCGTCGGGGAAGCGCTTCACGATGGCGGAGATGATGCAGCTTGCGACGGACTACGTGTCGCTCCCGGCGCGCTCGCTCGTGCCGATGCTGCGCGGCGTCGACCTGCCCCCCGGGGCGGAAGCGGCGCGGGGTGAGCTGCTGGACTGGGACTTCGCGCTCGCCCCGGAGTCCCGCGAGGCCGCGATCTACGTGTCGTGGGAGCGAGAACTCCAGCGCCAGATGGTGCCACTCGTCGTCCCCGCGGAAGTCCGCGCGTCGCTCGGGCGCGTCTCGATGAAGAAGATCATCGACTGGCTCGGGTCGCCGCCCGCGTGGTTCGCGCCACTGGGAGACGGGGATCCCGTGGCGGGTCGCGACGCCTTCCTCGCCCGCACGCTGGCCGATGCCCTGGCCGGGTTGGAGGATCGCTTCGGCGGCGATCCGTGGCGCTACGGCGACGTGCGCTTCAAGCACGCCCGGTTCCGGCACCCGCTGTCCGGGATCGTGAACGCCGAGATGCGGGCGCGCCTCGAGGTCGGTCCGCTCCCGCGCGGAGGCAACGGCTTCACCGTGAACCAGACGGGAGGAGGGGACAACCAGACGTCAGGTCCCTCCTTCCGGATCATCGCGGAGGCGGGCGACTGGGACACGGCCGTGTTCACGAACACGCCGGGGCAGGGGGGAGACCCGGACGATCCCATGTACCGGAACCTGTTCGAAGGCTGGGCGAAGGACCGCTTCTTCCCGCTCTACTACTCGCGGGAGAAGGTCGAGGCGGCCGTCGCGGACCGGACGATGCTGACGCCCAACTAGCTTGTGTGCGTCACAGAACGCCGCGAGCCACGGGGGGCGCCGAGCCTGCTAGGCCCGCTCAAGATAGAAGCCGATCAGGCCCTGGTTGCGGGGCGGATCGGCGCCGAGCTGGCGCAGCATCGTCGTCACCTGTCCGCGGTGGTAGGTCGCGTGGTTGACGACGTGCTGCAGCATGTGCCAGAAGACGACCCGCATCGTTTCGCCATCGAAGAACCGGTACTCCATCACGCGGTGGATGTCCTCCGGATCGAGTTCCGCGACGAATCGTCGTACACGGGCCTCCTCCTCCAGCCAGCGCGCCCGAATGTCGCCCACCGTCTCGAAGTCGGCGGCCGGCAGATGCTCCGTCGGGAAGTGCCCCTGCCAGCGTGAGCACCAGACCCATTCGGCGGACACCACATGGGCGAGCGTGTCGCGGATGGAGCCGAAGCTGCTCCCCAGGTCCCGGCGGAAATCCTCGGGCGCGAGCCGCTCGACGGCGTCCAGCGTGCCGTCGCGGGCCCAGTAGTGGAAATCGATGAGTGACAGCAGGGCGTCGTAGGTCATGGTCGGGAGTCTACCTGAGGCTGGACTCCAACGCACGGTCCCGCGGGCGTGATTCCAGGGCGGCAAACGTGTCGGGAGCCGCTGTTTGCAGGGGCTGCCCTGCTCCGGCTAGATTACGTGGCTGTTCCGCAGACGCCTCCGCCGGAGGCAGGCAACCCAGCGCGTGGGGAAGACATGAAGGCAGGCATACATCCGGAGTACGCACCCGCCAAGATCACCTGTGCGTGCGGCCGGGAGACGGAGACCGCCTCGACCGTGGGCGAGATCCACGTCGAGATTTGTTCGCATTGCCACCCCTTCTTCACGGGTCGGCAGAAGCTCGTCGACACCGCGGGACGGGTGGAGCGGTTCATCGCCAAGTACGGCGACGGGAAGGCCCGCGGCGGTGAAAAGGCGGAGACGGAGCAGCAGGCGGCGGTGGAGGCCGTCGAGGAGGAGGCCGCGGCGGTCGATGCCTGAGCCGGAAGCGCCTGGCGCTCGAACCTGCCTTCCAAATGACGGGGTTCCTCGCGGACCCCGTTTTCATGTAAAGAACGAATAGAGAACGAGCAGGGAACGATGATGTCGGATCGGGACACCCTTGAGGACCGCCTGCGCGACGCCGCCGAGCGGTACGAGGCACTGGCGCGCCGGATGGCGGAGCCCGAGGTGCTGTCGGATATGGCTCTCCTGCGCGATGTCGCGCGTGAACACTCGGCGCTGGAGCCGGTGGCGCGCGCGGCGCAGCGCCACTTCAAGCTTCTCGACGATCTGCGCCAAGCGCGTGAGGTCGCGGCGGAGTCCGACGGCGAGCTGGCCGAAATGGCCGCGGCCGAGGTGGCCGAGTTGGAGGCCGGGCGCGAGGAGGCGCGGGAAGAACTCCGCCGGCTCCTGGTGCCGAAGGACCCACTGGACGACCGGCCCGCCGTGGTGGAGATCCGCGCCGGGACGGGCGGAGACGAAGCCGCGCTCTTCGCGGCGGACCTGTATCGAATGTACGCGCGCTTTGCCGCTGAGTCCGGCTGGGACGTGGAGGTCATCAGCACGAGCGAGGGCTCGCTCGGGGGACTCAAGGAGATCGTCTTCGTTGTGCGCGGATCCGAGGCCTACGGCCGTCTTCGCTACGAGTCGGGCGTCCACCGCGTCCAGCGCGTGCCGGAGACGGAGAGCCAGGGTCGATTACATACGTCGGCCGCGACGGTGGCCGTCCTCCCGGAGGCGGAGGAGGTGGACATCGAGATCGATCCCGCCGACCTCAAGATCGACGTTTTCCGTTCCTCCGGACCCGGTGGCCAGTCCGTCAACACGACCGACTCCGCGGTGCGGATCACGCACCGGCCGACCGGGCTCGTCGTGTCGTGTCAGGACGAGAAGTCGCAGCACAAGAACAAGGCGCGCGCCCTCAAGGTGCTGCGGAGCCGGCTGCTCGACCGGCTCGTCGCCGAGCAGGAGGCGGAACGGGCCCGCGAGCGGCGCACGCAGGTGGGGACCGGCGACCGCTCGATGAAGATCCGGACGTACAACTTCCCGCAGAACCGCGTGACGGATCACCGCATCCACTTCACGAGCCACCGACTGGAGGCGATCCTCGCCGGCGACCTGGACGAAGTCGTCGAGGCGCTGCGGCTCGCCGGAACGGAGGAGCGGATGGCGGCGGCAGGCGGGTGACGGAACCGCGCCCGGGTGGGGCGGGGCGCCGGCCGGCGGGTCCCACGCGCCGCGAGATCGTGCAGGGCGTGCGGCGCGAACTCGAGTTGGCCGGGCTGGAAGCTCCCCGCGTCGAAGCCGAACGGCTCGTGGCCGCGGCGCTTGGCCTGTCGCGGAGCGAACTCGCCGTCTCCGGCGGAGAGCGGGTCGATCCGGCCGGCGCGGCGTCGGTGGCGCGCGCAGTCTCCCGCCGTCTCGAGGGTCAGCCGCTCCAGCACATCGAGGGCACGGTCGATTTCCGGCGTGTGCGCCTCGTGTCGGACGGCCGCGCCCTCATCCCCCGACCGGAGACCGAGCAACTGCTCGACCTCGTCGCCGCCTGGCGCCGCGCCCGGAGCGCGCCCGTCGAGGCACTCGACATCGGCGTCGGGTCGGGCGCCATCGCGATCTCGCTCCTGGACGAGGGGATCGCCGACCGCGTTATCGGACTCGACGTGTCCGAGGACGCGCTCGATCTGGCCCGTGAAAACGTCCGCCGTGCAAACGTCCGGAACCTCGAACTGCGCGCCTGCCCTCCCGACATCTGGTCCGCCCTCGGGCCCGACGAAGCCTTCGATCTCATCCTCTCGAATCCTCCCTATGTGACGACGGGGGAATGCGCCGACCTCGAACGGTCCGTGCGCGACCACGAACCGAGGGTCGCACTGGATGGCGGAGAGGATGGGCTGGACGTGATTCGAACCGTGGTGTCCGGGGCAGCGGGCCGTCTTCGGGACGGCGGCACGCTCTTCCTCGAGATCGGGATGTCGCAGGGCTCCGCCGTCCTCCGGCTTCTGAACGCCGAAGCCGCGCTTTCCGACGGTCGAATCGGGACGGATCTCGCCGGCCGCCCCCGCTTTGCAAGCGCGCGGAAGGCCGACTCCTGCTAGCGCCACCCCCCGGTCGTTCAAGTCGCGTGGGGGTCGGGGCCGGGTTATACTCGGGCGTCGAATCGTCGGCCCGGGCCCGTGAATGGCGAGCGGAGAGCGGGCGGACGATTCGCGCCTCCGCCCGCTGCCGGCCCGACGCGTCGGCCCGGGGTGCTTCCTGATTCCGTTTCGAGCCGGAGACATGGACGAGCGAGACCGCATGCTGGAGAAGGCGCAGGAGGTGGGGCGCATCATCTCGCAGTTGCCCGAATACGCCTACCTGCGCGCGGCCCGACGCGAGATCGACGAGGATCGCGACGCGACGGAACTGCTCAACCGTCTGCGCGACCTGCAGAGCACGCTCATGGAGGCCGTGGGCCGCGGCGAGCAGCCGACCGAGGAGCAGGAACGGGAGTTCGCCGAATTGCAGGAGAAGGTCCAGACGAACGCCCGCTACCAGGCGCTCATCTCCTCCCAGGCGAACTTCGAGAAGCTCATGGAGCGGGTGGATCGGGCGATCGGCGAGGGGGTCCGGAAGGGCGAGGAGAGCCGGATCATCCTCCCGACATGAAGGCGGCTCGCGATCTGGGGGAACGCGCGCTGCGCGCGATCTTCGAGCCGGCCATGGCGTGGCTCACAAGACGCCGCGTCCACCCCAACGTCATCAGCACGCTCGGTTTCGTCATCACCTGCAGTTCCGGCTATTTCTTTCATCAGCATCATGTGAGCACGGCCGGCTTCCTCGTCCTCCTCGGCGGCGTGTTCGACCTGTTCGATGGCACGGTCGCGCGCCGCACGGGACTCGCCTCGTCCTTCGGCGCCTTCTACGACTCGACGCTCGACCGGCTGTCCGAGATCGTCGTGTACCTGGGTCTCCTATCCCTGTACAACGACTACCGTCTCGAACTGGGCGACGTGGGGATGATCTACTGGATCGTGCTCGCGCTCGCCGGCTCGCTGATGATCAGCTACACCCGCGCCCGGGCCGAGGCGCTCGGCATCGCCTGCTACGTCGGACTCATGCAGCGCCCCGAACGGGTCATCCTGATCGGCTTCGCCGCGCTCATCTTCGGCGAGACGACCATGTTCGGCCACCAGGGCCTCGTACTCAGGGTCGTGATCATCGTCCTCGCGATTCTCACCAACCTGACCGCCTTCCAGCGGATCTGGTGGGTGTACCGGAATACGCGGCCCGATGGCGAGCCGCCCCGGGAATCGAACTGAACCAGACACGGAGTGAACCAGCATCGTGGACTCGGATAGATCACCTTCAACCATTGCCCCCGCCGAAGGGACGCTCGGCGTTCTCCTCGTAGGGCTCGGAGCGGTCTCGACCACCTTCATCGCGGGCGTGGAAGCGGCGCGCCGGGGACGGAACCGGCCCATCGGATCGCTCACGCAGATGAACACGATCCGGCTCGGGAAGCGGACGGAGAACCGCACCCCGTTCATCCGCGACTTCGTGCCGCTGGCGGAGCTGGACGATCTCGTTTTCGGCGCCTGGGATCCGATCCCCGATAACGCCTACGAGTCCGCCAAGGTGTGCGGCGTCCTCCGCCCGGAGGACATCGATCCGCTTGCGGACTTCATGCGGGGGATCGAACCGATGCCGGCCGCTTTCGACCGCGCGTACGTGAAGAAGCTCGACGGTTCGAACGTGAAGACGGGCGCGAACAAGCGGGAACTCGCCGACCAGCTCCGCGAGGACATCCGCCGGTTCAAGGCCGAGAACGGCTGCGACCGCCTCGTGATGGTGTGGGCGGCTTCGACCGAGATCTTCATGCGTGCGAGCCCGGTCCACGACAGCCCGGCCTCCTTCGAGCGCGCGATGGAGGAGAACCACCCCGACATCGCGCCCTCGATGCTCTATGCGTGGGCCGCGCTCATGGAGGGGGTGCCGTTCGCGAACGGGGCGCCGAATCTGACCTGCGACATCCCCGCGCTTCTCGCGCTCGCCGCCGAACGGGGCGTCGCGATCGCAGGGAAGGACTTCAAGACCGGTCAGACGCTGATGAAGACGATTCTGGCTCCGGGTCTCAAGGCGCGCATGCTCGGCCTCAACGGCTGGTTCTCGACGAATATCCTCGGCAACCGGGACGGCGAGGTGCTCGACGACCCGGAGAGTTTCAAGACCAAGGAGGAATCGAAGCTCGGGGCCCTCGAATATATCCTGCAGCCGGACATGTACCCGGACCTCTATGGAGAGATGTATCACAAGGTCCGCATCAACTACTATCCGCCGCGCGGTGACAACAAGGAAGGGTGGGATAATCTCGACATATTCGGCTGGATGGGGTACGGCATGCAGATCAAGATCGATTTTCTGTGCCGCGACTCCATTCTGGCGGCGCCCATCGTGCTCGATCTGGCGCTCTTTCTCGACCTCGCGGCGCGCTCCGGACTGTCGGGAGTCCAGGAATGGCTGTCCTTCTACTTCAAGGCGCCGCAGACGGCTCCGGACCTGTATCCGGAACACGACATTTTCATCCAGCACTGGAAGCTCAAGAACACGTTGCGCTGGCTGAGGGGGGAGGAACAGATCACCCACCTCGGCGTGGAGTACTACGACTGAATGAAGGGGTGCTTCCTCGTTTTCGAGGGGCCCGAAGGGGCGGGAAAGTCGCTCCAGATCGGCCGGCTGGCCGAACGGCTGTCCGCGGCCGGCGTGCCCCACCTGGTGACGCGGGAACCCGGAGGCACGGCGGCGGCGGAAGCGATTCGGAGCGTGCTCCTCGATCGGCCGGAACTCCGGCTCGACGGGATCGCCGAACTCCTGCTCTTCTCGGCGTCCCGCCGTGTCCACGTCGAGGAGGTGATCCGGCCCGCGCTGGAGCGTGGCGAGGTCGTCCTCTGTGATCGCTTCGAGCTTTCCACGCGGGTCTACCAGGGGTGGGCGCGCGGAGTCGCGGCGAAGACGATCGAACAGGTCACCCGCGCCGCGACGAGCGGCCTCCTTCCGGATCTCTATCTCGTGCTCGACGTACCGGTGAAGGTGGGATTGGGTCGCCAGTGGCAGGATGAGGAGGACCCCGGGCAGTTGGCCTTCTTCGGGCCCGCTCCCGACCGAATCGAGCTCGAGAAGCGATCGTTCCGCGAGCGCGTGCGGGAAGGGTATCGGGAGTTCGCGGCAGAGGAAGAGAGGGTCGTCGTCGTCGATGGCTCGGGGACGCCGGATGAGGTGGAAGGCCGGATTCTGGGGCTTCTTGAGGAGAGATTCCCGGATCGTTTTCCGGAGGCGAACTTTCCTCGTTGACGGTGTCGTGTGACATTGACGGTAGCGGCGGGGTGCCGCTCGAACGCGGCCCGATCCGATACGGGGCTGCCACCACGGAGGATGCATGAGACTGGAGCGATCCTGGACGACAGGAGTGCTGGTCGGCGCCATCGCCCTTGCGACCGGCGGCTGGCTGATAAATCAGGGCGGAGCCGCGAGCGGCGGGGAAAGCCGTCGGCTGCTGGAGGAAATCCACCGCCTGATCTCCGCCCGCTTCGTCGACGAGATCCCGCCGGAGGAGTTGTACCAGATGGCGATCGACGGGATGCTCGAGAATCTGGGCGACCCGTACACGACGTTCCTGGAGCCCCGGGATTCCGAGGATCTTCGTCTCACGACCACGGGCAACTACGGTGGGCTCGGCGTCCGGATCGACGTGAAGGATGACTGGATCACGGTCGTTCAGGTGCTCCCGAACTCACCGGCGCTCCGCGAGGGACTCGAGGTCGGCGACCGCATCATCGAGGTCGAGGGCGAATCGGCCGAGGGCTGGTCGGTGGACAAGGCCGTGGACACGCTGCGGGGCGAGAAGGGAGCACCGGTCGACATCACGATCGCGAGGGTGGGCGTGGACCGGCCGCTCGCGATTCGTATCGTGCGCGACGTCATCCAGGTGGCGCAGGCGCAGGGCTTCGTCCTTGACGGCGATATCGGCTACGTGACGCTGCGCGGCTTCAGTCGCGAGGCGAAGGAGGAACTCGTCGCGACGCTGGACCGCCTCGTCGATGAAGGGGCGGGCGGACTGATCCTGGATCTGCGGCGGAATCCCGGCGGCCTGCTGCCGGCGGGAATCGATGTCACGGATCTCTTCCTGGAGCGTGGTCAGTCCGTGGTGGAAACGCGTTCCCGGCTCGACGAGCAGAATTACCTGTTCCGCGCCTCCACCGAGGATCGCTACGCCGATATTCCCGTCGTCGTCGTCGTCGACGGCCTCAGCGCGAGCGCGTCGGAGATCGTAGCCGGTGCGCTGCAGGACCACGACCGCGCGGTGGTGGTGGGCACGACGACGTTCGGCAAGGGTTCCGTGCAGACGCTGTATCGGCTCTCCGGGGACAACAGCATGAAGGTCACGACGGCCCGCTGGTACACTCCGGCGGGGCGCTCCATCACGAAGGACTTCGACCGGGCGAGCGCGCTTCGCGACCTGGCTGCGAGCGCCGTGGCGATATCCGGCGAACCCATTGCGTCGCGGTCGGAGCCGGAAGACCGGGAGGAGTTCACGACGACGGGCGGCCGGACGGTGTATGGGGGCGGCGGGATTACGCCGGACCTGGTCGTCTACCGCGACACGCTCTCCACCGAAGAACAGGAACTGCGGCGTCTTGCGACACGCTCGGGGGCGATCCCGCGGAACGTCGTCTTCCGGTGGGCGGTCGAGTATTCGAACGAGCACGATTTCAACGAAGGCTTCTCCGTCACGCAGGGGATGCGGGACGAGGTCTGGGCGGCGCTCGTGGACGCGGGAGCCGAGGTCGAGAGGGAACTCTTCGACCAGTCGCGGACCTACGTCGACTGGCTCATCGCGGATGAGCTGGCGGGCGCGGAGTTCGGGGAAGTGCCGCAGCTCCGCAGCCGGGCCGTGCGTGACGCTCAGATACAGGTCGCAATCGACCTTCTGTTGGAGGCCGATTCGCCGGACGCGCTGCTCACTGTCGCGGCGCGTGTCGCCGAGGAGCGGGGGGCGGACGGCGCGGAGAGCGGGCAGTCCGATGGGGATCACTAGCGGGCTGCTGGTGGCGACACAACACCGGTAAGGCAGGACGCCGCAGGGCGATTCAAGAGGCGAGGAGACGAGTGATGAGAGAGCGCACGCGACGATCGGCCGTGATTGCAACCACGATGGCTCTGATGGCGGCGACGGCGTGCGCCAGCAACCCTCGCCCCGGAACGTACACGCGGCTCATCATCACCGGCAGCGAGATCCGCGACGCCGGGTATCGGTCGGCCTACGAGGCGCTCACCCATCACCGGGAACTGATCATCTTCGAGGACCGGATCGGCTTCCGGGGCGGCAACGACAGCTCGAATCTGTTCGGGCGGCAGACGCAGGACTACTACGTGCCGATGCTCGTCGTGGACGGCGATTTCAACCTGAACGACGCGGTCACGACGCTGCGGCGGATTCCCGCGGAGGAAATCGTGTCGATCCGGCTGTACCACCAGAGCATGGTGCCGGTCCGCTATCGCCGGCCGGGCGCCGAGGGCGGAGTGATCGAGGTCAACACCCGCTAGCAGCGGGGCTTTTGCCACGGGCTGCCGGACGACGGGTCGTGCGCCTGAACCCCCTGCCTTGAACCGGGCACGTTCGTGTCGAAGACTCCTCGTCTTCGGCCGCCTGCCCGAGCCGGGCTACGTCAAGACGCGCCTCCATCCCGAGCTGACGAGGGAGGAGAGCGCCGTCCTGTACGAGGCGTTCCTCGACGACGCCATGAAGCTCGCGCCGGACGGGATCGCCGCGGAGTTGTGGGTACCCGATCGTCCTGGAGCGATGGAGCGGCTGGGCTCGCGATACCCCGCGGCTCGAATCCGGCTCCAACCCGAAGGTTCGCTCGGTGACCGGCTCGATATGGCGTTTGCCCGCGCCTTCGACGAGGGTGTGGATTGCGCGGTCGCGGTCGGAAGCGACCATCCGACCCTCCCGCTCGACTTCGTCGTGCGGGCTTTCGACGCGCTGGCGGTTGGCCCCGTGGCCCTTGGCCCGAGCCTGGACGGCGGATACTACGCGGTCGGACTGCGCGGGTCGGCCTGGCCGCGAGCGCGCGGCCTCTTCGCCGGAGCCCCCTGGTCGACGTCGGGGCTGTTCGCCTGGACGCGCGCGCGCGCCGCGTCGCTGCGGCTCGATTGTGCAGAACTGCCGCCCTGGTACGATGTGGACCGTCCCGCCGACCTGGCGCGCATGGCCGGCGATCTGACCAGGGGGAGCGCGACTGCCGGCGTCTGGGCCCGGCTCGCGCCGCCGACCGCCGCGGAGGGGTGATGGAACCGATCCGCGTCACGTTGGATCGGGCCGGCACGCGGGAGTCGTCGCATCTCGTGTACGGCGTCGTCCACGAATCCGGTTCCCCGGGTCGGCGTCACGCCTTCGGCGATCCTCGACTGACGGCCTTCTGGCGTTCTTCGATGAAACCGCTCCAGATCCTCCCGGTCGTCCGGGACGGCGTGCTCGGACGCCTCGGGCTCGGGGCGGAGGCGCTTGCGCTGGCGTGCGCCTCCCATCACGGCACCCCGCGACACCTGGAGGTCGTGCAGTCGGTGATCGACGCGGTGAAACTGACGCCGGAGATGTTCGCATGCGGACCGCACCGGCCGTTCGACGACGGGGCGGCCCGAGGGATGGATCGAGAGGGGCGCCTCCCGGGACGTATCCACAACAACTGCTCAGGTCAGCACGCGGCGCTACTGGCGCTCTGTGTCGCGCGCGGCTGGCCCGTGGCGGGCTACCACGAACCGGAGCACCCGCTGCAGCGGACGATCCGCCGCGAACTCTCGGCATGGCTGGGTGAGGACTGCGAGCGTTTGCCGTGGGGGACGGATGGCTGCGGCCTGCCGACGCCGGCTCTTTCTCTGCGGGACATGGCGCGGGTGTTCGCGGCGTTCGGTGCCTCGTCGGAGGCGGCGGTGCGCGCGGTTGTGACCGCGATGACGACGCACCCGACCTTGGTGTCGGGTCCTACGGCGCTCTCCGCGAACCTGATGCAGGCGAGTTCGGGTCGGATTCTCGCAAAGGAAGGGGCGGAGGGAGTCTTCTGTCTCGCGAGCGCCGAGGGGGCGTGGGGTGCGGCCTTCAAGGTGCTGGACGGGGCCACGCGGCCGCTGGGGCCGGCGGTCGTGCACGCGCTCGCGACGCTGTCGTTGCTCGCGCCCGCGGAGATTGGGCAGCTGGAGGGCTTCGCGCACCCCGTGGTCCGAAACACGTGCGGGAACGAAGTCGGTGTGCTGTCGGTGAAAGCTCAGGGGGGCTGAGGTGGGACTCGATGCACGGACAGGGGCGCTCGTCGAGCTTTCGGCGGCCCTCGCGCGGCCGAACGTGGAGGGATGGTGGTCGGCGCTCGAGGCGGCCGCCGCGCACGCTGCTCGCGCCGAGATCGAGGAGACGCTCCTGCAGGCGCACCTCTTCGTGGGGTTTCCCACGGTGCTCGATGCCTTCATCGCGTGGAGGGAAATCGCGGGCGGTGGGGCCGCCGGGGCCGTGGCGCCGGTGGACGGGTCTGGAGACGGGGAGGCGCTCTGCCGGGCCGTGTATGGGGGTGTGTACGATCGGCTTCGCGACCACGTTCGCCGACTGCACCCGGAGCTCGACGTCTGGATGGTCGAGCACGGGTATGGGCGCACGCTGTCGCGCGCCGGGCTCTCCGTGGAGACGCGCGAGCTGTGTATCGTGGGGCTGCTGGCGGCGGCCGGGCACGAGCGGCAGCTCCGCGCCCACTTGCACGGCGCGCTGAACGTCGGCACCCCGCCGGGGCGAGTGGAGGCGGCGCTGCGCGTCGGCATCCGCCAGGCCGCGCGGGCGTCTGCCGGGTCGGAGGGTTCTGCGGGAGCAGACCCCGCGAGGCTGCTCGCGGTCTGGGGGAAGGTCGTGGATCGCGCGGGACGAGACGGGGGGCGGAACGGGGAGGAGGAATCTTGTTCGTCGACGTAGCCAGAATACACGTAACCGGGGGGGCGGGCGGCGCGGGCGCCGTCGCCTTCCGGCGCGAGAAGGGGGTGCCCCGCGGAGGGCCCGCCGGCGGTCGGGGCGGAAACGGCGGCGGCGTGATCCTCGTTGCGGACCGGCGACTCGACACGTTGCTCGACTACTCGTACCGCGCGCATTACAAGGCCGGTCGCGCCGGACACGGGGAGGGGAAGAAGCGGGACGGCGCCTCGGGAGAGGATCTGCGGCTGCCGGTGCCTCTCGGGACGCTCGTGCGCGATGTCGAGACGGGTGAGCGGATCGGCGAACTGCTCGAGGAGGGCGATGAACTCGTCGTCGCCCGGGGCGGTCGCGGGGGAAGGGGCAACGCGAGCTTCGCCTCGCCCACGCGCCAGACGCCGCGCGAATGGGAACCCGGGGAGTGGGGGGAGGAGCGACACATCGAACTCGAACTCAAGCTCATCGCCGACGTGGGTCTGGTGGGAGAGCCCAACGCGGGAAAATCGACGCTCCTTGCCCGCGTAACGGCGGCGAAGCCGCGGATCGCCGACTACCCCTTCTCCACGCTGACGCCCAACCTGGGCGTCGTGGGGCTGAGCGGGAATCGCTCGTTCGTGATGGCGGACATCCCGGGCATCATCGAAGGAGCGCACGAGGGGCGGGGCCTGGGCACGCAGTTCCTTCGGCACATCGAACGGACGCGCACCCTCGCGCTCCTCGTGCCGCTGGACGACGAAGATCCGCAGGCGACGTACGACCTGCTGCGCGAGGAGCTGCGTGCGCACAACCCGGCGCTGGCCGGCATATCACACTGCGTTCTTCTGACAAAGGCCGATCTGAACCCCGCCGCGGCGGAACCGGCGGTGTCGGTCGATGCCCCCGGGAGCTGGGGCCAGTTCACGATCTCGGCCGTGACCGGGGCCGGCCTCGACCGCGCGCTCGAGGGTCTTTGGACGCGTGTACAGAGGGAGAAGGAGGCGGCGGCGGAGGAGGTCGAAGCGGATCCGTTCGGGAGCAGCGAAGCATGGCGGCCGTGACCGGAAGACGTTCCGCGGCGGGGCGAGCGATGGAGGGGGAACTGGTGGCGCTCGTCGTGCTGGCCCGCGCCCCCGGCATCGGGCCGCGCGGCGTCCGGCGTCTGGTCGACCGCCATGGCGCGGCGTCGGCGGCGCTCGCGGTGGCGCGGCGCGCCGCGCCGGACGAG
>JAJDUL010000005.1 GCA_022826685.1 Gemmatimonadota bacterium | reverse complement strand
AGCCCACCCCCCCCCGATTTCCGCGGAGCCAACTTGACCGGATCCATCCTCACCGTCGAGCATTTCATCGCCGAGCAGGAGCGCGAATACCCTCAGGCCACGGGCGCGCTCACCGACATCCTGCTCCAGATCAGCCTCGCCGCGAAGGTCATCTCCGCGGCCGTGAATCGCGCGGGCCTCATCGACATCCTCGGCGTGATCGGGAGCACGAACGTGCACGGCGAGGAAGTGCAGAAGCTGGACGATTACGCGAACGACGTCCTCCTGAACCTGCTCAGGCGCTGCGGCAGCCTCAGCGGCATGGTGTCGGAGGAAGAGGAGGGGTTCGTTCACGTTCCCGAGACCCGGGACGCCGGACCGTACATCATCGCCTTCGACCCGCTCGACGGGAGTTCGAACATCGACGTGAACATCTCCGTGGGGACGATCTTCTCCGTCTACCGCAAGCGGAGCGAGGGACGCAAGGTGCGGAAGCGCGACCTGCTTCAGCCGGGATCCGAACAGGTCGCGGCGGGATACGTCCTGTACGGCTCTTCCACGATGCTCGTCTTCACGACCGGGGCGGGCGTCCACGGCTTCACGCTCGACCCGGGGATCGGCGAGTTCCTCCTCTCGTACCGGAACCTGCGCATTCCCTCGCCCGGCAAGAACATCTACAGCATCAACGAGGCCTACTTCGACAAGTGGACGCCGGGTCAGCAGCGGCTCGTGGAGCGGTTCCGGCAGCCTCCCCCCGACGCGCCGTCGTTCTCCGCGCGCTACGTCGGGTCCATGGTCGCGGACTTCCACCGCACGCTCCTGCGCGGGGGGATCTTCATGTACCCGGGGACCGTCGCGAAGCCCGAGGGGAAGCTGCGCCTGCTGTACGAGGTCGCACCCATGGCGATGATCTGCGAGCAGGCGGGCGGCCGGGCCACCGATGGCCGGCAGCGCATCCTCGACATCGAGCCCGAGGGGCTGCACCACCGCGTGCCGACCTTCCTCGGCGCCCCCGAACTCGTGGAGATGGCCGGGCGCTACCTGGCCGACGACTGACCCGGATGGCAAACGGCCCCGCCGACAGCTGCCGGCGAGGCCGTTCGGGACCCCGGATTACGTCCGGTCGCTAGAAGTTGAACTGGAATCCCACGTTCAGGCTGCGGGGATAGCCGAGGAACACCTCGGCGGAGTCCGCATCGTGAAGATCGCCGTCCTCGAAGTAGTTGTTGAACTGCGAGGCGTCCGTGGCGTCCTGGATGTAGGTCGTGTCGAAGAGGTTGTACACGTTCGCGAAGATGCGCACGCTGCCGCTGGCCACCGGGAGGATGTTGCCGAGCGAATGCGAGAGGTGCACGTCGAAGACCGAGTAACCCGGCGGCTGCCAGGACTGGATTCCCTGTTCGGCCGGATCGCTGCGGTTCAGGTGATTGAACGCCGCATAGTGGTTGCCGAAGAATTTGCCTACCAGCGACATGGAGGTGCCGTCCGCCGGAAAGACCGACGCGCTGATCGCCATCTGCCGCTGAGGCGCATCGGCCACCTTGAGGCCCTGAATGTAGAAGTCCAGAAACACTGACTCGGTGAATCGGTCGTCGGGGCGATAGAAACCGGGGGCGTTCTCCAGGTACTTCCAGTTGCCGATCGAGAGCGCCCCGTCGAAGCGCACGACGTTGCTCGGCTGAAAGGCCGCCTGGGCTTCGATGCCCATGTGTCGCGCGTCCACGCCCAACAGGGTGACGAGCCCATCCACGCCTTCGACCCCGCCCAGGTCGCGGACGAAGCCTCTCTCCGTCCGATCCCTCCAGGTGGTGTGGTAGAAGTTCACGTCCAGCGACAGCGCCCGGCTGCTGGAGCGGAACTGCGTCCCCACCTCGAACGAGAGGAACTTCTCGTTCTTCGGATCGTCGTGAAGCGTGCCGCTGTTGTCGTCGATCACGCCGTCGAAGATGGGCACCTTGGAGACGATTCCCGCGTTCCCGAACAGGGACCACTCGTCGCTGAGATTGCGAACGGCGCCACCCTTGATCTGATACCCGGAGATATTGCCGCTCTCGAGTTGGAGGTTGCCGCCGCTCGGGCCGGACTTGAAGAAATCCACGAACGTGTAGGAATTCTGGGCCCAGCCGGCCATGCCGTAGAGCGATCCGCCGGTGGTTGTCTTCTCGGCCTGCACGTAGCCGCCCAGCCAGTCCACCGTATTCTCGTTGTGATAGTGGATCTTGTCGCCGAGATTGCGGTTGTGCTCGGCCTCGCTCCAGAACTCGGAGGGGGTGCAGCGGTTTCTGCTCGAGCACTCGTAGTAGGCGCCGCCCAGCAGGTCGCGCACCTCCCGGTAGTGCTCGATCGTGGCCGTGCGCCAATCCACGCCGATCTCCGCGGTGACTCCGTTGTCGAAGCTCTTGCGCAGCTTGGAGATGGCGCCCCAGGTCTGCTGGTTGTTCACCGAGTTGCGAAGGACACCGCGGGACCCGGCGGCCTCGTCCCGGTTCCTCGCGATGGTGGCGTCCCAATCCGGGATGCGCTGGCCGTAATCGTAGTTCCATCGCACGGACCCGATGGTGCCCGTGCCTCCTCCCGCGCCGCCGGAGAAGTAGCCCACGGTCGTCAGGCTCAGACCGTCGCCGAAGTAGGAGTACCAGTTCAGGTTGACCTGCGGCTTGTGGAAGTAGTTCTCACGCTCGTTGAGAAAGCCGTCGTTGAAGCGATCTCTCCGTCCCGAGTCCGGGCCCGTGCTGTTGTACTGGGTTCCGCCATAGCTGGCGCTCACCGGGGCCACGTTGGGACTGCGGCCCCTGCCCACCGCGGGGAACTTCTCGAACGCCCCGGCGTCGAAGCCGTCCAGCGTGCGCGCGAACTCCGGGTCGAGACTCGCCAGGTTGAGCTTGTAGATGTTCTGGCCGTGTCGCTGCGGCGCGCCGACCGCGTAGGCCTCGAGCCGGTTGTTGGCGCTCAACTGGAACGACGTGGCCAGGTAGTAGGCCCAGGCATCGGTCCACGTGGCGTTGCCTCCCGTGAAGCCCGTGTACATGCCGTCCCCGGTCTTGCGCACGACGGAACCCGTGGCGGCGAACCTGCCTACGGGACCCGTGTTCACCACCACCGTCTCCTTCAGCAGGTTGCTGCCGAGCCCCCAGCCGCCGTTGTCATCCAGGCTGCCGAGTCCGAACTCCTGCTTGTACATGAGGCCCGCGCCCTCGGCCGCGGGGTCGGTGATGACGTTGATCGTGCCACCGATCGACGGCGTGGCCAGGTTGACCGCCGAAAGGCCGCGCTGGAGCTGGATGCTGGTGGCGGCATCGCCCAGGCCGTCCCAGTTGGACCAGTAGACCCACCCGTTCTCCATGTCGTTGACGGGCACGCCGTTGATCATCACGGCGGTGTTGCGCTGGTTGAAGCCGCGCACGTTGATGCGCGCGTCGCCGGCGCCGCCCCCCTGCTGGGTCGCGTAGACGCTGGGGGTGACGTTCAGCACCAGCGGAAGATCCCTGGAGCCCAGCTGGTTCTGGATCTGCGCCTTGCTCACGTTGGTGAACGCCACCGGGGTCTGCCGGTCCTGTGCCCGGGTAGCGAAGACCTCGAGGGCGTTCATGGCGATCGCCTCCCGGCTCAGGCTGAAGTCCAGCGCGATCGACTGGCCGTCCTCCAGCGAGACCTCCGTCTCGGACTCGCGTCCGTATCCGATAAGGACCACCGTGACGGTGTACGGCCCGCCGGGACGAACGCCCTCCACCCGATAGGCGCCATCGCTCCCGGACAGCGCTCCGACCTGGACCCCGGTCAGATCGTGCGAGACCACCACCTGCGCACCCGCGACGCCGGCGCCGAGGTCATCGGTCACCCGGCCCGTAACGGTCGCAGTCTCCTGTGCCGCCAGATCGGCGGTGGAGAAGATGAGGATGAAGAGCGCGGCGCAGAGCGCCTTCAGACGAATTGTGCGTGACATCGGTCATCCTCCGGTTATGGATGCTTAGCGTGACGCGCGGCCAACCCGCGGCGCGAGCGCCCGAAATATCGTTGCCAACCGAACCTCCTGCGGCACCCGAAAAGTCGCTGACAAATGTAACGGCGGACGGCGGTTTGCGTAACGGGCACAGAACGCCGAAAAGCACGGCTATTCGTACCTCAGCGACTCCACCGGATCGAGCCGGGCCGCCTTGCGGGCCGGGAGAATGCCGGCCACCAGACCGATCGCCATCAGGATCCCCGCGCACACCGCGGCGATCGGGGCGGAGAGCTTCGGATTCACGATGTACTGCATCGCCGGGTCGTCGATCGGCAGGGCGTCGATGCCCGTCACGAGCAGCGCGGCGATGGCGAGCCCCGCGAGACCCCCGCCGACGGCGATGAGGGTCGCTTCGAAGAGGAACTGGCTCACGATGTGCCGCTTCCTCGCGCCCACGGCGAGCTTGACGCCGATCTCCCGCGTCCGTTCCCGCACCACGACGTACATGATGTTCGCGACGCCGACCCCCGCCACGATCAGCGTGAAGGCGCCGACGAGTCCGAGGAAGATCTGAATCCCGAGCCCGATCTGGCCCACGATCTTCTCGTCCTCGATGAAGTCCCAGATCGCGAGCGCCCGCTCGTCCGCCGTCGCGAACCGGTACCGGCCGCCCAGCACGCGGTACAACTCCTGCTTGGCCACCGCCGCGTCCCTCACGTCGCGAGGCCGCAGGAGCAGGTGGTTCACGAACTCCTGGCCGTAGATGCTCCGGAAGGTGGAGGCGGGGATTACGGCCCGGTCCTCGTCCGGCCCGTTGTTGCTCGAGTCCTGGAACTTCGACTCCATCACGCCGATCACGCGGAAGGGAAGCCCGTCCAGCGTGACCGTGCGCCCCACGGGCGGTGCGTCGCCGAACAGGCGCGTGGCGAGTTCGTCTCCGAGGAACAGCACGCGCCGCTTCTCGTCGATGTCGCGCTGGTTGATGAACCGGCCGCCCGGAGCGGGGAACATGCGCCGCAACTCGGAGAAGACCGGGCTCACGCCTTCCATGTAGGTCGTTGTCTGGTTCTCCCCCACCTTCAGGTGCGTCCGGCCCCGGCCGTAGGAGGGACTGCCCATCTCGAACTCCGGCACCGCGCGCAGGAGCAGGTCGAGATCGTCCTCCCTCAGCCGGATCCGGCGCCCCTTCGACAGTCCCTCGTGCTCCATGCTCGTCTGGCCGCCGTAGACCATGAAGATGCGTTCGCCGGCGTTGAGCAGCCCCACCGAGAACTGGTTCCGGAGTCCCTGTCCGAAGGCGAGCAGGAGAACGATCGAGATCGTCCCCCACACGACGGCGAAGATCGTGAGGAAGGCGCGCGTCTTCTGGGCCCGCAGGTCGCCGAGGAACTCTTCGAGGAGGATCTTCCACATGGATCAGACCGTTGCCGGAGCGGGGGCCGCCGACACTAGTCGCGGAGACATTCGACGGGGTCGAGCGTTGCGGCGCGGCGGGCGGGGAAGAGCCCGGCCAACACCGCGATGAACGCGAGGAGCGCCATGGTCACCGCGGCCACCTGCAGGGAGATCGTCGGCGTGCCGACGAACTCCTGCATCGGGACCAGCGACATGAGTTTCACGACTCCGAGGGAGACGAGGACGCCGAGCGCCGCGCCCGCGACGACGATGAGCATGCTCTCGGTGAGGAACTGCCACAGGATGGATCGCCGCGTGGCGCCGAGCGAGCGCTTGATCCCGATCTCGTTCGTCCGCTCGCGCACGACGATGTACATGATGTTCGCGACCCCGATCCCGCCCACGCTGAGCGTGAAGCTGCCGACGATCGCGAAGAAGATCTTGAATCCCAGGAAGAGGAACCCGAACATCCGCTCCCACTCCGCCGTGTCCCACACGGCCAGCGCGTCCTCGTCGCCCGCGTTGAAGCGGTACTTCGCCCCGAGGACCTCGTAGACCTGCGCCTCCACGGCCTCCGTCCGCGACGCGTCCGCGGTCCGGTAGACGAGGTTGGAGACGAAGCGCGAGCCGAACAGCGCCGCGTGCGTACCGGCCGGGATGAACACGCGGTCCTGGTCCCGCGAGTTGTACGACGAGTTCTGGACCTTGGGTTGAAGCACGCCGATCACGGTGAAGGGCGAGTCGCCGATCCGGACCTGATCGCCGACGGGATCGGCGTCCCCGAACAGGACCCGGGCGACCTCGTCCCCGAGGAACACGACGCGTCGCCGCTCCCGCTGGTCCCGCTCGTTGATGAAGCGGCCGCCCGGGAGCGGGATGATGTTCCGCATCTCGCCGTACACGGGATAGATGCCGGTGATGTTCGGATTGACGCCGTTGCGGCCGTAGCGGACCGGCGCCGCCCGCGTCGAGTACTCCGGGCTGATCATCGTGATGTCGGGGATCCGTCGGGCGAGAATCTCCGCGTCCGCCTCGCGCAGCCGGATCGACCGTCCCTCCCTGAACCCCGCGTGCGGCATCGTCGTGCGTCCGCCGAAGAGGATGACGATCCGGTCGCCGAGCCCGTGGAACCGCTTGATCGTCTGCCGTTCGAGCCCGACGGAGAAGGCGAGCAGCACGACGACCGCTACGGTGCCCCAGGTGATGCCGAGCACGGTGAGCGTGGTCCGGACGCGCTGGGCCGAGAGGTCGGCCCACAGCTGCCGTGCGGCGTCGAGCAGCCTCACCGGGGGCCGGCCCCGCGCGCTGTCACCGGCGGCTGGTGTCGCGCACTAGGTGATCTCGCGCCGCGGGGGCTCGAGCACGCGCTCGCCCTCCGCCAGGCCGTCCAGCACCTCGACGGTGATGCCGTCACTGAGTCCGGTGCGGATCTCGCGTTCCTCCGTCTCCTCCGGCCCCAGCCGGACCGTGACGAGCGTGCGCTCGTCCTCGAACCGGACCAGGCGCTCGGGGATGACGAGCACTTCCGAACGGCGCTCGATGATCACGTGCGCGTTGGCGGAATAGCCCGCCCGCAGCGCCGCGCCGTCCAGCGGAAGCACCGCGATCTCGACCGGGAAGAGGGTGGCGTTCTCCTCGTCGCGGCCCTTGAGCGAGATCTTCGTCAGCCGTCCCTCGATGCGCGCGTCCGGGAGCGCGCCGATCGTGATCTCCACCGGCATGCCCTCGACCAGCCGCCCCACGTCGATCTCATCCACCGTGCCGCGGAAGAGCAGTTCGTCCATCTCCGCCATCGTCATGAGGGCGGTCCCTTCCTGAAACGTCGTCAGCGGGACGACGGGATCGCCGATCTCCACCATCTTCTCGAGGATGAACCCCTGGATCGGGGAGGTGATGACCGTCTCGACGGCTTCGTCGCCGATCGTCACGCGGCCCTCGGAGAGGAGAGCCAGTCGTTCGGTCGCGATCTGGACCTGGAGCGCGGCCTCGTCGTGCTGTCGAGCCACTGTCTCGTATTCCTCCTCGGACACGAATCCGCGGCCGCGCAGCGCCTCGAGCCGGTCGCGCTGCCGCTCGAGCTGCTGGAGTTCGATCTCCCGCAGCTCCACGTTGCGCCGGGCCTCGACGAGTTCGATCGGCGTGGGGTTGGGCTGGACCTCGAGGAGGGGCTGGCCCCGCTGCACGTACTCGCCGGGCTCCTTGAACATCTGCCGGACGACGCCCGCGAGCTGTGACTTCACGCTCACCTCGACGAGCGGCTCGATGCGTCCCACCGCGAGCGCCCGGTCCACGATCTCGCCGCGCTCCACGGCGACGGTGCCGGTCTCGCCATCTTCGCCGTTCCCCGTGTTCGCCACCGCGAAGCCGGTGGCGCCGAGCCCGCCGATCAGGACCATGCCCCCGAGTATCTTCGTGCCTCGCTTCATCCGAACCCGCACTCCTCCGCCGGGACTGAAACAGGTCGGCCGTCCGCCCTGCCGGCCGCGGAGCGGGGACGGCCCTACGGGTGGGTCTACGAAGCGACCGGCGTTTGGTTTCGTGCGCCGCCGCCCCTGCCGGACGGGATCGACGGACGCTGCTAGGGCGTGCGTGACTCGATCCAGCGGGGGGCGCGCGGGATGGGCAGGGGTTGCGGCTGAGCCTCCAGGTAGGCGACGAGCGCCTCCAGGTCCGCGACTTCCAGGGGGTCGATGACTTCGGCTTCGGCGAAGACGGTGTAGCCGCCGCCGCCGCCCGAGATGAAATCGTTGGCGGTGACGACGTACCGGCCCTCGGGCGTGACCGGCGATCCGTCGTCGAGCGTCACGTCGAGGATCCGCTCGCCCAGGGGCGCCGCCGGATCGTAGCGGACGGTGATGCCGCTCGCGTGCAGGTCGACGTCCCCTTCCCGGGCGGAGTGTTCGAGCGTCCCCAGGAGCTGCGCGCCGGTCATCGTGTGGCGGACGAGCATGTTGTTGAAGGGCTGGAGTTCGAAGAGGTCGGCGAAGGTGACCGGCCCCGCGGGCAGCGACCGGCGGATGCCGCCGTTGTTCATGAGGGCGACATCGGCCCCGCTCGCGTGTCGCTGCGCGTCGGCCACGATTCGGCCAAGCGGGAAGTCCCCGTCCCGCGGGGCGGAGAGCGCCTCGGGGAGCTCCACGACGACGCGTTCGACGAGTGCCGAGATCTCGGCGCTGTAGGAGGCGACGAGCCGCTCGACGTCCGGGTCCGGCGCGACCTCGTCCGCCCACGCCTGCCGAACGCCGAGGCGGTGCGCGCTCACGGCCCCTTCGGCGCTACGGTCGATCCGTCCGAGTCCGTACGCCGTTGTGTTCGAGTACGACTGGATGACGGGGACGCCCCGAATCTCCGTCTCGACGCGCGAGTGCGTATGCCCAGTGACCGCGTAGTCGAAGCGCTCCGTCGTCACGGCCAGCGCGTCCAGGGCCGCGCCCCGGCACGCGGGGTCCGCCGCGGTCCCCGCCGCGCCGACGGTGCAGAAGGCGCCTTCGTGCATGACCGCCACCACGAAGTCCGCGCCGGCCGCCCGCACCTCCGGGATGTAGCGGTCGAGCGCATCCGAGATCGGCCGGAAGTCGAAGTCCGCCACGAGCGAGGGGCGGGCGACGACGGGCGTGGACGTCGTCGTCGCGCCGACGAAGCCGACCCGGACGCCGTCCCTCTCGACGATCGTCCACGGGCGGACCCACGCGGGGTGCCGGTCGGTGCCCTTGAGGTAGATGTTCGCTCCGAGCATGGCGAAGTCCGCATCGGCCACGCGCTCCACGAGGACGTCGACGCCCCAGTCGAACTCGTGGTTCCCAATCGCCACGGCGTCGTAGCCGATCCCGTTCATCGCTTCGATCGTCGAGCGCCCGTCCGTGAAGTTCGAGATGGGCGTGCCCTGCATGATGTCGCCGCCGGAGACGACGAAGAGGGGACACTCGGGGGTCGTGGAGCGCTCCCGGGCCACGTAGCCCGCGAGCGCGGCGGACCCGCCGACGGGGCGTCCGTCCGACCAGCTCTGGGCCGCCGGCAGCAGCCGTCCGTGCGTGTCGTTCGTGGAGAAGATCAGCGCGCAGGCCGACGGGTCCGCGGGGGCGCACGCCGGGAAGGCGGCGATGCCGGCACAGAGAAGGGCGGAGAGGGCGGATCTGACGCTGGCGGCGGGACGGCGCGGCATCAGACGGTCTGCAGCGCCTGCGCCCGGTCCAGGTCCACGAGCGGCGCGGCGTAATTACCGGTCCAGCAGGCGTCGCAGAAGGGACCGTGGTCCGCGACCGCGTCGCGCATACCTTCCATGCTGAGGTAGCCGAGCGACTCGACCTGCAGGTGCTGCCGGATCTCCTCGACCGTGTGACTGGAGCCGATGAGTTCCTCTTTCGTCGGCATGTCGATGCCGTAGTAGCAGGGGGAACGGACCGGCGGGGACGCGACCCGGAAATGCACCTCGCTCGCCCCCGAGTCCCGGAGGAGCCGGACGAGGCCGCTGCTCGTCGTCCCCCGGACGAGCGAATCGTCGACGACGACGATGCGCTTGCCGTCGACGAGTTCGCGCACGGGGTTGTACTTCACCCGCACCTTGAAGTCGCGCCCCGTCTGCGTCGGATGGATGAAGGTCCGGCCCACGTAGTGGTTGCGGATGAGCGCGAGTTCGAACGGGAGGCCGCTGACCTCCGAGTACCCGAGCGCCGCCGAGTTCGACGAGTCCGGCACCGCGAACACGCAATCGGCCTCCGCCGGGTGCTCGTGGGCGAGCTGGCGGCCGAACGCGCGCCTCGCCTCGTCCACGCTGCACCCCCACACGCGCGAATCGGGACGCGCGAAGTACACGAGTTCGAACAGACAGGCGCTGGGTTCGGCGGGAGGCAGCGGCCGGAGCGATTCCACGTGGCCGTCGCGGACCTTCAGCACTTCGCCCGGTTCCACGTCGCGCACGTAGGCGGCCCCGATGATGTCGAGGGCGCACGTTTCGGATGCGAAGACGACGGCTTCGCCCCGCCTGCCCATCACCATCGGCCGGAAGCCTCGCGCATCGCGTGTCGCGTACACCGTGTCGCCGATGCAGAGGAGGAGGGAGAAGGCGCCGACCAGCTGCGAAAAAGCGTCGTCGATCTTGCCGTCCAGGTCGCGGTGCCGGGAGCGGGCGATGAGATGGACGATGACCTCCGAGTCCGCATCCGTCTGGAAGATCGAGCCGTCGCGGGCGAGCGAGCGCTTGAGCTGGTTCGCGTTCGTGAGGTTGCCGTTGTGCGCGAGCGCGAGCGGCTTGTCCTCGTACTGCACGAGGAGCGGCTGCGCGTTGCGGAGGCTCGATCCTCCCGCGGTCGAATAGCGGACGTGCCCGATGGAGAGCGACCCCTCGAGGCGGCTGAGCACGTCGTCGTCGAAGACATCCGCCACGAGGCCCATGCCCTTGTGGACCCTCGACATGCCGGATCCGTCGACCGTGACGACCCCGGCGGACTCCTGGCCGCGGTGCTGGAGCGCGTACATGGAGAGAAACGCGAGTTCGGCGGCGGCGTCGGAGCCGCTGACCGCCACGATGCCGCACTCCTCCCGCGGCTTGTCCAGTTCGAACGCTCCGCCTCCCGCGCCCCGGGCGCCGGTCGTCGGGAGTCTCCTCATGACGTGATTCCCGCCTCCTCGCTCATGCGGCGCGGGATCGCCTCCTCGTAGATCCGCGCCAGCTCGGCGGCCGGCGGGGCGATCGCATGGCCGGCGCCGGTCAGCCGGCACGGGCGGTCCGGCCCGTCCACGACGCCGACACGCGCCACGGGCACGCCGTGACGCCGCCCGTGCGCGGCGATCCGCTCGCCCGCTCCGGGCCGGCACGTCAGCACGACGCGTGAGTGCGACTCGCCGAACCAGCGCCCCGCGGCCGAGACGTCCGCCCCGGCGGGCGCCGCGTCGAGATCGACGGTGCAGCCGAGCGGCCCACCTTCCGCCCGCACCGCGCACTCCGCAAGCGCGACGGCAAGCCCTCCGTCCGAGGCATCGTGCGCCGACGCGAACGCCCCGTCCGCCGCCCCCTCGACGAGAAAGTCGACCAGGGCCGCCGCCTCTTCGAGCTCCAGTGCCGGCGGCAGGCCGGCGACGAGGCCGTGGCAGGCCGCGAGATACTCGGACCCTCCGATCTCGTCGCGCGTCGTGCCCGCGATCCAGATCTCGTCGCCTGCGCGCCGGAACGCCGAGGGGACGCGCCGCTCGAGATCCTCGATCACGCCCAGCATGCCGATGACCGGCGTGGGGTAGACGGGCTGGCCGCCCGTCTCGTTGTAGAGCGAGACGTTGCCGCCCGTCACCGGCGTCCCGAGCGCGCGGCACGCCTCTCCCATCCCTTCGACGGCTCCGGCGAGCTGGAAGTACACCTCCGGGCGCAGCGGGCTGCCGAAGTTCAGGCAGTTCGTCACGGCGAGCGGGCGCGCCCCGGAGCAGGCCACGTTGCGCGCCGCCTCGGCGACCGCCGCCCGGCCCCCGGTGCGCGGGTCGAGCCAGGTGTGCCGCCCGTTCCCGTCCGTCGAGGCCGCGAGCGCGCGCCCCTCGGCGGGCAGCCGCAGCACCGCCGCATCGGAGCCCGGTCCCTCGAGCGTGTTCGTCTGCACCGTCGTGTCGTACTGCTCATGGATCCAGCGTCGCGATGCGATGGACGGCGAATCGAGCAGCGTCCGCAGCGCCGTCTCCACCGCCTCGTCCGACCCGAAGGAGCCGTACGCCTCCAGGTCCGCCGCGCGCGCCTCGGCCGTGGCCGGGCTCATGACCCCTTCTCGCACGTACGTGGGGCAGTCGTCCACGAGCGGCTTCACCGGGATCTCGACGCGCACGATGCCGTCCTCGCGCACGCGGAACATCCCATCGTCCGTGACCTGCCCGATCGTCGCCGCCTGCAGGTCCCAGCGCTCCAGCACCTCGCGCACCGCCTCCTCGTGTTCGGGCTTCGCGACGAGGAGCATCCGCTCCTGCGACTCCGAGAGGAGCATCTCGTAGGGCGTCATCCCCTTCTCCCGGACGGGGAGGTAAGCCACGTCGATGTCGATCCCGGAGCCCGAGCGCGCCGCCATCTCCGTCCCGCTGGAAGTCAGTCCCGCCGCTCCCATGTCCTGGATTCCGACGAGGAGGTCCCGCTCGATGAGTTCGAGACTCGCCTCGAGAAGCAGCTTCTCGGTGAACGGATCGCCCACCTGCACCTGCGGCCGGCTGTCGACGGCCTCCTCGTCGAGTTCCTCCGAGGCGAAGGTCGCCCCGTGGATCCCGTCGCGTCCCGTGCGGGCGCCGACCGCCATCACCGGGTTGCCGACGCCCTCCGCCTCGCCCCGGATGAGGCGCTCGAGCGGGAGGACGCCGATGCACATCACGTTGATGAGCGGGTTCCGCTCGTAGGCCGGGTCGAAGATCGCCTCGCCCCCCACCGTAGGGACCCCGACGCAGTTGCCGTAGTCGCCGACCCCGCGCACGACCCCGTCGAAGAGGTAGCGCGACTGCGGCGAGTCGAGCGATCCGAAGTGGAGGCTGTCGAAGATGGCGATCGGCCGCGCCCCCATCGTGAACACGTCGCGCAGGATCCCGCCCGACCCCGTCGCCGCGCCCTGGTAGGGTTCGACGGCCGACGGATGGTTGTGGGACTCGATCTTGAACGCGACGCCCCAGCCGCCGCCGACGTCGATGACCCCGGCGTTCTCCCCCGGACCCTGGACGACGGCGGCGCTCTCCGTGGGCAGCGTGCGGAGCAGGGGCCGCGAGTTCTTGTACCCGCAGTGCTCCGACCACATGGCGCTGAACACGCCGAGTTCCGTGAAGGTGGGTTCCCGCCCCATGAAACCGAGGATCTGCTCCCACTCCTCCGGACTCAGCCCGTGCTCCGCCACGAGCGCGGCGCTCATGACGGGGTCGCCCGGCCGGGCCTCCACGCGTTCGAGCGAGGTGCGGGTCATGACGACACCCCCGCCCCCGCCACCGCGCCGGCCGCGAATTCCCGGGCCCCGGGCGGCGCAGCGTCGGTTCGGCGGTCGCCCGGGTGGCTTCTCTCGCGGGACACGGCCGCGAGCAGCGACTGGAACACCGCGAGTCCGTCCGTGTTGCCGAGGACGGAGAGCGAATGGCGCTCCGGGTGCGGCATGAGCCCCAGGATGTTCCCCTCCGCGTTCACGATCCCGGCGATGTTGCGCGCCGAGCCGTTGGGGTTCGCGGCGTCCGTCGCCTGTCCGCGCCGGTCGACGTAGCGGAACACGACCCGGTTCTCCGCCTCGAGTTCATCCAGCGTGGACGCTTCCGCGACGAACTGGCCCTCGCCGTGCGCGATCGGGATGTGGAGCAGGTCGCCCTCGCCGTAGGCCGACGTGAACGGCGTCCCGGCGTTCTCCACGCGGAGCCCGACGTCATGACAGCGGAAACGGAGGTTCCGGTTCCGGACGAGGGCCCCCGGCAGGAGGTGCGCCTCGCAAAGCACCTGGAATCCGTTGCAGATCCCGAGCGTGAGCCCGCCGCCGCGCGCGAAGTCGATCACCTCGCGCATGATCGGGCTGAAGCGGGCGATCGCCCCCGCCCTCAGGTAGTCCCCGTAGGAGAACCCGCCCGGCAGCACGACGACGTCCACGCCCTCGAGGTCCGTCGACTTGTGCCACAGGTAGGTGGCGCGCTCTCCCAGTCCGTCCGTCACCGCCCGGTACACGTCCGCATCGCAGTTCGAGCCCGGGAACCGCACGATCCCTACCTTCATCCCCACCTCCATCCGTTCACCCCTCCCGCACGCGCACGACGTAGTCTTCGATGATCGGGTTCGCGATCAGTTGTTCGCACATCTTCTCCGTGGAGGCGACGGCGGCCTCCGGCCCGTCGGCTTCGACCTCGAGACGGATCAGCCGCCCGGCGCGCACGGAGTGGACGCCCTCGTACCCCAGGTTCCCGAGCGCCCGGCGGATCGTCTCCCCCGCCGGATCGAGGATCCCCTCGCGCGGCGTGACCCGGACATCCACGGACCAGACCCGGCTCATGCGGGGGCCTCGTAGAGTTCGTGGCCCGCGATGCGCCGGAAGGCCTCGAGGTAGCGCTCCGAGGTCGTGCGGATGACCTCCTCCGGGAGCGCCGGCGCGGGCGGCGTCTTGTCCCATTCTCCGCGCCCGACGATCTCCTGCAGGTGGTCGCGCACCGGCTGCTTGTCGAGCGAAGGCTGGCCACCCCCGATCCGGTACGAATCGGCGGGCCAGAAGCGGGAGGAATCGGGGGTCATCACCTCGTCGATGAGGATGATTCCGCCGTCCGCCCCGCGCCCGAACTCGTACTTCGTGTCGGCGAGGATGATGCCGCGCTCACGGAGCGTGTCGCGTCCCGCCGCGTAGAGCGCGAGGCTGATGTCGCGCAGTTCCGTCGCGAGTTCCGTCCCCACGATGTCGCACATCTGCGCGAAGGTGATGTTCTCGTCGTGGAGCCCCTGCTCGGCCTTCGTCGAGGGCGAGAAGATCGGCTCCGGGTATTCCTCCGACTCCCGCAGGCCCTCCGGGAGAGGTTCGCCCGCGAGCGTCCCGTGGCGGCTGTATTCCTTCCACGCGGAGCCGGAGATGAAGCCGCGCACGATGCACTCGACGGGCAGGGGCTGCGCCTTCTCGACCAGCATGGCGCGATGTCCCAGGCTGTCGGCGATGCCGGCGAGTTCCGGGGCCGCCTCGGCGATGGCCGCGGGGGCGCTGGCGACGCGGTGGTTGTTCACGATATCCGCCGTCCGGTCGAACCAGAAGGCGGAGAGCTGGGTGAGCACGGCCCCCTTGTGGGGGATCGGGTTCGGGATCACGCAGTCGAAAGCGCTGATGCGGTCGCTGGCGACCATCAGGATCCGGTCGTCGAGGTCGTACATCGAGCGCACCTTCCCCTTGCGGAGAAGCGGCAGCGGCAGGTCGATCTCGTGGAGCGCGGCCGGCGCGTTCGCGCCGAGCGTGGTCTGTGTCATGGTGTCCTTTCGAGTGTCCTTTCGGGGATCACGGGTTCGGGTCCGGGTCCGGTGGCGTTCCCGCGGGAACGCGGCGTCATACGCGGACCTCCTCGGCGGGCCGCGGTGCGTCCGCGGCCTCGAACAGCGGGTCGATCCTTGCGGTCAGGAAGCGCTCCACCTGGCGGGCGGAGCGGCCGACGAGCCGGTGCGGGTCGGCGAGCGCGCGGAGTTCCTCCATCCCGAGGCCGAAGGCGCCGTCGGCGGCGATGCGCGCGAAGAAGTCGTTGTCCTCCGCGCCCTCGTCGAGCCGTTCGCGCGCGGCGAGCGCGTGCCCCCGCACCCGTTCGTGCAGGTCCTGCCGGTCGCCGCCCCCCCGGACGCCCGCGATGAGGATCTCCTCGGTGACCATGAAGGGGAGGGCCCGGCCCAGCCGGCGCGCCACGACGGCCGGGTGGACGACGAGCCCCGCGCTCACGTTGCGCGCGAGTATGAGGAGCGCGTCCGCCGACAGGTAGCCTTCGGGGAGCGAGATGCGGCGGTTCGCGGAGTCGTCGAGCGTGCGCTCGAACCACTGGACGGAGGCGGTCCACGAAGCGTCGAGTTCCAGCGTGCAGAGGTGCCGCGCCAGCGCGCAGATCCGCTCGCTCCGCATGGGGTTGCGCTTGTACGGCATCGCGGACGAGCCGATCTGGTGCTTCCCGAACGGCTCCTCGATCTCGCCGAACGCCTGCAGGATCCGGATGTCGTGCCCGAACCGGGCCGTCGAGGCGCCGATGCCGGCGAGCGCCGCGAGCGCCCGGTGGTCGACCTTCCGCGGGTACGTCTGGCCGATCACGTCGTACGTGCCGGCGAAGCCGAAGCGCGCCGCGAGCCGCTCGTTGAGCCGGTCCACCTTCCCGCCGTCCCCGTCGAACAGTTCGAGGAACGTCGCCTCCGTCCCCGTCGTTCCCCGGGCGCCCCGGAAGCGGAGTTCCGCCCGCACGGCTTCGATCTGTTCGAGGTCGAAGAGGAGGTCCTGGATCCAGAGGCAGGCGCGCTTGCCGATCGTGGTCGGCTGGGCCGGCTGGAGGTGCGTGTAGCCGAGCGTTGGCTCGGCGGCCTGCCCGCGGGCGAAGGCGGCGAGGTCCTCGATCGTCCCCAGCAGCCGGTCGCGCACGATGTCGAGACCCTGCTGGTGCTGGATGAGGCCGTGGTTGTCGCCGACGAAGGCGCTCGTCGCGCCGAGGTGGATGTACTTTCGGGCCTCCGGGGCGACCTCGCCGAAGTGATGCACGTGCGCCATCACGTCGTGGCGGAGGTCGCGCTCGATGACGGCGATCCGGTCGAGGTCGATCTGCTCGCGCGCCGCGTGCATCGCCACGATCGCGTCGTTGGGAATCTCGACGCCGAGCGCGCGTTCCTCCTCGGCGAGCGCAATCCACAGGTCGCGCCAGACGAGCGCCTGCATGCGAGGGGAGAAGATCGCCGCCATCTCGCTCGAAGCGTAGCGATCGATGAGAGGATGTGGGTAGTGACGTTCCGCCATCAGGCGCGTAGTCCGGATCCAGCGGCCCACCCGGGGCGACCTCGGTCGCCGTAAGGTCGCAGTCTAGCGCATGACGGTCCCGCGTGAAAGTCCCGGGACGGTCGTCAGCGGACGCGGAAGGGCTGGAGGTATCCGATCTCCGTCCCGCGCGCGATGTAGAGTTGCACCGAACCGTCGCGGGACGCGTAGTACTCGAAGAGTTCGCCCGCGTCCTCGGCGGAGCGCACCTCGTTGCGGTTGATGCTGAGGATGACGTCGCCCTCGCGGAGCCTCGTCCCGCGGGCCTCCTCGCCGACGGAGGCGATGAGCGCGCCGGCGTCGACCCGGAGGTTGAGTTCCTGCTGGATCTGCTGCGTGACCGTGATCAGCCGGAGCCCCGCGAGCACCTCGATCCGCTCGGCCCGCCCCGTGGGCACCTCGTCCAGACGGAATCGCGCCTGGAGTTCGCTTCCCCCCCGCTGGAAGGTCACGTCCACCGTCGATCCCACGCCGGCGTCCACCAGTCCCACCTGCCAGTCGAGATCGTGGTTGATGACGCGTCCGTTGAGGGTCACGATCTCGTCCCCCGCCCGCAGTCCCGCGTCGGCCGCCGGCGTCCCCTCCAGGACCTCGACGACGAGGGGCCGGCCGAAGACGGACTCGGGGTCGGGCCGGTCCGTGAGCACCTGCAGTCCCGCCCAGGGCCGGCGCACGCGCCCGAACTGGAGGAGTTCGGAGGCGACGACGAGCGCCCGGTCGATGGGGATCGCGAAGCCCATCCCCTCCGATCCCCCGGAGCGCGAGAAGATCGAACTGTTCACGCCGATGACGTCGCCGTCCGCGTTCGCCAGGGGGCCGCCCGAATTGCCCGGGTTGATCGACGCGTCGGTCTGGATCATGTCGGCGTAGAGCACCTCCTGGCCGCCCGGCGCCTGGATATCGCGCCCCACGCCGCTGACGACGCCCGAAGTGACGGTCGCCTCGGTGTTGCGGAGGGCATAGCCCGACGGATTCCCCAGCGCCACCGCGGGCTCCCCGATGAGGAGATTCGAGGACGTGCCCAGCGGAGCCGCGGGCACCCGGTTGGTAGGGACCCTCACCACGGCGAGGTCGGTGAGTTCGTCGAAGCCGACGACTTCGGCCTCGAACCGCTGTCCGTCGCGATCCACCACCTCGATGCGGTCCGCTCCGCTCACGACGTGCGCGTTCGTGATGATCGTGCCCGCGTCGTCGATGGCGAATCCGGAACCCAGGCCGGCCTCGACCCGGGAACGGCCGCGGCGGTTGAAGAAGCGGTCGAACATGTCCTGCGACTGGACGGTCCGCTCCGTCCGAAGGCTCACGACGGAGGGGAGCACGCGGACCGCGGCGATGACCGTGGGCGTCCGCCGCGCTCCCGAGATCTCGGCCGCCGACTGGGGAGCGGTCCGGACCGCGGGATCCGCCAGGGAGGTGCGGGCGAACGGGTTGTTCGCCGGCCGGCTCTCCTCCGGCTGCGGAGGCCCGCTGCCGAGTGTGGTGACGAGCGCCCCCACGCCGAGGCCGGCAAAGATCAGGACGGTGGCCGCGACGAACACGCGCGCGGCCGACGCCAGTATTCTCCTGACCCGATTTCCCTCGTTCATCGACTCCGCCACCTCGGTTCGCTCATGAGATCCTCACGATAACTGTACGCCAAACGACCCCCGAGGGTTCACCTTCGATGCCCCTCGGCCGGGAGCCACGGGATCCCGGGGCCGGAGTTCCATTCGCCGCCGTAGCGCACGCCCGTCAGATAGAGCCCGCCGGGCGGGGCGGGGAAGACCGGTCTCGATGCGGCTTCTCCCGCCAGCAGTCGCCCGAAGTCCTCGAACGGGCGGCGCCCCGCCGCGATCTCCACGGAAGTCCCCACCAGGTAGCGCACCATGTGGTGGAGGAAGCGGTCGGCGACGATCTCGAAGAAAACGAAGGGCGGACGGTCGAAGCGCCAGGCGGCGCTCGCGACCCGGCAGCGCGTCCCCCGCTCGGGTTGCCCGGCGCGGGCGAACCGCTCGAACGACCGTTCCCCGGGGATGGCCGCCGCGAGTCGAGTGAGCGCGTCGCGGTCGAGCGTCCACTTCGGGATCCAGGCGCGGTCGCGCAGGAACGGCCGCCTCCGGCCGCCTTCCGCGATCACGTATCGGTAACGGCGCCGCTCGGCGTCGAAGCGCGGATGGAATTTATGCGCGGCGGGACTCACCTTCCGGACGGCGACGTCGTCGGGAAGGTTGGCCCCGAGGGCCCGGGCCAGTTCCTCCGGACTCCAGGTGCGGGGCGGGCCGAACGCGATCTCCTGCGCTGTCGCGTGGACCCCGGCGTCGGTGCGGCCGGCGAGGTCGATTCGGACGGGCCGGTCGAAGAGTTTTCCGAGCGCCTCCTCCACCTCGCGCTGGACGGTGCGCACCCCGGGCTGTAGTTGGGATCCGTGGAACGAGGTCCCATCGTACTCGATCGTGGCCCGGAAACGGGCCGGCGGGGCCGTGGAATCCGACATGCGCGAAGATTAGCGACTTCCGGCCGATGAGGGGAAACCAGGAGGAATCGAGGTGACGAACACGATCCGGCGCGTTCTCTCCGGAGAGACCCTGGATGCCGCCGCCGCCGAAGCCACGTTCGACCGCTTCATGAGCGGCGAGGCCACGCAGGCCGAGATGGCCGCGCTCCTTGCGGCGCTCAGGATGCGCGGGGAGACGCCCGCCGAGGTCGCCGGCGGCGTTCGCGCGCTGCGGAAGGCCATGGTCCCGCTCGTCCTGGACGACGACCGCATCATCGACACCTGCGGGACCGGCGGCGGCACGCTGACCACGTTCAACATCTCGACCGCGGCCGCCATCGTCGCCGCGGCGGGAGGCGTCCGCATCGCGAAGCACGGAAACCGTTCGTTCACTTCGAAGTGCGGCAGCGCCGACGTGCTCGAGATCCTCGGCGTCCCCATCGAGCTTGCTCCCGTAGACGAGAAGCGGATGTTCGAGGAGACCGGGTTCGTATTCATGTTCGCGCCGGCCCACCACCCCGCCATGCGGCACGTCGGCCCGGTCCGCGCCGCGCTCGGCGTGACGACGATCATGAACCTGCTCGGCCCGCTCGCGAACCCGGCGGGCGTGCGCCGGCAGGTCGTCGGCGTCGCCCACCCCGACCTTCAGCGCCTCGTCGCCGACACCCTCCTCGAACTCGGCCACGAGCGCGCGCTCGTCGTCCACGGCGAGCCCGGCATGGACGAGTTGAGCCCGCTCGGCCCGACCCGGGTCTCCCGTGTCGAGGACGGGACGCTGTCCGAATTCGAGATCGCGCCGTCCGACTTCGGCTGGCCGGAGTACAGGCCCTCCGATCTCGCGGGCGGCGAGCCGGAGGAGAACGCGGAACGGGTCCGTCGCGTCATCGGCGGCCGTGACGCCGGAGCCGGCCGCGCGGCCGTCGTGCTCAACGCGGCCGCCGCCTTCTGGGTCGCCGGCGCCGTAGACACCCTGGAGGCCGGCGTCGCCGCCGCGGAGCGATCCATCGATTCGGGAGCGGCAGAGGCACACGTTCGATCTCTGCAGGCGTTTCGACCGACGAACTGACCCGATCGATCCGCAGCCCGCGAGGCGGGGGAGCGAGAACCGTGGAGTCGGTCGCAGGATGATTTCGTCCCCTATTGGCAAATATCGTCCCACATTGGCGGATTTTGTCCCTTCCCGGCTGTCTGGCGATCTCGGAGCTTAACCCTGCGAGCCAGCGCCGGATGGAGGGGGACAATAATGGAGGGGGACAATGAGGAACGTGGCCAAAACAGTCTGGGTCGGAGTCATCGCGGTCGCCGCGTCGGTTGCGGTGCTTCGATGGTGGCAGCGTCCAAGCGGACACGGCGTTCGGGAGCGCCAGCGTTGGTAGGCCGCCGGGCGAGGTCGCAGGATGATTTCGTCCCCTTTTGGCAAATATCGTCCCACATTGGCGGATTTTGTCCCTTCCGGGCTGCCGGACGGTCCCCATCTTGAAGGTAGTGAGAGTCGCCCGTCTCGACGGCCACCCACCTCCCACCTTCAAACCGTCGGGGCGGCGGCTCTCCGCTTCCAATGTTTGCCGGGCCTTGCCGCAGCTTGTCGATTCACGCGGGACAGCGGAACTCCGAACGGGTCCGGCGGGTAGTCGGCGGCATAGACGGGAGGTGGAAAGGACAGCGCGAGGAGGCGGCCAAATGATCCAGGTCTTCGCGGATACGCCTCGGGACGCGGACCGGATAAGGCGGGCAGTCGACGGCGACGTTCGGGTCGTGGAGAACGCCGAGGAACTTGCTGCGGACCTCAACTGCGAACGCGACCGCCTCGACTGCGTCATCGTCGGCAGCCACACACGTTTCCTGCGTGAGAGGATCAGCCTCCTCGCTCGACTCGAGCGGGAGATGCCGTGGATACCCGTCATTCTCGTCACGGATCGCGACGCGGATGCCGCGAAGCTGCTGGCCTCCACACGCTGCTCCGCCCTGATCTGGTTCGACGATCCGGCCGCCCGGCTCCGGTCCCGAATCGAGGCCGCGTGCGAGACCACGGCGCTGGCGCATCTGGCCGAGACGGTTCGCCGCTCCGCGTTGCCTCCGGCTCTTCGCCGCGCTCTCGTGCACAGCCTGCGGCGAGTTGGAAGCGCGCCGGTTCCGAGCGTGGGAGCGCTTGCCGCCGCCATGGGCAGTTCGCCGGTCACCCTCTCCCACGAATTCACCGCCCGGGTGGAAGGCCGGACGACGCTCTGCCGGTTCCTGAGCGCGCTGGTCGTCCTCAGGGCTCATCAGCTTCGCCTGTCCGGTATCAGTTGGACGACGGCGGGCCGTCGCCTCGGATTCGCCCGACGTACGCTGAGTCGGAAGTCCCGCATATGGCCGGAGCGCTCGCTCGCGGATCTGGAGCGCATCTCCCCCGACCGACTGCTTTCGGCATTCGTTGAGGAGTACGCGCGGCCGCTCCTGGGCGAGGCCGTCTCGTAACAGCGCGTTCCAACGACGGGAACCTCCGCCCCGACGGTTTTAGTGGGAGGTGGGTGGCCGTCGGGACGGGAACTCTCGGGGAGTCGAGAGCGGTCCTCCGTCAACTGCGGTAGCGTTGCTTCGTCCGGGCGTCAGTAGCGCCGAATCACTCCGATCACGACGCCCTGGACGGTGACCTGCGATGGGTGCAGGTACATCGGCGTGAGCGCCGGATTCGCGGGCTGGAGCCGAATCCGTCCGTGCTCCAGGTAGATCTTCTTCATGGTGGCGTTCTCGCCATCGACGAGCGCGATCACCATTTCGCCGTTGTGCGCCGTCTCCCGCGACTGGACGATGACGTAGTCGCCGTCGCGGATCTGTTCGTCGATCATCGAATCGCCGCGGACCCGCAGCACATAGTGTTCGCTCAGGGAACCCGCGATCATGTCTTCGGGAACGGAGACCGTCTCCTGCTCCTCGATGACCTCTATCGGCTGACCCGCCGCCACGTTGCCGTACAGCGGCAGTTCGACCGCGGCGACCTGGAGCTTTCCCTCCACCAGTTCGACCGACCGACTTTCATTGTAGTTTTTTCGGATATACCCCTTCGCCTGCAGGTTCCCGAGATGTTCGTGCACCGTCGCGAGCGAGCGGTAGCCGAACTCCTCCGCGATCTCCTCGAAGCTCGGAGAATACCCGCGGAACCGTATGAAGCCCTCGATGAAGTCGAGCATCTCGCGCTGTCGCTTCGTAAGCGCCATCGTTTCTCACTCCGCCCGCGCTTCCGCATTGCGCGACCCGCCGCGAACGCTTGCGGCGGGCCGAAGGATTACCGAAGATACCCGAACACGAACCGAAGCGCAAGCTTCCACGCGAACCCGCGCGACCGCCGGGGTTTTGCGGCGGGATACGGACGGTCGCAGCTTGGCGCCCATGGCATCCGACACGATTCTCGAGGAGATCCTCGCGGCGAAGCGGGAAGAGGTCGCCCGCCTCCAGCTGTTCCGGAGCGCGATTCGCGCGCAGGCCGATGAATCCCCGCCCCCGCGCGGTTTCGAGGCGTCTCTGCGCCGACCCGGGGAAGTCGCCGTCGTCGCGGAGTTCAAGCGCCGCTCTCCCTCCGCGGGCGACATCAACCCCTACGCCCAGGCGGCGGGCGTGGCGAGCGTGTACGCCTCCGGGGGCGCGGCCGCGATTTCGGTCCTCACCGATGAACGCTACTTCGGCGGCTCGCTGGACGATCTCAGGTCGGCGAAGGACGCCGTGGGAGTCCCCGTCCTCCGCAAGGATTTCACGCTGGATCCCGTCCAGTTGTACGAGGCGCGGGCCGCCGGCGCGGATGCGGTTCTGCTCATCGTGCGCGCGCTCGGCGATGCCCGGCTGCGCGAGCTGCTCGAACTCTCGGCCGAACTCGGTCTCGGGGCGCTCGTGGAGGCGCACGACGAGGAGGAGATGGGGCGGGCGCTCGAAGCCGGGGCCCGGATCGTCGGCGTGAATGCGCGGGACCTCGCGACCTTCGAGGTGGACCTCGAGCGCTCGCTGAGCCTGATCGAGGAGCTTCCGTCCGATGTCGTGGCCGTGGCGGAGAGCGGGATCCGGTCCGCGGAGGACGCGGCGGCGGCGGGTGCCGCGGGGGCGGACGCGGTGCTCGTCGGCGGCTGGCTGATGGCGGGCGATCCGGCGGCGGGCGTCGAGGCGCTCGTCGGCCACCCCCGGCGGCCCCGGAGCGACCGGATGCAGTCGGTCGGCGCCGACGCAGCGGTCGACGACGCCCCATGAGCCGGGTCGGAGTGAAGATCTGCGGTCTCCGGGAGCCACGGCACGCCACGGTGACGTCTCGCGCCGGAGCGGACTACGTGGGCGTCGTGTTCGCCGGCCGCGTGAGGGAGGTCACGGCCGAGGAGGCCGCTGCGGTCGTGGGGGCGCTCGAGGGCGGCACACGCGCCGTGGGCGTATTCCTCGACGCGGGACCGGCGGAGATCCTCCGCAAGCGGGACGCCGCGGGGTTCCACGTCGCCCAGCTCGCCGGCGAGGAGCCGCCCGAAGTCTGCGACCGCTTGCGGGGCGAGGGGCTGGATGTCTGGAAGGGTCTCCGGCCCACGTCGAGCGACGCCCTGGTCCGAGGGTGGGACGAGTACCGGGAGACGGCGGACGCGATCCTCCTGGAGGGGTTCTCGCCGCGCGGACCCGGAGGCACCGGGACCGCCTTCCCGTACGAGTGGCTGTCGGAGTTGGCGCGGAACGGGTGTGCGCTCGCGCTCGCGGGCGGGCTGAAGGCGGCGAACGTGGCGCGCGCGATCCGCGACGTGCGCCCCGACATCGTCGATGTCTCCTCGGGCGTCGAGCGGGCTCCCGGGGAGAAGTCGATCGACCTCATCCTCGAATTCCTCGCCGAAGCGAAGTGAGCAGCCCGGCCCCCGGCTGGTTCGGCGACTTCGGCGGGCAGTTCGTGCCCGAGACGCTGATCCCGGCGCTCGACGAACTCACGGCGGCCTGGGCCGAGGCCCGCGACGATCCTGCCTTCCGGGAGGCCCTCGAGGCCAGCCTCGCGCACTACGTGGGACGACCGACGCCGCTCTACCGGGCGCCGCGTCTGGGGGCGGATCTCGGACTCGACCTGTGGCTGAAGCGCGAGGACCTCAACCACACGGGCGCCCACAAGATCAACAACACGATCGGCCAGGCGCTGCTCGCGAAGCGCATGAACAAGGCCCGCATCATCGCGGAGACCGGCGCGGGTCAGCACGGCGTGGCGACGGCCACCGCCTGCGCGGCGCTCGACTTCGAGTGCGCCGTCTACATGGGCGAGGAGGACATGCGGCGGCAGGCCCTCAACGTCGAGCGCATGGAGATGCTGGGGGCCGAGGTCATCCCGGTCTCGAGTGGGAGCCGGACGCTCAAGGACGCGACGAACGAGGCGATCCGCGACTGGGTCACGAACGTGGACACGACGCATTACATCATCGGCTCCGTCGTGGGCCCCGCGCCCTATCCGGAACTCGTCCGGGACTTTCAGCGCGTCATCGGCGACGAGACGGTCCGGCAACTCGCCGAGCATGGGGTGAAGCCGGATGCCGTCTTCGCCTGCGTCGGCGGCGGCTCCAACGCGATCGGTATCTTCACCCCCTTCATCGAGCGCAACCGCGAGGTGTCTGCCGAGTCGCGCGTCGCCCTCGTCGGCGTCGAGGCGGCGGGGCACGGCGTCGAGACCGGCCGACACTCCGCCTCGCTCACGGCCGGCGAGCCCGGGGTCCTCCACGGCAACTACAGCTACCTGCTCCAGGACGAAGACGGCCAGGTGATTCCCGCCCATTCCGTCTCCGCCGGACTCGACTATCCCGGTGTTGGCCCGGAGCACTCGTGGCTGAAGGAGACGGGACAGGTCCGCTACGAATCGGTGACGGATGACGAGGCGCTCTCCGCCTTCCGGGACCTCTGCCGGCTCGAGGGGCTGATCCCCGCGCTCGAGAGCGCCCACGCGCTGGCGGGCCTGCGGCGGGAAGCCGCGCGCTGGGCAGGGAGCCGCGTCGTCATCTGCCTCAGCGGGCGGGGCGACAAGGATGTGGAGGAAGTCGCGCGCATCCAGGCGGCCGGCGGCGAACCCGGCTCCGGCGGGCGCTGACCGTGGCCTTCATCGACTATCCGGATCCGGCGGGCATCCCCGAGGAGGACCGCGTCCCGGACGACGACAACATCATCCGCATTCACGGCGTCCACAGCCGCGTCATCCGGCTCCACTACGACCTCTACCGCGAACTCATGTACGGCCCGGGTCCCCTTTCCCGGATTCAGAGGGAGATGATCGCGGTCGTCGTGTCGGGGCTCAACGCCTGCCGCTACTGAATTGTCCATCACGGAGAGGGTCTCCGTCGTCTGCTCGAGGTCGCCGGCGCCGGGGGTTCCGATGAGGAGAACGAACGCCTCATCGCCGCCCTCGCGACGGACCACGCGACGGCCGCACTGGACGAGGCCGACCGGGCGATGCTCGACTATGCCGCGCGGCTGACGCTCGTGCCCGGCGAGGAGCACGCAGCCGCGGTCGACGGATTGAAGGCGCACGGCTTCGATGATCGCGCGATCCACGATATCTGCGCGGTCACCGCCTACTATGCGTTCGTGAACCGGATCGCCGACGGGCTCGGCATCGAACTCGAAGACGAGGGGGGGTGACGGAATTGGCCATGCTCCCGCCGACACCACCGCAGCGCCGACCGGGCGTCCCGTCCGTCCCGGCGAATCTCGACCATCTGCTGCTAGGGACCGCCGACCTCGAGGAAGGGGTGGCGTGGGTCGCCGACCGGCTCGGCGTCGAAGCCGTGTTCGGCGGTCGCCACGCGAACCTCGGCACCGCGAACCACCTCCTCTCGCTCGGGGGCGACGTCTATCTGGAGATCCTCGGCCCGGATCCCGAAGCGCCGCCCCGGGAGGAGCCGCTTCCGTTCGGGATCGAGGGACTCGCCGAGCCCCGGCTCGTCACGTGGGCGGCCCGGGGTACGGACCTGGAGGCGCTCGTCGCGCGGGCGTCGAGCCGGGGCGTGCCGCTGGGGCCGGTGCGGCCCGGCTCCCGGCTCCGGCCGGACGGCAGCGAACTGAGCTGGGAAATCACGGCCTTCACGACCGTCCTCCACGACGGTCTCGTACCTTTCTTCATCGACTGGGGAACGACGCCCCACCCGGCCCGCGCCACGCCGGCGGGTGGGCGGCTGATCTCGTTCCGGGCCGAACACCCGGACCCCGCCGCGGTACGATCCACCCTCGAGTCGCTGGACCTGGCGCTCGAGGTGGACGAGGGGCCGGAGCCCGCGCTCGTCGCGGGGATCCGCACCCTGGGCGGCGATGAAGTAGAGTTACGTTGACATCTGAATCCGGATTTCAATCCCGATAACGGAGTTCCATCGATGAATCATAAGAGTCGAGCAGCCCGGACCCTCCCGGTCCGAAGCGCTCTCGCGGTCCTGCTCCTGGCGGCGACCGCCTGTGTGGACGACCCGGAGGACCCCGCCGGGCCACCGCCGGACGACGGAGGACCGATCACGCTGGCGGCGGCCATGGCCGAGACCGGCCGGCACAGCGCGGAGGGGATCGAAGTCGCGCGCGGGTATCGTCTCGCCGTCGAGATCCTCAACGAGAGCGGGGGGATTCGCGGCCGGCCGGTGCAACTGGAGATCCGTGACGACGGGAGCGACGCCGAGGCGAGCGCGCGCCTGTACGCCGGATTCGTCGCATCCGGCACCGTCGACGCCCTCCTGGGGCCCTTCAGCAGCCCGATCACCGAATCGGTCCTCGCCGTCACCGAGGCCGCGGGGGTGCCGACGGTGGCGCCGATGGCCGCGGCGCCCTCGATCTGGGCGGAACGGCAGCGGCAATGGAGCATCCAGCTGCTGACGCCCGGACCGACCTACCTGCAGGGTTCCGTGGAGGTGGCAGTGTTCGGCGGGGCGCAGACCGCGGCGATCGTGTACGAGAACTCCGCGTTCCCCGCATCGGTGGTCGAGGGCGTGCGCGAAGCGGTCCGGCGCCACGGGCTGGAGATCGTGCTGGACCGGTCGTATGAAATCGGAGCGGCCGACCATGAGGCGATCGCCGCCGCGGCGCGGGACGCCGGCGCGGATCTCTTCATCGGCGGCGGCTACACGGCCGACGCCGCCGGCTTCGCCGCCGCCGCGCCGGCCGTGGGCTACAGGCCGGTCCTCATGAGCCTGCTCCTCGGGCCCGGTCAGCCGCGGTTCGCCGAGGCGGTGGGACAGGCCGCGCGGTGCGTCGCCGGCAACGCGCCGTGGCATCCGGCCATCCAGACCGCGGGGTTCGTCGCGGACAACGAGACCTTCGTCCGCCGCTACGAGGCGGCGCACGGCAAGACGCCGGGCTACCACGCGGCGGGCGGCTTCGCGGCCGTCGAACTCATGGCCGAGGGGCTCGACCAGGCGATCTCCGGGACGGGTGGCCCCGACCGCGCCGCGCTCCGCGACTTCCTGTTCTCGGCGCGGACCGCGACCATCGCGGGTCCGTACGAGGTCGCCCCCATCGACGACGCGGAGGCCGGCGCCCAGCGCGGGCTCAAGGGGCTGCAGGTCCAGTGGCAGGACGACGGCGCCGGCGGGCTCGCCCTCCGGATCGTCCACCCCTGGGCCGCCGCCAACGCGGTCCCCTGCTACATGCGCTGAACGCGGCCTGATGGACATTGCGCTGATCTCCGTCTCCATCGACCTCGGCGCCGGACGCCGGGGCGTGGACATGGGTCCCTCCGCCCTGCGCATCGCCGGGGTCAGCCAGGAGATCGAAGCCATCGGCCACAGCGTCACGGAGCTCGGCACCGTCACGGCCGGCGGGCTGGAGACCACGGACGCGGGCGAGCACGAGTTGCGCTTCCTGGACGAGATCGTCCACGTCGCGGAGGAGACGCGGAAGCTCGTGCGCGAAGGACTGGTCCGGGGCTGCACGCCGCTGGTGCTCGGCGGCGACCATTCCCTTTCGATCGGGTCCGTCGGGGCGCTGGCCGACCACTACGGGACCCGGGGGGCGTCCGTCGGCGTCATCTGGGTGGACGCCCACGCCGACATGAACCTTCCCCACACCACGCCCACAGGGAACATTCACGGAATGCCGCTCGCGGTGCTGCTGGGGCACGGGGAACCCCGGCTGACCCGCGGCGGAGCGAGCGTCGCCCCGGAGAACGTGAGCGTTCTGGGAGCGCGGTCGCTGGATGCCGGCGAGAAGCGGCTCATCCAGGAGCTGGGCGTCCGCGTGTTCACGATGTCCGAGATCGACGAGCGCGGCGTGGGGGCCTGCATGGACGAGGCCCTGGAGCGCGCCGGCTCCGGAACGTGCGGGTTCCACCTCTCCTTCGACGTCGACGCGCTCGACCCGCGGATCGCGCCGGGCGTGGGAACGCCTGTGCGCGGCGGCCTCACCTACCGCGAAGGGCACTTGGTGTGCGAGAAGGCCGCGCACTCGGGAAAGCTGCTGAGCCTCGATCTCGTCGAACTCAACCCGGTCCTCGACGACCGCAACCAGACGGCCGAACTCGGCGTCGGCCTCGTCGCCTCCGCCCTCGGCGCCGCGATCCTCTAGAGATGTCGCACCACGAACAGCGAGGAACCAACCGATGTCGGAAGACAACTCGAAGGAAGGGCAAACGCGGAGTCGCGTGACCCATCGCATTCCCTTCGGCCGCCTCGCGCTCGAGTTCGTGGTCATCGTGGTCGGCGTTCTCGTCGCCCTCGGCTTCGACCAATGGATGACGAACATCGACCACCGCCGGCTCGTCGACGAGACGCTTTACGCGCTGGCTGCGGAGATCGCCGAAAACACGGTCACGCTCGAGCGTCGCATGGCCTATCACGACCGGATCTTGCCGGGGCTCGTCGAGAATCAGCGGGCCGCCGAAGGAGGTGAACGCCAGAGCATCTCGATCACTGGAGCACTGCCCGAAGGACTCGGGCTCACGCCGTTGAGGAGTACGGCGTGGGAGATGGCCGGGGTGACCGAAGCCGTGCGGCACTTCGGTTTGCCGATTCTCTCCACGCTCTCCCTCACGTACTCCATTCAGGAATCGCTCCACGAGTACGACCGGATCGTCTCCGCCGGGATCATCCAGCCGCAGTTCTTCGCGGCCACGGACCAGCCCGGCCCGATCATCTACCTCGGCGTCATGCTGAGCGACGTTCGGGGAAGGGAGGATGAGCTTGGGCGATTCTACGCAGAGGCGCTTAGGCATGTGCGTCAGCAGCTCGGAGATCCCGGGGCAGGCGCGGTGATGGAGGTCCGCTGACGAAAGATGTCGAGGTCGCCGACGGCCCTCGCGACGTCTTCCGGGTGGCCGCTCCTTCGCGGATCTCCGATACTGACAGGTTCGACCCCCGGGCCGGTTACGAAGCCGAAGGAGCGAAGGATGAAGACGAAGTTCGGAAGCGCCGCCCTGTTGACAGCCATCGCCGCCGGCGCGCTCGCCGCGGACGCGGCGGCCCAGACCCGCCGGCTGTCGCTCGACCACTACATGGACATGGAGTCCGTCTCCAACCCCCGGATCTCGCCGGACGGATCGAGGATCGTCTACACCCGCGGCTGGGTGGACAAGGTCAACGACCGCCGCGAGTCGTCCCTCTACATGATGAACGCGGACGGCACCCGGAAGCGGGCGCTCGTCGACGGCGGCGGGGCGCGCTGGTCCCCCGACGGCACCCGCATCCTGTTCACGGCGGCGGGCGAGCCCTCCGGGAGCCAGATCTTCGTGCGCTGGATGGACGAAGAGGGCGCGACGAGCCAGGTCACGCGCCTCGAGAATGGGCCGTCCTCTCCCCGCTGGTCGCCCGACGGAGAGTGGATCGCCTTCACGAGCCGGGTGAACGACCGCGCGGACTTCGCCGGCGTCGACCTTCCCTCGCGGCCGGATGGGGCGACGTGGACCACCGGGCCGAAGATCGTCGAACGCGCCGGCTACAAGCGCGACCGCCAGGGGTACGTCGACACCGGCTGGACGCATGTGTTCGTCGTGCCCGCCGACGGAGGCTCCGCCCGCCAGCTCACGACGGGGGACTGGAACCACGGCGGGATCGCCTGGAGCCCCGACGGCACCGAAATTTACTTCTCCTCCTATCGCGCCCCCGACTGGGATCGGCCCGAGCACTGGCAGGAGTCGGAGATCTACGCGGTCTCCGTGGCCTCCGGCGCGATTCGCCAGCTCACGGACCGGCGCGGCTCCGACTCGGGACCCGTTCCCTCGCCGGACGGCCGACTCATCGCGTACAGCGTGGGGGACGAGCACCGCGACACGTACCGGAACGGCAGAATCCACGTAATGAACCGGGACGGGTCCGGCTCGCGGCTCATCTCCGGGGACTATGACCGGCAGTCCGGCGGCTTCCAGTGGGCGCCCGACGGGAGCGGCCTCTACTTCAACGTGAACCGGGAAGGGTACCGGCAGCTCCACTTCGTCTCCGTCGACGGCGGCGTCACGCAGCTCACGGAGGGGGCGCACCTCTTCTCCCTCTCCTCCTTCGCGGAGGACGGCACCGCGGTGGGCACGATCTCCACGGACCACGAGCCGGGCGACCTCTACCGGTTCTCCCTCTCGGACCCGGGCGAGGCCACCCGCCTAACGGAGGTCAACGCGGACGTGCTCCACGGCGTGACCCTCGGCGACGTGGAGGAGGTCTGGTACGAGTCGACGGACGGTTTTCGGATCCAGGGCTGGATCGTGAAGCCGCCCGACTTCGACCCGAATCGCGAGTATCCGCTCATGCTCGCGATCCACGGCGGGCCGCACTCCATGTACAACGGAGGATTCAACTTCGCCTTCCAGGAACACGCCTCGAACGACTACGTCGTCCTCTACACGAACCCGCGGGGAAGCACGGGATACGGGACGGCGTTCGCGAACGCGATCAACCACGACTATCCCGGCGCGGACTTTCCCGACCTCATGGGCGGCGTCGACGAGATGCTGCGGCGCGGCTACGTGGACGGAGACAACCTGTTCGTGTACGGGTGCTCGGGGGGCGGCATCCTCACCTCGTACATCGTGGGGAACACGGACCGTTTCCGGGCCGCCTCGGCGAACTGTCCGATCGTGAACTGGATGTCCGCGATGGGGACGTCCGACGCTATCGGCTATCTGCGCACCTTCGAGCAGCCCTTCTGGGAAGACCCGGAGGAGTGGATGGATCGGTCGTCCATCTTCTACGTCGGGAACGTGACGACGCCGACGATGCTAATGACGGGGGAGATGGATCTGCGGACGCCCATGGGTCAGACGGAGGAGTTCTACCAGGCGCTTCACTACGAAGGCGTGCCGACGGTCATGGTGCGCTTCCAGGGGGAGTGGCACGGGACGAGTTCGCGTCCGTCGAACTTCCTGCGCACGCAGCTCTACCTGAGGAAGTGGTTCGAGCAGTGGGGGACGCACCGCGCGTCGGTCACGACGGAGGACGAGGAGGACGACGGCTCTTGAGCCTGCCGGGCGGGGTGGCGGGCACGCGTACGCGGATCGAGGACGCGTTCGGCGAGCGCACGGCGTTCATCCCCTTTCTGTCCAGCGGTTTCCCGCGGCCGGCAGACACGCCGCGTCTGCTGGAGCGGCTGGCGGCGGACGGCGCGGACATCATCGAACTGGGGATCCCGTTCAGCGACCCGCTCGCGGACGGGCCGACGATCCAGGCGGCGAGCTGGCGCGCGCTGGAGGCGGGGGTCACGGTCGAGTCGGCGCTCGATCAGCTGGCGGAGATGTCGGCCGACCTGCCGCCCGTCGTCGTCTTCTCGTACCTGAATCCGATTCTTCGCATGGGAGTGGAGCGTTTCCTGGCGCGGGCGGAGGCCGCGGGGGCGGCGGGGCTCCTCGTCACCGACCTGCCCGTGGGCTCGCACCCGGCGCTGGAGCGGCGGCTGGCCTCCGGCGCGCTCGATCTCATCCCCCTCGCGGCTCCCACCACGCCGGGGGCGCGGCTCGAGACGATCCTCGGCCACGCCTCGGGGTTCCTGTACTACATCTCCCGCCTCGGCGTGACGGGCGCGCGGAAGGCGCTGGACGACTCGCTCGAGGACCAGGTGAGAGGACTCCGGAAGATGGTGCGGCTGCCGGTGGCCGTGGGGTTCGGGATCTCCACCCCGGAGCAGGCCGCCGAGGTCGCGGGCATGGCGGACGGCGTCGTCGTGGGGTCCGCGCTCATCGCCGCGCTGGGCCGCGGCGAGGGTGCGTTCGGGGAGCTGTCCGCCGCCCTCGCCGCCGCCGTGCATAAAAACGATTCCTGCAGAGAGGTGGAACGATGACCCGCTCGCGGCACGTCGTAGCGGTTGCACTGTTCGGGGCTGTGGCCGTGTGTGCGCCGGTGGCGGCGCAGGACGGGTTCGGGGCCGCGGTGTGGGCGGCGGCCGCGGACGAGATCCTCGTCCTGAAGCCGGAGTTCGGGCACGGGCCCGCCTCGGTGCTCGTGTTCGAGAGGGACGGGAGCGGCTGGTCGCAGGTGCAGGAGGTGTGGTCGGAGGGTTCGCTCCTCGGGGAGTCGTTCGGCCGCACCGTGGCGCCGGTGGAGGGCGGGTTCCTCGCGGCGAGCGGGGATCCGCAGGTGATGATCGGCGCGTACGGGTTCGCCCGCGGGGCAGACGGCGCCTGGGCGGAGGCGGGCAGCCTGCCGCTCCGGGCCGAAGCCGCCGCGGCCCCCGAAGAAATGAGCATGGGCCGCGTGATGGCGATCCTGCAGCCACCGGCGCGCGTCGTCGCGGCGGACGGGGATGTGGCGCTGGTGTCGGCGCCGGGCGGACAGGGCGGCGGCACCGTGGTTCGAATCTATGCGCGCGGGCCGGACGGAAGCTGGAGCGCCGCGGGCTCGCTGGAGGCGGGAGATCTGCGGGCGAACGCCCGGTACGGCGCGGCAATGGCGGTGCGCGGGGGGCTGGCGGCGGTCGGGGCGCCGGGACAGGGAGGTTCGGGCACGGTGTACCTGTTCGCGCGCGAGGCCGACGGGGCGTGGAGCCGCGAGGCGGCGCTCGAAGCGTCCGCGCTGGGCGGGGGCGCCGGCCTGGGTTCCAGCGTCCTCTTCATCGGCGATGACGAACTCGCCGTGGGTGCCCCCTCGGCCGATGGATCGGTCGGCCGGGTCGTGCTCTTCGCCCGCGGGGCGAGGGGCGAGTGGGCCGAGGCCGCGACGCTGCTCCCGGGCGACCCGGGGCCGGGCCAGCGCTTCGGGACCGCGCTCGCGGCCGCCGGAGACGAACTGATCGTCGGCGCGCCGGGGGCGGAGGACGGCCGGGGCCGGGTCGACGCCTTCACCCGCGCGAACGCGGATGGCGAATGGCGCGCGGACCGTTCCTTCGCGCCCGAGGGCGCGGCCCTCGTCGCGGGCTTCGGCGCCGCGGTGGCCCTGCGCCCCGGCCTCGCCGTGGTCGGCAGCCCCGCATCCGAGGGGAGCGCGGGGCTCGCGGCCGTCTACGAGGCGGCGGGGGACGGCTCCTGGTCGGAGCCGGTCTGGCTGCGCCCCGGGATGCCGCCCGCCGCGGTGACCGCGGCGGAGGTGCGCTGCGAGGACGACCGCGCCGCGGGCTTCGACTGCTCGGATGTCGACCTCCAGTCCTACCTCCCTCTCGCCTCGATCGGCGCCGAGCCGGGGGAGCGGGTGAGCGACGCGTGGGGCTGGACGGACCGCGAGACCGGGAGGGAATACGGCCTCGTCGGCCGTTCCGGCGGGGCCGCGATCGTCGACGTTACCGACGCCGTGAACCCCGTGTATCTCGGCGTCATCCCCGCGAACCGCAGCGGCGCCCGCGACCTCAAGGTCTACGCCGACCACCTCTTCTTCACCGGGGACGGGGCCGGCGCACACGGCCTCGTCGTCTTCGATCTCACCCGCCTGCGCGACGTCGCGAATCCCCCCGCGGAATTCGCGCCCGACCTCCGCTGGGACGGGATCGGGAGCGCCCACAACCTCATCATCGACACCGGCGCGGGCACCGCCTTCACCGTCTCTACGAGCGGGGACGGGCACACCTGCGGCGGCGGCCTCGTGATGATCGACATCCGCGAGCCGCTCGCGCCCGAGTTCGCCGGCTGCTACACGGATACCGAGGGGCTCATCTTCCAGGGGCGGACGCACGACGCGCAGTGCCTCGTGTACGACGGGCCCGACGCGGACTACCAGGGCCGGGAGCTGTGTTTCGCGTCGAACGAGACCGCGCTCCGGATCGTCGACGTCACGGACAAGTCGAACCCGCGCCCGATCTCGGCCGCGGCGTACCCCGGCGTCGCCTACATCCACCAGGGGTGGCTGAGCGACGACCGGCGCTACTTCTTCCTCGACGACGAACTCGATGAACTCGTCGGGACGACGGACCGGACGAAGACGATCGTGTGGGACGTGACGGATCTCGATGACCCCGTCGTGATCGCGGACTACTACGGACCCAACAACGCGACGGACCACAATCTCTACGTGAAGGGTGACCGGATGTACCAGGCCAACTACCAGGCCGGCTTCCGCGTCATCGACATCAGCGACCCCGAAAACCTGCGGGAAGTCGGGTATTTTGACACCACGCCGTACGGAGCCGATCCTCCCGGCTTCAACGGGGCGTGGACCGCGTTCCCCTACTTCGAGAGCGGGACCGTGCTCGTGACGAGCATGCTCGAGGGCGTTTTCCTCCTCAGACCGAGAAGAACCGAACTCGTCCCCTGACGGCGGACGGACTGCGATGGGAGATCAGATGACGGCAGACGGATGTATCGTTCACTGCGGCGGGGACGGCCCGCTCCTCGTTCGGAGTCCGCTGCGCGTGCGCATGCCGGGAGCGGAAGACGGCATCGAGAAGCCGAAGGCCGCCCTGTGCCGGTGCGGGAAGTCCGCAAACAAGCCGTTCTGTGACGGGGCGCACCGCGACATCGAGTTTCGTGCGTCCGGGCCGATCGACACGACGCGCGCGATGTCCGGGCCGAAGGCGACGTCCGGAGAGGAGGCCGGGGAAGTGGTCGTCACGGCGCA
>JAJDUL010000021.1 GCA_022826685.1 Gemmatimonadota bacterium | reverse complement strand
AGGGGGGCGGCGTCGCCGGCCGCCCCCGGGGCGGTCCGCAGCGCCGACGCCTGGAGGTCCGACAGCAGCTGGATTTCGCGCCGTCGCTCGCCGTCGGCCGGGAGCGCCGCGGCGGCCCGGGCCACGGCCGCGGCCAGGTCGGCCGCGCCGTCCGTCGGCCGGATTTGTCCGAGCGCCGGCGCGGCGCGCCCCGCGGAGACGCCGGCCGCGAGCGGTTCCCCGACGGTGGGGAAGAGCCACACGCGGTCTTCCGGGCGGGCCGCGGCGAGCGCCGACCGGGCAAGCTCCACGAGCGACTCGAACAGGAGGCGGTCCTGGTCCAGCCGCCCGACGCTCGCCGAGTTGTCCACGATGAGCGCGAGGTCCGTCGGCTCGTGGTCGTGGGCGCCGCCCCGCCCGATGAGCGGACCCGCCGCGGCGAGGGCGAGCGCGATCAGGAGACCGATCCGCACGGCGAGCAGGAGCAGGTCCGAGGCCGCGAGCGACCTCGAGCGCGCGTCCTCCGCGCGGCTCAGGTAGCGGAGCGCCGGAAACGACACGCGCCGGTCCGTCTGGCGCCGCCGCAGGTGGAGGATGAGGGGCACGACGACGCTCAGCCCGAGCGCCAGCGCCGACAGGTAGAGGAAGCTCAAGCCACCCCGGCTCCCGTCATCCGCCGGCCCGCCTGCGCATGAATTGCCGCAGCGCGAGCCCGAGGGGCGTGTCCGTCGTGAGGAGCGCGTAGTCGGCCCCCCAGCGCAGCGCCTCCTTGCGCCAGCCGTCGACCGCCGCCTCGACCGCCTCCCGGTACTGCCTGCGAAGCGCCGCGGAGTTGGCGCCGAGCTCCTCGCCCGTCTCGGGGTCGAAGAAGATCGCCTCCCCCTCCGCCGGAAGTTCCCGCTCGCCGGGGTCCATGATGTGGAACAGGATCACCTCATGGCCGCGGTGCCGGAGATAGCGCAGCGACATCCGCGTCGTATCCGGGTCCACGAGCAGGTCCGAGATGAGCACGACGAGGCCCCGCCGCTGAAGCCGGCCGGCGATCTCCTTGAGCGCGGAACCCGCATCGGTCCGGCCATCGGCGGAGAGGCGCGTGAGTTCGCCCAGCAGCCGTCGCCAGTGGCGGCGCGTGGTGCGCGGCGCCATGTGCGCCCGCAGCGCCTCGTCGAAGGCGATGAGTCCCGTCGCGTCTCCCTGCTGCACGAGAAGCAGTGAAAGCGAGGCTGCGAGCAGCCGCGCGTAGGCGAGCTTGGTCGGAAAGCGCTCCTCGTCCGACACCCAGCCCATCGACCGGCTCACGTCGACGAGAAGGTAGGCCCGCAGGTTCGTCTCCTCCTCGTATTGCTTGATGAAGAGGCGGTCCGTCCTCGCGTAGGCCTTCCAGTCCAGGTACCGGAGATCATCGCCGTGATTGTAGGGACGATCCTCGGCGAACTCGGCGGAGAAGCCGCGCTTCGGCGAGTCGTGGAGCCCGATGAGAAATCCCTCGACGATATGGCGCGCCACGAGTTCGAGGTGCGAAAGCCCCACGATCTCGCGCGGACTCGCGAGGTCGAGGCGCTGCCGGGAAGCTTCGAGAGCAGGGGTGAGAGTTGCGGTGCCTTCGGTCATCGGAAAAGACTAGCTCCACGTGGCGGAGCCCCGCCACACGTCGCGGACTCGCCCTCGGTCGAACGTCTCTCCGGGAAGGAAGCGGATGAAAAGGAAGCTGCCGGGAATCACGCGGACCCTAGCGGCCCGTGGCAAAAGCCCCGCTGCGTTCGAGCGGCGCCGCGCGCGGCCCGCCGCGATGTGGGTCCCGCTGCTGGCCCTCGCGGCCTTACCCGCGGGCATCTCCGCGCAGAACGAGGCCGGAGCGGCGACGATCACCGCGGACGACCTGCGGCTTCGCATCGGCGCCCTGGCGCACGACTCGATGCGCGGCCGGGCGACACCGAGCCCGGAACTCGACAAGGCGGCGCGGCACATCGCCCGTCGTTTCGAGGAGTTCGGCCTCCAGCCGGCGGACGGCGACAGCTATCTGCAGGAGTATCCGCTGACCGCTTCCCGAGCCGGCTCCCCCGGCCGGCAGCTGCTCGAGATCGACGGTCCGGGCGGCGGCACGGTCGACGTGTCCGACTACCTCGCCGTTCCCGGCGGCCGCGGCGAGGCCGCCGGGCCGCTCGCGATCGTCACGCCCGGCGGCGCGGACCCGCCCATCGGCGCCGTCGCGGTCATGCGCGTCACGCCCGAGGACACGCGGCGAGGCCTCGAATCCGTCCGCGGCATCCTCGATGGCGGCGCGGTCGCCGTCCTGCTCGCGGTCGATGCGCCGGACGACTACTTCGCCGGCATCCGGCGCTTCTACGAGCGGGAGCGGCTGGCCGTCGGCATGCCGGAGGAACTCGGGGCCCCGGTCGCGCTCGTCCGGACGCGCGCCCTCCCCGAGACGCTCCGCGCGGCCCTCGCCTCCGGCGCCGGCACGAACGCCTACGAGGCGACGGTGCGCACCCATTCCGTATTCCGCGAGGAGAGGGCCTTCAACACGATCGGCTGGATCGAGGGTTCGGATCCCGACCTTCGCGGCGAGTTCGTCGTCTTCACGGCCCACATGGATCACGTGGGAGTGGGGCGGCCCGTCGACGGCGACTCCATCTACAACGGCGCCGATGACGACGCCTCCGGGACCGCGGCGATCATCGAACTCGCGCAGGCGTTCGCGTCGCTGGAAACGCCGCCGCGCCGCTCCCTCGTATTCCTGACCGTGAGCGGGGAGGAGCGCGGACTTCTCGGCTCAGGGTGGTATGCGGAGAACCCTCTGTTCCCCCTCGGGGCGACGGTCGCCAACCTGAACATCGACATGATCGGACGGAACTGGCGCGACACCGTCGTGGCGATCGGCGCCAACGAGTCGACGCTCGGCACGACACTTCGCCAGACGCTGCGGGAGCACCCGGAACTCGGGCTCGCGATGATCGACGACCCGTGGCCGGAGGAGAATTTCTACTTTCGCTCGGACCACTACAATTTTGCGCGCAAGGGCGTGCCCGTTCTCTTCTTCTTCACGGGTACGCACGAAGACTATCACGGTCCCAACGACGAACCGGACCGGATTCTGTACGACAAGACGGCGCGCATCACGCGTCTCATCTTTCATCTCGGGCAGCGCGTCGCCGACGCCGAGCAGCGGCCCGAGTGGGATCCGGCCGCATACCGGCGGGTTGTAGGGGGCAGCGGCCGTTAGGTTCGCCGAGCCCTCAGCGGTCGCCTGGCCGCCGAGGGCTGCCGGGCCGCCAGCTTTCGCCAGGGCGCCAGCAGGAGAGTGAGTGACATGTCGGAGCAGGATCAACAGCCGTACGTCGTCGTGGAACGCCGGGCGTCCGGGGTCGTCGCATTCCTCTGCGGCGCCCTCGTGGGTGCGGGCGTCGCGCTGCTCCTGGCGCCGAAATCCGGACGCGAGACGCAGGCCGACCTCAAGGAGGGGGCCCGCCGGCTCAGGGAAGGGACGGGGGAGCGGCTCACGGACCTCCGCGACACGCTCGGGGAACGTTACGACCGCACGCGCGATCGGGTGGAAACGCAGGTGGGGACCTTCCGCCGGAACGTCGCCGACCGCCAGAAGAAGGCGGGGGAGGCGATCAAGGCGGGGAAGGACGCGGCCCGGCAGGCCCGATCCGACCTCGAAGCGCGCGTCTCCGAGTCCAAGGAGGCCTACCGAGCAGCGCTGGCGGAAGGCGGGGACCCGGAGGATGGATCCGGGGATGAATCGGGAGACGCAACCGGAGACGAGACGGGCGAAGCGCCGGAGGCCGACGAGAAAGCCGGAGACGCGGACGGCGGGGCGTCCCGGGAGTGAGCCGTGGGCGATCGCGATGGGGTCCGGGTCATCGCCCGCAACAGGAAGGCTCGACACGACTACGAGGTGCTCGAACAGTTCGAGGCGGGACTCGTGCTGCGGGGCGCGGAGGTGAAGTCGCTCCGCGACGGGAAGGCGAGCTTCACGGACTCGTACGGGCGGATCGACGACGGGGAGGCGTGGCTCCATAATCTCCACATTCCTCCGTACGACAAGGCGACGATCGACGCCCCCGATCCGGTGCGCCGGCGTAAGCTCCTGCTCAAGAGGCGGGAGATCGATCGCCTGCGCTCGAAGACGCGGGAGAGCGGGCTGACGCTCGTGCCGCTGGACATCCATTTTCGGCGCGGCTTCGCCAAGGTCACGCTGGGGCTGGCGCGGGGGAAGAAGCACCGGGATCGGCGGGAGGATCTGAAGAGGAAGACGATGCAGCGGGAGGCCGAGCGGGCGAAGAGGGAGGCGGCGCGTGGGGGTTGACCGGGGAGCCGGCGGCGGACGCGACCGGGTCGGCGCGCGCCGGCGGATCGCGGTGGCCGCCGTCGTCGTCGCGCAGACCGTGCTCTCCGGGACCCTGACGGGAATCGCCGCGCAGGAGCCCCCCGAGACGGTTCAGGCGCAGGTTTCGGGCCGCACCGTGAGCGTCGCCATCGCGCGGCACCGGGCCTACCCCGCCGTCGATGCGGCGGGTCTTTCACTCGCCCTGGAGAGCGTCCTCGAGGACGTCACGTGGACCGGCGTCTTCCTTCGGGCCCGCCTCCGTGGAGTGGCGGTCGCGTTCGAGGCGGAGTCTCCCTTCTTCCGACACGGGGGACGCGCGCTGCAGCTTGCGAATCCGCCCTACGAGGAGGGCGGCGCCTTCTGGCTTCCGGCGGAGTTCGTCACGCGGTGGGTGTCGGAGGGACCGCCGCCCGTCGCCGCCGCGTCCGAGGGATCCGAGGGGTCCGAGGCGTCCGCCGCATCCGCGGCGTCTCCGTCCCCCCCGCCGGCCGCCGACCCGTTGCCGGCCCGCGTCGACCCGACGGCGCCGTGGCGCGTGATCATCGACCCGGGGCACGGCGGCCGGGACCCGGGAACGCTCGGCAGCGCGAGCTACGAAAAGGACATCGTGCTCGCGATCGGAAGACAACTGTACGACGAGCTTGAAGGGCGCGAGATGTTCGAGCCTCACCTGACTCGCGAGACGGATGTCTACGTGGACCTCGACGTGCGGTCCCAGTTCGCGGTGGACCGGGCCGGGGATCTCTTCGTCTCGATCCACGCCAACGCCGCGGCGGACGAGCGCGCGCGCGGGTTCGAGACCATCTTCCTCGGGGAGGCCCGCTCGGAGGAGGCGCGAGAGGTCGCGCTGCGGGAGAACCGCGGACCCGAGGTGGATGACGCCGGGGGTTCGCCCTCCGACGTTCAGTTCATCCTCGCGGGAATGGACCGCAACGAAAATTATGCGGAGTCGCGGCTCTTCGCCGGGTTCGTGCAGAACTCGATCCGGAGCGTCCGGCGCGGCGGGGCCCCCGACCGCGGCGTCATTCAGGGCCCGTGGTGGGTGCTCCTCGGGGCGCTCGTGCGCATGCCGTCGGTGATCGTCGAAGTGGGTTTTCTCTCGAACGATGAAGAGGAGCGCTACCTGAACGGCGCGGAAGGACAGGGAGTCATCGCGCGGGCGATCGCGGACGCGATCGTCGCGTACCGGGAGGACGTGCTGCGCCGGTACGCTTCCGCGCCGGAGTCGGGGTGCTGAACGCCGGCGGCGGTGTGGCCGTGGAGCGCGCGGCGCCCGTGAGCCGGCGGGCGAAGCTGCTCTCCACGCGCTTCGTGGCCCGCGATACCTGGTGGCAGGAGTTCGACTGCCCGGACATCGCGGCCGCCGCGCTGCCCGGGCAGTTCGTCATGCTCGGCGTCGGGCTCGACGAGCCGGGGGCCTGGCTCCTCCCGCGTCCGTTCAGCGTCGGCTGGACGGGCCCCGGCGGCGAGGTCGGCATCCTCCTGCGCGCCTACGGACAGGGCACCCGGGCGCTCGCGAAGCTGGAGGTCGGGCAGACCGCTCTCCTCCTCGGCCCGCTGGGCCGCCCCTTCGAGACGGAGGGCGCGGACGTCGAGTGCGTCGCGGGCGGCGTCGGGCTCGCCCCGTTCATCTTCCTCGCGGCGCGCGAGGCGTCCGCGGGGCGGCGGGTGCGGCTCATCTACGGAGAGCGGGACGCCGGAGCCGTCTTCGACCCCGCGCTCATCGCCAGTCTCACGGATCACGACCCGGAGTTGTTCACGGAAGACGGGAGCGCCGGCCGGAAGGGGCTCGTGACCGCGGGCCTCGACGCGGCGTCGGGCGCGCTCCTCCTCGGCTGCGGGCCGACACCGCTCCTGCGGGCGCTCGCCGCCTTCGCGCGCAAGCACGGCCGCCGGCTCCAGGTCTCCGTGGAGGAGCACATGGGCTGCGGGATCGGCACCTGCCAGGGGTGTGTCGTGCGCGGGGCGGACGGACGCTGGGTGAAGGCGTGCATCGAGGGCTCCGTCTTCCCCGCGGAGGAACTCGACTGGGGGGCGATCTGACCCCGGCCGCGGCGTCCCCGGGCCTCGTCCAGCGCGTCTTCGGAGCGGAGTTCCCGAGTCCCGTGCTCCTGGCGTCCGGCACTTGCGGCTACGGGCAGGAATACGCGGGTCTCATCCCCCTCGACGAGATCGGGGGGCTCGTCACGAAGGCGGTGAGCCTCGAGCCCCGCCCCGGCAACCCGCCGCACCGCGTCGCGGAGACGCCCGGCGGGATGATCAACGCGATCGGGCTCGAGAACCCCGGCCTGCACGGCTTCATCGCGGAGAAACTTCCCTGGCTGCGCGAGCATCTCAGCCGCGCGCAGGTGTTCGTGAACGTCGTCGGGCACTCGGCGGAGGACTTCGCCGCCGTCGTGAGCGGACTCGACGGAGAGGACGGCTTCCTCGGGTACGAGATCAACGTCTCCTGCCCGAACGTGAAGGGCGGCACGATGTTCGGCACCGACGAAAGGGCGCTGGCCGACCTCGTGGCGCGGCTCCGCGGCTGCACGGAACGGCCGCTCGTGATCAAACTCACGCCCAACGTCCCCGACGTGGGCGACTTCGCCCGCATCTGCGAGGAGGCGGGGGCCGACGGCCTGAGCGCGATCAACACCTTCCCCGGGATGGTCGTCGACATTTCGCGGCGCGAACCGCTCATCGGCAACCGGTCCGGCGGCGTGAGCGGGCCCGCGATCCTCCCCATGGGCGTCTACGCGACGTGGCGCGCGCGGCAGACGTGCGGGCTTCCGATCATGGGGATCGGGGGGATCCGCAACGCGGAGGATGCGTTGCAGTACGTCCTCGCCGGCGCCTGTCTCGTGCAGGTCGGGACGGCGTCGTTCGTCGATCCGGGCGCGGCGGTGGCGGTCCACGAGGGGATCTCGGAGTACATGCAGGCGAACGGAGTCGCGCGCCTGGAGGATCTCGTGGGCGCGCTGGGGGCCCGGCCGGGCGCGGGACCCGCGATTCCGGCCGGCTGATGATTCCCGGCAAGGCGCTGGTCGACCTCGCGTCGGCGCTCTTCGTCGAGTGGCACGGCGAACCGCCGGTGGACATCCGTCCCGTCGCGTCGGACGGCTCCGCCCGCAGCTACTGGCGTCTCACCGCCGGGGACGGGGCCTCCGCCGTGGGCGCCCACGGGCCCGACGCGATGGAGAACCGGGCCTTTCTCTCCTACTCCCGCACGTTGCGCGAACTCGGACTGCCCGTGCCGGAGGTCTACGGGGCGGACGAGGAGTCCGGCGTGTGGCTCCTCGAGGATCTCGGCGACACGACCCTCTTCGACGCGATCAAGGAGGCGCGGGACCCGGGATCCAACGCCCTCCCCGACGCCGTCCTCCCCCTCTACCGGCAGGTGCTCGAGATCCTGCCGCGCTTCCAGGTCGAGGGGGGGAAGCGGATCGACTTCCGGCGGGCCTATCCCCGGGGGGCGTTCGACCGGCAGTCCATCCTCTGGGATCTCAACTACTTCAAGTACCACTTCCTGAAGCTCGCGCACGTCCCGTTCAACGAGGCGCATCTGGAGCGCGACTTCTCGCGGCTCGCGCGCCACCTGCTCGCCGGCGACCGGTCCTGGTTCCTGTACCGCGACCTCCAGTCCCGCAACGTGATGGTGCGGCAGGGGCCGGAGGGACCGGAACCCTGGTTCATCGATTACCAGGGCGGACGGCGCGGGGCGCTGCAGTACGACGTGGCGTCGCTTCTCTACGACTCGAAGGCGAATCTCGCGGACCGGCACCGGGAGGCGCTGCTCGATCACTACATCGGCGTCATCGAATCGCACGGGGTCGCCCGGCGCGAAGAGTTCCTCGAACTCTGGCCGGGCTACGTCCTCGTACGTCTGCTACAGGCGCTCGGGGCCTACGGCTACCGGGGATTCTTCGAGCGAAAGCCGCGCTTCCTGCAGAGCGTGCCCTACGCGGCGGAGAACCTGCGGGGGTTGCTCGCGGGAGGGCTGCCCGTGGAGGTGCCCGAACTCGAGGGGGCGCTGCGCGCGATCGTCGATCGCTGGGGACGCGCGGCGGAGGCGCCGGCGGTCGAGGGAGGGTTGGAGGTGACCGTCTCGAGCTTCCGGTACCCCGGCGGATATCCGGCGGACACGTCGGGCCACGGCGGAGGATACGTGTTCGACTGCCGCGGGCTCCCGAACCCGGGCCGGGAGGAGGCGTACCGCGACCTCACGGGTCTCGATGAGGAGACGGTCGCGTTCATCGCGGCCCGTCCGGAGGCGCAGGAGTTCTGGGCACGGGTCCGGGGGATCGTGGACGCGCACATCGCGAACTACCTGGAACGCGGGTTCCACAGCCTGAGCGTGCATTTCGGGTGTACGGGCGGGCAGCACCGCTCGGTGTACATGGCGGAGCGGCTGCGCCGGCACCTGAGCGTGCGTTTCCCCGGCGTGCGCGTGGAGGTTACGCACCGGGAATCGGCGGACTGGCCCCGCCGTCCCCCGCGGGTCTGAGCCGCTTGGAGGCGATGATCTTCGCGGCGGGCCGGGGACGCCGCCTGCGGCCGCTCACCGACGCGACGCCCAAGGCGCTCGTCGACTTCGGCGGCGTCCCTCTGCTGGAGCGCGTCGCCGGGAACCTCGTCGCGGCGGGCGCGCACCGTCTGATCGTGAACGCGCACTATCTCGCCGAGCAGGTGGCGGCGTGGGCCGACGCGTCGTCGCTGGGCGTCCCGGTGTTCGTGTCGCGGGAGGACGAGGAGTCGCCGGCTCCCCTGGACACGAGCGGCGGGCTCTTCCACGCGCGGTCGCTGTTCGAGGGGCGGGAACCCTTCCTCCTCCACAACTGTGACGTCGTGACCGACGTCGACCTCCCCGCGCTGTATCGCGCGCACCTGGAGGGGGAGGCGCGGGACGGGCGGCTGGCCACGCTCGCGATTGCGAAGCGGGAGACGTCGCGCCCGCTCCTGGTGGACGGCCGGGGCGTGTGCGGGCGCGCGAACCGGGACGAGGGGTGGGAGGTCGTCGCACGGGAGCCGTCGGGCGCGGACGAAGCCCGGGAGTACGGCTTCTGCGGCATCCACGCGATCGCGCCGCGCGTGTTCGAACGCTACGCGGAAGGAGGCGTCTTCTCGATCATGGACTCGTACATGGACTGGATCGGGGACGGGGAGCACGTCGCGGGGTTCGATGCGACGGGCGCGGCGTGGTACGACATCGGGACGCCCGAGCGGCTGGACGCCGCGCGGCGCGCCTTCGGGGCGGCCCCTCCGGCCCGGAGCGGCTCCGCATGAGGGCGATCCGGATCCGGGAGCCCGGCGGCCCGGAGGTCCTCGAACTCGTGGAGAGGGACGACCCGGTCGCGGGGGCGGGCGAGGTGCGGGTGCGCGTGCGCTGCGCGGGGATCAACCGGGCGGACCTCCTGCAGCGGATGGGCCGCTATCCGGCACCGGCGGACGCTCCGGCGGATATCCCGGGACTCGAGTTCGCCGGGGAGATCGAGGCGGTCGGGATCGGCGTCACCGGCTGGTCCGAGGGCGACCGCGCGATGGGCATTCTGGGCGGCGGCGGATACGCGGAGCGCGTGACGGTCCCGGCCGGGCAGCTCCTGCCCGTCCCGCCGACGCTGAACTGGATCGAAGCGGGAGCGATCCCGGAGGTCTTCCTCACCGCGGCGGACGCCCTCATCGAGCGCGGCCGTCTGCGCCCCGGCGAGTACGTGCTCGTGCACACGGCCGGGGGCGGCGTGGGAACCGCCGCCCTGCAGCTCGCCCGGGCCGCGGGAGCGGGCTCGATCATCGCCACGGCGTCGGCGGCCAAGCTCGACCGCATCCGCGAAACCGGACTGCCGCACGACCTCGCCGTCGACCGCCGGGCCGGCTCCTTCGCCGACGAGGTCGCCCGCCACACCGACCGGGCCGGCGCCAACGTTATCCTCGACACCGTCGGCGCCCCGTACTGGGAAGCGAACATCGCGAGCCTCGCCACTCTCGGCCGCCTCGTCATCGTCGGCGTCATGGGCGGCATGAAGGTCGAGGCCAACCTCCGAACCCTCATGGGGAAGCGCGCGACCGTCGTCGGCACCGTCCTCCGCGCGCGCTCGAAGGCGGAAAAGGCGACCCTCACGGAGATGTTCGCGACCCGCTTCCTCCCCGGCTTCACGGCGCCGGAGGACGACCCCGCCCACCTGCGCCCCGTGATCGACCGCGTCTTTCCCCTCGCCCAGGCCGCCGAGGCCCACCGCTACGTCGAGTCGAACCAATCCTTCGGCAAGGTCCTCCTCGACATTTGACGATTGAGATTACGCGGCCTGCGTGAGTTCCCCGGAGCGGGGTTCAAGCGGATGGCCCAGACTGGGGCAGCGGGATGCGCGACAGGGCCTTACCTACAACTCCGAGTCATCGCTGACTCGCCTTAGCCGCCAGCCGCGATCCTCGATCAATCGGCAAAACTGCTTGCCGGTGACCGTCTTCACACGGCAATCTCGATGACCCTGTCCGTGTCAAGGATCGGGATGTCCAGGAGGTCCACGGACAGGCAACCCTCAACCGCCTCGGGTCATCCCTGTCGAGGCGACGCGATTGACCTCGACCGACCGGACCGGGTTCATGGCCGGAGAGGTCGCGGTTCCGTCGGACTTCGACCGAATCGGATCGGAGGAGATCGAGGCGACGTTCGAGGGCAGCGACTGAGGATCCGTCAGCTGCCGCTCACGCCGGGCGGCGTCACGCGCACCACGGAGCCGAGCGGCGTTCAGCGTAGGCGCCTCGGTGCGTTGGCCCGCTGACGGCGGGGCGGTATCATCCCGGCCATGCAGGTCTGGATCGGCACGAGCGGCTACAGCTATCCCGCGTGGAAGGGCAGCTTCTACCCGGAGGATCTCCCCAACAAGGAGATGTTGTCCTTCTACGGCCGCCGGCTTGGCGCCGTCGAGATCAACAACACCTTCTACCGCATGCCGCGCGAGAGCGTGCTCGAGAACTGGGCCGACGCGGTGCCCGACGGATTCCGCTTCGCCCTCAAGGCTTCGCGCCGCATCACGCACTTCAAGCGGTTGCAGAACGCGGAGGAGGAAACGGAGTATCTCGTGCAGACGGCGTCGGTGATGGCGGATCGCGCCGGCGTCATCCTCTACCAGCTTCCGCCCAACTTCAAGCGGGACGATGAACGGCTCGCACGTTTCGTGGACCAGCTTCCGAACCCCGGCACCTCCGCCTTCGAGTTCCGGCACGCCTCGTGGTTCGACGAGGCGGTGTTCGACATCCTTCGGGCCCGCAACTCCGCCCTCTGCCTCGCCGAAACGGATGACGGGGACGACGCGCCGCTCGTCGAGACGGCGGACTGGACCTACCTCCGCCTGCGCCGGAGCGCGTACTCCACGGAGGAGCTGGAAGCCTGGGCTGGGCGGCTGCGCGCCTCGGGCTGGGACCGGGTCTACGCCTTCTTCAAGCACGAAGATGCCGGCGTCGGCCCCGCGCTCGCCGGACAGTTCACGGAGATGATGGAGGAGACAACGGCGAAGATGACGGAAGGGACGCGCGCATGACCCGCGTCGTCGGCCAGTTGCTGCTCGTCAACGTCCTCATGTACGTGTTCACGCGCGGGAATCCGGCCCTGTTCCAGGAACTGTGGCTCGTCCCCGCCCAGGTCCTGACCAAACCCTGGACGCTCCTCACCTACCAGTTCCTGCACGACCTGGGCGGCCTGTCCCACATCCTCTTCAACATGCTGGCGCTCTTCTTCTTCGGGCGGAAGCTCGAGATGCTCCTGGGATCGAAGAGCTTTCTCAAGCTCTATCTCACCGCGGGGTTCGCGGGAGCCCTGGTTCACATCCTGTGGACCCTGCTCGCGATGTCGCAGGGCGGTCTCTACGTGCCGATGGTCGGCGCATCGGCGGCGGTCTACGGCGTGCTCTTCGGCTACGCGAAGTACTGGCCCCGCGACCGCGTGCTGCTCTGGATGGTCGTTCCGGTGCAGGTGCGCCACCTCGTCATCGGGTTGACGGTGCTCTCGCTGTGGCTGGGGCTGGGCGGCGCGGGCGGAGGCGTGGCGCACTTCGCGCACCTGGGCGGATTCCTTGGCGGCTGGCTCTTTCTGAGGCTGCGGGCCACGCGCTCGGCGGCGGCGCAGTTCCGCAAGAAGGCCGAGAGTCCCGGCGTCCGCATGGGCGAGCGGGAGTTGAACACGAAGTGGGGACGCATCGAGCCGAGCGCCCTTCACCCCGTGAACCGGGCCGAGTACGAGCGCATCGCCGACAAGCTCAAGGCCGCGGGGTGGGCCGCCCTCACCGACCGCGAACGCACGTTCGTGGAGAGATTCGGCGGAGGCTTCGGCTAGTGTCGTTACACTAGCGCCCTCCAGCGCCATGGACGGACGCATCCTTTTCCTGCCCGGCGATGGGATCGGCCCCGAGGTCCTTCTCGAGGCGCGGCGCGTACTGGAAGCTGTCGGGGCGATCCACGGCCACGGATTCGAGGTCATCGAAGCCCCGATCGGCGACGGCGCGCGCGAGCGGTTCGGGGATCCGCTGCCGGAGGAAACGCGGGCGCTCGCCGTCGAGGTCGACGCCGTGCTCGTGGGAGCGGTCGGACTCGCGGTGCGCTCCGTGGATGGGTCGCGGGTCGACGCCTCCAGAGGGCTGCTGGATCTGCGGCGGCTGCTCGGAAACCACGCGAACATCCGGCCCGTAGCCGTGCCCGACGCGCTCGTGGATCGGTCTCCCCTCCGTCCCGAATGTGTTCACGGGGTGGATCTCGTCGTCGTTCGCGAACTGCTCGGTGGCATCTACTACGGGCGTCCGCGGGGGGTCGAGGACGGCGTCGCGTTCGACACCGAGATCTATACGGAGGAGGAGGTTCGGCGGATCTCCGTGTCCGCGTTCGAACTCGCGCGCACGCGGCGGAAGAAGGTGACGTCGATCGACAAGGCGAACGTTCTGGAGTCGTCGATCTTCTGGCGCCGGATCGCCGAGGAAGTGTCGCGCGACTATCCGGATATCGAGTTTTCGAGCATGCTCGTGGACAATTGCGCGATGCAGTTGATCCAAAATCCGCGCCAGTTCGATGTGCTGCTGACGAGCAACATGTTCGGCGACATTCTGAGCGACGAGGCGGCGGTGCTCGTGGGGAGCCTGGGCATGCTGCCCTCGGCGAGCGTGGGCGGCGACATCGGTCTGTACGAGCCGGTCCACGGCGCGGCGCCGGACATCGCGGGGCGGGGGACCGCCAACCCAGTCGGCGCGATCCTCTCCGTCGCCATGATGCTCGAACTCACCTTCGCGCTGCCGGAGGAGGCGGGCGCGGTGCGGGCGGCCGTCGACCGCGTGCTCGAAGACGGACACGGCACCGCGGACCTCCACGCCGACGGCGGCCGCGCGCCGGTGTCCACGGCGCGGATGGGCGAGTTGATCGTCGGAGCCCTGGGCGCGGCGGGCGCGGCTGGCGCATGACCCCTATCTTTCCGGCGGTCGCCGGGGGCATCCCGATTCGACGGGATTGAGAGCGTACCCCATGAACCTGATCCGGCTCATACCGGCGTAGGGAGCGCGGCCCGCGCGGGGCGCGTCCCCGCCCGGCGTCGACCGTCCCCCGTCCGGCGACGACGCGGGTGTGCCGGGGAAACGACGCCGGTCATGATCGACCCCTTCGCCGTCACGGCTCCGTACGAAGGAGCCTTCCCCAACTCCACGCGGGTTTTCGCGGATGGCCCCGGCGCCCTTCGCGTCCCCATGCGGGAGATCGCGCTCTCCGGCGGCGAGGCACCGCTGCGGGTCTACGACACCAGCGGTCCGGGCGGGTGCGATGTGCGCGAGGGCCTGCCGCTTCTGCGCGACGAGTGGATCCGCGCCCGCGACGTGCGTTCGACGGGGCGCTCCGCCACGGCCGTCCGCGGGCCGCGCGACGACGCCATGGAACTGCCCTCGACCCTCGTCCGCGAAACGCGGCGGGGAAACGGTCCCGTCACACAGATGCACTATGCCCGCCGCGGCGAGATCACGCCGGAGATGGCGTTCATCGCCGTGCGGGAGGGCATGGACCCGTCCTTCGTGCGCGACGAGGTGGCGCGGGGCCGCGCGATCATCCCGGCCAACGTCAACCACCCCGAACTCGAACCCATGATCATCGGGCGCGGCTTCAAGGTGAAGATCAACGCCAACATCGGGAACTCCGCCGTCACCTCTTCGATCGAGGAGGAGGTGGAGAAGCTTCGCTGGGCGACGCTGTGGGGCGCCGACACCGTGATGGACCTCTCCACGGGGAGGAACATCCACGCCACGCGGGAGTGGATCCTCCGCAACTCCCCCGTCCCCATCGGCACCGTGCCCGTCTACCAGGCGCTGGAGAAGGTGGACGGCGTCCCCGAGGAACTCACATGGGAGATCTACCGTGACACCCTCGTCGAGCAGTGCGAGCAGGGGGTGGACTACTTCACCGTGCACGCGGCGTTGCTGCTCCGGTACGTGCCGCTCACGGCGGAGCGGGTGACGGGGATCGTGAGCCGCGGCGGGTCGATCATCGCCAAGTGGTGCATGGCCCACCACCGGGAGAACTTCCTCTACACGCACTTCCGCGAGTTGTGCGAGATCGTGCGGGAATACGACGTGTCGCTGTCGCTGGGAGACGGGCTGCGGCCGGGGTCGATCGCCGACGCCAACGACGAGGCGCAGTTCGCCGAGTTGCGCACGCAGGGCGAACTCACGCGGATCGCCTGGGAATACGACGTGCAGGTCATGAACGAGGGGCCGGGGCACGTCCCCCTGCACCTGATCCGCGAAAACATGGACAAGCAGCTCGAGTGGTGCGACGAGGCGCCCTTCTACACGCTGGGGCCGCTGACGACGGACATCGCGCCCGGCTACGACCACATCACGAGCGCGATCGGCGCGGCGACGATCGGCCGGCACGGCACGGCGATGCTGTGCTACGTGACGCCCAAGGAGCACCTCGGGCTCCCCGACCGCGACGACGTGAAGGCCGGCGTCATCGCGTACCGGATCGCGGCGCACGCGGCGGACCTTGCGCGCGGGCACCCCGGCGCGGAGGCGTGGGACGACGCGATCTCGAAGGCGCGCTTCGAGTTCCGGTGGGAGGACCAGTTCAACCTCTCGCTCGACCCGGCGACCGCGCGTGCCTTCCACGACGAGACGCTCCCGGCGGAGGGCGCGAAGATCGCCCACTTCTGCTCGATGTGCGGCCCGAAGTTCTGCGCGATGAAGATCAGCGAGGACGTGCGCCGCTACGCACGCGAGCGCGGACTGGACACCGCCGGCGCCCTCGAACACGGACTGAACGAGAAGGCGGATGAGTTCCGCCGCGCGACCGTCGGCCCTCCTACCGGGGGCATCTGATTCGCCCGGCGCGGCTCGTGTGCATATATTTTATGAAGGGAGATGTGACGGGCCGTGGGCCACCACCGTCAATCCTGGTGAGCCAGGGCCCGATCCGGGAGGAAGGGAGGAAGGGATGTTAGATCGAAGGAATGTGACCGCAGTACTCTTCGCCGGCGCGCTCGCGGCCGGCTGTAGCGAGGGAACGACGGAACCACCTGTCACGGCGGAGCTTTCCGCGGCCGAGTCCGTGGCGCTGTTCGAGGCGATGCGGGCGATTCAGGAGGACCCCGCTGCCACGATCATCGGGGGCTCCGAGAACAGCGCCGTGATCGCGTGTCCCATGGGAGGACAGGTCACTCTCACGCAGACGGTCGTAGATGAGGCGGTGGCCGACACGGCGAGGCTGACGGTCAATTCCACGGCCTCACCCAGCGGCTGCCAGCTCTCGAGCGGCGGGACGCGCTTCACCGTGGACGGCCGCCCAAGCGTCCACGAACGGATCGTCACCACCTTCGTCGGTATTTTTGAGGCGTTCACCCTCGAGGGTTCGGTGACCGGGGCGCTGGACTGGCAGTCCGACGGCCGGTCCGGATCCTGCGCCATCGATCTGACTCTGAGCGAGGCGCTGGGTTCCTCCGGCACGGGATCGCCCGTGGCCGCCATCCTGGCCGGCACGCTATGCGGCCACGAGACCCGCCTCGAACTGGAGGGCGTAGTGGACCCCGACCCGTCCGGCTGATCGACTCCGGCCGATCAACGACGGATTCGGCTAAGAGACGCTAGACGACCTCGGCCCCGGCGCCCGCCGGGCGGACATCCGAGTGGGGCTCCACGAACGGTTCGGACGGAGTGGCGTCGGGTCCAGGATCGGACGACGGATCCGGCGCCGTGCCCTGCCAGGCGTCGAGCGCGGCCTTCTGCAGGCCGACGATGTCCCGCTCCATCCATTCGAAGCGGCCCGCCATGATGTCCTGCGCGATGCGGTAGTCCGCCGCGTCGTGGTTCGAGCGGATGCGGCCGAAGAGTTCGCCCACGCGGCGGCGTGACTCGGCCGCGAACGAATCGGCGAGGCGGACGGCTTCGCGAGCCTCGTCCCGCGCCCCCTCACCCTCGCGGCGGCGCAGCATGTCGGCCCGCGTGACGGCGGCCGCGATCGCGAACAGTTCCGCCCCGATGTCGATGACGCGGAAGAGGAGTCCCTGGCGCCGCTCGAGCTTGGGCCCGTGGCGGAGGATGAGATGGAAGGTCGTCCGGGCGAGCTTGCGGCTGTTGCGCTCGACGAAGCGCAGGTGCTTCGCCAGCCGCCCGTGGCTCGCGAAGCGCGGCGGCAGGCTCCAGCCGATCCAGGTGGACGGATACCAGGTAGCGTAGAACCACGCCGCCTGCGGCAGAATCTTGAGCTTTGCGCCGAGGCCGAGGCGCGGGTCGACGAGACCGCCCGCGATCTGGAGGTGCCGGTCCACGGCCTCGCGGGCCATGAACAGGCGCAGGATCTCGCTCGATCCCTCGAAGATCCGGTTGATGCGGAAGTCCCGCAGCCAGCGCTCGACCGCGACGGGTTCCTCGCCGCGCGCCGTGAGCGAGTCGGCCGTCTCGTAGCCGCGTCCTCCCCGCACCTGCAGGGCGTCGTCGACGAGTTGCCACCCCGTCTCCGTGTTCCAGAGCTTCGCCATCGCGGCCTCGAGCCGGATGTCGTAGCCGCCGCGGTCCGCCATCGACTGCGTGAGGTCGGCGATCGCGGACATGGCGTAGGTCCGCGTCGCAATCGAGGTCAGGTAATGTGCGATCGTCTCGTGCTTGCCGACCGGCACCCCCCACTGGATCCGCTCCGCGCACCAGCGGCGGCACGCCTCGAGCGCGGCCTGCGCCCCGCCCACCGAGGAGGCCGGGATCGTGAGCCGCCCCGTGTTCAGCGTCATGAGCGCGAGCTTGAGTCCGCTCCCTTCCTTCCAGAGGAGGTTCTCGGCGGGCACGCGGACGTTCGTGAAGCGGATGATCCCGTTCTCGAGCGCCTTGAGTCCCATGAAATGGCAGCGCCGTACAACCTCGACGCCCGGCCAGTCGCGCTCGACGATGAAGGCGGAGATGCGGCCCGTGTCCGGGTGGCGCGCCATCACGACGTAGAGTTCGGCCAGGGTGCCGTTCGTGCACCACAGCTTTTCGCCGTTGAGGATGAAGGCGGATCCGTCTTCCGTGCGCTCGGCGGAGGTCGTGAGCCGGGCCGGATCCGAGCCCACGTCGTTCTCCGTGAGGGCGAAGGCGCTGATGGCCCCCTTCGCAAGCCGGGGGAAGTACGCCTCCTTCTGCGCCTCGGTACCGAACATCTTGAGCGGCTGCCCTACGCCGATCGACTGATGCGCGGAGAGGAGCGCGACGACGTTCCCGTCCACCGAGCCCACGACCCGCATCGCGTTCGCGTACTCCGTCTGGTTGAATCCGAGGCCGCCGTACTTCTCCGGCACCTTGATGCCGAAGGCGCCGCGCTCCGCGAGCGACCGCACGACCTCCGGCGGGATCTTGCCGTCCCGGTCGATGCCGTCCGAGTCCACCTCGTCCCGCAGGAAGACCCGCAGATCCTCCGTCCACGCGCGGGCACGCTCTGAGATGAAGTCGTCGGGGTCGGGGTAGGGGTGGATCGCGTCGAGCCGGAGCTTCCCGAGAAAGAGGTTCCGGACGAAGGTCCGCCCCGTCCAGTCGGTCTCGCGCGCGGCCTCGGCGACCTTCCGGGCCTCGGCCTCGCTGACGTGGGTTTTTCCGCTCGCGTCTGTACGTGTGGACATGTGAATCTTCCGCCTCTCGTGCCTCATATCGGGAAGCCGTCCCTGGGGGACGACGCTCCTGCAAAGCTACCCCGCGCGATGCGTTCGCGACAAACCGACGGGTCGCGTCGCACGGACCCTCCTTCGTACCCTTGAGCGTTCCAAACGGACCTCCGCCTGCTCCGAAAGGCCGCCGCGAGTGAACTCGACCCCGCGAACCCCGCCCGTCGCGCGCCGGGAGATCGTCTCCTGGGCGATGTACGACTTCGCCCACTCGGCGTTCGGCACGATCATCGTGACCTTCATCTTCTCCGCCTACTTCGCGCGGTCGATCGCGCCCGACGCCGTCCTGGGGGGTGTTTGGTGGACGCGCGCGGTCACCGTCTCCGCGGTCACGACCGCGCTCATCATGCCGGTGGTGGGCGCGATGGGAGACTTCGGCGGTCTCAAGAAGCGGTTTCTGCTCATCGCCACGGCGGTCTGCGTCGTCCTGACGGCGAGTCTGTTCCGCATGGGGCCGGGCGATGCGTGGATCGCCGCTCTCGTCTTCATCGGGGCCAGCGTGGCCTACGAGTCGATGCAGTCGCTCGCCAACGCGTTCCTTCCCGAGATCTCCACGCGAGAGAACATGGGGCGGATATCCGGGCTGGGCTGGGGTCTCGGGTACTTCGGCGGCCTCCTCTGCCTCGTTCCGGCGCTGGGAATGGTCAGCGGCTGGCTGCCGGAGGACGGGGCGCTGAACGTGCGGTCCACGAGCCTCCTCGCCGCCGGCTGGCTCCTCGTGTTTTCGATTCCGACCTTCCTCTTCCTTCGGGAGCGGCAGCCCCGCCGCCGCGCGTCGCTCGGCACCTACGTACGGATGGGCTTCGGGCGCATCGGGGACACGGCCCGGAGCCTGAGGCGCTATCGCCAGGCCGTCCGCCTGCTCGTCGCGCGCCTCGTCTACAACGACGGGCTCGCGACCGCCTTCGCCATGGCGGCGATCTTCGCCGGAGCCGAGTTCGGAATGGAGACGGCCGACCTCCTCATCCTCGGCATCGTCGTGAACGCGACGGCGGGCGCGAGCGCGATCGGCTTCGGTTTCGTCCAGGACCGGATCGGCGGGAAGCGGACGATCGCGGTCACGCTCGTGCTGCTGATGGTGGCGATCGGCATGGCATGGACCGCGCGGGATCTCCCGATGTTCTGGGCCGCGGCGATCCTTCTGGGGCTCATGGTCGGGCCGAACCAGGCGGGGAGCCGCGCGCTCCTCGGTTCGTTCGTGCCCGAGAGCAAGCAGGGCGAACTGTTCGGCTTCTACGCCTTCTCCGGCCGGCTTTCCGCCGCGGCGGGACCGCTCTCCTACGGGCTAATCCTCGGCGCGACGGGAAGCCACCGCTGGGCCATCGCCTCAATCCTCGTGTTTCTCGCCGCGGGGCTGCTGCTCCTGCTGCGGGTGGACGAGGAGGAAGGCGTGAAGCTGGCCACGGCGGAGGGCCCGTCCGGCTAACCTTGCAGACGAGCGGCGGCGGCGAGGGCCCGGCGCAGGAGGGCTCGCTCGATCGCCGCGGTCGGGGAGGTCGCGTCGGCGAGTGAATCGGCGCGGGCGCGCATTGAAGCGATGGTGACGGTCTCGAAGGCCCCGGGCACGGGGCCGCCATCGGGGCTTTCCGCGGCGGCGTCGAACAGGAACCGCACCAGCCGGTCGTCGGGGTCGAAGGGACGGCCCTGGCCGAGCGATTCCGGCCACAGGAGCGCGGCCTCCAGGTGACGGCGGGCGGCCTCGCGGTCGCCGGCCTCCAGTTCGTCGAGCGCGGCCCCGACGTGGGCGAACTCGTACAGGCGGTGGGCCTCGCCGGAGTTCTCGGAGGGAAGGACGTGCGTGTCGGCGAGGATCCGGATCGCTTCGCCGTGGTCGCCGGACTGGAGCAGTCCCCGCACGTGGAGGAGGGCGAGGTTGAAGTCGTCCGGGAAGAGTTCCCGCCCCCGGCCGGACGCCTCGCCCGCCTCCGCCCAGCGTCCCGTTTCCTGCAGGTGCCGAATGAGGGAGATGTGGAGGAGGCGGTGGTCGGGATCCGCCTCGACCGCGCGGTGGAAATCAGGGCCGGGGTCGCCGCTCGTGGCCCTCGTCAGGTGCGCGCGCGCCGCGTAGGCGGGTCCGTAGTCGGGCTCGTCGCCCAGGGTCGCCAGCGCCTCGGCCGCTTCGGCGTCGCGGTCGAGCGCCCACAGGTTCAGGCCCAGGAGGTAGCGCCAACCCCAGTGCGGGTCCTCACGGGCCGCCCAGCGCAGGACCGGCAGGGTCTCGGGGCGGTAGGGGAAGGCGAAGGCGGGATCGGCCCCGGCCCGCAGCAGTTCCGCGTCGCCGGTCAGGAAGGCGCGCCACGCCGTGGCCACGGAGCCGCCGCCCACCTCGTCCGCCAGTTCCAGCAGGCGCGCGGCATCGCCGGGTAGCCCCCGGTTCGTGTAGCCCACGGCGAGTTCGAGCAGCGTCTGCCCCGGATACTCGCTCCGCATTGAGGCGGTGAGACGCGCCGCCTCGGCGCCGCCAGCCGTCTCGTCGCCCTCCCCCCGCGCGGCGAGATAGCGCTCGGCCAGCACGAAATGGTTCAGCGGGTCGAGTTCCAGAAGCTCCGCCCGCGCGCGCTCCGCGCCGGTTTCGTCCCCCTCCACGCGCGCCGCGATCGCCAGCACCTTGCGGGCCGGAATGCTCACGCGGTCGTGATCGAGCGCGAGCCCGGCGTGACGGCGAACCTCGGCCAGGTCCCCGGCTTCAAGCGCCAGCTCAGCCAGCCGGGTGCGCGCCGCGGCCCGGAAGCCGACCGACCGGGCGGCCCAGCCGAACGCGTCGAGCGCATCGGCCCGGCGCCCGAGGGCGAGATACAGGTTGCCCGCGAGGAAGTTGGCCTCGGGATCGTACGTGTCGAGTTGGAGCGCGCGCCGCGCGTGAACGAGGCCCTCCTCATAGCGGGCCGACCTCAACGCCAGCGCGCCCAGACCCAGCAACGCCTCCCGGTTCCAGGGCTCCGCCGCGAGTGCCCGTTCGTACAGCGTCCCCGCCTCCGGGTAGCGCCGGCCCCGCGCGAGTTCCCTCGCCTCGAACACCAGGCGATCCGTCTCCGGGAGGGCGTCCCACGCCTCGGCGTTCGTCCCAAATGGCCGGGACACGGCGGGCTCTCCGCCGAATCCGCAGACCCCGGCGAGACCGGTCGCGTCCGGCGTCGAGCACGCTTCCAGACTGAGCCCGGGCACGGAAACGCGCCACGGCTGCAGAGGCGCGACGTCGAACTCCACCGTCAACGGCTCCAGCGGTTCGAGCACCACCGCCCGCGCGCCGACCTGTTCGCCGCCGGACCACACGGTCACCGTGTCCGTTCCCGCACCGAACGCCTGGACGACCACCCGCAGGCGATCATCCTCCCGCTCGACGTGCATGGCGCCGTGGGGAGACGCGTCGGTGAGGCCGCCCGTTCCTTCCAGCGGGAACCACGTCTCGCTCCAGCGGCTGGCCGAGAGGGGATCGAAGGCGCCCTGCGAGATCGGGTTGCGGTCCGCTCCCGGCGAATACTGCACGTGCAGCCGCCCCGCCTGGAACTCGACGTACTGTCCGTCCGTGTCGGTGAGCAGGTCCTCCCAGACGCCGCCCGCCCGGGAGAGCGCCCACAGCCACATCTTTCGCCCGGGCATCTCCTCGTGCGGGGCCCAGTGCCCCCATCCGTAGTCCTCGTCGCGGTAGTAGCCGCCGAAGAAATCGTTCAGCGCCCCCACCACGTGGTAGGACTTGTGTCCCCCGAACGCGTTGTTGCGGTACAGGGGAAGGAATCGCCCCTCTTCATCCTCGGGCCACGGGCGCACCTGGCCGGAGTGCTCCAGGTAGGCGTCCCCCGGCACGAACAGTTCGAGGTCGTCCTGCGCGAAGGCCGCCGCCGTCATCCAGTTGTAGTAGGGCTGCTCCAGCGGGGTCGGGTTGTACCACAGAACGCGCGTCTCGAAGGCGGCCCGGTCCGGCGGAAGGCGGATCTCGACCCGCCACGGCGTGCGCGACGGGAGGTCCGTGGCGCCGACGATCGTGCTGACGCTCCCGTCCGCGTTCTCCCGCACGAGATAGTCGACGGGCGTGGCCGTGGCCGGCGTGTGCCCGATGACGCCGAAGTTGAACTCGAGGCCGCCCGAGGTCCACGGTCCGCGCAGCGCGATGTCCCGGAACTTCATCACTTCGTTCCGATAGATGAACTCGTGGCCCGTCTCCTTCACCACGGCCCCCCACACCTTGCCGCCCACCTCGGGAAGGACGAAGACCTCGACGAGGTCGTTCTCCATCCTCACGACCCTCCACTCCCGGGGCTCCGACGTCGCCGCGTACCCCTCGAACGTGTGGTAGGGATACAGCCGGCGGTCGCTGGCGAGCACCGGCACGGGGTTCGGATCCGAGAACGGGTAAGTGTCGAGGACGCGCACCTCCTCGGAGATCCGCGCACGCGGCCCGGGGGCATCGCACGAAGCGGCGGCCAAGGCGGCGACCCCGACCGTCGAGGCCAGCACGGCGACCCGCAAACGCCGCGACGTCAATCGGAACACGTGACACCTCCTTCGCTCGTTACGGTGGCGCCGTCGGCGGCGTCGGCGACGAACAGGGCGCGGCGATCGACCCCTCCGCGGGGGGCGTAGAAACGATCGATCAGCGCCTCGATCACGGCCTTCGCCCGGTCCGCGCGGCAGAGCGCGACCACGCAGCCGCCGAATCCCGCGCCCGTGAGCCGCGCCCCGGCCGCGCCCGCATCGAGCGCCACGCTCACGATCTCGTCGAGTGCCTGGGTGCTCACGCTGAAGTCATCGCGCAGGCTCGCGTGCGACGCGTTCATCAACCGGCCGAAGGCGGCCATGTTCTCGCTGCGAAGCGCGCGCTCGGCCTCGATCACCCGGCGACCCTCCGTGGCCACGTGACGAAAGCGCCTCGACAACGTGAGCGGCAGGGACTTCCGGGCCCCGGCCAGGATGGATGCGAACTCGTCCTCGTCGGCTCCCACGACCTCCGGCCAGGATGTCCGGCCAACCCGTTCGAGGGCCTCCGCGCACTGGGCCCGCCGCTCGTTGTACAACTCGCGTACCGCGCCCGCCTTCTCCGCGCGCGCCAACGACGAGGCGACGACCCACCGCCATCCCTCCGGCACCGGCACCGGGGTCACGCGCAGCGGCCCGAAGTCGACCCGCAGGGCGTGCCCTTCCTTCCCACAGAGCGACGCCGCCTGGTCCATCCCGCCGCCCTGCACCCCGACGTAACGCTCGGCGCGGGCGAGGAGCGCCGCGAGTTCCAGCGTCTCCACCTCCGCTTCGTTGGCGTGCAGCAGGGCCAGCGCGGACGCGACCACGAGCGCGGACGAGGACGACAGCCCCTCCGCCACCGGCAGGGTGCCCGTGACCGTGCCGCGGATGCCTCGCCTCAGTCCCACGCCGTGGTCCAGCAACCCCCTGGCCGCGGCCCTCACATAGTTCGACCAGTGTCCCCGGGGAGCGGATTCGATCGCGCGGTCCAGCCGGAAGGCGAACGAACCGTGAGCAGCGTCGCCTTCGAGTTCGACCGTCGCGTGCTCGGCCCCCTCGAAGTCCAGGTGGACGTGCCGGTCGAGAGCCATCGGCAGCACAGGCAGGCCGTTGTAGTCGATGTGCTCTCCGATCAGGTTGATGCGCCCCGGAGCGGTCGCGACCCCACTGGGCGGCGCGTGAGATGGACCGAAGAGGGACGCCTGCGCCGCGCGGAGCGGCTCCGGGCGAACGTGCGGCGTCCAGAGATCGACGGGATACGCGCCGGCCTCGGTCAGTTGTCGGAGCGAGCCGGCGACGCGCTCGCGGTCTTCGGGGAAGGTGACCCCCATCCACCCCGGCCCCACGGGCACGAGGCCGCAGCGCGTCCGTTCGGCGGCGGCCAGATCGCCGACGGCTTCCGACAGGTAGAACTCGTCCTCGATCCCCGGGGAGGCCGCGAGGAAGTCGCGGAAGCGCTCCTCCAGCAGGGGCAGGATGTCGGGGAAGAAGCCCCACAGGCCCATGCACGCCGGACTGTCCGCGTCGACCCCGACGGCCGCGCCCGAGGCGGTGCGCCCGACGACGCCGGGCGGGGCGGCCGGGGATTCGGCGCCGTCGTCCGTCCGCGACGCGTCGCCGTCGAGGCGCAGATCCAGGCCTTCGGTCATGCGAAGCAGCGTGCCGTCGGGTCCCGCTTCGCACAGGCCGCGCGACACGCCGCCGAAGGTCGAGAGGGTGTCGGCCAGGGGGGAGGTCGCCGCGAAGGCGCGGATGCCCGGGGGAGAAGCCGCGAGCGCGTGCGCCAGGCGCTCGTGCGCGACCCGCCCGTAGAAGTCGTCCGCGTTGCAGACGGCGAACGGGCCCTGGCGGGGCAGGGCGGCCGCCGCGGCCAGCGCGGCGAATCCCGTGCCCCAGGGCCGGACGCGCCCGGGCGGCGGGAGCGGGACGAGGTCCGCGTCAACGAGACGCTGTAAGGCGAAGGAGAGGGAGATCCCCGCATCCCGGAGCGGACGCAGGCGGGCCTCGAACTCGTCGCGCTGACTCTCCCTCACCACGAGCACGAAACGCCCGAACCCCGCGCGCACGGCGTCGTACACGGTGTATTCGAGCAGCGCCGCGCCGCCCGGCCCCACCGGTTCGAGCTGCTTGGCGCGACCGAACCGGGTGGATCGCCCTGCGGCGAGGATGACCAGCGTCGGCCGCTCCGGGCGGTCGGCCGGTCGCGCGCCGCCGATCGGCCCGGTCCCGCTCATCGGGACAACTCGACCGTTCGCGCCTCACCCGCGACGCGGAGCCCTTCAACACGCGCCCGGACGGCGCCGTCCACGGCGGCCGCCTCTCGAGCGACGAACGCGGGCAGCCGCGAGCCGGTGCGCAATCCGCGCCATGGACACGCGTCGACGAACTCCTCGATCGCGCCCAGCGCGAACAGCGGCCCCCAACTCTGGAAGCGCCGGCCCCGCCCCCGGCCGGTGCGCGCGTCGAAGTTCTCGCGGCAGAACCCCGTGCGCCGACGGTCGGCGAGAAACATGAGCGCCCCTTTCCACGCCAGCTCGCTGGCGAATTCGTCGAACCCGTAGCGCCGCAGTCCCTGCAGCACGAGGTAATTCATGGGCGGCCAGATGGAGCCGCGCCAGTACTGCTGGTCGTCGAACGCGGGGTCGTCGCGCGAGATCGTGGGCAGCACCCACTCTCCCCGGAAGCGCGCGGGATCGCGCAGCACGTCGACCATGCGCCGCGCCTGCCGCGCCGATGGCACGCCGGCGATCAGGGGAAGGAAGTTCGACGCCGCCACGCGCGGCGAGTGGCCCCCGGGCAGTTCGTCCAGGTAGAGCCCGGCATCCTCGGACCACAGCACTCGGTTCATCGTTTCGACGAGGCGGCGACGCTCAACCTCCAGCCGATCCGCCTCCGCCGCCTCGCCGAGGATGCGCGCGATCCGCGACAGGCACTCGAGGTCCAGGGCGCGGTAGCTGCACAGATCGACGGCGGACATGGCGAGGACTTCCCGCCCCGGATCCCATTCCACGTCGTCCCACAGCGGGAGGTCATCCTGGCCCGATTCCCACGCCGCCCGCTGGTGGCCGCTCGCGCCGACTTCCCACTCCGGGAGCCGCCCGCGCTCCGGGACCAGGGCGGTATCCGAACCCCACGCGAACAGTCCGGGCGTGAGCCCCTCGCGGCGCGGGCGCCCGCCCTTGTCGGCCACCCACCAGTCGTTCCACGCACGGAGCCCGGGCCACGCCGCGGCGAGCGCGTCCGCATCGGGGCAGACAAGGTGCAGCTTCAGGGCCGCGAAGGACCCGACCGGGGGCTGCGAGCGGTCGAGCGTGCCGCCGAGACGGCTCCTCCAGTTGGGCACGTTCCCGTTCGGGTAGCGCGACTCGACCCCGGCGAGGAGAGCGTCCCAGGCCAGACGCCCCGACGCGGTGGCGAGCGCGAGGGCGTTGAAGAAGGAATCCCACCCGAAGACCGTCCAGTCGTCGGGATCCGGCGCGCTCGACTGCGGTGTCCCGTCCGCCGGCTTCGGGAAGATCCAGCGGCGTCCGGCCGGCGCGTACAGGCGTCCGGTTTCCGGCTGCAGGAGAACGGTCCACATCAGGTTGTCCGTGACGGCCTCGACAAGTCCTTCCGCGGCCCCCGACCCACGTGGACGGCGACCGTCCCAGTCAGCGCGCGCGTCGTCGATCCAGCCGTCCAGCCCGGAGAGAAGGTGTTGGGCGCGGTCCAGGGCGGGTCCGGGCCGGGCCGGTCGCCTCGGTGCGCCACGCGTCTCCCAGGCGACCACGGCGGCCGCGCGTTCCCCCGCCCGAGGTGCGAAGGCGGCGGCGATCTCCACGCCTCCGAGCCCCGCGCGCCAGCCATCGGGCGCTTCCTCCCACGTCGTCTTCCATTTCCACGGATCGTCGCCCACCAACTCCACCCGGCCCGGCGCACGCGCCACCGCCCGCAGCGCTACGGCGTCCTCACGGCGCGACCACTCCAGGATGAGCGTGCTTTCTCCGGGGCGGGACGCGGGAGACGGCTCGGCGGCGAGGTCGAACTCCACTCGCGCGTAGCATCCGTCTGGCGCGTGGGGACCGACGCGGGAGACCATCCAGTACCAGTCCTCCAGGTCCCGGCGCTCGCCGTCGGGGGTGGTGAAGACGAGCCGGAGGCCGATCCCTTCACCGGGTCCGGGCGCGAACACGAGCCCGGCCCATCGGCGCGCCTCGAGCGCCCCGACGTGCATCATGGACCGGATCGGGTTCTGGCGCGGACCACGCTAGCGGATCCCTTCCAGTTGGATGCCGCGCACGAAATAGCGCTGGGTGAAGAGGAACAGGAGCGCGATGGGCAGGACCGCGATGACGCCGGCCGCCATCTGGTAGGGCCAGTTGATCTCGTAGGTCGAATGGAAGGCGGCGATCCCCACCTCGACGACGCGCATCTCCATGGACCGGGTCACGAGGAGCGGCCACAGCAGGTTCTTCCACGCGTCGACGAACGCGAACAGGGCGAGCGTGGCCACGGCGGGCTTCGCGAGGGGCAGGGCGACGCTCCAGAAGATGCGCACGCGTCCGGCGCCGTCCACGCGCGCGGCGTCCTCCAGTTCCGCGGGCACGGTCCGGAAATACTGTCGCATGAGGAAGATCCCCCACACGGAGACGAGTTCCGTGGAGACGAGCCCCTGGTAGGTGTCGATCCAGCCGAGGGCCTCAATCATAAGGAAGCGGGGGATGAGAACGACGACCGCGGGCACCATCATGGTCGACAGGAAGAGCATGAAGAGCCCGTCCCGCCCGGGAAACTCGAGGCGGGCGAAGGCGTACCCGGCCGTGGCGGAGGTCGCGACCTGGCCCGCCGCCACCGCGGTCGCGAACACGAGCGAGTTCAGGAAGTAGCGCCCGAAGGGCTGGACCGTCAGCGCCTCGGGATAGTTCGACCAGCGGGGCGCGCGCGGCAGGAGGCCCCCGCCGGCGAAGACCTCGAGCTGTCCCATCAGGCTCGTCAGTCCCATCCACGCGAAGGGCGCCGCCATGACGAGGCACGCCGCGGCGAGCAGGAGCCCGCGCCCCGTCCGGGGGAGGGTGCGCTCAGGCATGGGTCCGGCGTGTGTCGAGGAAGCGGAAGTGCAGCCAGGTGGCGACGAAGACGACCGCGAACAGCATCCAGCTCATCGCAGCCGCGTTGCCGAACTGCAGGAACTCCCACGCCTCGCGGTAGATGTGGTAGACGGCGACGTCCGTGGCGCCCAGCGGGCCGCCCTCGGTCATCACGTAGACGAGTCCGAACACCTGGAAGGATCCGATGACCGACGTGACGAGCACGAAGAACAGGGTGTGGCGCAGGCCGGGCAGGGTGACGTGGCGGAAGCGTTGCCACGGCCCCGCGCCGTCGACCCGGGCCGCCTCGTACCAGTCGCGCGGGATGGCGGCGAGGCCTGCTTGAAAAATAACCATCTGGTAGCCCACGACCATCCAGATGCCGATCATCATCAGGCTGACGAGCGCGGTGTCGGGCGACGTGAGCCACGGGACGGACTCGAGCCCGGCGCGCTCCAGACCGCGGTTCAGCAGTCCGTACCGGTCGCTCAGCAGCCACTTCCACACCACCGCGATCGCCGCCACGCTCGTGATGCCGGGCAGGAAGAGGGCGAGCCGCGCCCAGCGCATGGCGCGGCGCGACCCCCGGGTGAGGAGCGCCAGGGCGAGGGCGATGGCCATCGCGGCGGGCACGTGCAGCGTGAACAGCGCCGTGTTCCCGATCGCCGACCACCATTCGCCGTCCCCGAGCAGCCCGGCGTAGTTGTCGAGTCCGAGGAAGAGTGGCGCGGGGTCGATCAAGCGCCATTCGTGGAGCGAGATCCACAGGGAGAAGAGAAGTGGCCCGAGGGTGAAGGCGAGGATGAGGGCCGCCGCCGGGGCGAGGAGACCCCACGCCGCCAGCGTTCGGCGCAGGGCGCGGGGGCGGGCTGCGAGCTGCGCGAGGTGGAGAACCAGCGCCACGAGCAGGGCGGCGAGCGCGCCGGCGGCAGCCAGCGGGAGGGCGGGGGAGGCGGTGCGTTCGTACCCGAGGAAGGCGAGGTGGACGTCGCCCGAGCGCGCCGCGTGCCAGGTGGCGCCGTCCGCCTCCACCGTATACGGCGCGCCCGCGGGCGCGTCGGCGGGCAGCGCCGCGCCTCGGTCGGACCGCGTGGCGATGGCCGCCGCCACGCCGAGCGGCATCGTCCACTGCTCGTCCGCGGCCTCCAGCGAACGGTCCTCGGCCCACGAGAGGTGGGCGATCCGGGCGGCGCGGGCCGGATCCGCACCCGTCGCCATGGCGAGTCCGATGGCGCGCGCGCCCTGAGCCACCGTGGCGGCGCTCAGCGCACGGAGTTCGCGGTCCACCCAACGCCCGGCGGTGATCGTGGTCAGGGCGATGCAGCCGACGGAGAGGAGCGCGATGCCGGTCGGATAACGTCCGCGCGTCGGCCCGCGGCGCCGCGCCGCGGCCCAGCCGGCGATGAGCGCCACGGCCGCGAGCGCGATGGCCGTGGCGGCGAGGGGGAAGGTCGTCCCGGGACCACCGGCGCGGCGCGGCGTGACGGCGATCCGGACGGCGGGGTCGAGCGCGCCCGCCTCGTACGCAAAAGCCCCCGTCCCGGCGGCTCCCTCCCCGGCTCCAACGATCGTGGCTCGCTCGCCCAGCAGCCCGGCCACCACCTGGTCGCTGCCCCCGTCCTCTTCCCAGAGCGCGGCGGCCATGCGAGCCTCGGCTTCCGCCGCAGCCGTCCGTGCGCCCGCCACCCGGCCCGCGGCGACGGCCAGGACCAACCCGAGGCCGCCCGCGAGGATGACGGCGGCGAGGGCCGCGAGAACCGGCTGCCGGGTCCCGCTCACCATTCGAACTCCGCGTCGATGCGGCGGGCCACGTCCGAGGCGCTCGACGCGAGGGATTCTCCGCGCACCAGCCGGCGGTCCATGATCTCCACCGCCAGCGCCTCGATGCGGGAGAAGTCGCGCACCCGCGCCCCCCACGTCATCCGGGAGCCCGCCACGAGCGCGATGAACGCGTCCTCGACTCCGGTGCCGTCCGCCGCGGCGATCTCCGCCGCCACATCGATCCGCGAGGGGATGGCGAGTCCCGACCGCGCCCGGATACGCTGGGCTTCGGGCGAGGCGAGGAAGCCGGCGAGGTCGATCGCGCGCCGCACGTTCGGCGCGTTGGGCGGCACCGCCCACCCTGATGCGTAGAGCACGCTGGTCGCCGCCGCCCGCGACGGGTGGTGCGGAATCGGGACGATGGCCAGATCCAGCGCGCCCGCCTCCACCAGATCGCGGAAGACGGGAAGGGTCCAGTGGCCCGAGAGGAGGAACGCCTGTCCCCCCGATGCGAAGCGCGCCTCCCGCGCGGGGTCTCCCTGCTGCACGAACTGCGCGCCCGGAGTGAGGCCGTCCTCCGCCAGCGACGTCAGGAAGCGGTACGCCTCCAGCGCTTCCGGCCCGTCCAGGTACCCCGCCGCGCGGCCCCCGCCGGGCCCGAGGATGTCGCCTCCCGCCGACCAGACGAACGGGACCCACTGATACAGGTTTCGCGGGAAGTCGAACCCGAACACGTCCGGCCGTCCGTCCCCGTCCGGGTCCGTAACGACGGCCTCCGCGGCACGCCGGAAGTCGGTCCAGGTCCAACCGGCTGGCGGCGCCGTGGCCAGGGGCGCGACTACCGGGGGCGCGGTGGGCGACGGCGCCACCGGCAGAAGGTTCTCGACGCCCGCGGCAGCGAGCAGGCTCCGGTTCGCGTACAGGACCATCGGCGTGAAGTCCTTCGGCAGCGCGAACATGGACTGGCCCCGGCGAAACGCGTCCGCTACCTGCCCGAACACGCTGTCCGGCCGGAAGCCGAGCGCCTCCCGGTATGGCGCGAGGTCCAGCGCCAGCCCGCGCTCCACGAAGGTGGGGATGTCGGGCGAATCCATCAGGTAGACGTCGGGTGGACGCCCCGCCGCGATCGAGGTCAGCAGCCGCTCCTCGTATCCGTTGGGGGCGGATTCGAGCACGACCCGCACGCCGGGGTGCAGCGCTTCGTAGCGGTCGGCCACCTGCCGTTCGATCTCCAGTTCGTGGCCTCCGGCCCAGAGGGCCACGCGCAGGGCGGTATCGGATTCGCCCGAGGCGCAGGCGGCCGCCAGGGAGACGACGGCGAAGACGACGGCTTTGGCGCCGCCGGTGGGAGCGCAAAGGGACCGGCGCGGGCGCGGCGGCGAGTTCGTCATCCCGATCCCGGACGCGGCATGGGTCGCGGTGCGGCCTCCTCGCGGCGGCCGTCCGGACCGAACAGGTGGCTGCGGTCCCACGCGACGGAGACGCTCACGCGGTCGCCCGGGTCGACCCGCAGCGCGGGAGCGGCGCGCGCCACCCAGGCCGCGTCGCCGGGGCCGTCCAGGTGCACCCGCTGCTCGCTGCCCAGCGCCTCGACGCGGAGCACGCCGGCCCGGAAGTCGCCCGCTTCGCCCGAACCGCGATCCCCGGCGCGCGCTTCGCCGTCGCCCTCGCTCGTCCTCGCGACGGCCAGATCCTCCGGCCGCACGCCGAGCGTGGCCCGGTCGACCCCCGACGGCGCCCGGAGCGCGAACGGGCCGCCCGCGAGCCGTCCCGCGTCGCGGGCCAGGGCGATGCGGTTGATGGGCGGCGACCCCACGAACCCGGCTACGAACAGGTTGGCCGGCCTGCGGTAGACCTCATCCGGCGTGCCCACCTGGTGGAGCCGGCCCTGATCCATGACCGCGACCCGCTGGCCTAGCGACAGCGCTTCCACCTGGTCGTGCGTCACGAAGATCATGGTCGTGCCGAGGCGCCGGTGCAGGGCGGCGATCTCGTCCCGGGTCCGCAAGCGCAACTCGGCGTCGAGGTGCGAGAGCGGCTCGTCGAACAGGAACACGCCCGGATCGCGGACCATCGCTCGTCCCAGGGCCACTCGCTGACGCTGTCCACCGGACAGCTCGCCGGGTTTCCGCGACAACAGTTCGGCGAGCCCGAGTGCGGCTGCGGCCTCCGCAACGCGCCGCTCGATCTCGGTTCGCGGAGTCCCGCGCACGCGCAGGCCGAAGCCCAGGTTCCCGGCCACCGTCATGTGCGGGTAAAGCGCGTAGCTCTGGAACACCATCGCCACATCGCGGGCGCCCGGCTCGACGTCGTCCACCCGCCGTCCCCCGATCCACACCTCCCCCGCCGTGGGTTCGATGAGCCCGGCGATGAGGCGCAACAGCGTGCTCTTGCCGCACCCGGACGGGCCCACCAGCACCATCAACTCCCCGGGCCGGACCTCGAGGTCGAGCGCCCGGACGGCCGTGACCTCGCCGTACCGCTTCTCCACGCCGCGCAGTTCGACGCCCTGCGGAGCCCGGCTCACGGGGCCCACGGCACCCGCAGCGCCTCGCCACGCGGCCCGTCGAACCGCTCGCCGTCCACCGTGACGCTCATCCCTTCGGGCTCCACGTCGACGTGCAGCTCCCGGCCCCGGGCGACGACGGGTCCCAGCGACACGCGCTCGGGACCGCCCGGCAGCGGACCTACCTCGATGCCCGACGCGTCCACGTGAAGCCCGGCGAATCCGCGCGCCAGCAGATCGAGGATCCACGAGTGCTGGTAGTCGTCGATGCCCCGGAAATGGCACGCGCGGCCCGTGTGCGGGTTGTAATGCTCGAAGCAGTTGGGACGCGAGGGGTCGCCGTCGGTGAACATCATGCGCGCGAAGCGGTTGAGCAGGTCCGCCGCCAGCGCGCCGGCCCGCGCGCTCCCGCCACGCCAGCAGCGCAGCAGGCCCTCGATCACGTGGCTCGTCGTCATCGGCCAGGCTCGTCCGTTCCACGGGCAGTTGCGGCGCTTCCCCCGCCAGATGCCCTCCGCCGAGAATCGCGGATCGTCCACGCTCGACGAAGGCAGCGGAAAACGCGTGCCGAACGTCCGGGGATCCTCGAGGTGGTCGAGCAGGGCTGCGAGGCGGACCCCATCCATGCGGCCGGTGAGCAGTGGATAAAATCCAACCGCGGCCTTCACGCCGGTCCGCTCGCCGGTGCGTCCGTCCACGTCCGTGAACAGCCTGGCCGTCGTCGACCACATGCGTTCGTCGATCGCCTTCCAGCACCGGTCCGCGAGCCCACGCCACTCGGCCTCGTCACCCGGCCGCTGCAGGCGGCGCGCCACCGAGCCGAGCGCGCGGAACAACTGGTGCGCGTACACGGTGACGTCGATCCCCTTGAGGCGGAGCCGGGGACTCCACCCCGCCACGTCGGCCTCCCCGTCCACGGCCATGTAGCGCGACATGTACTCCTGTCCCGTTTCGAAGTGGTTCGTGACGGTGAACATGCCGGACGCCTCGGGGTCGCGCTCCGCCGTCAGCCAGCGCGCGTAGAGCGACAGCCCCTCGTAGCAGCGGGCCAGCGCCGCCGCATCGGGGTGCATGTCATCGACCGCGAGCAGCGCGTCGCCCCAGTTCGCGTGGTAGAAATCGGTCCCCTCGAGACGCTCGGGATACAGGCGGCCGTGGAAAGAGTCGTCGGGCTTCGGGTTGTCGACGAAGTTCAGGAGAGAGCCCCACGCCTCCCGTCCGCCCTTCCGCCAGCGCATCTCCATCATGTGACACTGCGCGCTGTAGGCGATCGGCACGTGAAAGTACTCCGGGCCCTCGGCGATGGCGGGATGCCGCACGGGGCCCCATCGACCCTCGATGCGGTTCAGGCCGAGGCCGTAGATGCGATAGTCGAAATAGCGGTCGAGATACGGGTCGCCGCTCTCGAAATGCGGAAAATCGCCGAAGAAGGACTCCCAGGCGGAGGCCGTCCCGGACGTCGGAGCCGGGCCCCGGGCTTCGGCGCCCCGGAGGCGGAGGGTCAGACGGAAGGTCGGGGGGCCGCCGTCGTCTATTCCTCCGAGCCGAAGCGCGACGGCGATCCAGATCCACCCGGAACGGTGTTCTCCCGGGTCGGAATTCGGGCCGGACGCGGGGCCGGCACCTGGGGCCGCGGCGTTCCCCGGGGCACCGCCGCCTTCCGTGAAGGGCGAATGCCTCCACTCGGGCGCGGCGCGCCCCTCGGACGGCACGATGCGCCGCCAAACGGGCGAAACGGAGCCCGCGAGTTCCATGCGCAGGACCAGTTCCTGCCCGCGCCGGTCCGAGACGGTCCGCGTCCAGCCCACCCCGGTCGCCGTGGGTTCCACTCCGTCCGCCGCGTCCGCCGGCTGCGCGGTGAAGCCGACGACATAGCCCTCGAGTCCGGCCGCGACGTGCCATGAAGATTCCAGAATGCCGCCCGGCAGCACCTGGCGGCGCTCCTCGAAGGTGAGGCCGCGCTCGTCCGACCACGTGGCGACCAGCCGCCCGGGCCGCCACCGGTGCGGCGTCGGCTCGCGACCGTCCGGGCCGCCGGTACCACCTCGGAGCGGGAATTCCGCCCCGTCCCCGCCCACGAGGGCCACCGAGAACCCCGGGCCGACCTCTTGCTGCAGCAGGTGAACCGGATCCCAGAACCCCGGCCGGTGCAGCCACTGCGGAAACGGCGGCGCCCACACCACGCCGTCCAGCCCCCCCAGAAACCACTTGTCCTCGCGCTCCAGCGCCGCGATGCGAGCCCGGGGGGAAGCGGCGGGACGGGACGGGGGGGCGTTCATCGGAACAGCATCGAACCGCATGCCGCGCCGGTCAACGGCCCGACGGCTTCGGCACCGCCGCGCGGGGCCTCGCGGCAGAGCCGTCTGACACTTCCCGCCGGCCAGGCGCGTAGACGCGCACAGGCCCCTGAAAACCATGCGTTCAGCGTCTGGAGGAAAGAGATGTCCTGGAATCGTCGCTCTCTCGACCGTCCCACGCGGCGGATCGCCCTCGCGGGCGCCCTCTTCTGCGGTCTCACGTCGGCCGGCTGCATCGTCATCGACGACGCTGAGGCGCGGGACGAAGCGGAGGAAGTGCGGGAAGATCTGCGCGATGCCGCCGACGACATCGCGGAGAGCATCACCGACGCGCTGGAGGAGGTCGGCGAGCACATGTCCGACCTCGCCGAGGAACTGGGCGGCGAGACGCTGGTCGATCAGCCGATCCACTTCCGCGAGTTCTACGACTTTCTGCCCGAGCGGGCGGGGAATCTGAGGCGGACCTCGCGCGAGGGGGCGACGGGCGGCGCTCTGGGGTTCCACATGTCCGTGGCCGAGGCCGAGTACGAGGGGAGCGGCGGCGCCGAGGTCGAAGTCTCCATCGCCGACATCGGCGCGATGCCGGTGATCGGCTCTGAGGGCTTCCTGGAGTGGCTCGACCTCTCGGTCGACGAGGAGAGCGACCGAGGGTGGGCACGCACGATTGACTACGAAGGCTATCCGGCCATGGAGGAGTTCCGCCGCACGCGCGGCGACCGAGGCCGCGCGGAGTTCACCTGGTTCGTCGAGAGTCGCTTCGTCGTCGCGCTGGACGCACGGGACGTGACGATCGACGAGCTCCACGAGCTTCGAGATGCGATCGACACCGACGCGCTGGCCGACCTGCGCGACCGGGAAGGGCGTTAGCGGCGGGTCAGCCGCGGTCCGACACTAGCGGTCCCAATCCGCGGGGTCCGGGATCCCGCGGCTGACCTGTACTTGCAGGTCGGGATCGAGGGACAGCGCCTCGGCCACGCCGTGAGCCAGTGAAGCGGCCGCGAGGGCGGCGGGCGGTACCTCGCGGAGGAGGGCACGGACGCGGCCGCTCACCGGATCCAGCGCGAGCGCCGCGCTCCGGCCACTCTCGTCGTCCAGCGTGGCCGATCCGCCGGGCCCCGAGAGGGTGAGGCTCGCCAGTCCCTCGGCCCACCCGGACCGAACCGGCAGCGCGAAGGCGAAGCTCGACGCTCCGTCCCCGTCTCCGATCCGGGGCATTTCGAAGTGCAACTCGAAGAGGTCCCGGCCCGCCGCGTCGCTCCCGCGGATCGTGTATTCGCCTTCGGACCCCGGTAGCGCCGGTGGAGCGTCGACGATGAAGGCCGGCTCCAGGTACGGAACCCCCGCGTTGTCGATGCCGCCCCAGAGCAGGAGCATGCGGTCACCCCTGGCCAGCGCCGCATCCCCGGCGGCAGCCGCGCCTTCCGTCCGCATCCGGCGGCGCATCGCGTTGAAGAAGTGGTAGTCCCCGATCCAGTGTAAGGGCGGACAGTATCCCATGAGATCCGGGGAGTCCGGCGGAACGAGCCTCCCGCCGTCCCGAAAATCGTAGCCCCACGCGCCGATCAGCCCGCCGGGGACGGGATACCAGGGATCGACGCCGTATGCGTTACACGGGGCGTGGCTGAGGCTCAGGTTGTGCCCGAATTCGTGCGCGATGATGTCGGCACGGGGGTCCGAGAACGTCACGAACCCGGGGTTTTGGCCCAGGCCGCCTCCGTCGCTGTTCGCCATCGTCCCCATGTAGTACCCGGTCCCCCCTTCCGCGGCACGAATTGCGGCCGTCTCGCCGAGCAGGGTGCCTTGGTTTCTGGAAGATGTCGTGACCGGTTCGTGCCTGGTGAGGGAGAAATCTCCGATCGGCAGGAACGTACGCGTTTCCCAGAGCAGCTCGTGCTCCGGGGTCAGATTCTGGACGATGTCGACGATCGACCGGTCCGGACTGGGAGCATACAGGAACGGCACCACCGTGACATCGAACGTGGGCATCCGTCGAACGTCCACCGGGAGACGGCCGGTTTCGGGGATGCGCCGCGTGAGTCCGAGCGTCGGGTCGAGCGTCGCGTCCGGGTCCGTCTCGACGACGACCTCCAGACCCGGCTGCATGACCTGTCCGGGGATGACGGCGTTGGCCGATGCCTCCAGCGACCCCTCGTCGACCTCGACCGGCACAGGGTTCGATTGTGCGGGGATGTCGGCGACGTGCACCTCCGCGTCGTCCACGTAGAACCGGGCCCGGACGCGCGGGTAGTCGACAGCCGAACCTTCGGGCGCCGTCAGGAACACGCGGAGAAGCGCCGAGTCGCCGGCGACGAGCGGCACGGGAAAGCCCGCGGACTGGACCGCCTGGGTCAGGAGCACGGTGCCATCGTGCCCACAGGGGGAGACGCGATGTCTGCGCAGCTCCTCCAGCCAGTCTGCAAACGCGCGCTCGGCGGGGGCGCAGAGGGCCGTACCGCCCACATGAAGTTCGCTGAGCGAGAAAAGCTCCGTCAGCGATGCCGGCAGGGGGCCGGACAGTCCGGCGTTCCCCGTCAGATTGAGAAAGCGCAGCGCCGCCAAGCGCCCGAACGTCTCCGGCACCGGCCCCTCGAGGACGTTGCGCATGAACAGCAGGACCTCGAGCGCGGTGAGGTTCCCCAGTTCGGGCGGTATCGGTCCGATGAGATCGTTGTCGCTCAGATCCAGCAGACGCATGTCGCGGAGGTTGCCCAGCGCGGCCGGGATCGGCCCCTCGAATCCGTTGCGGCTGAGATCCAGTTGGTCCATGTAGCTGAAGTTGCCGAGCCACGGCGGGATCTCGCCGTCGAAACGGTTGTCGCTGAGGTTCAGGAGGAGGAGGATCGGCAGTCGCCCCAGCTCCGCCGGGATGGTCCCCTCGAGTTCGTTTCGTGACAGTGTGAGGGTATGGAGCCGGTCCAGGTCTCCGAGCTCCGCGGGGAGACGTCCCCGGAGCCCGTTGAATTCGAGGTCGAGATCCGTCACCCGCCCGTCGTCGTCCACCCTGACGCCGTACCACGTATCGAGCGGCCGCCCCGACAGCCAGTTGTCGTCGTGGGTCCAGCCCTCGCCTCCCGTCGCTTCGTAGAGCGCCTGGAGCACGACGTGGTCCGCCGTCACGAGCTCGGGTACGAGGACCCTGAACTCCAGTCGGGCTTGCAACGCCCCGGGATCGCGCGCCCGGATCGTGACCCGCGCCTCTCCCGGAGCGACGCCGACGACGGTGACGGTGGCGTCCGACAGCGAGACGGAGGCGACGCCGGCGTCGGAGGTCTCAACCGAGAACGTCAGGGCGTTCCCGTCCGGATCCGTGAAATAGGCCCCCGCGTCCACCGTGAGCGTGTCGCCGGCCGCCAGTTCCTGCGGCGGGATCGTGCTCGTCGGCGTCGGCCGGCGGTTGGGGGTCGCCGTGGGCGGCGCCGTGGCTTCGTCGCCGCACGCCGCAGCCGTGAGGATGACGAGCGCCAACACGCACGCCGAGACGACGGGCGTGCCTCTTCGCGACCGGCTCATTGGGCTGCGTGCGACAGCTGGCGCTCCAGATCCTCGATCGCGGAGCGTTCCCGGTCGGAACTCTCGATGATGTGGTCCGCGAGGTACTCGATGTTGTCCACCGGCACCTCACCGGCAAGCGACTTGATCCCCACCGTGGCAACCCCTCCGAGCGCCTCCGCGATGTTCCGGGCCTCGGCCACGAACTGCAGCGCGAGCGCCTGGATCGTGCCCTCGGCTTCGGCGATGACGACATCGGCCTTGCCCGACAGCTCCTCGAGGCGATGCGATTCCTCGATGTCGCGGTTGCAGCGGTCCATGACCGCCAGCCGGGCGTCGCAATCATTATAGAACTTGCGGAGCGCCGCCGCCCGCGCGTCGAGCTTCCCCATGGCCTCCCCGAGCTTCGCTTCGTCGTCGCGCTGGACGCACGGGACGTGACGATCGGCGAACTCCACGAGCTTCGAGACGCGATCGACACCGGCGCCCTGTCCGACCTGCGCGACCGCGAAGGAGGCTGGCAGCTAGCGGCGGGTCAGCCGTCCCGGCGCGACCCTACTGCTGGCGGTCCCAGTCGGCGGGGTCGGGGATCCCGCGGCTGACGAGCACTTGCAGGTCGGGATCGAGGGACAGTGCCTCGGCCACGCTCTGAGCCGGTGAAGCGGCCGCGAGGGCGGCGGGCGGCACTTCGCGGAGGAGGGCGCGGACGCGGCGGGTCACCGGATCCAGCGCGAGCGCCGCAAACCGGCCACTCTCCCCGTCCAGCGTGAACGATCCTCCAGGCCCCGAGAGAGTGAGGCTCGCCAGTCCCTCGGCCCACCCGGACCGGACGGGCACGGCGAAGGCGAAACCCGAGCCGCCGTCTCCGTCGGCGATCCGCCACATATCGAAGCTCAGGGCGAACAGTTCCTCACCCGACGCGTCCCGGCCACGGATGCGATAGTTGCCGCCGTCCACGGGCGGAGACGGCGGCGCGTCGAGGACGAACGCGGGCTCGAGGTAGGGAACGCCTTCTACGCTGACGCCGCCCCAGAGGAGCAGCGAGCGGGCATCGCCGTCGGCGGCCGGGCTCGGCGCGGATTCGAGCGGCTCGGTGCGGGTCCGGAAGCGCATCGCGTTGTAGAAGTGATAGTCCCCGATCCAGTGCGGATCGCAGTATCCCATGATGTCGGCCCTGTCCGGCGGAACGACTTGCCCGCCGTCGCGAAAATCGTATCCCCACGCGCCGATGTGCCCGGTCCCCCCGGGATACCACGGATCGGGGTTGACCGCGCTGCAAGGAGCATGGTTTAGGCTCATGTTGTGCCCGAATTCGTGCGCTACGATGTCGGCTCGATCATGACTGGAGAAGCTGGCGAACCCGCCGATGTATGCCACGCCTCCGCCGTCGTTGTTCGTCATCGTGCCCATGTAGTGCCCGGCCCCCCCCTCCGACGCCCATATCGCCGCCGTGTAGCTCAAGAGCGCGTTCTGGTTGTTGGTGGATACCATCACGGGCTCGTGGGGCGTGACCGTCATGCCCCCGATCGGGAGAAGCGTATGCGTGTCCCAGAAGAGTTCGTGGTCCGGGGTCAGACTGTTCACGAGGCTCACGATCGAGCGGTCCGGGTTCGACGTCTGCACGTACGGGATCACCGTGAGATTGAACGTGGGCATCATCCGGACGTTGACGGCGCGCCGGCCGGTGTCGGGAATGCGCCGCGTGAGTCCCAGCGCGGGATCGAGCGTGCCGTCGGGATCCGTCTCGACGACGACCTCGAGCCCCGGCTGCACGATCCGCCCGGGAATCACGACGTTCGCGGATGCGGCGAGATCGCCTTCCTCGATCGCCGCCGGCACGGGATTCGACTGCGCGGGAATGTCGACGACGTGGGTCTCGGAGCCCTCCAGGTAGAACCGGGCCCGGACCGCCGGGAAATCGACGGACGCGCCCTCGGGGGCTGTCAGAAACACGCGCAGGAGCGCGGAATCGCCGGCGACGAGCGGCACGGGAAACTCTGATGACTGTACGGCCTGCGTGAGCAAGATCGACGCATCCTGCCCGCACGTGGCGACCCGGTGCCTGTAGAGGCGCTCCAGCCAGCCCCGGAAGGCGGGCTCGGCGGGCGCGCAGAGCGCCGAGCCTCCCAGGTGGAGTTGGACCAGCCTCCGGAGCGACGTCAATTCGACGGGCAGCGGGCCGGAAAGCCCGGCGTTGCCGGACAGGTTCAGGAAGCGCAGCGCCGCCAGGCGCCCGAACGTCTCCGGCACCGGCCCCTCGAGGTCGTTGCGCATGAACAGCAGGAGCTCGAGCGCGGTGAGGTTCCCCAGTTCGGGCGGTATCGGTCCGGTGAGATCGTTGTCGCTCAGATCCAGCAGACGCATGTCGCGGAGGTTGCCCAGAGCGGCCGGGATCGACCCCTCGAATCCGTTGCGGCTGAGATCCAGTTGATCCATGTAGCTGAAGTCGCCGAGCCACGGCGGGATCTCGCCGTCGAAACGGTTGTCGCTGAGGTTCAGCAGGAGGAGGATCGGAAGTCGCTCCAGCTCCGCCGGGATGGTCCCCTCGAGTTCGTTTCGTGACAGCGTAAGGGTATGGAGGCGGTCCAGGTCTCCGAGCTCCGCGGGGAGAAGTCCCCGGAGCCCGTTGAATTCGAGGTCGAGATCCGTCACCCGCCCGTCGTCGTCCACCCTGACGCCGTACCACGTATCGAGCGGCCGCCCCGTCAGCCAGTTGTCGTCGTTGGTCCAGCCCTCGCCGCCCGTCGCTTCGTAGAACGCCTGAAGCACGGCGTGGTCCGCCGTCACCAGCTCGGGCACGAAGACCCTGAACTCCAGCCGGGCCTGAAGCGCCCCGGGATCGCGCGCCCGGATCGTGACCCGCGCCTCTCCCGGGGCGACCCCGACGACGGTGACGGTGGCGTCCGAAAGCGAGACGGAGGCGACGCCGGCGTCGGAGGTCTCGGCCGAGAACGTCAGGGCGTCCCCGTCCGGATCCGTGAAATAGGCCCCCGCGTCCACCGTGAGCGTGTCGCCGGCCGCCAGTTCCTGCGGCGGGATCGTGCTCGTCGGCGTCGGCCGTCGGTTGGGGGTCGCCGTGGGCGGCGCCGTGGCTTCGTCGCCGCACCCCGCGGCCGAGAGGATGACGAGCGCCAGCACGCCTGCGGATACGACGGTCGAGCCGCCTCGCGGCCGGCTCAGGGGGCGCCGCGGCCGGCTCATTGGGCCGTGTGCGACAGCTGGCGCTCCAGATCCTCGATCGCCGACCGCTCCCGGTCGGAACTCTCGATGATGTGGTCCGCGAGGTACTCGATGTTGTCCACCGGTGCTTCCCCTGCGAGCGACTTGACACCCACCGTGGCGACCCCTCCGAGCGCCTCCGCGATGTTCCGGGCCTCCGCGACGAACTGCAGCGCGAGCGCCTGGATCGTGCCCTCGGCCTCGGCGATGACGACATCGGCCTTGCCCGACAACTCCTCGAGGCGCTGCGACTCCTCGATGTCCCGGTTGCAGCGGTCCATGACCGCCAGCCGGGCGTCGCAATCATTATAGAACTTGCGGAGCGCCGCCGCCCGCGCGTCGAGCTTCCCCAGAGCCTCCCCGAGCTTCGCTTCGAGTCGGTCCGCGACCCGGCCCTGTGTCCGCGCGAGTTCGCTCTCCGGTTCGCCGCGAAGACGTTCGCGCCAGTACGCGGCGGAACGCTGCGCCTCATCCGCCGCCTGGGTGAGTTCCGACCGCGCCCGTCCCCACTCCGAGCCCCTTCCCATCGTCCGCTCGCGGTGCGCCTGGATTCGCTCCCGGAACTCCGTCACCGCGAACTCGTGCACACGAAGCACGGCCCAGGGCTCGCCCCGCCGGTAGGCGACGATTCCGTCCTCCGCCTCCTTCCGGATCGCGGACCGCCTCTGCCGGGCGGGCCGGGCCTTGCCGACCCCGTTCAGCGCCCAGATCACCGCCGCGACGCCCAGAACTCCGAACATCCCCGGCCCGCCGGTGACGACGCCCGCGTAACACGACCCGACGAGGACGAGCGGGACGACCCAAGGCGCGACCGGCCGGGTGTCCCTGGCCTTGGTCCGCGCCCGCGCCGCCTCCGCATCGAGTTCGCGCTCGGCCGCCCTCGCCTCCCGCTCGAAGCAGCGGCGGGCGAGGGCGTCTATTGAAACGTCGGTCCCGCCCAAGAGGCGCCGCCTGCGCCGATCAGCTGGTGGCGCGCGGCGGGGTGCGCACGATCACGCCCGGTACTCCGGCCTCGCGCAGACGGTTGTTGAACTCGGCCACGTCCGTGTCGATGATCTGCTGGAGCGTGCCCAGCCACCCGCCGAGTTCCTCCTCGAGTTCGTCGGCGCGGACCGCCGCCACCGCGTTCGGGCGGTCGTAGGTCGACGCAATGTAGCCGTACAGGTTGGCGATCTCGTTGTCGAGCATGGGCGGGAAGTTGAGCATGTCCTGCCCCGAGCGGTTCCGCGTCTGGAAGAGTTCCTCCTCCACGTCCGTGAGCTTCTCGCCTGCGGCGTCCGCCATCTCGGTGAAGTCATCGCCGTAGCCGGCCTCTTCCACGGACTCCGCGATGTCGCTCATCTGCGACCGGATCGACCGCGCCTCGCGCACGGCGTCGTGCGACTGCTGCAGAAGACCGCGCACCCGGATCATCAGGTCGTGCTGCTGCCGCAGATCCGCGACCGTCACCTGGTCGGCCACCCGCGGATCGATGTGGACCGCCAGCGGCTGCGTCTGCGTCGCCTCGCCCGCCGTCAGGCGCACCTCGTAGCGCCCGGGCACGGCGGGCACGCGCCCCGTGAAGCCCCAGATCCGGGCGCCCTGCACCAGGTCGGGCCCCTCTCCCTGGAGATTCCACACCATCCGGTTCATGCCCGCGCTCGTCTGCAGGCGGTCCGGCGACCAGCTCGACGGGCGCCCGATCGCGGCCTTCGCCTCATCGTCCCACGAACCGGGATTCGAGGAGTAGACCCGCACGACCTCTCCCCCCCCATCCACGATCTCGAGGTCGATCGTCTCTTCCATCCCCTCGCCGAGCGCGAAGTAGATCGACGCCCCGCTGGGGAAGACGCCCTGCGCGCGCACCGCATCGCGCGGCGTGTAGAGGTGGACGTCGGACGCCAGCGTCGCCGCCGACATCGTCCGCAGCGGTGTCACGTCGTCGAGGATCCAGAACGAGCGGCCCTGCGTCCCCATGACGAGGTCGCCCTCGTGCACCTGCATGTCCGTGATCGGCGTGATCGGCAGGTTCTGCTGGAAGCGCTGCCAGGTGTCGCCGCCGTCGAAGCTCACGTAGAGCCCGAACTCGGTGCCGGCGTAGAGGAGGCCCTCCCGCACGGGGTCCTCCCGCACGACGCGCACGAAGTGTCCGGGTTCGATCCCGTTCGCCGAGAGGCGGGTCCAGCTCTCCCCGTAGTCGTCCGTGCGCCACATGTACGGCGTGACGTCCTGCATCCGGTAGCGGTAGACGGCGACGTGCGCCCGCCCCGGGCCGTGCGCCGAAAGGTCGATCATGTTGACCGTCGAGAACTCCGGCAGATCGCCCGGAGTCACGTTCATCCAGCTCTCCCCGTCGTCCCGCGACACGTGGATGAGGCCGTCGTCCGAGCCCGCCCACAGGACGCCCGCCTCGTGCGGCGACTCCTCGAAGGCGAAGACCGTCCCGTACATCTCCACCCCGGTGTTGTCCCACGTGATGCGCCCGCCCGCGTGCAACATCTTCGTCGTGTCGTTGCGCGTGAGGTCGGGGCTGATCGTCTCCCACGAGTATCCGGCGTCCGATGTCCGGTTCACGAACTGGGACGTGTGATAGATGACGTCGGGGTTGTGCGGGGAGATCCGGATCGGCGCGTTCCACTGGAAGCGGTGCTTCATCGTCTTCGGCGCCTGCCCCAGCTGGAGCTGCGGATAGAGGAGCATCTGTCGCACGTCGCCCGTCTCGCGGTCCACCCGGTTGATGCTGCCGCCGTAGCAGCCCGCGTACGTCACGTTGGGGTTCCGCGGGTCGATCGCGATGTGGCCGCTCTCGCAGCCCCCGACCGCGGCCCAGTGCTGCGGCGCCTGCACCGCCGGCATGCCGCGGCTCGGCACCATGATCGTGGAGTTGTCCTGCTGCGAGCCGTACACGCGGTAGGGGAACTGGTTGTCGACGAACACCCGGTACATTTCGGCCGTGACCTGGTTGTAGTAGGTGGACCAGCTCTCCGCGCCGGTCGTCGTCACCTGCCCGCCGCCGTCGTTCGCCACGACCTGGAAGTCGGGGTCCTCGTAGTTGATCCAGAGGTCGTGCACATCCCCGTGCGGGACGCCGTAGCTCCGCCACGTCACGCCCCCGTCGACCGACTTGTTGTAGCCCACGTTGAGGGCGTAGACCGTGTTCTCATCCACCGGGTCCGCGTAGATGTGGGTGTAGTACCACGCCCGCTGCAGGAGTCCGCGGTCGCTGTTCACCCGCCGCCAGGTGTCGCCGCCGTCCTCGGAGCGGTAGACGCCGCCCCGGTCGTCGGACGCCTCGATGAGCACCCACACCCGGTCGGGGTTGGCGCGGGAGACGGTGACGGCCGACTTGCCGACGAGGCCGGTGGGGAGCCCGCCTTCGAGCCGGTTCCACGTGTCCCCGCCATCGGTCGACCGGAAGACGCCGGACTCCTCCGAACCCGAGGTCGCGGTCCAGGGCTTGCGCTCGGCCCGCCACGCCGAGGCGAAGAGGATGCGCGGATTCGACGGGTTGATCGCGAGGTCCACGGCGCCCGTGGAATCGGAGATCGCGAGGACGTGGTCCCACGTGTCGCCGCCGTCCGTCGTGCGGAACACGCCGCGCTCCGGGTTGGGGCCGAACGGGTCGCCGAGCGCCGCCACGAAGGCGATGTCGGCGTCGTGCGGGTGGACCTTGATGTCGCCGATCTGGCCCGAGTTCGGGAGCCCGATGTGGGTCCACGAGTCGCCGCCATTGGTGCTGCGGTAGATGCCGATTCCCTTCGAGATGTTGCCGCGGATGCAGGACGAGCCCGTGCCCACGTAGATGACGTTCGCGTCGCTGTCCGCCACGTCGATCGACCCGATGGCGCCGGTCCCGATGTAGCCGTCGGAGATATTGCGCCAGTTGAGTCCGGCGTCGTCCGTGCGCCACACACCGCCGCCGGTCGCCCCCATGAAGTAGGTGAGCGGCTGCTCGGTGATCCCCGCCACGGCGGTGCTCCGGCCTCCCCGGGGCGGCCCGATCGAGCGGAAACCGAGACCCGCCACGTCGGCGGAGTCGAACACCACCGCCTCCTGGGCTTCGAGCGCCGAGGGCGCGACGGCGAGGTTCGCCGCGACGAAGACGGCTGCGGCGAGGGTGAACGTGGTCGGCGTGAGGATGGCCAGCTTGCGCATGGGGCTCTCGCTCCTGTTACGGCGGCAAATGGATCCGGTCGCGGACCCGCGGAACCGACGGCCGCTGCCGGTCAGAAGCCGCGGGAGCGCCAACCTAGATTATCCAAGGGTGCCGCGACAATCACGCCGGGCGGGCGGCACCGGATCGCTACCTCACGCGCCGCTCCCAGCTTCGGTGAAGAAGTCGCGCAGGCGGCGGATCACGAGGGTGTCCTCGCCTTCGCGGAGGAGGCGGGTGCGGACCGTCATCAGGTAGGCGAGGCGGGGCTCCCCGGCCATGAGTCCGGCCTTCGCTTCGTCGGTCGTGAGGGGGATGACGTCGGGGTCCCAGGTCAGTTCCACGTCCTCGTAGCCCGCCGTGTTCGTCACGACCTCGGCGGTGAGGCCGGGGACGTCGGCGAGATCCGCGGCGATGCGACGGGCCATGTCGGACCAGCCCGCGACCCACGACTCGACGTCGCGCGCCACGTAGCGGTCCAGGGCGACCAGGAGGCCGACGATCTCCTCCTTCCCCACCTTCATGCCCCGGCCGATGCCATCGTTCGGCGAGGCGTTCAGACGGGCCGCTTCGACGAGGTCCGCCCGCCCGGCGAGGATGCCGGACGACTGCGGGCCTCCGATCCCCTTGCCGCCGCTGATCACGATCAGATCGGCCCCCGCCGCGACGAACTCCACGAGACCCACCCCGGTCGGGAGGTCCGAAGCCATGTCCACGAGCACGGGGACCCCCGCCGCGCGCCCCATCTCGATCTGCTCGCGCACGGTCATGACCTCGGGTCCGGGTGCCGGCGCCCAGTCCACCGGGGCCGGAGGCGCGAACATCGTCTGGCGTTCCGCCGTCGCGAGGGCGGCGATCATCGCCGTCCGCTCCGAGAGCGCGGCGCGGAAGTCGTCCCGCGTCTCCGCTTCGACGATCGTCATCCCCGCGTCCCGGTACGCCCGGTCGTACCCGAACCGGTGCGGCGTCTGGATCAAACACTCGCGCCGCGGCCATGTGGGGAGTGGAAGGGCGTGGACCCGCTCCGGATCCGTGCCGGTCAGGCAGCCCGCGGCCCCCAGCACCATGGCCGAGAACCCACCCGCCGTGACGAGCGCGGCCTCCGTCCCGAGCTGCTCCACGATCCGCGCCCCCGCCGCCTCGAGCAACTCGTTCATGTCGACGAAGAACTCGTTCGCCTCGGCCATCGCCGCGATGACCTCGGCGTCCATGCGCCCGCCGCCCAGCCTCGAGACGTGCTCGTGCGCCGGAAGGTGCGGCCGGACGCCGAGAAGGCGTGTATAGATGTTGTCGCGATAGCGCGCTTCGAGCGCGTCCGGATCGACTGGCCACTCTTCCGCGCCCCCGACCTGCCCGCCGTCCCCCGTCCCCGTCCCGCACCCCGAGAGGCCGATCGTGAGACCCGCCGCCCCCGCCCCCGTCCGCATTACAAACCCCCGCCGATCGACCGTCACGATCCTGAGATAGTGATGCGGACCGGTCCGAGCATCAGAGTTGCTTCACTTCTTCGGTGATGCTGGCGAGGGCGTCGGAGGCGTCGCCGAAGAACATGCGGTTGTTCCGCAGGTAGAAAAGCGGGTTGTCGATGCCCGCGTAGCCCACCGAGAGCGAGCGCTTGATGACGATGCACGTCTTCGCGCGGTCCGTCTCGATGATCGGCATGCCTCCGATCGGGCTCGAGGGGTCGTCGCGCGCGAGCGGGTTCACGACGTCGTTCGCCCCCACGACCACGGCGACATCGATGTTCTCCATGTCCGGGTTCACGTCCTCGGGCTCGCAGAGTTGCTCGTACGGCACGTTCGCCTCGGCGAGGAGGACGTTCATGTGGCCGGGCATTCGCCCCGCCACCGGGTGCACGCAGTAGCGCACCGAGACGCCGCGCTCCGTCAGCAGGTCCGCCAGTTCGCGCACCCGGTGCTGCGCCTGCGCCACCGCGAGACCGTAGCCGGGGACGAAGATGACCTGCGAGGCGTAGCCCAGGACCATGGCGGAGTCCTCGGCCTCGATCGGCGTCGCCACCCGGTCGCCGTCCGCCGCGCGCCCCGCCGTCGCCGCCGTCGTCCCGAAAGCGCTGAACAGGACGTTCGCGAGCGAGCGGTTCATCGCGCGGCACATGATGCCGGTGAGGATGAGTCCCGACGCCCCGACCAGCGCGCCGGAAATGATGAGCGCATTGTTTTCAAGCACGAACCCGGCCGACGCCGCCGCGAGCCCCGAGTAGGAGTTGAGCAGCGCCACCACGACCGGCATGTCCGCGCCCCCGATCGGGATCACGAAGAGGACGCCGAGGATGAGGGCGGCCGCGATCAGACTCCAGTAGAAGACGAGGTTCGACTCGAAGCCGACGAGGTAGACGGCCAGCACCACGGCGAAGCCCAGGAGGATGCCGGCGGAGAACTTCACGAGCGGGTTCGAGATCGCGTTGCCGGTCACGAACCCCTGCAGCTTCCCGAACGCGATCATGCTGCCGGAGAAGGTGACGGCGCCGATCAGCGTCCCGGCCATGATCGACACCCCGGAGTCGATGGCGAGCGTCTCCGCCCCCCCCGCGCTCCCTGCGACGCGCAGGTACTCCCCGACCGCGACGAGACCTGACGCGGCCCCGCCGAAGCCGTTGAAGACCGCGACCATCTCCGGCATGGCGGTCATCTTCACCGTCCGGGCCATGACCGCGCCGATCAGCCCGCCGACGGCGACGCCGACGATGATCCACGTGTAGTCCAGACCGCTCTCCAGCAGCGTCGCGATCACCGCGAGCAGCATGCCGATCGCGGCGAGTCGGTTGCCGCCCGCCGCCGTCTCCGGATGGCTGAGTCGCTTGATCCCGAGGATGAAGAGGACGGCGGACGCCAGGTAGGCGAGCGGGATGATCGTCGAGAATCCTGACATTTCCATCGCTCAGCTCGCGTCCTTGCTCTTGAACATCTGGAGCATGCGGTCGGTGACGAGAAAGCCGCCGACGACGTTGATCGTGGCGAGGATCAGCGCCGCCAGCCCGATCCACCGCATGAGGTGCGCGTCTCCGGCGCGTCCGATCACGAGCAGCGCGCCCACGATCGAGATCCCGGAGATCGCGTTCGATCCCGACATGAGCGGCGTGTGCAGCGTGGGCGGCACCTTCGTGATGAGTTCGAACCCGACGAACATCGCGAGCACGAACACATACAGTCCGATCAGGAGCGTTCCTTCCATCGGCCAGGCCTCGTCGTTGAGTTCCGCCCGGGGTCGACCGCCCCGGGCTCCGTCGTCATGTGCGCGTCAGGCGCCCGCCCCGGGCTCCGTCACGCGCCGAACCGGACCTCTCCCGCGTGCGTCACGCAGCAGGGTCCGATCACATCGTCCTCCAGGTCCACCGCGACCCCGTCCTCCCCGAACATCGGCTTCACGAGCGCGGACAGGTTGCGGCCGAGCAACTGGCTCGCGTGGTAGGGAAGCGAGCCCGGCACGTTGAGCG
>JAJDUL010000025.1 GCA_022826685.1 Gemmatimonadota bacterium | reverse complement strand
AACGCCCGGACCCGCGCCGCCCGAAAGCCGGGTCCGGCTGGCTACTTGTTCCCTCACTGGCCGAAAGCCGGGGACAGGCGCCGGAGCGCCTCGTGATGCCGTGAAACAATGGCACCTCACGGGCCGGGTAGCCCGCTGATTCCCCGGAGGCGGAGCAAGCCGATGCAGGTTACGCGCCTCACCCTTGAGAACTGGCGCAACTTCACGCACGTCGACGTGCCCTTGCAGCAGCGGGTCTTCATCGCGGGTCCCAACGCGGCGGGGAAGTCCAACCTGCTCGATGCAATTCGATTCCTTCGCGACCTCTCGACACCGGGGGGCGGGCTGGACAAGGCAGTGGGCGACCGCGGCGGCGTCTCGAAGATCCGCTGCCTCGCTGCCCGGCGGTACCCCTCCGTTGTGCTCGACGTGCAGATAGGGGAGAGTCCCGCCCACGCCGACTGGCGGTACCGCCTCAGCGTCGTCCAGGACAACCAGCGGCTGCCGCGGATCAAGGAGGAGTTGGTCGAACGGGGCGGACGGAAGATCCTTCATCGTCCGGACACCGCCGACCAAAGGGACTCCGAGCGGCTGCGGCAGACCCACCTGGAAGCGATCAACACGAACAAGGACTTCCGTGACATCTACCGATTCGTCAAATCGGTACGGTACCTCCACGTCTTGCCGCCCCTGGTGCGTCAGCCGGAACGGTTCACCGGCCGTGACCTGACGGGGGAAACGTTCGGTAACGACTTCCTCGAGCAGCTCGCCCGTAGCACGCCCAAAATCCGCCTGTCGCGGCTTCGACGAATCGAGGATGCCCTGCGTGTCGCCGTGCCGCAGTTGCGGGAGCTCAAGCTGGAAAAGGACGAGATCGGAGTCCCGCACCTGGAAGGCCGCTACGAACACTGGCGCCCGAATGCCGGCTGGCAGGGTGAGGACCAGTTCTCGGATGGAACGCTTCGGCTGATAGCGCTCTTGTGGTCCGTGATGGACGGAAACGGCCCCTTGCTGATTGAGGAGCCGGAGCTCAATCTCCATCCTGCCGTCGTCAAGTTCCTGCCCCAAATGCTCCATCGAGCGACGCGCCGGACGAAACGACAGGTAATCGTCTCCACGCACTCGCCCGACTTTCTGCGTGATGAAGGGATCGCGCCTGACGAGACGCTGCTGCTCCGCCCGGGCAACGGCGGGACGCGGGTGAACGTCGCTGCCGCCGACCCCACAATCAGCCTCCTGCTGGAGAGCGGCGCATCGATGGCGGACGCCGTGCTCCCGCAAACCGCGCCGAAGGGAGAGGGACAACTTGCGCTGATGTTCGGGGACTGATGCGGTGCAGCCCGTCTACGTGGCAATGGAGGGCCTGATCGACACCTCGGTCGTCCGTAGAGTCTGCCAAGAAATCGCTGTCGAGATTGCGGCAGTATTCGGAGAAAGTGGAAGGGACAGCCTCGACGGAGCGCTCCTCGGCTACAACGCCGTGAGACATGCGTAAGCGATGTAGTGGACGCCCCAGAGTTCTTTCGTTGCGTAGTCGAACCGCATCGGCCTTTGCATGGCGGTGTTCTCTTCCACATTGCTCCAGAAGTCGGTGGCAGCCCCCCGTGCGGTCGCGCGGCGTTCGAATTCGTTGGGATTCAGGTTCTCACGGGATTTCCCGGCTCGGATCGGTAATCGTTACGAACCCTTCCCGGATCGGGAAACAAGGCGCCAAGGCCGCGGCGACCGCCGGTTCGGCTGCCGGGAGCGCCAAGGCGCCTCCTCTATCGCAAGGGCGGGCTAACCGTCCGACCGGCGCGCGAGCAGGACGAGAATCCGGCCGATATCCTTTTGAAGCCGGACCTGACCCTCCTCGAGCCGAACCTGACTTTCATCGAGCCGGACCTGACCTTCCCCGAGCCGGACCTGACCTTCCTCTACCCGTACCAGACGCTCGCGAACCTCCACCATCGTCGCCTGCAAGATTCGCACGTCTTCGCGCAGCGGCTGAACCGTGTAGGTCAACCCTGCGAGCAACACTCCCACACCCGTCAGCCCCGCGGCAAACACCACCACCACCTCGCGGGCGCGGGACCACGACCACGCCGACTCCCGTGCCGTGACCGATTCCGACTTTGCGGCCATTCCTGTCCTCCTTCGCTTCAGGACCCTGCCGCGTCAGGTCCAGCCGCGAAAATGATGCCTCGTCCACGAGGCCAGTCTACTCCTCCCATGACCAACTGCCACCCCCCGGGATCCGTCCCGAGGCCATTTCACATTGCGGTGTGAGGACGGACATCGATGGTCCGGCCGGCATGAAATGCCCTTGGGATCCCCCGCCCCCTTCAGCGTTCGTCGTGGCCGCCCTGTGCAACGCTTCACCGCCCGTCGATCGTCGGCTGCCACAAGCTCCTCGCCGCGCTTGACTCCGGCGCTGCACTCGATCGTGTCGCGCGTACTGGGCCGGGCCGAGAAGCACGGGCGAGGAGCGGGAGAGGGGCTTGCGCCGGAGCGGAAGCCGGGTTCGGGCGAGGGAGGCGAGAGGCAGACCGCTGTACGGACGGAGGTTTCAGGGTTCGCGGACGATGTCGTCGGCGAGGAGGCGGTCGATGCGGGCCGGCTCGTAGCCGATGCCGGTGAGGATCTCGCGGGTGTGCTGGCCGACGCGGGGGGCGTCGTCGGGCCTCCCCCGATCGTGTCCGGTGAGATGGAACGGGAGGCCCGGGATCCGGAACTCGGGATAGGCGTCGCCCCGTCCCGACTCGATGACCCCGAGGGCGTCGAGCTGGCCGTCCTCCACGAGGTTCTCGTACTCGTTCACCCGCGAGAAGGGCACCCCATGTTCCCGGAGCGCATCCATCAGGGGTAGGGTCTCGTGCTCCGCGACGGCGGCGGAGATCGCGCCGATGCACGCCTCGCGGTTCGCCACCCGGGCCGGGTTGCCGTCGAAGCGGGGATCGTCGATGAGCTCCTCTCGGCCGATCGCGCGGCACAGGCGCTCGTAGAGGTTCTGGTTGCCGGCCGCGATGAAGACGTACCCGTCGCGGGTCGCGAACACCTGGTAGGGCACGACCTGGTTGTGGGCGGTGCCGAGCCGGCGCGGCTGGGCGCCGTGCTGGAAGAAGTTCGACATCTGGTTGCACATCATTCCCATGGCGGTGCCGAGGAGCGAGGTCTCCGCCTTCCCGCCCCGCCCGGTGGCTTCGCGGCGGAAGAGGGCGGTCACCGTCGCGAGGGCGGACATCGTCCCCGTCGCGAGGTCGAGAAAGGAGGCGCCGCAGCGAACCGGGCCGCCGTCCGGGTCGCCGGTGATCGCCATGACGCCGCTGTATGCCTGGACGAGCGCCTCGTAGCCCGGGTCCTTCGCCTTGGGGCCGCGCCGGCCGAACGCGGATATCGAGGTGTAGACGAGCCGTGGATTGAGCGGCACGACGTCGTCGTAGCCGAGCCCGAACCGTTCCATGTCCCCGGTCTTGAAGTTCTCCACCAGCACGTCCGCGGTCGTCACGAGTTCTCGCACGATGTCCGCTCCTTCCGGCGCCTTGAGGTCGACCGCGACGCTCTTCTTGTTGGCGTTGAGGGCGAGAAAGGACGCGCCCATTCCGTCCCGGTGGGGCGGCCACTGCCGTCCCTCGTCTCCGCGGAAGTCCTCGACCTTGACCACCTCCGCCCCGAGGAAGGAAAGGAGCACGGTGCAGTACGGTCCGGCGAGGACGCGGGAGCAGTCGAGCACCACGACCCCAGCGAGCGGGGCGTCTCGGCGGAGCGAATCGGCGCCGGGCGAGGGATCGGTCATGGACAGGGCTCCCAATTGAACGGAGGAGGCCGCATGGGGTCCGGCTTCGAGGCGCCCGAGGGCGCCCTGGTGAGAGAGAGGTCCGCCCGGCGCGGCGCGGCGAAACATACGAGACGCGACCGGGCGGCGCAATCCAGCGCGGTCCGGTTCGCCCGGCGCTGGTCCCGACCGGGTTTCCCGACCTTCGGGCACGCTGCAGGGCTCTCCGCACCCGCGCAGCAACCCGAGTGCTTCGACTACATCGCGGAAGCCGAGGGGTAAGGGCTGAAGGCGGGCCGCCTCGCCGACCGCGCGCGCCGTGTCCCCCCGCTTGCCGCTGGGCGGACGAAGCCGTTAGATTGATTCGCCATGCAGGAACATCGGATCTACCAGGCTGCGGGCATCCTGTGGGATGCGTGGAGCGCCTGCCGGCGCATTGCCGCCCTCCCGGACGATTGCCGGCCGGCGACTCTCGACGACGGCTACGCGATCCAGCGTGCGGTGGCCGAGCGGAGCCGCTCGGGGACCATCGGCTGGAAGATCGCCGCGACGAGCAGGGCGGGTCAGGCCCATATCGGCGTCGACGCCCCCCTCGCCGGACGGCTCCTCGGGATCAAGGCGTTTCGCGACGGGGATTGCATCCCGGCCGGAGACCTTCACATGGCGGTGGCGGAGGCGGAGTTCGCATTTCGCGTTGGCCGCGACCTGCCGTCCGGCAGCGCGCTCCGCTCCGTCGACGAGGTGATGGACGCGGTCGACGCGTTGCACGTCGCGATCGAGATCCCCGACTCGCGCTTCGACGACTTCGCGAGCGCGGGGGCCCCGCAGCTCGTCGCGGATTTTGCCTGTGCCGAGTTCTTCGTCCTCGGGCCGGCCGCCCCCGACGCGTGGCGCGCCGTCGACCTCGCCTCCCATCCGGTGGTGTTCCGGGTCAACGGCGCGGAAACGTCGACGGGCTCGGGGGCGAACGTCCTCGGCGACCCCCGCATCGCCCTCACGTGGATCGCGAACGACCGGGCGGCGCGCGGGGAGCCCCTCGTCGCGGGCGAAGTCGTGACCACCGGCACGTGCGTCATCCCGGCGCCGGTCGGGCCGGGCGACGAGCTCGAGGCCGATTTCGGCTCCCTCGGCACGGTCGGAGCGCGGCTGGCCGGGTAAGCGGGCCGGCCGGCGGACGGGAGGGAAGTTGATGCAGGGTCGAGCGTTCGTCTACACCGGGGCCCGCGAGCCGTTCGAGCTCCGGGAATTCCCCGTTCCCGAGGTCGCCCCCGGGGCGATCCTGGTGCGCCTGACGCTCAGCAACATCTGCGGGTCGGACCTGCACGGCTGGCACGGCGACACCCCGCGCGAGCCGCCGACGATCATGGGGCACGAGATGACGGGTCGCGTCGAGCGCCTCGGCGCCGGGGTCTCGACCGACTCGGCCGGTCAGCCGCTCCGCGAGGGCGACCGCATCGTCTACTCCTATTTCTATCCCTGCCGCCGCTGCACCCCGTGCCTCTCCCACGACCAGCTCCACTGCACCTCCCGGCGCATCGGAGCGGGGCGGCGGAAGAGCGACCAGCCCCCCTGGTTCACCGGCGCCTACGCCGACTACTACTACCTCCGGCCCGGCCACTACGTGCTCAAGGCCCCGGACCACCTGACCGACCGGGAATTGGCGCCGCTCAACTGCGCTCTCGCCCAGGTCGTCTACGGCCTGCACGAGGCGGGGCTTCGGGCCGGCGAGACGGTCGTCATCCAGGGCGCGGGAGGGCTCGGGCTCTACGCGGCGGCAGCGGCCCGGGAGGCGGGGGCGGTCAACGTGGTGGTGCTCGACCGGATCCCCGAGCGGCTCGCGCTCGCGAAGCGATTCGGCGCGGACCACGCCCTCGACATCGACGAGTTCGAGACCCCGGAGCGCCGGATCGAGGCGGTCAACGACCTCACCGGGGGCGGGGGCCACGTCGTGGCGGAGCTCGTCGGGCATCCCGCCGCCCTCGTGGAGGGGATCCGGATAGTCCGCGCGGAGGGGCGCTACCTCGTAATCGGCAACATCAGCGCCCGCCACACCATCGAGTTCAACCCCGCGTGGCTGGTTCACCTCAACCGCCGCATGGTCGGCGTCGGCGGGTACCAGGCGTGGGCGCTCCGGCGGGGGCTCGAGCTGCTCGACCGGACCCGGGGCCGCTATCCGTGGGGCGAGGTGCTCTCGCACACCTGGCCCCTCGAATCCATCAACGAGGCCTTCGAGCACGCCG
>JAJDUL010000020.1 GCA_022826685.1 Gemmatimonadota bacterium | reverse complement strand
GCCTCCTCGATCTCGCTGGTCTGGAGGAGCTCAATTTCGGAGCCAACGCCGGCCTCTGCGCGCCCGGCACGGCCGGGTTTGCCCAGTGGCTCGAACGGGTGGAAGACGCCAACGGGCCCTTCTGCAACCAGGCGGACAGGGAGATTCTCGAGCTTCTCCTCGAAACCACCGGCGGCTCCGGCTGGACGAATCGGGAAGGGTGGCTCGCAACTCAGGCTCTGGAGGAATGGCATGGAGTGACGGCCGACTCCCTTGGCCTGGTGACGGGACTCGATCTGACGCGCAACGGACTGTCCGGACGGCTGCCGGCGACGCTGGGCGATCTTGCCCGAATGACCGTATTGCGGATCGGCGGCAACGCCCTTTCGGGCCGCCTGCCCTCGTCCCTCACGCAGCTCTCGATCCGGGAGTTCCACTATGCGGACACCGGACTCTGCGCGCCGCCGGAGCCGGACTTCCGCACATGGCTGAACAACATCCCATCTCACGAGGGAACCGGGATCGAGTGCGAACCCCTCACGGACCGTGAGATTCTGGAGGTGTTCTTCGATGCAACCAACGGCCCCGACTGGACCGAGAGGGGGAACTGGCTCACGGAGGCGCCGCTCGGCGAGTGGCACGGCGTACAGGCGGACGACCGGGGGCGCGTCGTTGAACTGGATCTATATCGCAACAGACTCAACGGCGAGATTCCGGTCGAGCTTGGTCGCCTGACGGAGCTTCGGCGACTGGCACTCGGGTGGAACCGCCTCAACGGCGCGATCCCGCGCGAACTCGGCGACCTCGTCGACCTGGAGACATTGACCCTCGGCCCCAGCCTCCTGGAAGGCGCGATCCCGCCCGAACTCGGCAACCTTGTCAGGCTTCGCTACCTGGATCTCGGCGATGCCGGCCTCACGGGTTCGATCCCGCCCGACCTCGGCAACCTTGTCGACCTGCGGGGACTGTACCTTCAAGATAACGATCTGGAAGGCCCGATTCCGTCCGAGCTCGGCAACCTGGCCCGGCTCGCCGTCCTATCTCTCGGCGGAAACAGGCTCACGGGTTCGATCCCGTCCACGCTCGACAATCTCGTCGGCCTGCGGCGACTGTCTCTCGCGGGGAACCGGCTGACGGGTCCGTTATCCGCAGGACTTGGCGGGCTGACCTCGCTCGCGTCGCTGTACGTCGGCCACAATGAGTTGACCGGACCGGTGCCGCCGGAGTTCGGTGGGCTGACGGATCTTCGGGAACTCGCCTTTTCGGGCAATGCCGGCATGTCCGGGGTCCTTCCTGCCAGCCTGACCAATCTCCGGTCTCTCGAGATCTTCGAGGCCAGCGGGACCCGGCTCTGCGCGCCCTCCGACCGGGACTTCCTGGCGTGGCTCGATCGCATCCCCGGTTCCAGGGTGGCGCTCTGCGAACGCGAGCCGGCGTCCGCCTATCTCGTTCAGGCGGTTCAGTCTCGGCAGTTCCCGGTGCCGCTGGTCGCGGGTGAAGAAGCACTGCTGCGCGTTTTCGTCACCGCCGCCCAGGACAACCAGGAGCGCCTGCCGCCGGTCCGGGCCTCATTCTACGTGGACGGCGCGCTCGCCCATCTGGCCGACATACAGGACAAGCCGGGCCCGATCCCGACCGCCGTGGACGAAGGATCGCTCGCAACATCGGCCAACCGCGTGATTCCGGCCGACGTGGTGCGGCCGGGCCTTGAGATGGTGGTCGAGATCGATCCCGAAGGCAGCCTGGATCCGGGGCTCGGTGTGACGCGGCGGATCCCGGAAGAGGGTCGCCTGCCGGTCGACGTCCGCGAGATGCCCCTCTTCGACCTCACGGTGATTCCGTTCCTCTGGAGTGCCGCCCCCGACTCCACGATCGTGGACGAGGTTGCGGGCATGGCGGCGGACCCCAAAGAGCACGAGCTGCTCGCGTTCACCCGCATCCTGCTGCCGGTCGGCGATCTCGACGTCACGGCCCACGACCCGGTGGTCAGTTCGAGCAACGACGCATTCGACCTGCTCGACCAGACGGGGGCCCTTCGGGTGCTGGAGGGAGGCCGCGGCTACTACATGGGCACGATGTCATGGCCCGTGACCGGGGCTGTCGGGGTGGCGCGGCGAGGTCAACCCGTGAGCTTCGCGAGCCTCGTCAACTCGACCATCGCACACGAACTGGGCCACAACATGAGCCTCGGTCACGCGCCGTGCGCGGGCACCCCCGGACCGGATCCCGCGTTCCCCTATGCTGACGGCGCGACCGGCGCCTGGGGTCACGACTTCCGCAGCCGCGGCCTGGTGGGGCCGGAGACAAAAGACCTGATGGCCTACTGCGGCCCGCAGTGGATCAGCGATTACTACTTTGCCCGGGCGCTCGAATACCGCCTGGAGAACGAAGGGACGGCAAGCGCGGCGGCGGTCGCGAGGGCCGAGAGGTCGCTCCTCCTGTGGGGCCGCGTCGACTCCGCCGGCGCGCCGCGTCTGGAGCCGGCCTTCGTGGTCGACGCGCCGCCCACGCTGCCCGAATCGGCCGGCGAATACCGGCTCGCCGGCTACGGCGCGGACGGAGCCGAACTGTTCTCGCTGAGCTTCGCCATGCCCGAAGTGGCGGACGGCGATGGGAGTTCGTCCTTCGCCTTCGCGCTCCCCGCGCGGCCCGGCTGGGAGCGTGACTTGGCGAGCATCGCGCTGACCGGGCCCGGCGGGTCGGTCACGCTGGACGGGGCGAGCGACCGTCCGATGGCGATCCTCCGCGACCCGCGGACCCGCCAGGTGCGCGGATTCCTGCGCGACCTGCCGCCGACGACCCTGACGTGGGCCGAGGCCGCCGCCGCGGTGTCGCCGGAGCCGGGTCTCGAGGTGTTGTTCAGCCGGGGCATCCCTGACGCGGAAGCGTGGCGAAGGTAAGCGGAACGCGGGGAGAACCCAGGCTCGCGGCGCTCCTCCGATCCCCGCACCGCGCCGCCGTGCCACCGAGCCATATCCGACGCGGATCGGCGCTGGGAATCGTCGCCGGCGTGGTGCTCTCCCTGTCCTGCGGCGATTCGCCGACGGGTTCGGGACCGTCGCCGCCGCCGCCTCCTCCTCCGGCCCCGGTGCCCACGACCGTGAACGTCACGCCCGGCACTGCGGAACTGGCCGCGCTCGGGGCGACGGTTCGTCTGTCGGCGGAGGTGCGCGACCAGGCGGGTGGCGCGATGCCGGGCGCCGCGGTGTCGTGGGCGAGCGGGGATGCGGCGGTCGCGACGGTGGACGCCTCCGGACTCGTGACGGCGGTGGCCAACGGGACGGCCCCCGTTACCGCGACCGCCGGATCGGCTTCCGGCACGGCGACAGTGACGGTGGCGCAGGCCGTGGACTCGGTCGCCGTGTCGCCTGCGGAGGCCACGCTCGCGCCGGGGGACACGGTGCGGCTGTCGGCGGAGGCGCTGGACGCGAACGGGCACCAGGTGGCGGGCGCGGAGTTCTCGTGGTCGTCGAGCGACGAGTCGGTGGCGACGGTGGACGGTTCCGGGCTCGTGACGGGGGCGGCCGCGGGGGCGGCCGACATCGCGGCGGCAACCGGCGGCGTAACGGGCCGGGCGGCGCTCTCGGTCCGCGCACCGCTGTCGGACCGGGAGATCCTCGAGATTCTCTACGACGCCACCGGCGGACCGAACTGGACAAACAACGATGGCTGGCTGACCGACGCGCCCCTTCGCGAGTGGCACGGAGTTGGAACGGATGGCCAGAGCCGCGTGGTGAAGCTCCAGTTCCTGTCAAACAACCTCTCGGGCCGGATTCCGCCTGAACTCGGCGATCTCGCGAGCTTGACGACACTTCATTTCTGGGCCAACAATCTTTCCGGCCCGATCCCCCCCGAACTCGGCAACCTGCCCGATCTGAGGGTCCTGCAGCTCGGTGGAAACCGAAGCTTAACGGGCCGGATCCCACCCGAAATCGGGAACCTCACCAGCCTGAGAGGGCTGAGCCTCGTTTCCACTAATCTCACGGGTACCATTCCGCCGGAGATCGGCAATCTCACCAGCCTGACGTGGTTGACTCTCCTCGACAACGACTTTATCGGCGGGATCCCGCCCGAAATCGGGAACCTCGCCAATTTGAGCGCCTTGGATCTCATAAGTAACCGGTTCGTGGGACCGATTCCGCCCGAGCTCGGCGATCTCATCAACTTGACCAGGTTGAATCTCGGACATAACCGGCTCGCGGGACCCGTCCCCCCCGAACTCGGTCGCCTCGCCAACCTCCGGACACTGTCACTGGAAGGAAACAATCTGTCCGGCCCGATCCTGGGGGAGATCGGCAATCTCGCGAACCTGACGGAACTGAAACTTGGAAGGAACAGTCTGTCCGGTCCGATCCCTCCCCAACTGGGAGGACTCGCGAGTCTGCGGGAACTATCCCTCTCCGACAACGAGCTGGTCGGCCCAATCCCCCCGGAGTTCGGCAACCTCGCCCAACTCGCCCGGCTCGAGGTCCACGAGAACAGTCTCGCGGGTTCGATCCCGCCCGAACTCGGCCGTCTGTCCGGCGTGCAGGTCCTGTCGATGAACGAGAACGAGCTGACGGGTCCGATCCCTGCCGAACTTGGTGAACTCTCGACGCTCGAGCAGCTGTTCCTTCACAACAACGATCTGTCGGGCACGCTTCTTCCGGAGTTGGGCGGGCTGTCGAGCCTGCGGGAACTCGTCCTCAGCAACAACCGAAGGATGGCTGGACCGCTCCCGACCGCCCTGGCCGGGCTCCTTGAGTTGGAGGCGTTCCACGCCGGCGGCACCGGCCTGTGTGCGCCCGCAGATCCCGGGTTGCAGGATTGGCTGGCGGGGATCCGGGAACGCTGGATCGCTCCCTGCGCCGAAGGGGATCCGCCGCCGGCGTACCTCGTCCAGACGGTCCAGTCCCGGGAGTTGCCTGTCCCGCTGGTGGCGGGCGAACGGGCTCTGCTGCGAGTGTTTCCCACGGCCGCGCGGTCCACATCGGCGGGCATTCCACCCGTTCGGGCGCGGTTCCACGTCGATGGCCGGGAGGTCCATATGGCGGACATCCCCGGCACGTCCGAACCGATCCCGACGGAGGTGGACGAGGGTTCCCTCGCCGGGTCGGCCAACGCCGAGATCCCGGCGGACGTGGTGCAGCCGGGCCTCGAGATGGTGGTCGATATCGACCCGGAGGGGACGCTGGATCCGTCGCTGGGCGTGACGAGACGGATCCCCGAGACGGGCCGCTTGCCGGTGGATGTACGGGAGCTGCCGCTCTTTCGGTTGACCCTGGTGCCCTTCTTGTGGGACGCGGCGCCGGACTCGTCCATCCTCGCGATCACCGATGGTTTGACGGAGGACGACGATCTCTTCTGGATGACGCGCACGCTCCTGCCCGTGGGCGACTTCGACCTCGTGATTCACGAACCCGTCGTGGCTTCGACCAATGACGTCCCGCAGCTGAAGGCGATGACAGAGGCGATCTGGGTGATGGAGGGCCGGCGCGGTTACTACCAGGGCACGGTCGCCGGCCCGTTCACGGGGCCCAGAGGCTTCGGTAGCACCATCACGCAAGTGAGCTTCGCAGTGCTCGGAACACCCATCTCATCCGATATGCAGTACGTCTCGGCCCACGAAATCGGGCATACAATGCGACTTCTCCATCCACAGTGCGGCGGTGCCGGCGACCCCGACCGGTTCTATCCCCACGCCGCCGGGGCGATCGGAGCCTGGGGGTACGATTTCGAGAACGGTGGTTCGTTGGTCGCACCGGACAATCCGGATCTGATGTCCTATTGCGGTGATGGAAGATGGTGGATCAGCGACTACCATTTCACGAAGGCGATCCGTTTTCGCCTGTCCGGCGAAAGTCCGGCCGCGGCGCCCGCCGACGCGGCGTCGGCGACATCTCTCCTGCTATGGGGCGGCGTGGATTCGGAAGGTGAATTGCGCCTGGAACCGACGTTCGTGATCGATGCGCCGGCCGCGCTGCCCGACTCGACGGGCGAGTACGCGGTCATCGGCCGCGGGGCGACCGGGGCCGAGCTGTTCTCGCTGCGCTTCGCCGTGCCCGAGGTGGCCGACGGCGATGGGAGTTCGTCCTTCGCCTTCTCGCTCCCGATCCGGCCTGAGTGGGAGGGCGATCTTGCGAGCATCACGCTGACCGGGCCCGGCGGGTCGTTTACGCTGGACGGCGAGAGCGACCGCCCGATGGCGATCCTCCGCGACCCGCGCACCGGGCAGGTGCGCGGCTTCCTGCGCGACCTGCCGCCGGCGACCCTGACCCGGGCGGACGCGGTGGCCGCGGTGTCGCCCGAGCCGGGCCTCGAAGTGCTGTTCAGCCGCGGGATTCCGGGCGCGGAGGCGTGGCGGAGGTGAGGGGAAAGGAGGGGGTGGCGATATCTGCTGCCCGCTTCGGATCTCCGGGCCGCGCCGTTGACATGGGCCGCGACAACGGGGTACTTCCTTGCCCTGAGCCTGCCGAGCCGAGGGGGGTCGTGCGGCGGAGGACGCATGACTACGCAGGACAGGTTCGATCGCACGGTGGCGTCGTTGTACGGGGCCGCGCTGGCCGACGCGGCGTGGGCCCCGGTGGCCGGAGCGATCAACGACATGATCGGGGTGACCGGCCATGGCCTGACGTTCGCCGATCCGTGCCGGAGCGAGCCCGAGATCTTCCTGAACCGGTTCTTCGTCGCCGCGGAACACCGGAAGGACCTGGAGCATCTGTATTTTCGCGACTACTACTGGCGCGATGAAGCGATCCCCCGGCTCTACGAACTCGGCGACGGCGAGTTGGCTTACAGATCGACTCTCTATACCGACCGCGAGAAAGAGACTTCCGCCGCGTACAACGAGTTTCGGCGCACCGTGAAGTCGCAGGACGGCCTCTTCGTCGCGCTCGACGGGCTGGACGGCTGCGGCGTCGTCTGGTCCATCGGCGACTCCACCGAACGGGGAGGCTGGACGCAGGATCAGGTCCGGACCATCAGGCGGCTCGCGCCTCACCTGCGCCAGTTCGCGCGCATCCGCCGCGCGATGGCCGGAGCCAGGGCGCTGGGCGCGTCGCTCGCCGGGCTGCTCGAGAACCGGCGGTCCGGGATCATTCAGCTGGACCGCCGCGGACGCCTCCTGGAGGCGAACGACCGGGCCCGGGCCGTCCTCGCGAAACGGGACGGGCTTTATGACGACGAGGGCGTGCTGGCGGTCGGGACCCCGGAGGAGGATGTGGAGCTGAAGCGCCTGCTGGCGCGGGCCCTGCCCGTGTACGGCGCGCAGGGCGTTGGCGGCACCATGAAGGTCACGCGCGGCGAAGCTGGGCCGATCGTCCTTGAAGTCCACCCCGTCCAGAAGACGGGTACGGATTCTCGTTCGTGGGAGGTCGGCGCGCTCGTGCTGGTCGTCGACCCGATCGCCCGGCCCCGCGTGGATCCGCGCTTGCCGGCCATGGTCTGGGGCTTGACGCCCGCCGAGAGCCGCGTAGCCGTGGCGCTGGCGACCGGCCAGACGGCAGCCGGCGTCGCGGGCGAACTGGGGTGTGCCGAGAGCACCGTACGCACGCACCTGAAGAGGGTCTACCGCAAGCTCGGGATCCGCAAGCAGACCGAACTCGTGCGCAGGGTGCTGGCGCTGGACGCCCTGCGAGGTTCCTTCCGCTGACCGGAATCAGTTGCGGATCAACCCGACGATGCGTCCGTTGCGGTCGTGTATCGTGATCGGACCCCGCAGCACGTCGTCGCCGTAAGGGATCAGCTGGTCGGGGTCGTATTCGCGCTCCGCCCCGGGTTCGGGCAAGCTGTACGACTCTGCCTGGTCGAGGTCCACAGTGTAGCCCATGTCGGCCAGGCTCTGAATGGTGATCTCGCTCAGACGCGCGGGCACGCCGCGGTTGTACAGGGGGGACATGAGTTCTCCGCCGAGCAGGGTCTCTCCGCCGACGCACCCGTCGTCCCGCAACTCCTCGCTCCAGTAGAACTCTCGCCAGTGCGAATCGCCCGAGCCTGTCCCGCGGCAGTTCTCGACCGGCACCTTGTCCCCGTCCGTATAGTTCGTTCCGCCGGCTTCATCGAAGGCCGCGGCGGCGAGGGGGCCCGTGAAATGCGTATCCTCGCCGGGCGTATGGAACAGCCAGACGATGGTGGGATTTGCGAGAAGATCGAGTCGATTCCAGTAGTGCCGGCTGAACCCGAGCGTGTGAGCCATTTCGTGGAGAACGACCTCCTCGAGGCCGCCGTCGTCCTCGATGACATCGAGGTCGGCTTCGTCGAACTCGATGATCCCCATCCAGGGAAGCTTGGATTCGCTGCGGTACCTGCAGGATCCGGCCGCCGCCAGGGTCCCGGAGCGGCCGTCGATCTCGCGGACGGAGACGACCAGCAGCAGGTCGTCGACGCTGTCGACGCTGCGGTCGGAAGTGAGGTCCCAGCAGCCCGTCGGCGTGCCGGCCGTGACGGGCATGTCGTCGAGTTCCGTGTCCGCGAGCACGCGCATCCACTTCTCGGCCGCGTTCCGGAACGCGGCGGCCTGGGATACGGTCATCGGAGTGACTGAGATCAAGTCGAGGTCGTAGGATCCGATATTCGCGGTCGACACGGCGACGGAGAAGGACGACGCGGCTTCGAGGCCGCCCGGGTCGCCCGCCGTCACCGTGACGGTCGCCGTGCCTCGCGTCCCGGCCGTGACGGTCAGCGTGCCGCCCGACGCCGACGCCGTGGCCACGCCGGCGCTGGACGTCGTGGCCGTGTAGGTCAGGTCGTCTCCGTCCGGGTCGCTGAAGAACGAGGACATGTCGAGGTCGGCCGTGCCGCCGCCGGCGAGGAACTGGACCGGGATGTCCTCGGACTCCGGCGGCCGGTTGTCCCGCCGGCCCGTCACGGTCACTCCGATCGCCTGTGTGGCGGACGCGCCGCCCGGATCGCTCGCGGTCACGGTCACGGTGGCGGTTCCCGGCGCCTGCCCGGCGATCGTCACGGTGCTGCCGACGCGGGAAGCCGACGCGATGGTGGAGTTCGTGCTCGTCGTCGCGTAGCTCAGCGCGTCGCCGTCCGGGTCGCTGAAGAAGGGAGACACATCGACCGTCACCGTCGCGCCGGCCTCGACCGTCTGTCCGGGAATCGAGCCGCTGGCCCGCGGCGTCCGGTTCCCGCGCTCCACCGTGACGCGCACGTCCTGGTCGACGGAGGCGCCGCTGGGGTCACGCGCCGTCACCGTGACGGTCGCCGTGCCCGCGGCCACCCCGGAGAAGGTGACCGTGCTGCCCGACACCGCACCCGTGGCGACCGCCGCGTCGGATGTCGCCGCCGCGTAGGCGAGGGCGTCGCCGTCCGGGTCGCCGAAGTGCGAAGCCATGTCGACGGACGCTGAACTCCCCGCCTCAAGCGTCTGCGCCGGGATGTTGGCGTCCACTTCCGGCGGCCGGTTGGTCGGTCTCACCGTCACATCGACCCGCTGCCGGGCCTCGAGGCCGCCCGGATCGCGGGCGATGATCGTTACGACCGCCGTCCCGGCGGCCACGGCCGAGATCGTGACCGTGCTGCTCGAAGCGGTCGCCGTGGCCACGGCGGCGTCGGAGGTCTCCGCCGTGTAGGAGAGCGGGTCTCCGTCTCGGTCGCGGAAGTACGCCGTCGCGTCGATGGCGGTCGTCGCGTTCACGGCGATCGCGGTCGCCGGAATCGTGCCCCTGTCCTCCGGCGCGCTGTTGCGCACCGTCACGTCGAACGTCTGCCTCGCCTCGAGTCCGCCGGGGTCGCGGGCCGTCGTCGTCACCGTGGCGGTTCCGCGTGCTCGCCCAGTGACCGTCACGCCGCTGCCGGATACCGACACCGTGGCCACGCGCGTCTGCGACACGGAGGCCGCGTACGTCAGCGCGTCCGCGTCCGGATCGTTGAAATACGAGGACAGCTGTATCGTGGCGGACTCATCCGCGTTGAGGGTCTCGTCGGGGATCGTGCCGACCGACATCGGCGGCTGGTTGTCGGGACGGGCGACGCTGACGGACACCGTCTGCGTGGCCCGCAGGCCGCCGGGATCCGTCGCGGTGGCCGTGACCGTGGCCGTCCCCGGCGTCACGGCCCGGATGGAGAGCGAATGGCCGATCACGCTCGCCGTCGCCACGCCCACGTCGCTCGACGATCCGCCGTAGACGAGAGGATCTCCGTCCGGATCCGAGAAATAGGACGACAGATCCAGGGTGACCGAGCCCCCCTCGGTCAGCGTCTGCGCGGGGATCGCGGTGCCCGTCGGAACGCGGTTGGCGCGCGCCTGCACGGTGACCCGGACGGCCTCCGTCGCGGTCAGGCCACCCGGATCGCGGGCGGTGACGTCCACGGTCGTGGCCCCGGCCGACACGGACCGCAGCCTCAGAGAGTTGCCGATTACGCTCGCGGTGGCCACGCCGGTGTCGTTCGACGAGGCGGTGTATCTCAGGCGGTCCCCGTCCGGGTCCGAGAAGTAGGACGACAGGTTCAGGTCGACCGTCCCCCCGTGGGTGATCGTCTGCGCCGGGATCGAACGGCCCGTCGGCCCGCGGCTGGGGACGGTCACGGAGATTCTCTGCCGGGCGGTCAGCCCCCCCGGATCCCGCGCGGTCACCGTGACCGTGGTCCGTCCCCCGGCCCCGGCCCGGATCGTCACGTGGCTGCCCGACACCGAGGCCGTAGCGATCGATCCGTTGGAACTCCTCGCCGTGTAGCTCAGCTCATCCCCGTCGGCATCGGTGAAGCTGGAGGACACGTCTACGTCGACCGAACTCCCGGCCGGGATCGTCTGGTCCGCGATCGTCCCCGAAGCCCTCGGGGCCCGGTTCTCCGCTTCGACCGTCACGCCGACCTCCTGCTCGGCCGACAGGCCGGCGGGGTCGGTCGCGCTCACGGTGACCGTGGCCGTGCCCTCGGCTACCGCCTCGATCGTCACCCGGCTTCCCGACACGGTGACGGTGGCGACGCCGGCGTTCGATGTTGCGGCCGCGTAGGTCAGCCGGTCGCGGTCCGGGTCGCTGAAGTGGCCGAACCCGAGGAACCAGTACGTATCGCCCGGCTTCAGCGTCTGGTCGGGGATCGCCTCCGTGGACTCGGGCGGCCGGTTGGGCTGGATCACCGTCACGCGCGTGCGCTGGGTCGCCTCCAGCCCCTCCGGGTCTCGGGCCGTCACCGTGATCGATGTACGCCCATCCTCCAGCCCCTCGACCGTCATCACGCCGCCCGCCACGGTGGCGTCGGCCACGTGGTCGAAGAACACGTCCGCCGTGTACGTCAGCGGATCGCCGTCCGCGTCCGTGAAGTAGGGGACCAGGTCCACGGACCAGGTCTCGCCGACGTTGAGGGAATGCTCGGGGATGTCGCCCGTGTCCTTCGGGCCGCTGTTGGGCACGGTCACGGCGAACGACTGGCGCGCCTCGAGTCCTCCCGGGTCGCGCGCCACGATCGTGATCCGCGCGGTGCCGCGGGCGACGGCGGTGATCCTCACGCTCCGCCCGTCCGCGGAGACGCTCGCGACGGCCGGGTCGGATGACTCGGTCAGATACTCGAGGTCGTCCCGGTCCGGATCCTCGAAGTAGAAGAACATCGACAGCCTCTCGGTGTCGCCGAGGTCGACGGTCTGGTCGGGGATCGCGTCCCTGGTCTCGGGCGACCGGTTCGGCTGGATGACGGTGAAGTAGGCCCGCTGCGTGGCCTCGAGTCCGTCCGGATCGCGCGCCGTGACGGTGACGGACGTTCGCCCGCCCCCCACTCCCTCGATGGTCATCACGCTGCCCGACACGGTCGCCCGCGCCCGGAATTCCAGGAGGGACTCCGCCGAGTAGGAAAGCGGGTCTCCGTCGCGGTCCTCGAAGTACGGTGCGAGATCCACCGAGACCGTCTCGCCCACGTCCAGGGAATCCCGGGGGATCGAGCCCGTCGCCTCGGGGGCGCTGTTGGGCACCGTCACGCGGAACGACTGCGTGGCTTCGAGGCCTCCCGGGTCGCGGGCCGTCACCGTCACGTCCGCGGTTCCCCGCGCCACGCCTTCGACTCTTACGGTGCTGCTCGACGCGGTCGCCGTGGCGACGGCGGCATCCGACGTCACGGCGGTGTAGGTCAGGCGGTCGCGGTCCGGATCCTCGAAGTGGAAGAACATCGCGATGCGCGCCGAGCGCCCGGCGGCGACCGTCTGGTCCGGAATCGCGTCCTTCACGGCGGGCGGGCGGTTGGGCTGCCGGACTCTGATTCGGGTCCGTTGCGTCGCCTCGAGACCCTCGGGGTCGCGCGCCGTGACTCTCAGCGAAGTGCTGCCGTCGCTCCTGCCCGTGATCGTCATGACGCTTCCGGAAACGGTGGCCGTGGCCACGCGTTCGAAGAAGGGCTCGGCCGTGTAGGTCAGCGGGTCTCCGTCCGGGTCGGTGAAGTACGAGGAAAGGTCCACCATGACGGCATCGCCGACGTTCAGCGTGTCGCCGGGGAGGGTCCCCTGTCCTTGGGGAGCGCCGTTGGGCACCGTCACCGCGAAGCTCTGCCCGGCCTCGAGCCCGGCCGGATCGCGCGCGGTCACGGCGATCTCGGCCGTGCCGCGCGCGACGCCCGTCACTGTGGCGCGGTTATCCTCCACCGCGACCGTCGCCACAGCCTCGTTCGAGGATGCCGCCGCGTAGGTCAGGGCATCCCGGTCGTCGAAGTAGGACCCGAGGTAAATGCTCGTCGTTTCCCCGGGGGCGACCGTCCGGTCCCGAATCTCTCCTCGCGTCACGGGCGGCTGATTGGGCTGTCGAACCGTGATGCGGGTGCGCTGGGTCGCCTCGTTGCCGTCCGGGTCGCTCGCCGTCGCCGTGATGGACGTGCTCCCCTCGGCGGCCCCTTCGATCGTCATGACGCTGCCCGATACGGAGATCGTCGCGATCCGCGAGAAGAACGCGGTGGCGCCGTATGTGAGGGGGTCCCCGTCCGGATCCCGGAAGTACTCCGACAGATCCAGCGTGACCGTCTCGCCGACGTTGAGCGTGTCGCGCGGGATCTCGCCGACGGCCATCGGCGGCCCCTTCGTCACCGCGACCCCGAAGGACATGGTGGCGGTGAGGTTGCCGGGGTCTCGCGCGGACAGTTCCACGGTCGTCTGCCCGGCGGAAACGCCAGTGATCGACAGGGCGCCCCCCGACAACGTGACGCCGACGATATCCGGGTTCGACGCACGGCCCGACAGCGAGAGCCGGTCCCCGTCCGGGTCCGTGAAGTACGACAGCACGTTGAAGGTCGAGGTGAGACCTTCGGTGAGCGTCAGGTCGGCGATCTGGCGCACGCCTTCCGGCGCGCGGTTCGACCCGCTGGTGACCGTGACACCGATCTCCTGCTCCGCGGCGAGTCCCGCCGGGTCGCGGGCCGTGACGGTGACGGTCGCCGTGCCCGGCGCCACGCCCGTCATCGTCACCGTCGCGCCGGAAGCTGCGGCGGTCACCACTGCGGCGTCCGAACTCGCTGCTGCGTACGTCAGCGCGTCGCCATCGGGGTCGCTGAAGTAGGACGACACGTCGAACGCATCGCCCTGTCCCGGCGCCAGCGTCCGGGCCGGGATCGAGTCCACCGTTTCCGGTGCCCGGTTCGCCGGCTGCACGGTCACGGCGGCGTTCTGCGTGGCCGTCAGCCCGCGCGGGTCGCGGGCCGTCACCGTGACCGTCGCCGTCCCGGCCGCCACGGCGGTAATCGTCACGGTCGCGCCGGAGGCGGACGCCGTCGCCACCGAACCGTCGGAGCTGCCCGCCGCGTAGGTCAGCGCGTCGCCGTCCGGATCCCGGAAGTAGGAGGAAACCTCGAACGAAGCGGTCTCTCCGGCCGTGAGTTCCCGCGCCGGGATCGAGCCCGCCGGCTCCGGCGCGCGGTTGGGGGTGGTCGGCGGTGGCGGGGGTGGAGCCGGAGGCGGCTGCCCCGGCGTGAGGGGCCCGCCGCCTCCCTCGCCGCACGCGACGACCCAGACCACGAGGAGCGCGCCGGCGCCCCACGAGGCCCTTCGCCGCACCCACAGTCCCCGCGACTTCATGCGATCGGCGTCGTCAGTTCGATGCGGCCTGGGCTACGGCTCGTCAGCCTCCGAGCGGAATCACGACGCCGGCCTGAATCGTCAGGGTTCGATGCTTGCCGCTGTCCGGTTCATCCTGAGCGATATTCGCGAGTCCCATCGAATACACGAGGTCGAGTCCCAGCCGCAGGCTTTCGGAGACCGGCAGTTCCACACCGGCACCGACCGCGACCCCGAAGTCCATGGCCGTCGGGTCGGGGTCCTCGCACGATGCCGATTCATTCACCGAGCCGAATTCCCCGAAATCGAGATTTGCGCTCGCGCTGCACGAGAGGTTGAAAGCCGCCCAGGGGCCGAACAGGACGCCGAAGGACGGTCCACGGCCGTCTCGCGGTGTTCCCATCCTCGCGAGGGCCGACAGCTGGAGGTAGTCCATCTCGAAACTGATCGACCCAAAGCCGGCCTCCGATGCGCCGGCACCCTTCTGCGCGTATGCCCCGCCGACACGAAGCTCGACCGAGTTGGCGAGGGGGAAGGCGGCGTCGACTCCGACGACCATGCCCATGCGAGCATCCTGGGTCGGAGCGTCCTCCGCGGAGACCGTGGACCGGTTCATCCCGGCCCGGATCCCCACCATCGTCTGCGCCGCCAGCGGGGCCGCGACGAGCAGCGGCAGGAGTGACACGATGATTCTGCGCATGGGTGAAGCTCCTTTCATGGAGTCCTGCTCAGCGTGCGGAGGTAGCCGGCGATCGCTTCCTCGCTCAGGGACTGGCGACCGCGACATTCGGAGGTCCACCCGAAGCCCCTCGCCGCCGAATACCCCCACAGCAGGCCCGGCGGTGCGAGAATGGCTGTCAGCGCCCCGTCGGAGATAACGTCGGGGACGAGAGGATCGTCGGATTGGTAGGTCAGTACGCGAACGATGCCGGCAACCATGAGTCCCGCGCCGGCCGCATCGAGTATCGGGGCGACGGGTGAGGTGGTGCAGTCTCCGGCTGCGGGTCCGTCGGCGAGCCGGGGCTTCTTCAGCAACGCCAGGGAGCAGCCGTTCAGGGACAACCCGACGAGGAGCAACAGCAGCGGACGCGCCACGAGACGGACCATCGAAACCTCCTTGAGCCTGCGGGTGTTTCGAAAGCTTCCATCCGCCAATCGGTCGCACCATCCCCAAAACAGGGGACGGCCCCGGACACCGCGGCTCCGGCGCGTTTCACGGGAATCCGCGCCGTTGACCCCGCTCGGGACTGAACGGACATTGAAATCAGCGTGTTATGAACGTTGTGAAGGACGGGCGGGATGTGTTTCGCCGTGATGGACCCACTCGGAAGGATGTACTTCTCATGAACCGAACCGCACTCGCGCGCCGGCTGGCGGGCGGAGTGGTCCCGGGCCTCCTCCTCGCATCACTGTCCGGCCTCGCCTCTCCGGCGTCCGCCGCCGCGCAGTACATGCCGAGCCAGAGCCCGGTGCCTCCCCCGTTCTTCGCGCTCCAGAACGCGCGCATCGTGACCGGCACGGGCGCCGTCATCGAGGACGGCACCGTCGTCATCGCCAACGGCCTCATCGAAGCCGTCGGGGCCGACGTCGACATCCCCGGCGAGGCCTGGCTGATCGACGCCAGCGGCCTCACCGTCTATCCCGGCCTCTTCGACGGCCTTTCGCAGGTCGCACTGGGGACACCGGGAGGGGACGGACCCGCCGCCGGCGGCGACAACCCCTTCCTCGCCTTCGCGCAGCAGGCGAACCAGCCGCGCACCGTGGGGCCGGAGGACCGTCCCGCGACGAACTCCTGGTTCAACGCCGCGGACATGCTGGACTCCGACGCCGATGCGATCGAGGCGTGGCGAAGCGGCGGGTTCACGAACGCGCTCGTGGCGCCCGACGACGGGATCGTGACGGGGCAGGGCGTCGTGGTGAACCTCGCGGGCGACGAGCAGGAGATGGTCGTGAAGTCGCCTGCCGCGCTCCGCGTGACGATGAGCGGCGCCGGCGGATTCAGAAGCTTCCCCGGCTCGCTGATGGGCGTGATCGCGTACATCCGGCAGCTCTATCTCGACGCGGACCACGCCGGGCAGTACGAGGCGCGCTACACGGCGAACCCGAGCGGTCAGCCGCGTCCGACGTACGACCGCGCGCTCGGCCCGGTTCAGGATGCGATCGCCGGCGGCTGGCCCACGGTGATGCCGGCGAACGAGGTGCGGCAGATCCGGCGGGCGATCAAGCTCGGGCAGGACACCGGCGCGCGGCCGGTCCTCCAGGGTGCGCACGACGCGTACGAGCTGGCCGACGAGATCGCGGCCGCAGGCGTCCCGGTGCTCGTCAACGTGGACTGGCCCGAGGGGAACCGGGACGCGGATCCGGAGGCCGAGGAGTCGCTTTCGTCTCTGAAGCGCCGCGCCTACGCGCCGACGACCCCGGCCCGGCTCGAGGAAGCCGGGGCCGAGTGGGCCTTCTACAGCGGCTCGGCGAACAGCCCCCGCGCCATGATGGACAAGGTGCGGACGGCGATCGAGAACGGGCTCTCGGAGGAGGCGGCGCTGGAGGCGCTCACTGCCGCGCCCGCCCGCATCTACGGCGTGGACGCGCTCCTCGGCTCCGTCGAGGTGGGGAAGATCGCGAACCTCGTCGTCACGGACGGCCCGCTGTTCGATGAGGACACCGATGTCCGGATGGTGTTCGTCGACGGCCACAAGTTCGAGGAGGAAGCGCCCGAGCCGCGGCCGACGGAGCCCCCGGCGGTCGACATGAACGGCGTGTGGGTTCTTTCCCTGAACAACGACTCGCAGGAGGCGACGGCCGAACTCGAGGTTTCGGAAGACGGCACGATCTCCGGCGTGATCCAGGGCGAGCGCGGCGAGCAGCAGATCACGGACGGCTGGGTGAGCGGCAACGAGTTCAGCATCACCGCCTCGGCCACGATGGGACCCGGCATGGAAGTCGAGATCGTCTATACCGGGACGGTCGAGGGCGATTCGATCGAGGGGAACGCCTCCTTCGGCGGCATGCGCAACATGGACTTCACGGGCACGAGGCCCGGAGGAGGTGTCCGATGAGACATCCGACGAAACTCAAGATCGGCAGGGCCGGAGCCGGGTGCCTGGCGCTCGGTCTAGCGTTCGGCATTGCGGGCGGTGTCACCGCGCAGGAGCAGCCGATCCTGATCACGGGCGCGACGATTCTCACCGCCGCGGAAGCCGGGAGGATCGAGGACGGCGCCATCCTGTTCCAGAACGGGCGCATCGTCGCCGTCGGTCCGGCCTCCGAGGTGGAGGCGCCCGCCGACGCGATGGTCATCGACGGGACGGGCAAGTACATCACGCCCGGGGTCATCGACGCCCACTCCCACATCGCGGCCGACGCGATCAACGAGGGGGCGGTTTCCGTCTCCTCCATGGTCTCGATCCACGACGTGATCGACCCGACGGATATCGCGATCTACCGCGAGGTCGCGGGCGGCACGACGACGTCGCACATCATGCACGGGAGCGCGAACCCGATCGGCGGGAACAACGCCGTCATCAAGCACCGCTGGGGCGAGGACGCGCAGGGGCTCCTCTTCCAGGGCGCCCCGCCCACGATCAAGTTCGCGCTCGGCGAGAACCCGAAGCGGGCCGGGAGCCCCACGCTTCCCGGACAGGAGGCGCGCTATCCGGCCTCCCGCATGGGGGTGATGGACGTGATCCGGCAGGCCTTCATCGAGGCCGCCGAGTACAAGGCCGAGTGGGACGCCTACCGCGCCCGGGCGGCCGACGGCGACCGCGATGCGATCCCGCCGCGCCGCAACCTGACGATGGATCCGCTGGTCGAGGTCCTCGAAGGCACGCGCTACGTGCACGCGCACAGCTACCGCGCGGACGAGATCCTGCAGCTCATGAGGGTGGCCGAGGAGTTCGGCTTCCGCATCCACACCTTCCAGCACGTGCTCGAAGGCTACCGCGTCGCCGACGAGATGGCGGAGCACGGCGCCCACGCCTCCACCTTCTCCGACTGGTGGGCCTACAAGATGGAGGCCTACGAGGCGATCCCGTACAACGCCGCGATCATGACGCAGCGCGGCGTCAACGTCTCCATCAACTCCGACAGCGGAGAAGAGGGACGACACCTCACGCAGGAAGCCGCCAAGACGATGAAGTGGGGCGGACTCAGCGAGGCGGAGGCGCTCGCCACCGTCACGATCAACCCGGCGATCCAGCTCTTGATCGACGACCGCGTGGGCTCGCTGGAGGCGGGAAAGGACGCGGACATCGTCCTGTGGGAGAACTATCCCCTCTCCTCCTACGCCAAGGTCCGGACGACGTACATCGAAGGCGAGGTGATGTTCGATGTCGACGCGGATATGGCGATGCGGGCCGAGATCGAGGCTCAGAAGGCGGAATTGAGGGAGATGCTCGGCGAGGCGGACGAAGAGGAGGACCCCGATGACGAGCGGGATCCGGGCCGGCGGCCGGGAGGTGTACGATGACGCGCGGACCCGGTAACAGCTTCGGGAACACCATGAACGACAGGATCGGCAACATGCTGAAGTCGATAGTCGCGACGGCGGCCCTCCTCGGGACCGTCGGATTTGCCCTGCCCGCTCAGGCCGCCGCACAGGACGGCGGGACGTTCGCCGTGCAGGGATCCACGATCCACACCGTGTCCGACGGCGTCATCGAGGGCGGGACGATCGTCATCAGGGACGGCCGCATCATCGCGGTCGGAAGCGATGTGGATATCCCGGCCGACGCCGAGATCATCGACGGGGAAGGGAAGCACGTCTTTCCCGGCATGATCGACTCTTTCAGCTCGCTCGGGCTCACGGAGATCGGGGCCGTGGCGGTGACGAACGACGCGAGCGAGCTGGGGCGCTGGAACCCGCATCTCAACGCGCATACGGCGATCCACCCCGCCAGCGAGCACATCCCGGTCGCGCGCGCGAACGGGATCACGCACTCGATGGTGGCGCCCGGCGGTGGCGGGCGCGGCTTCGGCGGCGGCGGCTCCGGCATCCAGGGCCAGGCCACGCTCATCCATCTCGATGGCTGGACGGTGGAGGAGATGGAGATCGAGAAGACGGCGGCGATGGTCCTCGGCTGGCCCACGCTCTCGACGAGTTTCCGCGCCTTCGCCGGCTTTGGCCGTCCGTCCGGCGGCCGTTCCTTCCGCCAGGCGCAGGAGCGCTTTGACGAGCAGGTGGCGGAGATCGACGAATGGTTCGTCGCCGCGCAGCATTACAGGCAGGCGGTGGCGTCCGGCTCGGACCGCGTGCCGCGCAACATCCAGCTCGAGCACCTGTCGCGCGTCCTCGACCGGGGGATGAAGGTCATCGTGCGGGCGAACGGCTGGCGCGAGATCGAGTCGGCGATCGAGTTCGCCGAGAAGTGGAACCTGGACCTCGTCATCGCGGGCGGAAACGGCGCGCGCGAGATCGCGGAGACGCTGGCCGAGAAGAACATCCCCGTGATCCTGGGACCGGTGCAGCGGGTGCCCCAGGGCGAGGACACCGCGTACGACGATCCGAACACGCTGCCCGGCGTGCTGCACGACGCGGGGGTCGAGATCGCGTTCGCGACCTTCAACTCGTCCGATTCGCGGACGCTCCCCTACGAAGCCGCGAACTCCGTGTCGTGGGGGCTCACGAAGGAGGCGGCGCTGGAGGCGGTGACGCTGGCCCCGGCGCGCGTGCTCGGCGTGGACGACCGGCTCGGGTCGCTGGAGGTCGGGAAGGTGGGGAACCTGATCGTGACCGACGGGGATCCGCTCGAGATCACGACCCAGATCGAGTGGGTGTTCATCAAGGGCGTGCCGTCCGACCTGGACAACAAGCACCGCAGCCTGTGGGAGAAGTACAACAATCGCCCCGCGCGGCGGGTGACGACGACGACGACCTGACGTCGGTGCCGGACCGCGGGCTTTTCGACCCGCGGCGGCTAGTCGTCGGACTCGGGACGGCGCCGCTGCCTCTTCGTGAGGGAGCGGCGCCGTTTCTCTTCGAGCCGCGCTTCCCGGGAGGCCCGGGTGGGTTTCGTCGGGCGGCGGGGTCGCGGCTTGTGCTCCCGCTCCCTGAGGGCGGTCCGGAGCCGGTCCAGGGCGCGGGCGCGGTTGCGGTGCTGGCTGCGGGACTCGCGCGCGGTCACGACGATGCCGGTGGGACGGTGCGTGAGCCGCACGGCCGACTCCGTCTTGTTCTGGTGCTGGCCGCCCGGACCGCCGGCCCGGAACGTCTCGATGGTGCACTCGGCGAGCAGTTCTTCGTCGCTGCGTGACTCCGCGCCACTCACGGCTGCCTCCCTCGGATCGCCGGCCGGTTCCCGCCGGTCCGGAGCGCCGACACGAAAACCGTTCGATCAGCGTAACTTGTCCACATGAACGAGTCGACGCACAACCTCGAGACGGCGGACCCCGGCGACCCGACGGCCTCCGGGGACACGGCGGCCGACGCCATCGCCGACGGCGTCCGTCACGGCCTGGACCCGCGGTCGATCCCGCTGCAGCGGGTGGTCGGCCGCATCGTCACGGCGTGCGTCTCCCTCCCGCTGGCGGTGGGCGTGGCGGTGGTGTGGGCCGCGGCCGTGCCGCCGCCGGGCGTCGTCGCGGCGATCGTGAGCGGGTGGTCCGTCATCACGGGCGTGCTCGGCTGGTGGCTGCACCGCTGGGCGGCCCTCCATCACCGCTACGCCTCGTACACGGTCAACGCGGAGGACATCGAGATCCGGAGCGGCGTCGTGTGGCGGAAGGCGATCTGCGTCCCGCGCTCCCGCGTCCAGCACACGGATGTGTCGCAGGGGCCGCTCGAGCGTCGCTACGGCCTCGGCACGCTGGGCGTCTACACCGCCGGAACCGACTACGCGAAGGTCTCCCTCGACGGACTCGAGCACGAAACGGCGCTCCGCATCCGCGATCACCTCCTGCCGCCCGCGGGTGCCGATGCCGTCTGAGCCGGCGACGCCCTCGCGGGTGATCGAGCACCGGCTCCATCCGCTCTCCATCGGCTTCTCCCTCGGAAGCCAGCTCCGGCGGGCGATCTTCCCCCTGATCGTCGGGGGTGCGTCGGCCAACTTTCTCGGCGTCGTGGAGATGCGTTCCGTCCTCCTCATCGGACTCATCCCGTTCGTCGTCGGGTCCGTCGTTCGCTACCTGACGTTCCGGTACCGGTACGAGGAGGCGGAACTCGTGATCCGGAGCGGACTCCTGTTCCGGCGCGAGCGGCACGTCCCCTACGCCCGGATCCAGAATCTCGACGCGGTACAGGGCGTCTTCCATCGCATGCTCGGCGTCGTGGAGGTCAAGCTCCAGACAGGCGGGGGACAGGAACCCGAGGCGACGCTGACCGTCCTCCCGCTGCCGGCCCTGGAGGCGTTGCGACAGCGCGTCCGCGAGGGAAAGCGGGAGGCGGTCAAGGAGGGGATCGCCGAGGACGGGACGGCCGCGGAGGAGGCGGCGACCGCCATACGCGCCGAGTCGCCAACCGCCATGCCCGCCGAGCCGCCGGTGGACCCCACCCTGGCCGGTACGGCGGAGGGTCGCACGCTGCTGCACCTTCCCGCGCGCGAACTCCTGCTCCACGGGCTGCTCCAGAACCGCGGCATGGTGCTGATCGCGGCCGCCTTCGGCCTTGCGTGGGAGCTGGGGCTCTTCGAGCGGGCATCCGACTGGATCGCCGGGGAGCAGTCGTGGATCGGGCCCGCGGTCGAGGGCGCGGCTTCGGACGTGGTGGCGGCCGGGATCCTGGTGACCGTGGTCGCCATCACGGCGCTGGTCGTCGCCTTCGTGATCTTCGCGCGGATGCTCTCTGTCGCCTGGACGCTCGTCCGCCTCCACGACTACCGCGTCGTGCGGTCCGAGGAGGGGCTGCGTGCGACATTCGGCATGCTGACGCAGGTCGCCGCCACCATCCCGCTGCGGCGCGTTCAGACGGTGACGATCCACGAGGGACCGCTCCAGCGCTGGGCGGGCCGGGTCGCCGTCGGCGTCCAGACCGCCGGAGGAAGCCAGGCCGGGCAGTCGGGGAACGCGGATCCCCACCGGCACCGACTCGCGCCGATCCTGCGGCGGGACCGTCTGCGCGAGTTCCTCAGGGAGGTGATCCCCGAACTGGATGTCCCCGAGGTCGGCTGGGAGCCCGTGTCTCCGCTCGCGTTCCGGCGCGTCGTGAGGGGAACCTGCTTCCTTGCCACGCTCGCGTCGGTTCCGCTCTACTTCACCCTCGGCGCCTGGGGCGTGGCCTTCCACGCCGCCTTTCTCGCCTGGGCCGTGTTCTACGCGCGGCGTTACGTCGAGTGCCTCGGTTGGGCGCTGAAGGACGAGATGGTCTGGTTCCGGAGCGGCTGGCTGTGGCGCCGCACGACGATCGCCCGCTACACCCGCATCCAGGTCGTGGCGCTCCGGACGACGCCGATCGACCGCTGGCGCGGCATGGCCCGGCTTCTGGTGGACACGGCGGGCGCGGGGGCCGCCGCCCACAAGGTCGACATCCCCTACCTGCCCCTGGACACGGCCCGGGAACTGAGGACGCACCTCGCCGCCGAAGCCGCCCGCACCGCCTTCCGCTGGTAGAGGGCCGGCGCGGCAGCGCGGTCAGGGGCTGTTCGTCGTCTCCTCGCGGAGTGCCTCCACGCGCCAGGAAAACTCCTCGTCGAGCTTCGAGGTGTTGCCGCGCTTGACGAACTGGATGTAACCGTCGCGGTCCACGAACCACGTTGTCGGCCAGCCCGATATACCAGCCCGCTGCACGTAGCCATCGTCCATGAGTACCTCGAAGTCGAAGTCGTTGCGGGCAAGGTATTCGTCGACGATCTGGCGCGAGTTGTCGTTGCTGATCGACACCACGCGCACTTCGGGGTCGTCCCGGTAGCGGAGGTCGAACTTCTGGTATTCGGGCATCTCGACGATGCAGGGACCGCACCAGGTGCCCCAGAAGTGCACCACCGCGATCTTGCCGTCGAGGTCCGCCGAGTCGACCAGCGACCCATCGATCCGCGCCAACCGGAACGGTTCGTACGTCCCCGCAGCCTCGACGCGTGACTCCAGGATCCGCTCGCGCCGGCGGATCTGATCGCGCTCGTCCAGCGTGTCGAGGTATTCCCCCATCCCTTCGCGACTACCGTAGCGGCGCTCATAGAGCGCTTCGATTGCGGCCTGACTGGGGTTCTCACCCACCTGCGTACTCCCGAGGCCAGCGATGTACGAGTCCTCCGCACGGTCCAGCCACTCGACCGCACGGACCTCATCTCCGTCGGCCTCCGCCTCGTCTGCGAAGCGTTCGTAGACCTGCCCGAGGTGGTATCGGGCTTCTCGATTGGCCTCCGTGAGCGCCAGCGCGCGTTCGAGCGCGTGACGCCCGTCCTCGACCCGGCCCGCCTTGAAGTAGCCCCACCCCATGGCGTCGTAGACGATGCTCAGGTAGTAGCGCAGGCTCTGCTCGCGCTCCCCTTCGGTCCTGAAGACGGTCCCGAAGTTCTGGACTCGGTCGATGGCCGCCTCGAGACCTCGGTCCCTCGCGAACTCGGCCGCCTCGGCGGCATACGGAGTGGACTCGGCCATGGCAACCAGCGCGTCTCCGTACGTGATGTGGGGGTTCAGCTCGTCGTACCGGACAAGTCCACGAACGGCCGCCGCCAATTCCTCGGCGGGCGGCGGATCCATTTGACTGAGTGCGAAGTAGAGGCGCAGGTACGCGCCAGCCAACTGTCGATCCGAGTACCGCGGGCGTTCAAGGAAGCGGTTCACGGCGTCGCGCACGACCTCGAGTTGCGCCCGGTACTCGGGTGAGTCGCGGCCTTTCGTCTGGTAGAGACGGTTGAGTTCGCTGCTCTCCGCATTGTATTCCCGTGCGTAAATCAGCGATGCGTGGCGACTGAGGGGAGCGCGCTCGACGACCAGAGCCTCGAGTTCCTCGGCCCGATCCGTGTCCCCCATATCCCTGTACATGCTTGCCACGGCAGAGAATCCGCGGATGGACTCGGGCCCCGCCTCCGTGAACTCGGTGATGCTGGCCTCGACGGCCGGACGCCGCTCATCGGCGGGGAGAACGTCCGATTCGAACAGGATCCACCAGTGCCACTGCCGGACGTCGACCGATCCGGGCGCGAGCGCCACGGCCCGCTCGATCAGCGGCAACGCCTCTTCCGGCCGGTTGGCGCGGAAGAGGTTTTCGGCCGCCCGGAGGTGTCCAATAACGTGATCCGGGAACTGCTCCCGCAGCTCCGCGTATGTGGCGAGGCTCGAGTCGGCCCATGCCGGATCGCTCAGCTCGTACTGCGCCTGAGATTCCAGTTGGGCGCGCGCAATGAGGAGTTCCGGCGTCGCCCGGGTAGCCGAATCCAGCGCAGCAAGGAAGGCGCGGGCCCCCTCGACGCCGTCGAGGCGGAGCGATTGGAGATGGGCTGCCGCGAACTCGGGACGGGGCGACGTCTCCCACGCTCTCAGACTGGGCTCGCGCGCGAGGTCCCATTCGTTCTCCGCGAAGTACGAAAGCGCCTGCGCGTAGTGTCCCCAGGGGTTGTCCGGGTCACCGGCAAGGATGGCGTCCGCCTGCTCGCGGGTTTCCTTGAACAACCACCAGGCCGCGAGTTGTTCCGCGTAGAGGGCCCGGAGTTCGGCGTCGTCCGGCGCACGTGTGACCCATTCCTCGCCGAACATCAAGCCGGCCTCGAAAGTGCGGAGGCGCACGTGGTCCCGAAGTTCGGCCTTCGCCGCCTCAAGTTCTTCGGGCGTGTAGTCGGGCGGCGTGCCGCAGCTTGCGAGGGCAGCGCACGCGAGGAGGAGTCCGACTCGGAGGACGGGAGGAGTGGAGCGAGACGGCATGGTGTACCTCCCGGCGGCGTGCGTTCTCGTCGTCCGGTGCGTCCCGGTCACGGACTGCTCGTCGCCTCCTCTCGGAGAGCCTCCACGCGCCAGGAGAACTCCTCGTCGAGCTTCAGGGCGGTGCCGATCTTGACGAACTGTACGTAGCCCTCCCGGTCGACGAACCAGGTCGTCGGCCAGGCGCTCACGCCCGCGCGCGTCACGTAGTCGTCGTCGACGAGCACGGTGAAGTCGAAGCCGTTCTTCGCCAGGTAGTCCTCGATCACGTCGTTCGTGCGGTCGTTGCTGATCGAGATCACCGCCACTTCCGCGTCTTCCCGGTAGCGTTCGTCGAACTTCTGATACTCGGGCATCTCGACGATGCACGGTCCGCACCACGTCCCCCAGAAGTGGAGCACGGCGATCTTCCCCTCGAGGTCGGCGGAGTCGACCATCTCGCCGTCCAGCCGGGCGAGCTGGAACGGTTCGTAGGTCCCCGCCGCTTCGACCCGTGACTCGAGGATGCGGTCGCGGCGCCGGATCCGGTCGCGTTCGTCGAGCGTCGCGAGGTACTCCTCGATCCCCTCGCGGCTCCCGTTGCGGCTCTCATAGAGCGCTTCGAGCGCCGCCTCGTTGGGGTTCGTGCCCCGGCTGGCACCGAATCCGGCGATATAGGAGTCTTCTGCCTGGTCGAGCCACTCCGTCGCGGCCTCGGCGTTGCCCTGTTCCTCGGCCTCGGCGGCCAGTTGCTCGTATACCTGTCCCAAGTGGTAGCGGACGTCACGGCTGTTCTCGGAGATCGCCAGCGCGCGTTCGAGGGTGTGACGTCCGTCCTCCGCACGGCCGGCCTGCACGTGGGCCCAGCCGATCACGTCGTAGATCTGGCTCAACGACGACCGGAGCGCCTGATCGAACTCGCCTTCGGTATCGAAGAAGTCGCGCGAATCCATGACGCGCTCCAGCATCACCGGCACGCCCTCGCGCACGATGTCGGCGGCCTCCAGGGCATACGGCGTGTTGTCGATCATGGCCAGCGGGGCCGTCCCGAAGGTGATGTGCGGGTTGAGAGTCTCGTGCGCCGCGAGTCCCCGCACGGCGTCGGCGAAGTCCTCCACCGGAATCGGATCCATCGCATTGAGGGCGAAATAGAGCGTGATGTAGGCGGTGCCCTTGTAGGTGTCGCTGTACAGCGGCCGCTCCAGGTACTCGTACACGGCCTCTCGCACGACTTCGAGTTGGGCCCGCACCTCGGGCGAGTCCGAGTCGTGCTCTTCCCGGAGTTCAGAGAGCTTGTCGTTGGCCCCCTGCAGCTCGGCGAGGTAGACCATCGAAGCGTAATAACTCCCCGGGTCGCTCTCGACGATGCGCGCTTCGAGTTCGGCCGCCCGCTCTTCGTCTTCCATGTTCCGGTACATCGAAGCCATCGCGTACAGGCCGGGCGGTGTCTCGGGGCTCGCCTCGCGGAACGCCGCCATGCTCGCTTCAACGGCCGGTCGACGTTCCTCTCTCGGAAGCAGTTCCGACATCCACAGACCCCGCCAGTGCTGGCCCCGCACTTCCGATGAGCCCGGCGCCAACTCGAGGGCCGCCTCCATGAGCGGCGTCCACTCATCCATGCGCCGCGCTTGATACGCCTCGTTGGCCAACCTGGTGTAGCCCAGCACGTGGTCCGGGAACCGTTCCTTGAACTCGGCCCACGTCGCGCGGCTGGAATCCGCCCATGTCGGATCCTGGCGCCGGTAGCGGGCCTGGGACTCCAACTCGGCCTGCATCCGGAGGACCTCCGGCCACCCGCGGGCTTCTTCGTCGAGCCCTTCGAGGAACTCCCACGCCGCCTCGAAGTCGTCCCGGCTCAACACCCGGAGGTAGAGGGAGGCGAACTCGGGTTGGGGAGCTGCCTCCCACGCCTCGCGGACCAACTCGATGGCGGGTGTCACTTCGTTGTCGACGTAGTGCGCGTAGCCCTTCGCGTAGAGGCCCCATGGATTCCCGGGGTCGTCCGCGAGGATCGCATCAGCCTGCTCGTGGACCTCCTTCGCCAGCCGCCAGCCCACGAGCTGGTAGGCGTAGAGCCCACGGAGTTCCGCGTCGTCCGGAGCGCGGGCGACCCACTCCTCGCCGAACAGCTTGCCGGCCTCGAAGGTGCGCAGCCGCGCGTGGTCCCGGAGTTCGGCCTTCGCCGCCTCGAGTTCCTCGGCGGTATGGTCGGGCGGAGCGGCACCGTCCCCGCACGCTCCAAGCATCGCGCCCGCGAACACAACCAGCGGAAGCAAGAGTCCGACCTTCGGGCCGGAAAGACGGGAACGCGTCGACATCGGCACACCTCCGGGGCAGGGACGTCCTGGGTCTGACGTGGCCAGAGCTGACGTGGCCAGACCCCTCAAACTCTATCGACACCGAGACGAGTGAAAGGGTTCGCGCGCGCCCGCGCGCACGGCAGCGTCGACGCACGGCCTCGCGAAGGAGACGGGCGTCACGCGGTTGAGGTCACGTTGAGCCCCCGGCGGATATCCGTCGTATGTTCACCGAGATGAGCGACCCCCGACCCCACGACCCGGAATCCGTCCTGCGCGACGTCTTCGGTTACGACGAGTTCCGGCCGGGACAGGCGCACATCATCGACTCGGTCCTGGCGGGGCGGGACTGCATAGGCGTTATGCCCACCGGGGCGGGAAAGTCGCTCACCTTCCAGATCCCGGCCCGCATCATGCCCGGGACCGTGCTCGTCCTCTCCCCGCTCATCAGCCTGATGAAGGACCAGGTCGACGCGCTCCGCGACGTCGGGTTCCGCGCCACGGCGATCAACTCGTCTCTCGCGGCGGACGAGCGCCGGCGCCGATTGCGGGGATTCGAGCGTGGGGACTATGAACTCGTCTATCTCGCGCCGGAAGCGCTGGGTCCGCACATGCGGGAACGCCTGCGCTACGCGCCGCTCTCCCTGATCGTCGTCGATGAGGCGCACTGCATCTCGCAATGGGGACACGACTTCCGCCCTTCCTACCGGGCGCTTCAGGGACTGCGGGACGAGATTCGCGATCAACGCGCGGGCGGGAACGGACTGCCCGTCCTCGCGCTCACCGCGACCGCCACGCGCAGAGTCGCCGCCGACATCGTTCGGCAGTTGGGGATGAGGAAGCCCGAGGGATACAAGGGTTCCTTCTTTCGCTCGAACCTGCGCGTCGTCTGCCGAAAGAAGGGGGAAGGAAATACGCGGGCCGAGATCCTGGGATTGATCCGCCGCCACCGGGGTGAGAGCGGGATCGTCTACTGTCTGTCGAGAAAGTCCGTGGAACAGATGGCGGAGTTCCTCCGGCGCGAAGGCGTCGACGCGGTCCCGTACCACGCGGGACTCGACGACGACGCGCGGGCCGAGCACCAGGACGCGTTCGCCCGCGACGAGGTCGACGTGGTCGTGGCGACGATCGCCTTCGGGATGGGGATCGACAAATCCAACGTCCGCTTCGTCATCCACCGGGACATGCCGTCGGACATCGAGTCGTGGTACCAGGAGATCGGCCGCGCGGGGCGCGACGGGCTCCCCAGCGACTGCGTCCTCTTCTACTCGTGGGCGGACGTGAAGGTGCGCGAGCGGTTCCTCGCCGAAATCGACGATCCGACGGTGCGCGAGGCGAAGCGCCGGGCGGCCGTCGACCTCTTCCGCCTCGCGGACCGCGACGTGTGCCGCCACCGCGGGTTGCTCGCGTACTTCGGGGAAGATTTCGACGGGTGCGGCGAGTCGTGCGACGTGTGCACGGGAATAGGCGTGACGGATCTCGTGGACGTGCTCCCCGTCCTGAAGCGGAAGGCGCGCGCGGCGGGCTCCCGGAGGCGGACCGCGGCGGTCGAGGCCGACCGGTCGCCGTCGGACCCCACCTTCCAGCGCCTCCGCACCCTGCGGAAGCAACTGGCGGACGAGCGAGGCGTCCCCGCCTACATCGTGTTCAGCGACCAGGTGCTATGGGACCTCATCGACCTGCGCCCCGGCTCGCCCGAGGAGATGCTGCGCGTGCCCGGCATCGGCCCCGCCAAGCTCCAGCAGTACGGCGAAGTCTTCCTCGACGCCCTGCGCGAAGGTTGATGCCGGACGTCTTTTTTCATGTTGGGGCGGGGCGGGCGGCTTCGCGGTGGCTGCAGGAGCGGGTGTTTCCGCACTTTCGAGGGGTGCGCTACGTCCCGCGCACCCGGTTTCGTCAGAGCGCGAAGGTGGTGCGGCGGGGTGGAGACCTTCCCATCCTCGTGTCCCGACAGCTCGGATACCGCGAGTTGACGCCCTCCGTGGAGTGGTTCGCGGGGGTGGCGCCGGCGGCCCGGCCGATCCTGATCCTCCGCCGCCACGATGAGTGGCTCCGGTCGGTGTATCTCCGGGAGATCAAGGAGCTGCGCTACGTCCCGTTCGAGGCGTTCATCGACTTCGAGCGGGACGAAGGCGTCCGGCCCCGATCCTCGGCCCTCTTCCGCGAGCGCATCCGGGTGCTCGAGGATCACTTCGAACACCCGCCGCTCGTCCTTTTCTTCGACCGGCTCGTCGCGGATCGGCGCGCCTTCGTCCGAACGATCGCGGACTACGTGGGCGCGTCGTACGACGAGACCGACATCTCGTTCCGTCCGTCGAACCGCTCCTATCGAGACCGACAGTACAGATTCCTGCGGGAGGTGCGTCGACGCTGGCCGGCGAAGCGGAGCGCCGACCCCGGGCCCGCCGTCCTCCGATGGCTTCGGGTCCGGGGTCGACGGTTCGCCTGGCACGCGGGCGTGGCGCTCGGACGGGTGGTGCCGGAGCGGATGCTGAGTTCCGACCCACTTCTCACCGAAGCTCAACTCGCGCGCTCCCGCGCCTTCTACGAGACGGACTGGCAGGCCTGCGTGGACTATGCCTGCCGACACAACCCGGGGCTCCTCGCCAGGGACTGATCGACTGCCGAAGGCGGCGCCGGACTCGCCGCATCCGCTGGCGCCCCCCAGATTCCCGCCCCTGTGATTCACTTGCTGCAGACACCCCGGAGGACGCATGCCCCGACGACCGTTCGTTACTCCCCGCGTTTCCCCGGCCATGCCGGCCCTCGGATGGCTGGCGCTCGGAGTGGCGCTCTCGGGGTGCGCCGGCGACGAGGCGGCGAGCGGTGCCGACGAACGCCTGCCTCCGACGGCGGCGTACGCGGGTGACGCCTATGCAGGTGACGACTGGCCCGTCTACGGCGGCGACCCGGGCGGTCTCAAGTATTCGTCCCTCACGGAGATCGACCGCTCGAACGTCGCCGAACTCGAGGCAGCCTGGGTTTGGGAGACGGGAGAGGAACCGATTCCCGATGCGGCGAGCCCCATCCAGGGCGAGCGCGTGGCGCCGGGGGCGTTCGAGGCGACGCCGATCGTCATCAACGACACGATGTGGCTCTCCACCCCCTATAGCCGCGTCGTCGCCCTGGACGCCGAGTCGGGAGAGGAGTTCTGGAGCTACGATCCCAAGGCGTGGGAGTGGGGTAACCTCCACCGCGGCTGCCGCTTCTGTCACCGCGGAATCGCCCAGTGGAGCGACGGGCGGGAGCGGCGGATCTTCCTGAACTCGCGCTGGCGGCTGATCGCGCTCGACGCCGCCACCGGGGAGCCGATCCCCGATTTCGGGGACGGAGGCGAGGTCGACCTGACGGAGGGTCTCGCCTGGGACGCGAACCGGCTTCACATCTCCAACACTTCTCCCGCCGTCGTGTTCGAGGACATCGTGATCGTGGGCAGCGGCGTCCCGGACAACCGGATCTACCGCAACAATCCTCCGGGCGACGTGCAGGCGTTCGACGCGCGCACCGGGGAGCTGCTCTGGACTTTCCACACCATCCCCAAGGAGGGGGAGTTCGGGGTCGAGACGTGGGAGGATGGGTCCTGGTCTTACACGGGCTCGGCCAACGTGTGGGCACCGTTCTCGCTGGACCCGGAGCGGGGGTTCCTCTACCTGCCCGTCTCCACGCCGAACAACGACTTCTACGGCGGGCACCGGCGGGGCCAGAACCTGTTCGCGGAATCGCTCGTGTGCCTCGACGCGCGAACGGGCGAGCGCGTGTGGCACTTCCAGACCGTGCACCACGGGCTGTGGGACTACGACCTGCCCGCGCCCCCCGCGCTCGTGACGATCGAGGTCGGCGGGCGCGAGGTCGACGCGGTTGTGGCGGTGGGGAAGACGGCGTTCACGTACGTGCTCGACCGGGTGACCGGCGAGCCCGTGTGGCCGGTCGAGGAGCGCGCGGTGCCGGAGAGCACGGTTCCCGGCGAGGTGCCGTGGCCGACCCAGCCGTTCCCGACGCGGCCCGCCCCGTTCTCCCGGCAGGGGATCACGGAAGACGACCTCATCGACTTCACGCCAGAGTTGCGCGCGGAGGCGCTGGAGGTGTTCCGGCGTCACCGCACCGGGCCGATCTTCACGCCGCCTTCCGTCGAGGGGACGATCATGATGCCGGGCCTCATCGGCGGGGCGGGGTGGGGCGGCGCGGCGATCGATCCCGAGAGCGGCCACATGTTCGTGAAGGCGTATGACGATCCCTTCCTGGCCCGCGTCGCCGCAGCGGAGCCGGGGGCCGGGGACGCGGACTATCTCCCGAACTTCGCGAGCACGCTCTCGGTGGCCGGCGGGCTTCCGATCCTCAAGCCGCCCTACGGCACGATCACGGCGATCGACCTCAACACGGGCGACCACCTGTGGCAGCGTCCGTTCGGGGACGACTCCGTGATCCGGGAGCACCCGGCGCTGGCGGGACTCGACCTTCCCCCCATGGGAGGCACGCCGCAGAGCCACGGCACGACGTCGGGGCCGCTGGCGACGGGGGGCGGGATCGTGTTCCTCGCGGGCGGAACTCCGTGGATCGAGGCCATGGATGTCCGCGACGGGACCACGCTGTGGCGAGGGGACCTGGGTGAGGGGTTGGGGCGCGGCAACCCGATGACCTATCGCACACGGTCCGGACGCCAGTTCGTCGTCGTCGCGACCTCCGCCGACGGACAGGTCGACTCGAAGCTGCAGGCGTTCGCCCTGCCGGCCCGATGATCGGGCCCCGGAGGAGGAGAGACGGCTTCGCCGCGATATTCGCCGTCGCCGCCGCGCTGCTGGTGTCGACGCTCGCGTCCGCCGTCGAGTTGAGCGGGGCGCAGGAGCGGACGTTCCGGCCGCTCCGACCCCTCGGCGCCGCGAGCCGGCTCACGGCGTCCGTCCACCTGGGTGATGTGGACGGGGACGGGGCGCTCGACGTCGTGGTGGCCAACGGCCGACACTGGCCCGAGCAGAACCGGGTTTTCCTCAACGACGGGCGTGGCGGCTTCACGCTGGCCCGGCGATTGGGGGACGAGGAGGATGGCACGTACGCGGCACCCCTCGCGGATTTCGACGGGGATGGCGACCTCGACATCGCCACGGGGAACGACCGCACCCGGAATCTCATCTTCCTCAACGACGGCGCCGGGCGCTTCGAGGCGGCTTCGACCTTCGGCGCGCCGAGTTCGACGCGCAGCCTCACGCTGGCCGACCTGGACGGGGACGGGCACACGGACATCCTCGTCGTCAATCGAGGTCGCCGGAACTTCATCTTCCGGGGAGATGGGCGGGGCGCCTTCGATGAGGGAACGCCGTTCGGGGCAGGGGACGATTCCACGATCGACGTCGCCGCGGCGGACCTCGATGGGGACGGGGATCTGGATCTCGTTCTCGCGAACCGCGACGGAGGGGCGAACGCGATCCACTGGAACGATGAGGGCGCGTTCGACCGGCAAACGTTGTACGGCACGGGCACCGATGAGACGCGCGGCGTCGCCGTGGGCGACGTGAATGGCGATGGCCTGCCCGACATCGTCGCGGCCAACGTCGGCGAGGAGAATGCCGTGTACTTCGGGGAAGGGGGCGGCTCCTTCGCCCGGGGGCGTCCCTTCGGACGCGGAGACGACCAGAGCTTCGCGATCCGCCTCGCCGATCTGGACCTCGATGGAGACCTCGCCGTCGTCGTCGCGAACGCCGGCGCGCGGAACGCCGTCTACTTCAACCGGGGCGGGAAACTCGAGGAGTTCCGCTTCGGGTGCAGCGACTGCGCCACCTACGGGATCGCGGTCGGCGACCTGAATGGAGACGGCTTTCCGGAGATCGTCACCGCGAATTCCGGTGCGCCGAACGGCATCTTCGCCAACGTCCCCTCCGGCGCCGGCGGCCCCCGCTAGCCGCGGGCCGAATTACAGCTTGCCATCCCCCCTCGCGACGTGCATCATCATCTGACGGTTCTAGTTGAGAATGATTCTCATTATCATTATTGACAGGATTGAGCCGATGTTGAACGGATCACGGGCGCGCGCGCCGTTCGCCGCCTTCGGATTGCTCTGGATGTTGAGCGGGTGTGCCTCCGCAGGGGGACCGCAGCCCGCCGTCGAACTCACCTCCCGCCCGGAGCACCCGGGAGTTACGCCGGAATCGGTGCCGCGTCCCGGGATCCTCGTCATGGCGCATGGGGGTGGGGCGGAGTGGAACGGACGGGTCGAGGACGCCCTGCGGCCGCTGCGCGACCGGATCCCCGTGTCGCTCGCGCTGGGGATGGCCGACCCCGGGGCGATGCAGTCCGCCCTGGACTCTCTCGCGGAAGAGGGTGTGAACACGGTGGCCGTCGTGAGGCTGTTCGTGTCGGGGGCGTCGTTCCTGCATCCGACGGAATTCCTGCTCGGCCTACGACCCGACCCCCCGGAGCGCGCGATGGTGGGGCACCGTATGGTGAGCGGGACCGAACTCGATCCGCTCGCGAGCAGCAGCCGGATCCTGCTGGTGCGGGAGGGCCTGGGAGGGTCCGGCCAGGCGGCTCGCATCCTGGTCGACAGGGCCGCGACCGCCGGCATACCCCCCGCCGAGAGCGGCGTGCTGCTCCTCGCGCACGGCATGGGGGATGATGGCGAGGACCGACGGGTGCTCGGCTCCATGGAGGATGCGGCCCAGGACCTGCGGACCGGCGGCTACGCCGAGGTCCACGTCGGCACGCTCAGGGAAGACTGGGCCAGCGCAAGGGAGGAGGCCGAGGAGCGGATCAAGGCGCTGGTCGCCGGAATGGGTGAACGTCACCGGCACGTCCTCGTGGTCCCGTACCGCGTGTCCGGCTTCGGCCCCTACGCCGACGTGCTTGAAGGTCTCGAGTACGTCTCCACCGAAGGCTTCCTTCCCCATCCCCTTATCACGGACTGGATCGCGGAGAGGGCGACGGCGAGTTTCTGCGCCACCGGTGTCGTCTCACCGCTCGGACCCTGTTCAGTCTCCGCGGGTGGGCGCGCGCCGTCGCGCCCCCGCAGACAGCCTCGAACCCTCGCACCACACTAGCTCTCGACACGGAGACCCGATCACATGACCGGAAGCACTCTTTTCGCGGCGCGGATCCCCTTCCGCGCACTGACGATTCCAATCGCGCTCGCGGCCCTTGCGGCATGCGAGTCGGAAGTCGCCGCCCCTCCCGAAGAGACGTTCGAAGAAGGCGTGCTCACGGTCGACGCCACTTCGCCCGTCTCCTTCGCCTATGTGAGTCTGACCGGCGGCGGGGCGCTTCGGAGCCCGGCGGAGCCGGGCGGTTCCACAGCGTGGGACATGGCTTTCCGCAGGTTTTCCGTGCGGCTGAACGGCGGCGTCGCAGGCCCCGGCAGTGTCTCCGCGGTCAGTCTGGGGAACAACGCGGGCCTGACGGCGGATCAGGTCACGGCGCTGACGCCGGAAGACGGCGAAGCGGCGTTCGCGGCGGTCACCGAGGCCGACATTCCGGCGGCGGGATTCGTCGAGGATGCCCTGGCGCCGGAGACGGGCCCGTCTTGGTTTCGCTTCGACCCCCAGGCGGGCACGATCGTGGCGAACCCCGGCGCGGCCTGGAAGCTGCGCGAGGGTTCGGGCCGCGGGTACGGCGTGATTCGCATGGTGGAGATCGCGATGCAGGGCGAGAGGCCCGTCGGCGCGACGATCCAGTTCCGGCGTCACGACCCGGGTGGCAGCCTCGGCGCGCCGGAAACGCTCGCGCTGGATCTCACGCGCGGACCCGTCTTCCTGAGTCTGTCGAACGGGATCGTGCGCGACCCCGCCGGCTGCGGCTGGGACGTCGCGACATCGCCGGAATTCACGATACAGGTGAACGAGGCCTGCGGCGCGGGAACCTTCCCGCTCGATGCGATGGACGACTTCACGGCCCTGGCCCGCGCGGACGACGCGCCGGACTATGCCGGCTTCCTCTCGACGATCGCCGGCGCGTTTCCGGCCACGGTGGGAGATGCGCGGGGCGCGTTCTGGTATAGTATCCGGCAGAACAATCGAATGTGGCCGACCTACAACGTTTTCCTCGTGCGGGTGGGCGCGGAGGTTTACAAGGTGCAGCTCTTCGACTACTACAATGCGACCGGTGACTCGGGCCATCCGTCGGTGAGGTTCCAGCGGCTCCGGTGACGGCCGCGCTCGCCCGGCTGGGGCTCTGCGCCACCCTCGGGCTGGGCGGCATCCTCCTTCCGGCTGCGGCCGAGGCCCGGACACAGACCCAAACGCAGGACCAGACACAGGGTCGGGTGTACGACGTGGCGTCGGGGGCGGGGATCGCGGACGCCGAGGTGGTGTGGCTCCCGGCTCCCCGCGCCTCAGGGTCGGCGGCTGCGGCACAACGCCGGACTTCGGTGCGCACCAACGCCGTCGGGGTCCTTGCACCCGACGACACCTGGGGGCCCGGCGGAGGCATCGAGGTCTCCGCGCTCGGATATCTCTCCCGAAGGCTGGCCTGGACGGAGGCGACGGAGTCGGGCTGGCGGATCGGGCTCGAACGCGACCCGCTCGCCCTCGACGAGATCGTGGTGACGGCGAGTTCACTGCCGCGCCTCCGCTCGCAGATCGCCGTGCCGATGGAGACGGTGGAGGCCGAGGAGATCGACGCGGCCGGCGTCGCTTCCGCCGACGGGCTGCTTGCGGAGCTTCCCGGCGTCCAGGTGACGGCCGGCACTCCGGTCGGCTCGAATCTCATGATCCGGGGCATCGGCGGGGCGCGCGTCCTCGTCCTGCTCGATGGCCAGCCGAGCGCGGGCGCGCTGCTCGAGAACCGCGACCTGAGCCGCATGTCGCTGGCGGGCGTGGAGCGCGTCGAGATCGTGAAGGGCCCCCTTTCGTCCCTGTACGGCTCCGACGCCTTGGGCGGGGTCGTGAACGTCATCACGCAGTTGCCCGCCTCGGGCTTCCAGGTCGATGCGCGCGCCCTGTCGGGCGGCGCCGGACGTCGCGAGGCGGAGGCGACGGCGAGCGGCGGAGGCCGTCTCCGGTATCGAATCACGGGTGGCTGGCGCCAGGAAGACCGGATTCCGGGGCTCGCCGATGGAGGGCCGAGCGCGTTCGCGCGCGTCTGGGATTTCCGGTCCCGCTTTCAGTTCGAGGCGTCGGACGCCTGGGACATCCTCGCCACCGCGACCTACCTCCGCGAGCGGCAGCGCTGGCCGGTGGGCGGCGCGTTCTCCGGCTTCAACGACAACGCGGGATTCTCGGGGTCGGTGGAGGCGCGACGACCGTTGGGTCCCGGAGCGTGGAGCGGAAGTCTCTTCCTTCAGGAATACGAGCACCTGTTCCGCAGCGCCCGTGGAGATGCTCCTATCGCCGATGGGGGTGCCGACACCCAGTGGGAGCGCCTCTCGAAGGGTGCGGCGGGTTATTCCGCCGTCCTGGGCGGACACTCCGTCGACGTCGGCCTCGAGGTCGCGAGTCGCGCGATTCGGTCGCCCGACAAGTTGATCGAGGAGCGGGCGGCCGACCGGCAGCTCGCGCTCTTCGCGCAGGACGCGTGGAGTCTCGGGGGAACCGTCGTGAGCGGGGGCGCCCGCCTCACCTGGAACGATCGCTGGGGTTCCAACCTCTCGCCGACCGTGGGTGTGACTCGTCGCGCCGGAGCGCACGTGCATCTCCGGGCGGCGGTGGCCCGCGGCTTCAGGGCGCCCTCCTTCAAGGAGCTGGCCTGGAACTTCGTCAACGTGGGGGGCGGCTATGTCCTCCAGGGGTTCCCGGATCTGGACCCGGAGCGTTCGTGGAACCTCTCCGGCGGCGTGGAATGGCAACCGGCGTCGACCCTTCGGATGGAAGTCGAGGCCTTCTCCAACCGCATCCGGAACCTCATCGAGCCCGGGTTCGTCGGTAATGCCGAGAGCGGCCTCCTCATCTTCTCCCCCCGGAACGTTGCGGACGCGATCACGCGCGGGTTCGAGTTCAGCCTCCGCGCCGTCCTCGATCGCGCGGAGTTCACCGCGGGCTACGCGTACCTCGATGCCTATGCGGTCGACTCCGGGCTCCCGCTGGACCGACGCGCCGCACATTCCGCGCGCGCCCGGGCGGCGTGGACCGCCGAGGCGCTCTCCGGGCTGCGGCTGGATGCCACGGCGCATCTCACGGGCGCCGCGCCGATCATCGGAACCGGTCCCGACGGGAGCGACGCGAGGATCGGGACGCAGGAGCGGTTCGTGGCCATCGACCTGCAGACCTCCGTCGATCTCGGGCGAAGGCTCAAGCTCGTGGCCGGCGTGGACAACCTGTTCGATGCTCGTCCGGCGGGTTGGCAGGGGGCGATAGAACGGAAGCTGCGGATGGGACTGGCCGTCGAGGAGCTGTTTGCACGCTGAGTCGACGCGCCCGGCCGAGGGGCTGCCAGCTTAGCCGCAGTAGTCGGCCGCCGCCTCCGCGAGGATCTCGGCCAGCCTCGCGCACGATTCGAGGTCCACCCACTCCACGTCGGCGTGCGCGCCCTCGCCGTGCGGGCCGATCACGACGCTGTCGACCCCCGCGGCCTGCGTCAGCGCGGAATCCATCCACGGAGAGTCTCCGATGACCTCCGGCGCGCTGCCCAGCACGGTGCGGGCGGCGCGCGATACGCAGGCCGCAACCGGCGCCTCCGGTGTCGTCTCGAAGGGTTCGCGGTGGAAAAGGGTCGACCAGGCGACCTCGAGCGACGGGTCCTCCGCGCGCAGGTCCTCGATGATGGCCGCGATCTCGGCTTCCACGGACTCTCGCGTCTCGGGCGGCACGGTGCGCCGCTCGACCCGGAGCGTGCAGCGCGGAGAGTAGGTGCTGATCCCGCTTCCGCCCTCGAGCAGCGGCGCGTGCATCGAGGGGGGGCCGAGGAGGGGGTGCCCCGGCCGGGATTGGAGTTCTTCGATGAACGCCTCGAGTCGGTGCAGGACGCGTCCCATTCTCACGTTCGCATCGATGCCCTCCCGGTAGCGGCTGCCGTGGGCGGCACGCCCGCGCGTCGTGATCTCGATCCACGTGAATCCGCGGTGGGCCACGCACAGATCCAGCGACGTGGGTTCGGTGACGATCGCGGCGTCGAAGGCGAGTTCACCGCGCGCGCGCCGTTCGAGCAGGTCTGCAGTGCCAATGCTCGCGTATTCCTCGTCCGCCACGGCGGCCACGAGGACATCGCCGGCGAGGCGCGTTCCCGAATCGCGAAGGAGTCGGGCGGCCTCGATGCAGGCGGCCAGCGCCCCCTTCATGTCGTAGGCCCCCCGTCCGTAGAGCCGCCCGTCCCGCATGCTCGGCGAAAACGGCGCCTCCATCCCCTCCACGCCGACCGTGTCGTAGTGGGCGTTCAGCATCAGGGCCGGACCCGTCCCGGCGCCCGCGAGGCGTCCGACGACGCTCGGCCGCCCCGCCTCGGGCTCGTACCGCGTCACTTCGAGACCCGCCTCGCGCATGTGCCGCGTCGTGAGGCCGGCGATCTCCGTCTCGCCGGGCGCCCCCTCCACCAGCGTGGGGTTCACGGAGTTCGTGGCGACGAGATCCGTGAGGACGGTGGTGAGGCGCAGCGGGTCGGCGGAGAAGGTCAAGGGCTAGGGAGGCGCTTGATCTCCCTTCGCCCCGCGGCCACGCCGGTTCCGATCCCGATCCCGAACAGGACGGCCGTGAGGGGAGTGACGAATGGAAGGATCGCCGCCAGCAATCCCACGCCCCAGCCCGCGACCCCGGCCACGAGCGGAACCCCGCGCCGATGAACGCCGTCCACGAAGCGCAGTCGACCGCGCACGAACCTCTTCATCGTCACGTAGCCGCCGACCGAAGCGAAGCCCGCGATGGCGAGCCAGAGAAAATTCCCGATGAACTCGAACATGTCGCACCTCCCGCACAGCCTGTACGCCCTCCATCCCGGGGCGGTTTCAGCGGTCCGGCAGCCGGTTTGCGACGGGCTGCCGGCCGTGTTGTACTATGTTGCCGAAGTCCGAACCCAGCCACGGAGATCGAGATGAACAGGGACGGAATCCAGGTCCGGTGGGACGGCGGACTCAAGTTCAGCGCCGACCGAGCCGACCACGAGACGCGAATCGACGGGGACGAGGGCATCGCCCCCAGCCCGGTCGCCCTTATGGTGGAGTCCGTCGCCGCCTGTGCCGCGATCGACGTGGTGGTCATCCTGCAGAAGGGGCGCCAGGAACTCAGCGGGCTCTCGGTCCGGGCGAGGGCGCGCAGGGCGGACGCGGCGCCGCGCTACGTGAAGGGTCTCCAGTTCGACTTCCACGTCTCCGGCGACGTGGACGAGGCGAAGGCCCGGCGGGCCGTCATGCTCTCCTTCGAGCGCTACTGCTCCGTCTACCATTCGCTCCGGAAGGACATGGAACTCGAATGGACGCTGACCCTCAACGGCGAGCCCGCGGGCGGACAGGACTGAGCGGCCAGGGCCGCTATTCGAAGGGATTGGGAAGGTCCCCGGCCCAGTCCAGGAAGCCCGCGCCGCTCGGCGTCCACACGACGATCGCGCCGCAGGTCGAGCCCGTGCGCATAAATTCCATGGGCGTCTCGACTTCACGCTTGTAGACCTCGACCGCGCCCAGATCGTCCCTCGGGAGATCGTCGAACTGCATCCCCGCCTGGTACATCCCGTCCAGGTAGAGCGCCGGCGGACAGTTGAGCCGCGCGCCGTCGCCGAGGAAGACTTTCGCGATCCCGTATTCGATTCGGCCCACCGAGACGTTCGGCAGGCCGCGCAGGAGGTCGCTGGGGAGGCGCGGATTGCGGTTGATGATGTCCCGCGGGGTAAAGAAGGTCCCGAATCCCCTTTCCCTGCGTTCGAGGAAGCCCTCCAGGTTCCGCGCGCGCCGGGTCTGCCGGATCTCCACGGTGAGATCCGCGATGCGAATGACAGTGCTCGAAAGGGTCAACGTGACGCGCGTCGTCTGGTCCGGCTCGAGGTCGATGTGCGTATAGCCGGCCTCATAGCCGATGAACCGCACCTCGATCGAGTCCCTGCCGGCCCACGTCTGCGGGACCCGGAAGTTGCCTTCGACATCGGTGATCGCCCCGTATCCGGAGCCCATGAGGATCACGCGGGCCCCTTCGATCGGAAGCCCCGTCGAGGCGCTGACCACCTGCCCGATCAGCTCCGCCGTCTGCCGCTCCGTCTCCTCCTGCGCCGCAGCCGTGCTCGGCGAACCCGCCAGCACGCCTCCGGCGACCAGGGTCAGCGCCGCCAAACGGGCGCCTCTGCTTCCCGACTCCAACGCACTCATACCGCCCCCTGCTCGAGTCCGGCCCTCTCGGTGACGCTTTCCATCATCCACCTTCCATCACCTTGAAGATAAGGTCTCATCGCCTCTTCATCGACAGCACCGTCGGATCGCCGCCCGAGCTGCCGTGGATGGTCACGATCAGCTCGGCGCTCGTCGGGCTCTCGTACGTGAACCACCAGGGCGCGTTCGGCGGCGGCGCCTCCGCCGTGCTCCGGAAGGTGGCCTTCCGGCCTTCGAGGGCCGTGAGACGGTATTCGAGGCGCGTCTCCTCCCATGGTTCCCAGCCCCGCCCGACGTGCTTGAACCGGTAGTAGATCTCGCCGTCGTCGTCCTGCTCCAGGAGCAGCAGTTCGTACATGACCGCGAGACCGTCCTGGACGAGACGGAAGGAGCCGGACATCGAACGCCCCGCGGGGCCGAACCACCCCTCCTCGATCTGTCCCCCGAAGGCGTCCCCGCCCCAGTGGCCGGCGATCCATGCCATCTTTTCGAGATCGATGGCCCGCGTGGGCGCATCGGGCGCCGCCTGGCCCGCCGGATCCGCATTCTGACCCATCGCCCCGGTGGCGCCGATCGCGTGGACGACGGCGGCGAGCGCGACGGCGACCGCGGCCGCCCGGCAGCGAAAGGCCCGCGCCGGGGACGTTTGAGAATCCGCGGATTCCGCCACATCTTCGCACGCCATGAAAGCGGTCCTGAAGATCCTCGTCTCGGTCATCGTCTGCCTCCTCGCCGGCCTCGCGGGGCTGGCGCTCGTGTTCAGAGATCTGCCCGTGGGTCCCGGTCCCGGGCTCATCGCGCTCGGGGGTCTCCTGTACTTCTCCGCGGGCTTCGGCCTCTCGCTGTGGCATCGCGGCGCGCGTCCCCTCCTCTGGGGGCTGGCGCCGGGCTGGAGTCTGGCCCTGCTGGGCGGCATCGGCCTCTGGGTGACGGTGACGGATCCTCCGTCCGGCCACTGGGGGCTGGCGCTTCTCTTCCTGCTCGGCCCGGCCGTCGCGGGCTCGGCGGGCGCCGTCGTCGCCGCGAGGACGCTGAACGGCTGACCCGCGCTCACGGCCCTGCCCGCCCCGGTCCCGCGAGGCGACCGCCGCCGCGCGGTCTGGCCACGCCAATGTAGACGGAACCCAGCGCCCGGGGCACTCCCGGCATCGTGAACCGGTCGAGGTCGACGATCCGGAATCCGCCGCCTTCGATCTCGGCGTCGATCTTCCGGTTTATGTTGCAGCCGCAGGCGACGAAGTTCTGGACCGGGTTCAGCGTGTCCTGGAGACGCGAAACCCATCCTTTGTCGTTCCGTCCGTGCTCGAGGAAGAGGAGTTCCCCGGAGGGCTTCAGCGCCCGCCTCAGTTCGAGGAGGGCGTCCCGGAGCCGCTCGATCGAACACAGCGTCCAAGTGGTCGTCACCGTGTCGAAGTGCTCATCCGGGAAGGGGAGTCGGTCGGCGGCGTCGTGAATCACGCGGTCGACGGGGAAGGGGGCACGGGCGATGCGGGCGCGCACGCGGCGTTCGAGTACCGCCGCGGGGTCGATCCCCGTGACGCGTCGAACCGACATCGGGTAACATTCGAGATTGAGGCCGGTGCCGAAGCCGACTTCGAGCACGTGCCCCTGCGCGCGGGAGAGGACCCGGCGCCGGTACCTGCGATGCAGTTCGCCCTTGAGCCCGCTCTCCATGAGACGCGGAAAGATGTGTTCGGCGTACAGCCCCACTCGCTCTCCTCCCCGGTGACGCGGGCCCGGTGACGCGGGCGAAGGTTGAAACGTCTGCTCAAACATAGACGTAACGGCTCCCGTCGGGATGGGTCGTGGCTCTGGACTGGAGAGCGCTCTTGAACCGAATGCCTGCTGCCGGGTGCGCCCTTGCGCTCGCGGTGTGCCTGGGAGCCGTCGCGGGCGCCGCATTCGACGCGCGCGCCCTCCAGGAGTCGCCCGCCTCCGCCTCGCGGCCGATTCCGGTCGACGCCTACGCCGACGAAGGGATCGCGGGGCTGATCGAGCGCGCCCTGGCGCAGCGCAAGGCCCGGGCCGAAGGGCTGACGAGCTTCGAGACGACCTTTCGCGAGCGCATCTACGCCGGGCTGGGCGGCGCGGCCCTGCGCCGCGAGCGCGCGATGTTCCACCAGGAACGCGCCGCACGACTGCGCTGGGCGGCGGAGGGCGAACACATCATCCGCTGGCTGGGACTGCGACGCGGCGTGCCGATCGTCGGCCTGGGCGTCGAGTTCGAGGACGACCTGCGGGACGACGATGCGTTCGAACTCGATTTCGACATCATCGATCCGGCCAGCGAACACCTGGCCCTGGGCTCGGAGTGGGCCCTCCATCCCTTGGCCGATACCGCAGCCTATCACTACCGCTATCGCTCCGGCGACACGCTGCGCATCCGCTTCCCGGGGGACAACCGCGAGCTGACGCTGATCGAGGCGGTCATCGAGCCGCGGGAGGCCCGCTTCGACCGCATCGCGGGCTCACTCTGGTTCGACGCCGACGAAGGCGTCCTCACGCGCGCCGCCTACCGTCCCGCGATCGAATACGACTTCGAGCGCGAAGAACCGGAGGATGCGGACGAAGTTCCCGGGTTCGTGAAGCCGATCCGCGCCAGGGTCGACTTCATCACGATCGACTACGGACTCCAGGAACTGCGCTGGTGGCTACCGAATCGCATGGCCTTCGATGCTGTTGCCACGATGGCGGATCTCGCGAGCATGCCCGTGCGCTACGAATGGACGTTCGAGGACTACCTCGTCGACGCCGAGCAGACGCTCGATCCGGGAGAGGATCTGCCGGAGGGCTGGACGCGCTGGGTCGACGAGGTCATCGACGCGGATGAACTCCGGGGGGAAGAGGGGGAAGAGGGGCGAGTCGAGGGATTCCGCGACGACCCGTTGACGGCGGAGACGGATTCGCTCCCCGCCAGGGTCCACCCCATCGTGACGATCGTCCCGCCCGTCGATCAGCTCCCCGCGTACCCGGAGCTTCCGGAGCCGCTCTTTTCCGCCACCGTCGACGCCTTCGCGACGGCGGAGCTCGACGACCTTAAGGATCGCCTCTCCTCGCTGCGCATCCCCGGCGCCACGGCCCTGGGTCCCCGCCTGGATCTTTCTCCGGGGCTGCGCAGGCTCCGCTACAATCGGGTCGAGGGACTGTCGGTCAGCGCCCGGCTCGCCGTGCCGACGGGGGTCACGTCCGAGTTCGCGGTCACGCCGCGGATCGGCATCCCGGAGTGGGAGCCGGGCGTGGAGGTCGGGTGGCGGCGCCAGACCGCGACGGGCGGTCTCGGGATCACGGCGTACCGGCGCCTCGCGGACCTCGGGGACTGGGGCCGTCCGCTCTCCTTCGGCAACTCCTTCAACAGCATCGTCGTGGGGTACGACGAGGGCCTCTACTTCCGCGAGACCGGCTTCGAGATCTCGGCGAACCGCCACGGCAAGAGGACCCGCGTGGAAGGCGCCCTCTTCGCCGAGCGCCACCAGAACGCACGGAAGCAGAGCGACGCCTCGCTCCCGAACCTCTTCGGCGATGCGGTTTTTTCGGAGAACATCGTCGCCGCGCGCGGCGACGTCGCAGGCGTCTCGGGCCGCCTGCGCGCGTTTTCCTCGGTGGATCCGGGCACGCCGATCCTCAGCGGGTCCGTTTGGGGAGAAGTCGCGACGGGCGACTTCGATCTCTACGGGCGTGCCGCGGTCTCCGCGGCGCTGCAAGTCCCCGTGAGCGACTGGTCGCTGGCGCTGGAGGGCGGGGCCGGAAGAGTGTTCGGAGAGCCGCCTCCGCAGCGTCGCTTCCACCTCGGCGGATCCTACACGTTGCGGGCTTTCGATCCCGTGTCGACCGGAGGCGACAGCTTCTGGTTCGGCCGGTTGGAACTGGGGCGCGGTTTCCGGATCGGCGATCCCACGTACGACGTCGGGGGCAGCCCGATGCGGATCACCGGGTTCTGGGACACGGGCTGGACGGGACCCGTCGACGCCTTCGGCACGGAGGGCTGGCGGTCGAGCGTGGGCGTCGGCGTCTCGCTCCTGGACGGCCTGTTTCGCATCGACATCGCCCGCGCCATCCGCGGCGGCAGCCTCTGGCGCCTCCACATATACTCCGACGGCCTGATGTAACGATGCGAGGGTCGGGTGTTTGCATGGCGGACGGGTTCGCCGCACCGTAGCGTCCGCACAACCGCACGATGACGTCCGGCGCTCGATGTGCCGGTGATTTCCCGTGAAGAGCGTTCGGATACATGGCACGAGGTCGCAGAGGAAGGGACGGTACAGGAGAGGCGGGCGAAGCCGCGGGAGAGAAGCGGAAACGTCCCCCATCTCCGCCCGCGTTCAGCGCCGAGTGGTTTCGCGACTGGGGGCGCACGCTGTTCGTTGCGCTCCTCATCTTCCTCTTCTTCCGGACGTTTCTGCTGGCGACGTTCGTGATCACGTCGGGGTCGATGGAGGGGACCCTCCTCGTCGGCGATTTCCTGCTCGTGAACAAGACGTCGCTCGGTGCGCCGATCCCGTTTACGAATGCACGCCTGCCGGGATACGCCGAGCCGGAGTACGGGGACATCATCGTGTTCAGGGCGGACCATTCTCCGGGGCTGGATATCGTAAAGCGTACCGTGGGTCTGCCCGGAGACACGCTCCGCATGGAGGGAGGCCGCCTCTACCGGAACGGCGTAGCGGTCGACGAGCCTTACGTCCGCCGCAATCCGCGACAGCGGGATGAGGGGGATGCCCGGATGCAGTGGCAGCTGCCGCACCTGCTTCCGGATCCGGAGCGGGGCGAGTACGAACCCACGCGGGACAACTGGGGGTCCCTCGTGGTGCCGCCGGAGCGCTACTTCATGCTCGGGGACAACCGGGACGAGAGCCTCGATTCGCGGTTCTGGGGCTTCGTCGAGCGCGGGAAGATGCGGGGCAGGCCCTTCTTCATCTACTTCTCGTACGATCGGGACGCGCTGAAGCCGGTGAAGTTCCTCACGGAGATGAGGCCGGGAAGGATCGGACCCTCGCCGGACTGAGCGGATCGAGCGTGTGACGTCCGTCGTCAGAGTGTGGCGTCCGTCGTCAGAGCTTCTTGAGCAGCTTCCGAATGACGAAGACGGCGACGACTATGGCGATCTTTCTCATCGGGTTTCCTCTTCCGCGCATGGCGTACGCTTCAAGGTGGCGCGTCCACCCCCTGCCGAACAGTGCGTCCGCGCCCTGCCGGACAGTACGGGCCGCTCCCGGGTCGAGGTTTCGGCGGCTCTGGCCCGCAGCCGGACGTCGGGCAACGTTGAGCGGCTGGGGGAGGTTCGCAGTCGAGGAGGTGTCATGCGCGTGAACCGGGCGGTCGCCCTTGTGGCGGCGTTCTCTTGTGCGGGGTGTGATGCGCCGTCCGCCGACGAGGCGGCGGCAGCCACCCATTCCCATGCCGGCGGCGGCGTCGTGACGCACTGGACCGAGTCGCTCGAACTCTTCGTCGAGTACCCTCCGCACGTTCGGGGGGTCGCGAGCGAACCGTGGGGAATCCACCTCACGTGGCTGGCGGACTGGAAGCCGGTGCGGGAGGGGCGCCTCGTGCTGTTGCTCCGGGGACCCGGCGGCGCCCGCGAAGAGGTCGTCATGCAGGCCCCGGCGAGCCCGGGAACCTACGGCGCGAGCCCGACCCTCACGGAGGTCGGGACATGGCGGGCGGACCTGACCCTCACGGCCCGCGGCGCGGACCACGCGATTCCGGTGGGGCAGCTGGAGGTGTTCGCGAGCGAAGATGCGCTCCCGCACGACGTGGAGCAGCCGCTTCCGGGGTTGATCGCGCTTCTGAAGGAAGAGCAGTGGGCGATGCCGTTCGAGGTGGCGGTCGCGGAGACGCGACGGATTCCGAACTCGATCCCGGTCACGGGGGAGATCACGGCTCCCGCGGGCGGTCTCGCGCACGTCTCGACGCCGGTGGAGGGCCTCGTGCTCGTCCAGGGGCCATCGCCCGCCCCGGGCGAGGTGGTGCGGGAGGGAGAGACGTTGGCGCTGATCGCCCCCACGAGCCTCCAGGACTCGTACGCCCGCATGCTGGCGGACGTGGTGGAGGCCGAGCGCGAGGCGGCTCGGGCGGAGCGTCTCTTCGCCGCCGGAGCCATCGCCGAGCGCCGTCTGGAGGAGGCCCACCACAACCTCGAGGTGGCCCGGGCAGCGTTCGAGGCCGTGGGGGGCAGTCACTCCGCCGACGCGGACGGCGTTTCCGATCCGAACGTCTACCGGCTTCGGAGTCCGATCGGGGGAGTGATCGCGGATCGTCATGTGGCCCCCGGCGAGCACGTCGCCACCGGGACGCACGCGTTCACGGTGGTGCGGCCCGATCCGCTGTGGTTCGTCGCGCGGGTTCCGGCCCGCCACGCCGAAGCGGCCGGCGAAGTCAGCGGCGCATGGTTCACCGTCGAAGGCGCGACCCACACGCATGCCGCCGACCGCGTGGTGTCCGTGGGCAGCATCATCGATCCGGAGAGCCGGGCGCTGCCGGTCAGGTTCGCGGTGGCGAACCCGGGCGGGGTGCTCAAGGTGGGGATGCTGGCCGAGGGACATCTGCTCCTCGGCGAGCCGGTGGAAGGCGTGGCGGTCCCGACGCCGGCGATCCTGGACGAAGACGGGCTCTCCGTTGTCTACGTGAAGGTCGGCGGTGAAGCGTTCCAACGGCGGGTGGTGGAGACCGGCCCCTCGGACGGGTCGTGGACCATCGTGCACTCCGGAATCGCGAGTGGGGAACAGGTCGTCGCGGTCGGCGCCTACCAGGTGAGGCTGGCCTCGCTCGGCGACGTGGAGATCTCGGACCACGGGCATCCGCACTGAGGATGCCGGGATGACCGCCACCGGACCGGCGGGAGATCGGCCGGGCCTCCTGCACGGACTGCTCGACCGGCTCGTCCATGCCTCGCTGGAGAACCGCTTCCTCGCCGTGGCTGGCGGGGTCCTCCTCCTGGCGGGCGGGGGCTGGGTAGGGGCCACGCTGCCCGTCGACGTCTTTCCCGACCTCACCGCTCCCACGGTGACCGTACTCAGCGACGCCCACGGCCTCGCCCCGGAAGAGGTCGAGAGTCTCGTCACCTTCCCGGTCGAAACCGCGGTGAACGGAGCGGCCGGCGTGCGCCGGGTCCGGTCGAGTTCGGCGCAGGGGATCAGCATCGTCTGGGTGGATTTCGACTGGGGGACAGACATCCTCCGCGCCCGGCAGATCGTGAACGAGCGGCTTCAGCTCGCCACCGCCCAACTCCCCGACGACGTGAGCGCGCCCATCCTCGCGCCCGTGAGTTCGATCATGGGGGAGATCCTGCTCGTCGGCATGAGCGCGCCCGCCCCGCAACTCATGGAGGCGCGGACGGCGGCCGACTGGAACGTGCGGCGAAGGCTGCTCGCCGTGCCCGGGGTGTCGCAGGTGGTCGCCATCGGCGGACAGGTCCGCCAGTACCAGGTCCTGATCCGTCCCGAGCGCCTGCTCGCATACGGCGTCGGGCTCGACCAGGTGCTCGAGGCGGCAGCGGGCTCGAACCGGAACGCCTCCGGAGGCGTCTATCGCTCTGGCGGGCGCGAGATCCTGATCCGCGGCATCGGCCGCGCGCGCGACCTGGAGGAGATCGGCCTCACCGTCGTCGCCGTGCGGGAGGGAGTACCCGTCCTCATCGAGGATCTGGCGGAGGTTCGGATCGGTCCGCGCGTCCGGCTCGGCACCGCTTCCGTGAACGCCGAGCCCGCCGTCGTGCTCTCGATCCAGAAGCAGCCCGGCGCCAACACGCTGGAGCTGACGGAGCGGATCGACGCCGAACTGAATGAAATCGAAGCGGAACTCCCGGCGGGCGTGGCCTTCGAGCGGTCCGTGTTCCGGCAGGCCGATTTCATATCGCTTGCCGTGGAAAACGTGATCGAAGCCCTGCGCGACGGTGCGCTGCTCGTCATCGCGGTGCTCCTGCTCTTCCTCTGGAACCTGAGGACGACGGCGATTTCGGTGCTCGCGATCCCGCTCTCGCTCGCCCTGGCCGTCATCGTGCTGCGGCTCCTCGGGGGCACCATCAACACGATGACGCTGGGAGGCATGGCCATCGCCATCGGCGCCCTCGTCGATGACGCGATCATCGTCGTCGAGAACGTGTACCGCCGCCTGCGCGAGGACCGCCGCCGGCCGGCGGAGCGCCGACGGCGACCGCTGTCCCTCATCCGGGATGCGGCGCGGGAGATCCGGAACCCGATCCTCAGCGCGACGCTCATCATCTCCATCGTCTTCGTCCCGCTCTTCTTCCTCTCCGGCGTGGAAGGGCGGATGCTCCGACCGCTCGGGCTGGCGTACATCGTGAGCATTCTGTCGTCGCTGCTCGTGGCGGTCACGGTGACGCCGGCCCTCTGCCACATGCTTCTGCCGGGGGATCGGGCGATCGGCCGCCCGCGCGACCCGTGGCTGATGCGCGGGCTCGAACGGCTGTACGGGCGCGTCCTCGACGCGGCGCTGCGCCGTTCCGGGGCCGTGCTCGGCGGTGCGGTGCTGCTGCTCGCCGGCACCCTGGCTCTCGTCCCCTCGCTGGGGCGCGGATTCCTGCCCGAATTCCAGGAGGGGACGCTGACCATCTCCGTCGTGAGTCTGCCCGGGACGTCGCTGGTGGAGTCCGATGCGATCGGAGCCCGCGTAGAGCGCCAGCTTCTGGCGCATCCGGCCGTCGTTTCCACGTCGCGGCGGACCGGCCGGGCCGAACTCGACGAGCACGCGCAGGGCGCCAACGCCTCCGAGGTCGACGCTCGGCTGGACCTCTCGGAGCATGACCTGGAGGAGGTCATGGCCGCGCTCCGGGACGATCTGGCGGGGCTCCCGGGGACGAACGTCACGATCGGACAGCCGATCGGGCACCGGATCGATCACATGCTCTCCGGCACGCGGGCCGCCATCGCGGCGAACCTGTTCGGGCCCGACCTCCGGCAGCTGCGCGACATCGCCGGCGAGATCGAGACGGTTGCGGGGACCGTCGAAGGCCTCGTGGACGTCTCCGTCGAGAGGCAGGCGGACATCCCCCAGCTTCAGGTCCGCGCCGACCGCCGGGCCATGGCCCGCCACGGCGTCACGCCGGCCGAGATGGCCGCGGCCGTCGACGTCGCGTTTCAGGGGGAGGAGGTGTCGCTCATACGGGAGGGGGACCGCGCCTTCGACCTCGTGGTGCGCTACGCGGACGAACACCGCACGGACCCCGAGGCGATCGGCGGCACCCTGATGACGACCCCGTCGGGCACGACCGTGCCGCTCTCGCAGCTGGCATCGATCGTGCCGTCGCTGGGGCCCAACACGATCAGCCGGGAGAACGTGCAGCGGAAGATCGTCGTGAGCGCGAACGTCGCCGGGCGCGACGTGGGCGGGGCGGCGGAGGAGCTTCAGGCGCGCGTCGCCGCGGAGGTCGAACTGCCGCCGGGCTACTACGTCCAGTACGGGGGTCAGTTCGAGAGCGGACGGGAGGCGACGCGGCGGATCACGCTGCTCTCGCTGCTCTCGATCGCCGCCATCTTCCTCATCATGTTCCGGGCCTTCGGAAGCGCCCGGATCGCGGCTCTGCTCATGGTGAACCTGCCTCTGGCGCTGGCGGGGGGCGTGCTCGCGGTCCTGCTCATCGGCGGCACGGTGAACATCGCGACCCTGGTCGGGTTCATCACGCTGTTTGGTATCGCGGTGAGAAACGGGATCCTTCTCGTGAGCCGCTATCAGGACCTGCGTGCGGCGGGCGCCGGGCTCGGCCCGAGCATCCGGCGCGGCTCCATGGAACGTCTGAGCCCGATCCTCATGACGGCGCTCACGGCGGGGCTCGCGCTCGTTCCGCTCGCGCTGGGCATCGGCGAACCGGGCAAGGAGATCCAGGCCCCGCTCGCCGTCGTGGTCCTCGGCGGGCTCGTGACCTCCACCACGCTCAACATGGTCGTCGTTCCGGCCCTCTTCCTGCGTTTCGCCGGGTCCGGGTCGCCGGGGAGCCTGCGGGACGGCGGGAGGCTGACAGCCGGGACACACCCCGGCGGGAAACGGAGGTGAGGAGATGAGACGTCCGGGAGCAGCGGGGTCCATTGCGGCCCTGCTGGCGGTGGCAGGGAGTACGTGGGGCTGCGGCAACGGCGCGACGGAGCCCGGGGAGCCCATGCTGACGTTGGAGGAGAGCGAGGCGCTGCTCATGGCCATCAACCTCGTCGGGACGAGACCGTTGGAGACGGATCCGGCCTCTTTCGCCGGTACCGTGAGCGTGAGGGCCAACTGCGCGGGGGGTGGTGTCGTCAATGCGGGAGGGACGCTGATCCCCTCGGACACCGAGACCGGATTCCGATTGCTGGTGAACCTGACGATCGTGCCGGAGGGCTGTGTGGAAACCGCCAATGGCAGGACGTTCACGCTCGACGGGGCGCCCAGCCTCCGGCAGACGGGCAACTACGCGTTTTCGATGCCGGAAGAGCTTGGGTTTGTGTTCGATTTCGACGTGTCGATGGTCGGCGCTCTGGATTACCAACTCGAAGGGAGAACCGGGACCTGCGAAGTTTCGGCCACAGTGGAGTCCCGGTTGAATTTCAGCAATCTGATGCAGACGGGAAGTGCTTCGGGCACGCTGTGCGGCAACACCGTGGACGTAGACCTGAACCGTGAGATCCCGCTGGCGCCCGATCCCGGCGGCTGAGTTCGGTTACCTCGGGCGGACACCGTTGGCGACGGTCTCCGGTCTCACCCGAAACGGTCGATCGAGAAGATCGGCGGTGCGTGGCGGCGTGGCTCGTCCGTGAGGAGGTCGGCCATGAGCGATCCGAGGGTGGGCGCGAACTTGAACGCGTGGCCGGAGCCCCCCGCGAAGATCGCGACGCGGGGGTGCTCGGGGTGGCGGTCGAGGATGAAGTCCTCATCGGGTGTGTTCGTGTAGAGACAGACGGAGGCGTGCCTCAGCGCGCCCGCCACGCCCGGCGCGTACCGCGCGAACAGCTTTCGCAGATCCTCCGTCTCCGACGCCCCGACCTCGCGGTCGACCCGCTCGACATCGGTCCGGCGTCCGGCCTGGAAGTGCATCCCCGCCTTGAGACCTCGCTCACTCGGTGGGAATCCGTACCACGTCCCCTCCCGTTCGAGTTCCCACACCCAGGCGGGACCCTCCCCGAGCACGCCCGAATGCGCCCCGGCGGGCTCGAACCAGTACTGCACCGTGCGCTCCACTTCGAGCGGGAGAGAAAGCTCGGGAAGCAGGTGCGGCGTCCAGGCTCCCGCGGCGATCGCGAGGCGCCGCGCCGGGTACTCTCCCCGTTCGGTCCGGACCCGGACGCCCGAGGCCGAAGCGGACCACTCGATCGCGGGTTCGTCGAAGCGCAGCTCCGCCCCCTCCGCGCCCTCCGCACCCCCTGCGGCCTCCAGCGTCGCCTCCAGGCAGGCCTCCAGCGAGAGAATCGCGGCACCCGGTTCGTAGATGGTGACGGTCCCCGGATCCGGCCGGAGCCAGGGGAAGCGCTCGACGACTTCCCCGGCGGAGAGGAGGATGTCGCAGGCGTCCGGCCGCGCGGCGTCGCGAAGCCGGCTCCCCGCGAACACGCGGCCGTCCTCCGGCCCCATCATGAGGGCGCCCGCCGGCCGCAGCAGCGCCCTGCCGGACGTACGCTCGAGATCTGCCCAGCGCCGCCGGGCATCGCGGACGAGCGGCATGTACGGAGATCCCCGGTACCACGCCTCGCGGATCATCCGCGTTTCGCTGTGCGCCGACCCTATGGTGTGCGGGGGCGTGAAGCGGTCGAACCCGACCACCGAATGTCCTCGCCGGACGAGTTCGGCCGCGGTCGCGCCTCCGATGGCTCCGAGCCCGATGACGGCGAAGTCGTGCAAGTCGATGCCGCCCGCGACTCAGCTTCCGATTCTGGGGAAGGAGAGGCGCTGGTCCGCCTCCACCACGGAAACCGCCCTCGCGACCCCGTCGGCGACCTCGAACTCGAACTGCACGGCGGAACCGTGCAGAAGGAAAGTCGTCGGGGACTGCGGGAGGAGTCGGAACGCCGCCTCGCCGGTGCGCGCGGCCGTGAGAACGCCATCCTCGAGCGTCACGGTCAGCGTCGTGGCCGGGTCGATGCGGTACTCGCCCACAAAGAGGGACAGACTCCCGGGCTCGGCGCGCACGATGGGGAGCGTGAGCGCCGGATCCGGCTCGACGCCCAGCTCCGACAGGCGCTCCAGGAGCCGGGGCATCCCGGGCGCGTACGTGAGCGCGTCCCGGATGTGGGCGGACGCCGCCTCCAGGTCCCCGGCCCCTTCGTGTAGCTCGGAGAGCGCGAAGCGGATCGCGGGGGGGTCGGGCGTCTCCGCCGCGTAGGCTTCGAGGATCGCAATGGCCGTGGCCGGCTCGTCCTCCCGGAAATGGCCCGCGAGCCTCAGGATCTGGCCGGTGGAGTAGTCGTATTCCTCCGGCCGCGTGCGCCGCCAGTTCTCGTACCTCAACATCGCCGCCTCGACCCCGCCCGCCTCGACGATCGGCAGCAGCCGTTCCGCGATCGACGGTTTCGGGCGAACGGCTTCGGCGCCCCACAGCAGGTTCGTCAACCCCTCCAGGAGCGGTCCCAGGTCGGAGGATGTGTTGTCCATCAGCACGATGAGGCGTCCGTAGTCCGGGAAGACGCGCAGGTAGGAGGAGAAGCCGAAGATCCCTCCCGAGTGTTCGATCACGCGCACGCCATGGTCGTCTCCGATATCCCGCGTTCGCACGCCCACGCCGTACCCGTACGACCCGGATTCGAGGCCGGGCGTCGTCATGCGCGCCAGCGTCTCCGGGTCGCGGAACAGGCCTCCCTCGACGAAGAGGCCGGCGCCCCAGCGCGCGAGGTCGCCGACGGTGGAGTACAGCATGCCGGCGGCATAGGGCACCGTCGGGTCGATGAGGCGCGCCGGCCGGTAGCCGGCGAGGTCGCGCGTGTGGCCGGCCGCGTGGCCCTCCGGCGGCCACAGCGCATGATCGTACCCCGTATCGCTCAACTCCAGCGGTCCGAGCACATACGTGCGGAGAGCCTCGTCGTAGCTCAGGCCCGTGACCCGTTCCGCGATCCAGCCCAGGAGCACGTAGCCCGAGTTGGAGTACTCGAAGTCCGTGCCCGGCTCGAAGGAGAGCGGCTCCTCCCACGTCAGCGCGACGATCTCGCCCGGCGAAAACGGGGTCGCGGCCTCCCACTCCAGAAACCCCGGCATGTTCGTGTGGCTCGGCAGCCCGGAGGTGTGCGTGAGCAGGTGGTGGAGCGTGATCCGTTCCGCGTTTTCCGGCGGATATTCCTCGATGTGGCGGCCCACCGGGTCCTCGACCCGCAGCAGCCCCTCCTCCTCGAGTCTCAGGATGAGCGCGGCCGTGAACTGCTTCGTCAGCGATGCGACGCGGAACCGGGTGTCGAGGGTGTTGCGGCCGCCGCCGGCGAAGTCGGATTCGCCGAACGCGCCCTCGAACAGCACCTGGCCCTCGTCGACGATCAGGGCCGCACCGTTGAAGAGCCTCAGGTCATGGAAGGACCGGAGGTAGCCTTCCGCGCGGTCCGCACGCCCCTGCGCCTCGACGGCGGACGCGAGCCCGGACGCGAGTCCGAGCACGAGCGCCGCGGCGAGACCGTACTTCCAGGATGATTTCCGACGCGGGTCCAAGCGGGATCCTCCCGTGGGCGACAAAGGGACCGGAACGCTCGCGTCCCCCGAACGAAAGAGATAGGATCGCATCATGCGCTCGATCTCAAGTCGGCAGCGGTCCCGGATCCTGGAACTGGAGGAGGCTGCGCGGCCGCTCGACCCCGGCGCGGGCGAGCGCGACCGCCTTATGGCCTTGGTACACGCCTACGCGCAGCGGTTCCTCACAGGGCTTCCCGAACGGCCCGCCTACGAGTACGACAGGTCAGCCGTCGCGGAGATCCGGGAACTCGGAGTCGGGACCGATACGCGACCCATCGAGCGGCTCATCGACCGCATCGACGAGTCCGTCGTGGGGGCGGGACTCGTGCCCTCTCACGGCGGGCACCTCGGCTACATCCCCGGCGGCGGCATCTACGCCTCTTCGCTCGCGGATTATCTCGCGGCCGTCACGAACGAATACGCCGGCGTACGCTTCACCGGCCCCGGCGCCGTCGAGATGGAGAACGTCGTCCTCGGCTGGATGGCGCGTCTCGCGGGATATCCGGCCACATGCGCCGGGAACCTGGCCTCGGGAGGCTCGATCGCGAGCCTCATCGCCGTCGTCACCGCCCGCGAGGCGGCCGGACTTCGGGCGCGCGACTACGAGCGGGCGGTCGTCTACTCGTCGTCCCACCTGCACCATTGCCTGCACAAGGCGCTCAGAATGGCCGGCGTGGGAGAGGCGGTGCGGCGCGATGTCCCGCTGGACGGCGATTACCGCATGCAGGCCGACGCGCTCGCCGAATTCGTGGAGGAGGATCGCGCGCGCGGACTCCGGCCGTGGCTCGTCTTCGCATCGGCGGGCACCGTGGACATCGGCGCCATCGACCCGCTCGCGGAGATCGCGGACGTTGCCGAGCGCGAGGATCTCTGGTTCCACGTGGACGGCGCCTACGGCGGCTTCTTCGCCATGCTCGAGGAGATTCGGCCCGCGCTGGCGGGCTTGGAACGCTCGGACTCCCTCGTCCTCGATCCGCACAAGGGGATGTTCCTCCCCTACGGCACGGGCGCCGTGCTCGTCCGTGACGGAAAGGCCTTGGCTGACGCGCACGAGTCGGGCGCCAGCTACCTGCAGGACACGGTCGAGGCCGAGCGCTGGGGGCCCTCTCCCGCCGCCGTATCGCCAGAACTCACCAAGCACTTTCGGGGGCTGCGGGTCTGGTTGCCGCTTCTCCTGCACGGGGAGGCGCCGTTCGAGGCCTGCCTGCGGGAGAAGCTCGAACTCGCGCGCTACTTCCACGGCGAGATCGAGACGCTCGGGTTCGAGGTGGGGCCGGAGCCGGAACTTTCGGTCGTGACCTACCGCTGGGTGCCGGAGTCGGGTGACGCGAACGCTTTCAACCGGGCGCTGGTGGACGAAACCCACCGTGACGGGCGGGTCTTCCTCTCCTCCACGACGATCGACGGGACGGTCTGGCTGCGGATGGCGGCGCTCGCGTTCCGCACCCACCTGGACACGATCGACCTCGCGCTCGAGGTCCTCCGGGAATCCGTGGGGAGACTCGAGGCTCGACCCGAACGCTGGCGCGCGGCGTCTCCCGCCGGAGCGCTCGCCGGGGGAGGCAGCGGCTGATGGCGGGTTCGAGTCCGGGGCGCGCCACGCAGGACGTACGCTACGAGCCGGACGAGCGGCCCCCGCTCCCGATCGCCGCCGGACTCGGCGTTCAGTACGCCCTCATCTGCCTCGCCAGCATCGTCCTCACGCCGACGGTCATGATCACCGTGGCGGGCGGCAGCGATGCCTACCTCTCGTGGGCGGTATCCGCGGCGCTCGTCATCAGCGGGGTCACGACGGCGATCCAGGCGCGCAGCGTGGGGCGGATCGGGGCGGGCTACATCCTCGTCATGGGGAGCACGAGCGCCTTCCTCGCGGTGAGCGTGTCCGCGCTCGAGCAGGGCGGGCCGGGGATGCTCGCGCTCCTGATCATCGCCTCCTCGCTCATCCAGTTCGTGCTCGCCTCGAGGATGGCGCTGCTGCGGCGGATCTTCACCCCCACCGTGGCGGGCGTCGTGCTCATGCTCATTCCGGTGACGCTCGCCCCGCTGATCCTGCGGAAGCTCGCCGAGGTGCCGGCCGGGGCGTCGCCGGCCGCGGCCCCCGTCGTTGCGGGCGTGACGCTCGCGGTCCTGGTGCTCGTTCCGCTCCGCTTCTCCGGCGCCCTTCGGCTCTGGGCCCCGGCGCTCGGGATCGCCGCCGGGTCTCTCGTCGCCGGCCTCGGGTTCGGGATCTACGACTTGTCCCCGGTCGCCGAAGCCCGCTGGATCGGCCTGCCGGACCTCGCGTACCCGGGGCTCGACTTGAGCTTCCGCCCCGAGTTCTGGGCGCTGCTGCCGTCCTTCGTGATGGTGACGCTCGTGGGCGCCATGGATACGCTCGGGGACGCCATCGCGATTCAGCGGGTCTCGTGGCGCAGGCCACGCGCGATCGACTTTCGCTCCATTCAGGGCGCGATCTCGGCCGACGGGGTGGGGAACCTCCTTTCCGGCCTGGCGGGGACCGTTCCCAATACGACCTACGGCATGAGCATCGCCGTCGCAGAACTCACGGGCGTCGCTTCCCGCGCCATCGGGATGTGCGTCGGCGTCGTCTTCGTGGCCTTCGCCTTCCTGCCGAAATTCCTCGCCCTCATCATCGCGATCCCCGGCCCCGTCGTGGCGGCCTATTTCGTCATCATCGTCGCGCTGATCTTCGTCTTCGGAATCAAGATCCTGCTCCAGGAAGGGCTGGACTACCGCAACGGCATCGTCGTCGGCGTCGCGTTCTGGCTGGGCATCGCCTTCCAGCTCGACTGGATCTACCCGGAGTCCTTCCAGGGGGCCTGGGGCGAACTCCTCGGCAACGGCATGACCGTCGGCGGCTTGACGGTGATCCTGCTCACGGTCTTCGGAATGGGCGGCCGCCGGGCGCGACTCAAGACGCGGTTGTCGCACGACACCTGGCCGGAGGTCGACACCTTCCTGGTGAAGTTCGCCGCGCGCAACGGCTGGGACGAAGACATGGAAACGCGTCTGCGCGCCGTGGGCGAGGAGACGTTGCACATCCTCACTCGCGAGAAGGCGCCGGAGGCGGGGGAAACGCCCGAGGCGGGGGATGCGCAGCGCAACCTGTTGGTGATCGCGCGCGGCGATGGCCCCTCCGCGGATCTCGAGTTCATCGCGACGACCGACGAGAAGAACATCGAAGACCAGCTGGCGATGCTCAGCGAGGCGGCCGCGGGCATCCCGGTCGAGGCGGAGACCCCGCTGCGGCTGTTGCGGCACTACGCCTCCTCGATCCGCCACCAGCAGTACCATGACATCGACATCCTCACGGTCCGCGTGGAGTCCGCGGGCCAGATGGCCAGGGACTTCTAGCCGCGACCCGCTCCTTCAGCCTGCGTCGCCCGGTCGCGGGACGGGACGATGATCGCCTTCGTGACGGCGAGCCGCTCGACATCGGCGAGCGCCCGATTCGTTTCCTCGAGGCCGTACTCTCCCCCGATCACCCGGGCGAAGGGGAGGCGGTGCCGGGCGAGCAGATCGAGGGCGCGCGCGACGTGCGGCAGTTCGGTTCCCCAGCGCCCCTTCACCGTCGCGTGCTTCCGGTTGATGTCGAGGTGCGGGTTGATGGAGACGGGGCCGACGTCCGTGTAGTGGCCCGCCACCACGTACGTGCCTCCGTCGCGGAGCAGGGCGAACCCTTCCGGGATCGCCGCCGCGTTGCCGCTCGCCTCGATGACGACGTCGGCGCCCCGGCCTTCCGTGAGGTCGGCCACGCTCGCCGACCGGTCGGGGCCCGACGTTCGGCTCACCGAGAGCGTGATGTCGGCGCCCATCGCGGTGGCGAGATCGAGGCGCTCGTCCGGATCGCCGATGACGACGAGAACGCCGCAGCCCCGGACCCGGGCGAAGGCGGCGGCCGCGAGGCCCACGGGGCCGGAGCCCTGGACGACGACCGTGTCCCCCGGCCGGAGTTCCGAGCGCTCGACGGCTCCGAAACCGGTGAAGAGTCCGCAGCCGCCTCCGATGACATCCGCTGTCTCCAGCTCCTCGGGCAACTTGAAGATCGACGTGTCGGCCGTGAGCCGCATGGACGTCGCCCAGCCTCCGAACAGCCCCTCGAGTGCGCTGAACGTGATGCCGTAGACGCGCCGGTGCGGGCACAGGTTCGGCTGCCGCGCCGCGGAACAATGGAAGCAGCGGTGGCACGTGCCCACGACGTCGAAGAAGGTGACCGTGTCCCCCTCCGCCAGCGGCCGCCCGGTGGCGTCGACGCCCGGTCCGCGGGTTTCCCGGACCCTTCCGACGCTCACGTGCCCCGGGATGATGGGCCAGGGGACGCCCGCGAGGCGCCCGTGAAAGAGGTGTACGTCGGTTCCGCACACCTCGCTCGCCTCGATCTCCAGCCATGTCTCGCCCGGTCCGAGTTCGGGGTCATCGAAGTCCCGAATCTCGAGCGGCTGTCGCGGGCCCGTCATCACCGACGCGCGTTGTGGCACTTCGCCTCCCCTCCGCGGAGTTCTCAGGTCGCCTTGCGGCGCGTATCATACGGCCTTGCCCGGATGAGACGCCCGGAGACGTCCGGGGAAGACGCCCGCGGGAGATGAGAATGTTCGGAGTCCAGATGCGAAACCGTGCGCGAGCCCGTTCGGACCGCCGCGCCCATGCCCGTCGGCCGATCCGTGCCCTCGCCGTCGCGGCACTTCTGTGCGGGTGTGGTGGCGAAGCGGAGCGGCAGGTGTCGCTGGAGTCGGGGGACGTCGAGTTCGAGCGTCCATCCCCGAGCGGCGAACCCCATCTCGCGGTGGGTGCGGAGGGCCGCACGATCCTGACGTGGATCGAGCCGGAGGACGGCGTGCCCGCGCTGCACCTCGCGATTCGCGAAGCGTACGGCTGGTCCGCGCCGCGCACCGTGTGGACGTCGGAAGAGATGTTCGTGAACTGGGCCGACTTCCCCTCGTCGGTCGAGATGCCCGACGGCACCCTCGCCGTCCACTGGCTGGAGAAGGTCGCCGAGGCGCCGTACGCCTACCACGTCATGCTGGCGCTCTCGTCGGATGACGGGATGACGTGGACGGAGCCGTTCCGCGCGCACGACGACGAATCGCCGACCGAGCACGGTTTCGTATCGATGGTCCCGTGGCGCGACGGCGCGGCGCTGACCTGGCTCGACGCCCGCGCGATGGCGGCCGCCGCCGCCGGGGGCGTGCACGTAACAGAAGGCGGTCACGCGGAGCGGGGTCCGATGTCCGTCCGCTTCCGGACGCTCGCGCCGGACGGGCGACTGGGCCCGGAGGTGCTTCTCGACGACCGGACGTGCGAGTGCTGCCAGACCGCGCTGACCCGCGTGGGGGACGGCCTCGTCGCCGCCTACCGCGACCGGAGCGAATCCGAGGTCCGCGACATCGCCGTCGTCCGCGGGGCGGGGGAGCGCTGGACCGAGCCCGCCCCGGTGTCGACCGACGGCTGGGTCATCCCCGGCTGCCCCGTGAACGGGCCGCAGTTGAGCGGCGACGAAGAGGCGCTGGTCTCCGCCTGGTACACGGGCGCCGGCGGCACGCCGCAGGCGTACGTCGCCTTCTCGGCCGACGGCGGCGCGAGCTTCGGCCCGCGGATCCGGATCGACGAGGGGTTGCCGCTGGGCCGCGTGGACATCGAGCGCCTCGACGACGGTTCGGCCGCAGTCGTGTGGCTCGAAGCCTCGAACAACACCCCGCGCGTCCTCGTCCGCCGCGTCCATCCGGACGGCTCGCAGGAGCCGCCCCTCCTCATCTCGGAGACCGCCGGCGAGCGTTCGAGCGGCTTCCCGCGCATGGTGCGGCTGGGGGACGAACTCCTGTTCGCGTGGACGATCCCCGGCGAGGGAGGCGGCGTGCGCGTTCGCCCCGTGCGGCTCTCCGGCTGAACCCAGCCGGGTCAACTGCACCCAACCGGGTTAACTGAATCCAGCCGGGTCAGGGGACGAGAAGTACCTTCGCGATTCCCGATTCCGCAGCCCGCTCGAAGGCCTCCGGGGCGGCGGAGAGCGGCAGCCGGTCGTCGATGAGATCGCACACCTCGAACTCGCTTCGCGCCAGCGCCGACAGGGCGTCGTCGAAAGACCCGCACCGAGAGCCGAGCAGTCGGATTTCATCTACGACAATGGATGAGATGTCGATGGATAACTCATTTTTATGCGTACTCTTGAGGACCATCGTTCCGCGCGGCCGAACGGCCTGGCGGGCGACGGCGAAGCCGGCCGGTGCGCCGCTGCAATCGACGACGAGATCGTAGGCCGCCTCCTCCACGGCCGCGGCCGACACGGTGGCGAGACCCGCCGCACGAGCCCGCGTGAGGCTCCGCTCCGACCGCCCGGCGACCTCCAGCCGCGGCAGCCGACGCGCCAGCACCCGCGCCACTTGCTGCCCCAGCCGTCCGGCCCCCACGACGAGCGCCCGGGTCACGCGCCCAGGCTCGACGTCGGTCTCGATCTGCCGCAGGACGCGGCACGCGGCCGCAACGGGCTCCGCGAACACGGCGACCTCGTCCGGCAGCGACTCCGGCACGCGATGCAGGTTCGCGACCGGCACGCGCAGCCATTCGGCAAAGGCGCCGTCACGGCCGCGGATGCCGATCGCCTCGCGGCGAAGGCAGTGCGTGAGCCGCCCGTTCTCGCAAGGCAAGCAGGGGGGCTCGGACCCTCGCGAGCGGCAGGTGATGTTGATCTCCGCCACGACCCGCGCGCCGACCCACTCGGGCGGCCCCTCCTCCACACGTCCGACGAACTCGTGCCCCGGGATCCCCGCGAAGTCGCGATATCCGCGCAGCAGCTCCAGGTCCGTCCCGCAGATTCCCGCCAGCAGGACCCGGACGATGGCTTCCCCGGGCTCGGGGGAAGGCCGCGGGACGTCGTCGCGGACGCGGACCCTGCCGCGGTCGATCCAGGCCGCGATCACCCGCCGCGCCGCTCCTTGTCAGGCGGGCGCGTCACCGCGCTCGGCCCTGATGCGGGGCCTCCTCACGGCCCGCCAGGATGGCGCGGAAGGAGCGGGTCTCGAGTTCGGCGGGCGTGAGGCCGGAACGCGCCGCCTCCTCCGCCGTCAGGGCGCCGCTCGCGAGTCCCCGGAGGAAGAAGTTCAGGAGGCCCTGGCCCGACGCTTCGTCATCGAACACGGATCCCGTGAGAACCGCCTGTCCCGCGGCGGACACGAAGCGGTCGAGCCGGCTCGCCGCCGCGTCCAGACCCTCGAGGAAGAAGGAGAACACGGCCGCGAAGCGGGAGACGAGCTGCGCCGGGTGAAGGTCCCAGCTCTGGTAGAACCCCTGGCTCAGAGACCGCCGAACGTCGGCGTAGTGCAGGCGCCATGCGTCGTGCACGACCGCCGTGTTCTCCACCCGCTCGGCCGGCGAGATCTCCGCCGTTCCCCGGTGCGGTTCGACCGGCAGCACGTTCGTCGCCCCGTCCGCGAGCCGGACGCCGCTCCCGCCGAGCGAGAGCTGAAGGAGCTGGCGCGCCATGTCGCACAACGGGTGCCCCAGCGTCTGGGCCTCCGCCGCGACCGCCACGGCCCCCGTGAGGTCGTACGCTCCGAGATGCACGGTGCGGCACCGCCTCCCCGCCGCGGCGACCAGCCCGGGCAGGGCAATCCGTCCGTCCGGCGCCACGAGCGACTGCGGCGTCTCGATCATGAGGTCGATGCCCACCCGCCTCTCCGGCAGGCCGAGCGTCGTCTCGAGCCGATCCAGGGCCCCCGAGAGCCTCTCCACCTGCCCGGCGTCAACGATCTTGGGGAGCAGCACCGTGAACCCGTCCGGAAGCTCGCCCCCCGTCCGCGCCAACGCGGCAAGGAAGAGTTCGAGCGTCCGCAGCGCCCGTCCGCCGGTGGCCTCGGACAGCGACTTGATGCGGATGCCGAGCGAGGGCGGGAGACTCCCCGCCGCCGCCCCCGCCGCGACTTCCGCCGCCGCCGCCGTCGCCGCCTCGTCCTCTTCCACCTCGGATCGGGCGCCGAACCCATCTTCGAAGTCGATCAGAAAGCACTCGACGGGCTCGCGTTCGAGCTTCGCGCACACCCGCCGGTGCACCGCTTCCGCGGTCTCCGGGGGAAGGCGATTCCCCAGGGCATCGGCGAGGGAGGCGGGGTCCGCCGCGTACCGGTCGAGATATCCTCCGGCGATCCGTCCAAGCTTCGCCGCCGTGTCCCGCCGGAAGAGGTGGGCGCCGCCGACAACCGTGTGCACGGGCTGTTTTTGCATGGGCTCAACTTCCACGGCTCCGGGCGCCGCAGCAACGACCCGGCCGCCGAGCCTGCCGGCCCTCCCGCGCCGAGCCCGCCGGGCCTCACCCGCCGGGCCCGCCGGCACTCCCGCCGGAGCAACGGAAAACTGGCGACAAGCCCTCTCGTCCCCTAGGATTGCGGGCGGTTATCTCACCAAGCGACTCACGGGTCGGGAAGCCGTGGGGACTGTCGGGCGGGGTCGGCCCGAGGAGAGACGGTGGAGCCAACGAACGTCGGGAATCCCGACTACTACCACAAAGTCGTGGATTGCCAGTGGGCCTGCCCGGCCCACACCAACGTACCGGGTTACATCCGCCTCATCGCCCAGGAGCGGTACGACGACGCGTACATGCTCAACTGGGAGTCGAACGTCTTCCCGGGCATCCTCGGCCGGACGTGCGACCGCCCCTGCGAACCCGCCTGCCGCCGCGTACGGGTCGAGGAGAAGCCGGTCGCGATCTGCCGCCTCAAGCGCGTCGCCGCCGATCTCAGGGGCGACGTCACCCCCCGGTTCCCTGATATCCCGAAGCAGAAGAACGGGAAGAAGATCGCCTGCGTGGGCGCGGGCCCGGCGTCGCTCACCGTCGCCCGCGACCTCATGCCGCTCGGCTACGAGGTCACGATCTTCGAGAAGAACGACCGGCCGGGCGGCCTCATGTGGACGAACATTCCGCAGTTCCGCCTGCCCCCCGAAGTGCTGTGGGAGGAGATCGACTACATCCTCGACATGGGCGTGGACATCCGCTACAACGCGCCCGTCGAGAGCATGAAGTGGCTGCTGGAGCAGGATTTCGACGCCGTCTTCGTCGGCTCGGGCGCTCCGCGCGGCAAGGAACTGCGCCTGCCGGGCCGGTACGACACGGACCACATCTACATCGGCATCGACTGGCTCGAATCCGTCGCCTTCGGGCACGTGAACTCGATCGAGGAGAACGTGCTCGTCATCGGGGTGGGGAACACCGCGATGGACTGCTGCCGGACCTCGAAGCGGATCGGCGGCACGAACGTCAAGGTCATGGCACGGAAGTCGAAGCCGTACTTCAAGGCCTCCCCCTGGGAACTGGAGGACGCGGAGGAGGAACTCGTCGACATCGTCGAGAACCACTCGCCCACGGAGTTCGTCGTCGAGGACGGCGTCCTCCGGGGGATGAACTTCGACATCGTGGAATGGCACGAGAACGACGAGGGGCGGCTCGTTTCGACCAAGCTCGACGAGACGTTCTTCCCCGCGGAGGCCGTCATCCTCGCCATCGGGCAGGAGACCGCCTTCCCCTGGATCGAGGACGATGCGGGGATCGAGTTCAACAAGTGGCGCGAGGCCGTCGTCGACCGCACGACGTTCATGTCGACGCGCGAGGGCGTCTTCTTCGGCGGCGACGCGGCGTGGGGCCCGGAGAACATCATCTGGGCGGCCGAGCACGGGCACCAGGCGGCGATCTCCATCCACGCGTACTGCCGCGGCGAGGACCTGCGGAAGCGCCCGCCCGAGCACATGAACCTCGTGAGCGCCAAGATGGGCCTCCACGAGTGGAGCTACTCGAACGACTACGAGTACGCCCACCGCCGGAAGATGCGGCACGTCCGCCTGGAGGAGCGTCTCCAGAGCATCGAGACGGAAGTCGAGGAGGGGTTCGACATCGAGCAGACGCTGACGGAGGTCGAGCGCTGCCTGAACTGCGACATCCAGACGCACTTCACGGGGAGCCTGTGCATCGAGTGCGACGCCTGCATCGACATCTGTCCCCTCAGCTGTCTCACGATCACGCACAACGGGGCAGAGGCGGAACTCCGCACGCGGCTGACCGCGCCCGCCGAGAACGAGGAGCAGGATATCTACGTCTCGGAGGCGCTGCCGCAGACGTCCCGCGTCATGGTGAAGGACGAGGACCTCTGCATTCACTGCGGGCTGTGCGCGGAGCGCTGTCCGACGGCGGCGTGGGACATGCGGACCTTCGACCTGCTCAAGCCGTACGCCGGACAGGATGCGGAACATCCCTACTCCGGCATGGGAATCGAGGAGATGTCGCCGGGCGGCTTCGTTTCGGTGACCCCCTGACGGAATGGCCGAAATGAAGACCGGCCGCGTGAACGACCTCGCGCTCAAGATCGGCACCGTGAACGGTACGGGCTCCGCGAGCGCGAACGGTCTCATCATGCAGTCGATCTTCCGAATGGGGGTCCCGGTGTCGGGGAAGAACGTCTTTCCCTCGAACATCCAGGGCCTTCCCACCTGGTACGAGATCCGCGTGAACGGGTCGGGCCACGTCGCACGCACGCCGGACTTCGACCTCATCGTGGCGATGAACCCGGAGACCTACGCCCAGGACATCGAGGAACTCGTCCCCGGCGGCTGGCTGCTGTACGACTCGAGCTGGCCCATGGCGGACACGCTGCGGCGCGACGAGGTGACCTTCCTCGGCGTCCCTCTGGCCGAGATGTGCGTGAAGACCTTCGACGGCGGCCGCACGCGCATCCTGATGAAGAACATCGCCTACACGGGCGCCCTCGCCGCCCTCCTCGACATCGACATGGACGTGATCCGCGGACTGCTCGAGGAGACCTTCGGCGAGAAGAAGCGTCACCTGCTCGACGCGAACTTCGAGGCGATCCGGCTCGGCTACGACTACGCGACCGAGAACTTCGAGTGCCCCCTGCCGATCCGCCTCGAGAGGATGGACGCCACGCGCGACTCGATTCTGATCGACGGCAACACGGCGGCGGCGCTCGGCTGCGTCTACGCGGGCGCGACCGTCGCGGCCTGGTACCCCATCACCCCCTCGACCTCGCTCGTCGACGCCTTCACGGCCTATTGCCGGCGTCTGCGCGTCGAGGAGGAGACCGGGCAGAGCAAGGCGGCGATCCTGCAGGCGGAGGACGAACTCGCGGCGGCCGGCATCACGATCGGCGCGGGGTGGGCCGGAGCCCGGGCCTTCACGGCGACGAGCGGCGCCGGGATCTCGCTCATGACGGAGTTCATCGGGCTCGCGTACTACGCCGAGGTCCCGTGCGTCTTCTTCGACGTCGAGCGCGTCGGCCCGTCGACCGGAATGCCCACGCGCACCCAGCAGGGCGACATCCTCCTCTGCGCCTACGCCTCGCACGGCGACACGAAGCACCTCTGCCTCTACCCGAAGGACCCGGCGGAGTGCTTCGAGTTCAGCGTGCAGGCGTTCGACCTCGCGGAACGCTTCCAGACGCCCGTCTTCGTGCTCTCCGACCTCGACATCGGGATGAACGACTGGGTCGTGCCCCGCTTCGAGTGGGACGACGAGTACAGGCCGGATCGCGGCAAGGTGCTCGACTCGGCGGCGCTCGCGGAGATCGAGACCTTCTATCGCTACCTCGACGTGGACGGGGACGGGATCCCGTATCGGACGATCCCGGGCGAGGATCCGAAGGGCGCCTACTTCACGCGCGGCTCCGGCCACACGAAGTACGGCAAGTACACGGAGGATCCGGACGAATACCAGGAGGTCATCGACCGCATCGCGGTGAAGATCGACAATGCCGCGGAGGCCGTGCCTCCCCCGGAGATCCGCTCGCGGCCGGACGCGCGATACGGACTCATCACGCTGGGCGCCTGCGACGGCGCGGTGCGCGAGGCCATCGAGCGCATGGAGGCGGAGGACGGACTCCGGCTCGACTACATGCGCATCCGCGGCTTCCCCTTCGCGCACGAGGTCGCGGGTTTCATCGAGGCGCACGACCTCAACATCGTCATCGAGCAGAACCGGGACGCGCAGTTGAAGTCGCTGCTCACGCTGGAGACGCCGGCCTCGAAGGAACGGCTGACGTCCGTCCTCCGCTACGGGGGGCTCCCGCTGAGCGCGCGCCACGTCATCGCGGGCGTGAAGGACCGCCTCGGGCTCGCGGCGGAGACCGCGGAAGGAGTGGGTGCATGACGTACATCGCCAAGCCGAGGGTCTTCCACCCGAGCCTGGAGAAGAACGAACTCGGGCTCACGCGGCGCGACTACGAGGGCGTGATGTCCACCCTGTGCGCGGGGTGCGGTCACGATTCCGTCACCGCCGCGCTCATCGAGGCGGCGTGGGAACTCGCGATCCCGACGCACCGGGCCGCGAAGATGAGCGGGATCGGCTGCTCGTCGAAGACGACCGCCTACTTCATGTCCGAATCCCACGGCTTCAACAGTGTGCACGGGCGGATGCCCTCGGTCGCGAGCGGAGCGAACGCCGCGAACCGCGACCTCGTCTACATCGGCGTCTCCGGAGACGGGGACTCGCTCTCGATCGGGCTCGGGCAGCTGTGCCACGCGGTGCGGCGCAATCTCAATCTCCTCTACATCATCGAGAACAACGGGGTCTACGGCCTGACGAAGGGCCAGTTCTCCGCCTCGGCCGACATGGGCTCGAAGTCGAAGCGGGGTGTGCCGAACGAGCAGCCCCCCATCGATCCCGCCCTGCTCGGACTCTCGATCGGCGCGACCTTCGTGGCTCGCGGCTTCTCCGGCGACAAGGACCAACTCGTCCCCATCATCAAGGCGGGGATCCGGCACCCGGGCCTCGCCCTCGTCGACGTCATCTCGCCCTGTGTGACCTTCAACGACCACGTGGGTTCGACGAAGAGCTACGCCTACACGCGCGAGCACTTCCGCGAGGCCGTCGAGGCCGCGTTCGTCGCCCCGAAGGACTTCGTCCCCCCGGCCGATGAGATCACGGCCGACATCGGGTCGGCCGAGGTACGCGACGTCCGCATGCACGACGGCAGCGTGATCCGCTTCCGGCAGGTGGAGGGCGACTACGACGCGACGGACAGGGACGCCGTCTACGGCTACCTGCGCGAACGACAGAACGCGGGCGAGGTGCCGACCGGGCTCCTCTACGTGGACCCGGAGTCGAGGGACCTGCACGACGTGCTGGGAACGGTCGACCGGCCGCTGTGGGACCTCCCCTTCGAGGAGTTGTGCCCGGGCTCCGAAGCGCTGGACGCCCTGATGGAGAACTACCGATAGCGGGGGAGCGGCGGGCGGAGGGGCGGGCGGCCCGCCTCGAGGCGGTACAGCCCGTGCTTCCGTCGCGGGATGTCGCCGCGGCGATCGGCTTCTACGTCGGGCGGCTCGGCTTCGAACTCGCCTTCGCCGATTCCACCCGCGATCCGGGATACGCCGGCGTGAGGCGCGACGGGATCGAGTTGCACCTGCAGTGGCACGATGAGGAGGAATGGTCCCGCGTCGAGCGCCCCATGCTGCGCTTCGTCGTGCCCGACGTCGAGGCGCTGTTCGAGGAATACCGGGACCTGGGCGTCTTCCACGAGCGGACGGCGCTGCGGCGGACCCCCTGGGGCACCCGCGAGTTCGCCTTCTACGACCTCGACATGAACGGCCTCACCTTCTACCGCAACCTCGCCGAGGGAGAGGCCGCCGACGGCCAGGCCACGGACGGCTAATCGCCCCGGGTCTTCCGTCCCCCCGGGTCACACACGTACCGGGACAGGTGCGCGCCGGCGAGGGCGCCGACGACCGGGCCCCAGACGTAGGGGAGCGAAAAGGAGCCGGTCCCGAGGGCGACCGCCGGGTTTAGCACGCCGTTCGATCCGTGCGCCGCCCAGGCGATCCCCACGACCAGCGTCCCCCCGATGACGGCGCCGGTCAGCCGGGCGGGGATCCGGCCCATGAAGACGGCTGCGATCGTGAAGGCGAGGAGTGCGGCTCCCAGCATCTCGGCCACCCCGGTGCCGGCAGAGGCGTCCACGGGGAGCGGGGTGGCGTCTGCGAAGAGGACGTTTCCGAGGGCGAGAGCCAGTCCCGCGCCCGCGAACTGCGCGACGATGAACGCGCCGACGTCCCGCGCGTTGAGCTTGCCGATCGACCAGATGGCGATCGTCACCGCCGGATTCAGCAGGCAGCCGGAGACGGGCCCGAGAAGATGGACCAACACTCCCAGCGTGAGACCCGCCAGCGCCGGCGCCGGAATGGGAAAACCCGCGTGGTGGATCGAAATCGGGGCCGAAAACGTGAGCGCGAACGTGCCCACGAGTTCGGCGGCGACGGCCCTCGGCCTCATGCCTTCTCCTCGAGTGGCGACACGGCGTAGAATCAGCGGCGCCAGCATACGAAGATGCCGCCGCCACCGGCCACCACCCCACCGAGGAGTTACATGACCTGGACTGCTCCCGAGCATTGGGTTCGCGTCGAGACGATCGATGCGCACACGGAGGGGGAGCCGCTGCGCGTCATCGTGGCGGGCTTCCCGGAGTTGGAGGGGGATACCGTCCTCGCGCGGCGTCGCGTCGCGCGGGCAGACCATGACGAACTCCGCCGTGCCCTCATGTGGGAGCCTCGGGGGCATGCGGACATGTACGGTTGTCTCGTGATGCCTCCGGTGAGGCCGGGCTCGGACTTCTCCGTCCTCTTCCTGCACAACGAAGGCTACTCGACGATGTGCGGCCACGGGATCATCGGCGTGGCGAAGATCGCGGTCGAAGCCGGCTGGATCGACGGGGCAGGGGACGAGCGGCCGGTGACGATCGACACGCCCGCCGGCCTCGTGCGCGCCACCGCGATTCTGGACGGCGAACGGGTCGGTGAGGTCCGGTTCCTCAACGTGCCCTCGTTCGCGCCCGTGCTGGGGCAGTCCGTGGAGGTGGAGGGGCTGGGTACGGTGTCCTACGACCTCGCCTTCGGCGGCGCCTTCTACGCCTATGTCGATGCCGACGCGCTCGGGCTTCCGCTCCTGCCCAGCTCGGCCGCCGACCTGATCGACGCGGGGCGCCGGATCACCCGCGCGGTGTCCTCCTCGGCGGGAGACGACATCTCCCACCCCGACGACCCCGATCTGGGGTTCCTCTACGGCACCGTGTTCACCAGCCGGGCCGCGGATCCCGCGCACCACTCGCGGCACGTCTGCATCTTCGCCGATGGGGAACTCGACCGCAGTCCGACGGGGACGGCGGTGAGCGGCCGCCTGGCCATCCTTCGCGCCCGGGGGGAGATCTCCGGGGATGCGGAAATCATCGTGGAGAGCATCATCGGAGGCCGGTTCAGCGGCCGGATCGTCGACACGGCGGCCGTCGGCGAGCATCCGGCGGTCGTGCCCGAGGTCGGGGGCCGGGCCTGGGTGACGGGACGGCACGAGTTCCTCATCGATCCGGACGACCCGTGGCGCGATGGCTTCCTCGTGCGCTGAGGAGCCGGTCCCGCCAGGGCGCCGATTCACGCCCCGGATCCGCCGCCCACAGGAGGCGAAATGCCGTATATCGAGACGGTAGCTCCCGACGAAGCGGAGGGGCTCCTCGCCCGCGAGTACGACAAGGCCGTCCGCCGCGCGGGGCGTGTCTTCAACGTGATCGGAATCCAGAGCCTGAACCCGCCTGTCATGCGCGCCTCGATTCAACTCTACGAAGCGTTGATGCTCGCGCCGGGGCCGCTGGGGCGGGACGTGCGGGAGATGCTCGCGACCGTGACCTCGCGCGAACTCGAGTGCTTCTACTGAACGGAGGCGCACGGAGAGGATCTCCGTCAGGCCACCGGAGACGATGAACTGGCCCGCGCGATCCGCACCGACTACCGGACGGCGGGGCTCGACAGGAAGACGCACCGGCTGATGGACTATGCCGTGGCGATCACGCGCGATCCGACCTCCACCGCCCGGCGGGACATCGACGAGTTGCGGGAGGTAGGCTGGACCGACGCGCAGATTCTGACCGCGACCGAAGTCGTCGGCTTCTTCAATTACTACGTCCGCATGGTCGAGGCGCTCGGCGTCGAACCGGAACCCGAAATGGAGCGGGATCCGGAGGTGTGGCCCGAGCCCTGATCGTAGTCCGCTAGCCTCCGGACCGGCCGCGGGCCCGCGCGGCGCCGCTCGACCGCGTACTGCCGCCGCTGCGGCGGACCGCGCCCCCGGACCTGGACCCTCCGCTGGAACGTCCGACGCTCCCGCTCGACCGGGACGAACCGGCGGGCCGCACCGCTGGCCGGGACGACCGCGGGACGGACTGGCGGGCCACGGGCCGCCTCGTGGACGGGGCGGGGCGAACCACCGGCCGGGACGGCCTGGCCGTCGAGGGTCGCACGGCCGGTCTCGCCGGAGCGGACCGCACAGTGGGCCTCGTCGGGTTCGACCGTGCCGTCGGCCGCGCCGGAGCGGACCGCACAGTGGGCCTCACCGGATTCGGCCGTGCGGTCGGCCGCGCCGGAGCGGACCGCACGGTGGGTCTCACCGGATTCGACCGTACCGTCGGCCGGGTCGTCGCGCCTCCCGTCCGGCGAACGGCCGGCTGCTCCCGGGGCGTCGCGCGCTGCACGCCGCTGGAGCCCGACCGCGTCACGGGCCGCACCGCAGGCCGTCTCGCAGAGCCTGCGGCATCGCGCGTCACGGGCCGCCGCACCGTCGAACGGGCGTCGTTCGTCGATGGCGAGGGGCTCGCCCGCTGCACGCCGGGCCGTTCCAGCCGCAGGGCGCGGCCCTCCGCCGACCGCGACGTGACGCGGACCGGTGCCGAACCCGCGATCCTCGAAGGGTCGCTTCGCGCTCCGGCGGTCGCGTCGCGCGGGCGGGCCGACCGGCCGTCGCGGCTCCGCAGCACGACGCGTTCGACCTCCCGCGGCAGGCTCGTGCCGCGATCGATGAAGCCGTTCGCATCGACCGCCGTCCTCCCGTCACGCGAGACCGCGCGCCGCAGGTTCGCCAGCGTCTGCGCGGGTCGACGCTGCGCCTGGCGCCCGAGCAGACGGGAGTCCGTCAGCAGCACGCCGCGCTCGACCGCCTTCCGCCCGCGGCCGAAGTCCGAACCGCCCACCGAGTAGAAGTGCTGCCGCCGGTGTCCCAGGCGCCCGTGCGGCAGGAACGTCCAGTGCCGATACCGCCCGAAGCCTCCGCCGATATGTCCGTAGACGCCGAAGTGGAAGCCCCAACTGCTCCCATAGTGGTTCCTGTAGTGGCGCCAGTAGTATCCGGAGGGAATCCAGCCCGCGTAGCTCGGACCCCAGTACCAGTAGACGTGCGCCACGGCGAAACGGCTGCCGGGGAACCAGATCCAGCCCCAGTTGGGATCGAGGTCCCAGTACCCGTAGTGGTAGGGCACCCAGCCCCACGGTTCGTAGGAGACCCAGAACATTCCGCTGGGCGTGTTCCGCCAGCGCCCGTGCCGGTACGGCGCCCAGCCCGTGGACACCCGCGGACGCCATGCGACGCCCGCGTCCACCTGCACCCACGACCCGTGTCCTCCGAGCGAGGACGCGGCGTAGTGGAGGTCCGGATCCACGTGAGCGGCGTACTCGCCGCCCGCCTGCTCGCCGAGCCCCCGGCCCCACGCCTCCAGGTGCTGGAGGCCCGGGGCCGCCGCGAACCGGAGCCGGTCGCCCTGTGTCCCCTCCACGAAGAGGCTCTCTCCCGGGCGAACCTCGGCGAGTTCCGTCGGTGTCGTGACCTCGGCCACCCCCTCGCGCACGACGACCTCGCTGCGGCCCCGGTCGTCGACGACGATCAGGAAGGCACCCGCGCCCTGTGGCCGGATCGTCGCGTTCGGCGTGATGACGGCGGGCCGTTCGGCGCTCGGCGCGTTCGCGCCCACCACGAGCTGCAGCGACCCGCGCGCGAGTTCGAGGATGGAGGCGGGGTCGCTCGTGTCCGCCGAGTTGGCGAGCGCGCGGAAAAGAAGTTCCGCCCGGTCCCCGATTCGAACGAGGTTTCCGTCGGCGAGCACGATTTCGACGCGCGATTCGCCGGACGCGAAGATCCGGTCGCCGACGAGGACGGGTTCGTTCACCGAGAGCTGGACGCGCTCCCGGGTGTCTCCCTGAATGAGCGTCGCGGACCCGTCCAGCGCGCGCAGGTACCCGTAGCTGCCGTCGATCCCGCTCTGCGCGATCGCGGCGTCGTAGTCGATCGGGGTTCCCACCTCCTGGGCGGAGACCGGGGGCGCGGCGAACGAGACGCCCCACGCCACCCCGACCGCCCACACCCGCCGCCGGCCCCGCAATGCCTTTGTGAACCGCATCCCAAGCTCCCGTGTTCTCCGGTCCCTGCCCCGGACGGCAGGCTCGCCGCCGGGGCTGTCTTCAGAGACTAGACGGTCCGCGCGGGAAGTCGGTCACTCGGCGAGGTCGTCGATCCACTCCGCGATGAAGACGTTCGTGTTCCCCTCGTGGGACCCGTGCCGGTTCGCGCCGAACACGAGATAGCGGCCATCCGGGCTGAACATCGGGAAGCTCTCGAACTCCTCGCCGAACGTCACCTGCTCCAGCCCCGTCCCGTCCAGGTTCACGAGGAAGAGGTCGAAGTCGCGGCCGCTCGGATCGTTCAGGTTCGACGAGAAGATCACCTTCTCGCCGCTCGGGTGGAAGAAGGGGGCGAAGTTCGCCGCCCCGTTGTTCGTGAGGCGCAGCCGGTTCGAGCCGTCCACGTCCATCACGTATATGTCGAGCACGCCGGGCCGCACGAGACCGTCGGCCAGGAGCCCCTGGTAGTCCGCGAGTTCTTCCTCGCTCTCGGGGTGCCTCGCCCGGTAGACGATCTTCGTTCCGTCCGGCGAGAAGAAGGGCCCGCCATCGTACCCCGGTTCGTGCGTGAGCTGCCGGACGTCGGAGCCATCGGGGTTCATCGTATAGATGTCCAGATCTCCGCCGCGCGAGGAGGTGAAGACGATCCGCGATCCGTCCGGCGAGAGGGTCGCCTCCGCGTCGTAGCCGGGACTCGAGAAGATCGGCCGGACGTCGGAACCGTCGGGGTTCGCCGTGTAGATGTCGTAGTCGTAGAGCGCCCACACGTAGCCGCGGCGCATGTCCGGCGGTGGAGGACACTCGGGCGCCGCGTGATGCGTGGAACTGTAGACGATCCGCGAGTCGTCCGGGAAGAAGTACGAGCAGGTGGTCCGGCCGAGTCCCGTCGAAACGAGCTGCCGGTCGCCCCCCTCGACGCTGATGGTGAAGATCTGGTCACACTCGTACTCGCCCTCGTGCCGGCGCTGGAAGATCAGCCGCTGTCCGTCCGAGGAGAAATAGGCCTCGGCGTTCTCGCCCTCGAAGGTGAGCTGGATCAGGCTCGCGAAGCGCCGCTCTTCCGGGAGCGGATCGCGACTCACGGCACTCGTCTCCGCATGGTCCTCATCTTCCGCGGCGCCGCTCCCGTCTCCGGCAGCGCCGACGCAGGCCGCCGCGACCGACGCGAGGATGAGCGTGAACCCGGCGCGGGTCGGCGAGGACGCCGAAACAGAAAGCTCTGGCTTCATGAAAGCGGTCAAGAAAACCTCCCGGTGGGGGCTGCGGGGCCACACGGTACGGCTCGCGTGCGCGCGAGGCCAGATGTCCCGTTTCACGGATTCCGAAATGATACGTTCCACGGGGTGAGAACGAAGGAGAGGGGGCGGGTGAACGACTGGTCCGAACGTTACGGCGGGGAACTGGAGCGCCATGTGGCCGCGATGCTGGGAGACGCGGAGGATGCGCGCGACATCGTGCAGGAGCTGTGGGTGACGGCGCTTCGCGCGCGGCCCGAGGCGGGAGACGCCGTGAACGTCCGCGCGTGGCTGTACCGGGTCGCGACGCGCCGGGCGCTCGACCGCATCTCGATGCGCCGCCGCCGCTCGGAGTTGGTCGCGGCCCATTCCGGTGAACTGGAGCCCGGCGCTCTTCCCGTGGCCGACGCGGCGCTGGACCGGCTCTCGGAGGCCGCCGCGGCGCGCGTCCGGAAGAGTGTGGCGGAGCTTCCCCGGCGGCAGCGGGACGCCGTCTGGCTCCGCTGGATCGAAGAGTTGGACTACGCGACGATCGCGCGCCGGATGGGGTCCTCTCCCGAGGCCGCGAGGGCCAACGTCTACCAGGGGATGAAAAAGCTGCGCCGCGACCTCGCCGAGGTATGGCGCGAGGAGGGACCGATATGACTGGACGCCGCACGAACCGGGGCGAAGAGGATGTGCTCGCATGGATTCTGGGCGATCTGGATGCGGAGGCTGCCAATGCGATGACCGAGGACCTGGCGGCGAGCCCGGACCTCCGGGAGCGGGCGGCGGAGTACCGGCTGCTGCATCGTTCCGCGAAAGGCCTCCGGGACGGCCCCGTCATCCGCTGGCGCCGCTTCCATTCGCCCTTCGGCGTCATGCGGGTCGCGGCGAGCGCCGCCGGTCTGGTCGCGCTCTCGTGGCAGGACGAGAGCGATGATGCGTTCGTCGCCGGCCTCGAGCGCCGATATCCGTCGACCCCCGTGGTGTGCGACACGGACCGACTCGCCCCCGCGGAAGAGCAACTGACGGAGTACTTCGGCCGCCGACGCCCCCGCTTCGATCTCTTCGTCGACCTCACGGCCCTGGGCGACTTCCAGCGCGCCGTGCTGGATGCCGCCTCCGGACTCGATTTCGGCGAGACGGTGACGTACACGGAGATCGCGCGCCGGATCGGGCGTCCGAAGGCCTCGCGCGCGGTGGGCAACGCGCTCGGCCGGAACCCGGTCCCGATCATCGTGCCGTGCCACCGGGTCGTCCGCACCGACGGAACCCTGGGCGGATACACCGGCGGGCTCCGCTACAAGCGCACCCTCCTCGACATCGAGGGCCGGACCGATCTCCTCGGCTCGCACGCCCAGACGGAGATCCCGCTCGCCTGACCGCGGGCTCGGCCGCGCGCGGAACTCCGACCGCCGCCGCGGCGCGGAACTCCGGCTGCCGCCGCCGGTACCTCCCGAGATAGGGTCCCGGCGCCGCGCCTTCCGGGCGAACGCCGGGGAGGGGGGGATCTTCACGGGAGTCGCAGCCATGTCCGCTTCATCGAAAGCCGTTGCCGCCATTGGAGTTCTGTCGATGTTCCTCGCCGCCTCCGGGGGTCCCGGGGACGCCGGCGACGAGGCGTCCGGCCGCACCGCGACGGCGTCGCCCCCGGCGGCCACGTTCGCGCGGGCCGAGCCGGGAGTGCTGGAGACGCGGCGGATTCAGGGGCACCTGCTCGACGTCGAGGGGGTGCTGAGGCGAAGGGTGACGGACGCGCTCAGCGCGGCGCAGCGGGAGCGACGGAACGCTGCCCTGAACTGGCTGCGCGAGTACCGGGAACGGGGAGAGTTCCCCCGCAACCATACGCATGCCGGCCGTGTGCCCGTCTTCGTCGACGAACATGGGACGCCGTGCGCCGTGGCCTACCTGCTTCAGAGGTCCGGTCGCGAAGACCTCGTCCGGGAGATCGCGAGCGCGGACAACAACGTGTACGCGTGGGAGCTTGCCGGCGACGCACGCTTCTCCGAGTGGCTCGATGAGACGGGTCTCACGCTGGACGAAGCCGCGAGGATCCAGCCCGCCTACGCCGACGGTTGCCTCTGCCCCCGGGATGAGGCGTCCAACACCTGGCATTACGTCGTGCCGCTGTCGGCGCTGTCGGCCGTTGTCAGTCACCTTGAGAGACCGGAAGGGTGGAGGAGACCCGTATTTGGCGCAATCAACGGGGCCTTTGCCGTCGCACACGCGGGCTTTGCGTGGAACGCGGTGCGCGAGTGGCAGGATTCGAGCATAGGAGCCGAACTCTCCACCGTCGCCAACTCCGCGTTGGCGCTCGTGTCCGGATACACGGCGTTGAGCCTCCTGCGGTCCCGCCCGGATGAGCCTGCCGCGTCCGGGTCCGAAACGGGACTCGCGAGCGCGCTGAGGTCGCAGCGCCCGCGGCTTCTCGCGCCGTCGGCGGCCTGGGTCGGTGGGGGCCTGGGCCTGCAGGTGCGCCTGGTCCACTGAGCCGGGCAGCCGCTCCGCGTCGGGAGTCCTTCTAGGCGGACTCCTCGACGAGCTGGATCAGGCGACGTAGGCCGAGGCCCTCCGGGCCGCCGACACGGACCCGGAGCGCCAGGCGTTCGGATTGACCGAGCGCCTCGAGATCCCCCAGGCCCTGGGCCCGGATGAGTCGACGGAAGGTGAAGTCCGTCTCGGGGACGTGAACGTGCTCTCCGGCGTCGTCGACGAGTTGGAGGAAGACGCAGTTGTCCCCGCCCCCCTTGTGCAGTTGCCCGGTCGAGTGGAGGAAGCGCGGGCCGTAGCCCAGCGTGGTCGACGCCCCCGTGGCTCCGGCGAGCACCGCGCGCAGCGTCCCGAGGAGCCCTTCCTCCTCCTCGCCGCCCGCGAGGAACGCCTGCACGGCGATGTAGTCCGCCGGCTCCACCGCGGCCAGGAAATCCTCGACCCGCGCCCGGATTCCATCCACGTCCGGGGCCACGGGCGTGCGGGGCGGAGCGTGTCCGAACTGCGGCAGCTCCCAGACGAGGTCGATCTCGTCCGCGTCGGAGACCTGCGCGTCTTCCGCCGGCTCCGCGTCCGGCGACCCTCCCTCCGGCGCGCCGCCGCCCGCCATCGCTCGACGCGCGAGGCGCTTGGCGAGCTGCACGTCGGGCTGGTTGAAGGGATGGATGCCGAGGACGGCTCCGGCCATCGCCACGCCCACCTCCCACACGAAGAAGAGAGCGCCGAGTTCCTCGGATCCTTCGAGCCGGATGCGCAACGTCGGGTGGCCGGCCGCTTCGAGCGCGTCGAGGAGATCCGGCGTCTCGTCGGCCTCTCCCCACTGCTCCGCTTCGCGCGCCGCGTCTCCGCCGAGGAGGAGGCCGACGAAGACCCGATCCTCGCCGTATTCGTCCGGAGGTCGCGGGGGCTCGCCGACGACCGGGACGATGCCCCGGCCCTCCTTGCCGGTGCTTTCGGCGAGGAGTTGCTCCGCCCAGTCCGGGAACGCCGCCCAGTCGGATGCCACGACGAAGGTGACCTTGTCGCGCCCCGAGAGCGCGAGTTCTCCCAGCGCCGCTCCGAGGAGGAAGCCCGGGTTGAGGTGCACGTCGTCCCTGCAGGCGTCCGCGGCCTCCCCGGCCTCCGCGAGAAGGGCCGGGAGATCCGCGCCGGCCAGAGCCGCCGGCACGAGACCGAAGGGGCTCAGGGCGGAGAAGCGTCCGCCGACGTCCGGGGGCGCCTCGAACACCGCCCGGAATCCGCGCTCACGGCCGAGTTCGGCGAGCGGGGACCCGGGGTCCGTGATCGCGATGAAGTGTTCCCCGGGATCTTCCACGACTTCCGCGGTCCGCGACCAGAAGTGGCGGAAGAGCGAGAGCGTCTCGACGGTCGTGCCGGACTTGCTGGAGACGACGAAGATCGTGTTCGCCGGGCGCAGCCACTCGAGGTCGCGGAGCGCCGCGGGGTGCGTGGTGTCGACGAGCGTGAGCGGCAGCCCCTCGCCCCGCATCGTGTGCGCGATGACCTCGGGCGCGAGGCTGGAGCCCCCCATGCCGAGCAGGACGAGATCGGTGAACCAGAAGGGCACGCTCGCGCGCAACTCCTCGAGCGGACCGAGCAGGGCGGGAGACATCTCCGGGAGGTCCAGCCACCCGAGCCGGTCGGCCAGCTCCGGCGTGTCCGGGTCCGCGCTCCACAGCGTCGGGTCCCGCCGCCAGAGCCGCGCCACCGCGTCCCCGGCGGCCCATTCCCGAAGCCGGCGATCCACGTCCTCCGTGTGGGGACCCGCGGAGAGTTCGATCTCGATCATGAGTTGGTCACGGGACTAGAAGAGCCCGACCACGCTCCCGTCCTCGACGATCCGGATCCCCTCCGCCGCGGGCACGCGCGGAAGTCCCGGCATCGTCATGACGGTGCCGGCCCGGGCCACGACGAAACCCGCCCCCGCCGAGGGGCGCACGTCCTGAACCGTGATCCGGAAGCCGGTCGGCCGTCCGAGGCGCGCCGGGTCGTCGCTCAGGCTGTTCGGCGTCTTCGCGATACAGACCGGCGTGTCCCCGATCCCCGCCGCCTCGAGTTGGGCGATGTCCTTCGAGGCGCGCGGCGTGTAGTCGACCCCGTCCGCGCCGTACACCTTCCGGGCGATCGCCTCGATCTTGTCCCGGATCGAAGCCTCCGCGTCGTATTTCGGCTTGAAGGCAGCCCCGCCCTCGTCGAGCGCCGCCAGAACGGCGCGGGCGAGGTCTTCACAGCCGGCGCCACCCTGCGCGTGGCCGTCGGAGCGGGCCCAGGGCGCCCCCAGTTCCTCGCACTCCTCGGCCACGGCCGCGATCTCCTCGTCGGAGTCCGTCGCGAACACGTTGATCGCCACGACCGGCTCGATGCCGAAGCCGCGGATATTCTCGACGTGCGCGCCGAGGTTCGCGAGCCCGCCGCGGACGGCATCGGGATCCGGCGTGGAGAGCGCCGTGCGGTCGCCCCCGCCGTGCAGCTTGAGGGCGCGGATCGTGGCCACGAGCACGGTGGCCTCAGGGTTGAGGCCGCCGGTCCGGCACTTGATGTCGAAAAACTTCTCGGCCCCGAGGTCCGAGCCGAAGCCGGCCTCCGTGATCACGACGTCTCCGAAGGCCAGTCCGGCCCGCGTCGCCATGAGCGAGTTGCAGCCGTGGGCGATGTTCGCGAACGGCCCGCCGTGGACGAAGGCGGGCGTCCCCTCGAGCGTCTGCACGAGGTTCGGTCCGATCGCCTCCCGCAGCAGCAGCGTCATGGCGCCCGCCACGTTCAGTTCGCGCGCCCGTACCGGCTTCCCGCCGTAGTCGTACCCCACGATGATGCTGCTCAGCCGCTCCTCGAGGTCCTCGAGGCTCGCCGCGAGGCAGAAAATCGCCATCACCTCCGAGGCGGCCGTGATCATGAAGCCGTCCTCGCGCGGCACCCCGTTGATCCGTCCCCCGAGCCCGACGACGATGTTCCTCAGCGCCCGGTCGTTCATGTCCACGGCGCGGCGCCACGTGATCTGTCGCGTGTCGATCCCGAGCCGGTTCCCCTGCTGCAGGTGGTTGTCGAGCGCCGCGGAGAGGAGCGCGTGCGCCGACGTGATCGCGTGCAGGTCCCCCGTGAAGTGGAGGTTGATGTCCGCCATCGGGATCACCTGCGAGTACCCTCCGCCGGCGGCCCCGCCCTTGACGCCGAAAACCGGGCCGAGACTCGGCTCGCGAATGCAGAGCACCGAGTTCGCCCCCACGCGGCGCAGGCCGTCGGCGAGCCCCACGGAGACGGTCGTCTTGCCCTCGCCCGCGGCCGTCGGAGTGATGCCGGTGACGAGGACGAGCCGGCCCGATCCGGGCTCGCGCTCGAAGATGGATTCCGGGGCGACCTTCGCCTTGTAGTGACCGTAGGGCACGAGTTCCTCGAGCCCCAGTCCGATCTTCTCCCCGATCTCCTTTATGGGCCGGGGCGTCGCGGCCTCGGCGATCTGTACGTCCGTGAGCATCCGTATCATCCCGATGAGGTGGCTTGAAAGCTGTCGTGGCTTGAAAACCGTCGGAGACTCTACCGCACGCGCCGCCCGCGGAAAACCGTCGCGCGGATCGTGCCCGCCGCGAAACCCTCAGCCCGCCGTGGCGGCGGACCCGCCAGGCGCCGGCGGCTCCCGCCTGCGGAGCGCGAGGCCGACCACAAGAACGGCCAGCGTCCCGACGACGTTGTACCACAGCCACGCGATCTCCGTGAAGCGCGACACGGCGAGCACGGCGAGCATCGAGGTGATGAGCCCGTAGAAGGCGCCCGCCGCCGTCGCCCGCTTCACGAGAAAGGCGAGCAGGAAGACGCCCAGGAGTGCGCCGTAGAAGATCGAGCCGACTTCGTTGACCGCTTCGACGAGCGACCCCAACTGGCCCGCGTAGAGCGCGAAGAGGACGGCGAATCCGCCCCAGCCCAGCGTGGCGAGCCGCGAGATGAGCAGATAGTGGGCGTCCGTCCCCTCAGGTTTCACGTACCTCCGGTAGAAGTCGATGACCGTGGCGCTCGACAGGGCCGTGAGTTCGGAGTCCAGCGAGGACATGGCGGCCGCGAAGATGACGGCGATCAACAGTCCCAGGATGCCGGCGGGGACATAGGCGATGAGATAGGACGGGAAGACGTAGTTCACGTCGTTCGAAGACGCCCCCCGTACTTCGGACACGAGCGATTTCGATTCCTCCCTCAGCCGCGCGAGTTCATCATCGTACGCGGCGATCCGGCCCTGCAGCACCGTGGGGTCTTCGCCGGCGCGGCGCGCCTCCAGCACCGCGAGCGTGCTCTCCCGGCGCAGTTCGTGCGCCCGCTCGTGTTCGGCCTCCAGCGCGGCGAAGTCGTCGGCGCGCGGACTTTCGGCGACCATGGCGGCCTCCGCCGAATTGAAGACGAGCGGGGGGCGCTCGAAGTGATAGAAGACATAGAGGAGGACGCCGATGGCGAGGATGAAGACCTGCATCGGGACTTTGACGAAGGCGTTGAAGATGAGCGAAAGACGGCTCTGGCGGAGCGAACTCGCCGTCAGATAGCGCTGCACCTGGCTCTGGTCGGTCCCGAAGTAGCCGAGGGCGAGAAAGAGTCCTCCGATGAGTCCGGACCAGAGCGTATAACGATTCGTCGGGTCCCAGGAGAGGTCGATGCTGCGCCACATCTCATGAATCCCGCCGATATACGCCACGTCGCCGACGCCCACTCCCTCCGGCAGCGTCGCGAACAGCGCCACGATCGCGATCCCGATGCCGGCGAACATCACGATCATCTGCAGTACGTCCGTCCAGATGACGGCCGTGATGCCCCCCATGATCGTATAGGCCACCGTGATGAGTCCCATGACGAGAATCGTCACGCGCTCGTCCCAGCCCATGATGACGGAGAGGACGATGGCCGGGGCGTAGAGGACGATCCCTGCCGAGAGTCCGCGCGACACGAGAAAGAGGAAGCTCGTCAGCGAGCGGGTTCTGGGGTCGAAGCGGCGTTCGAGGTACTCGTAGGCGGTGAAGACCTTCGAGCGATAGAAGAAGGGGACGAAGACGACGCAGAGAATGACCATCGCGATCGGCTGACCCAGGTAGAACTGGACGAACTCCATGCCGTCGTCGAAGGCCTGCCCGGTGGTGCCGATATACGTGATGGCGCTCGCCTGCGTCGCCATGACGGAGAGGCCGATGGCCCCCCAGCCCAGCCGGCGGTTGGCGAGAAAGAAGCCCTCGACGCCGCGGTTTTTTCGGCTCTGGCGCCAGGCGAAGGCGACGACCGCGCCGAAGTAGACGCCAAAGACGATCCAGTCGAGGCCGCTCACGGCACGCTGAAGTCGAGCAGGCGCGTGGCGAGATAGAGGAGGAGAATGAGTCCGGCCGTATAGGCGATCACCGACACATAGAGCGCGCGCCAGCTACGGAAGGGGCCGATCCGCCCCTCCGCCTCGTCCCGGTCCTCCGCCTCGTCCCGGCGTTCCGTCACTGGGCGGCGATCTCCCGCCAGCGGCTCCCGTCGAGAGAGAGCAGGTTCGCCCATAGGCGAAAGGCGCCGGGCACGCCCGCGCGCAGCTGCCGGAAGAAGGAGAGCGATGTGTGGATGTAGAGTCCGCGGCCCACCGGGGCGGCGAGCAGGCTGCCGCGACTCGGCGGTTCTCCCGTGTCGGCCATCTCCAGCGGCGCCTGGTACCTTTCGTCCCACGCGTCGGGGAAATACAGCCCGCGCTCCTGGACCCAGCCCTCGAAGTCGGCTGGGCCGAGACGGTTGGGCTCCGCCAGAACGGGCGCCCGCGGGTCGACGAGCGTGACGGAGGCGTCCTCCTCGGTGACGCGGGGCGCGGGACGGCCGATCGCGATCGGGTACGGTGCGTAGGCCCCCTCGTTGAACTCGTAGCGGTTGTACTGGACGACGACCGTGCCTCCGCGCTCCGCCCACGCGAGCAATTCCGCGTTGGCCGCGATGAGGTCCTCGCGCACCTCGTAGGCGCGGATCCCGAGCACGATCGTATCGAACCGGTCGAGCCTCTCCGCCTCCCAGTCTCCCGGTTCGATGAGTTCGACATCGAGCCCGAGCTGCCGAATGGCCTCGGGTCCGTCGTCGCCGGAACCCATGACGTATCCGATGCGCCGATCCGCGACCCGGACGGGGAACCGCACGATCCGCACGGCCGCGTCGCTGGACAGGAGCCGCGGCTCGAGGTGCGGATAATCGATGATCGTCGTGTGTGTGGCGGGAACCGCGGCTCCGGCGATGCGGATTTGCGGCCGGGCGAAGAACTCGCCTTCCGCGTCTCCCGCCGGGGGTTCGACCGCGAAGCTGACCGTCTGAACCGATCCTTCTCCAGCGAGTTCGAACGCCGTCGTCTCGGGCGTCACGCGCCAGCCGGACGGCAGGTCGAGCCCGACCTCTCCGGCCGTCCCGTCCCGGGCGAAGCTTGAAATCCGGAAGGCGATGTCACGCGAATCCGAGCGGCCGACCGGCCAGATCATCGCAGGCGCCATCGGTGCGACGGATACGCGCGGAGCCACCTGCAGCGGTCGCCAGCTTTCTCCCGTCACGCCATCGACCGCCCGGTAACGCACCGGATCCTCGACCTCGATGTCGAATCGTTCACCCGCCGCCGACACGACCGCGGCCACGCGGCCGTGAACGGGTGGAGGACGGAACGGGAGCGCGCGAAGGTTCGGCGCCGCGGGCCAGTCGTACAGGTCGCCGTCGCGCGGATTTTCGAGGAACCACGGGGAAACGGGCGCCGCACCCGCGGGCACGGTGACGGCATAGCGCCACATCCCGAGCTCCCCCGGCCCGATCCGCGCACGGGCCGCTGGATCGAAGACGGTGTCCTCCTGCCGGAAGAAGCGGGCGAACGGACCCAGATCGTCGGGCTCCGTCTCGACATCCGGGCCGATGCCCTCCACCGACCACCCGGAGGGGACCTCGATGACCGGCGGGTCGAGCTCCACGGCCGCGTCGGCGCCGCTCCAGACGCGCGCTTCGACGAGTACGGTCTGTCCCGGGACCAGGACATCGTCCCGCGCGCGCAGTTCGACCCGCACTCCGGCCACGGCGGCGATCGCGCGCATCAACAGGCGGGCCCGGCGGTCGAGTTCGCGTCGCAGCTCGCTCTCCCCCCCGTCGCGTGCGGCGGCGCGGAGCCGCTCCAGTCGCCGCAGCGCTTCGGCGAGGAAGGGCAGGGCGGTCCCCGGCCTCGTCGCGTTGAGCGAGCCGCCGGCATCGCCGATCGCCTCCCGGTACGCACGAAGGTCCGCCTGAACGTCCGCCCCTGCGGACTCGCCGAGGTCGGCGGCGAGAGTTGCGAGCGTCGTGTCCACCCCCGTAAACAGCGGCTCCGTCGGAGAGCCGCCGACCCGCGAGGAGACGAGCGAGAGGCGGGTGACGCGCGGACCGAGCGGCAGCGCTGTGCCGAAGTCCTGCGAGCGGTGCTGGCTGCGGCTGTCCATCGCGACCTGGTGGTGCGTGAGACCGAACAGGGGGTCGAGCCTGCCCGTCTCGATCTCGATCGAGGTCGCGCCCAGCTCGAAGAGGGGGCGGCGGTACAGCTTCAGCGGCGCCCAGGGTGCCGCGCCCGCCGCCAACTGTTCCGGGAAGCGGGTCGCGTCTCCCGCGGCGTCGAAGGCCTCGCGCGTGAGAAGGCCGGACACCTGGTGGTGCCCGTGGCCGTCCCGCTCCGTCCCGCTCCACATGCTGATCAACACATGGGGACGAAAGCGCCGGATCGTCCACACCAGATCGGAGAGGATGCGCTCGCGCGGCCACTTCGAGAAGGTCTCGTCCGCCGTCTTCGAGTAGCCGAAGTCGAAGGCGCGGCCGAAGAACTGCTGCGCCCCGTCGATCGTTCGGGCAGCCAGCAGTTCGCCCGAGCGGATGATTCCGAGCCCCTCGCCGAGTTCCGTGCCGATGAGGTTCTGGCCTCCCTCGCCTCGCGTGAATGAAAAGTAGGCGGCCTCCACCCCCCATCCGCGCGCGAGCGTGGTCAGCAGGGCGGTGTCTTCGTCATCCGGGTGCGCCGCCACGACGAGCACCCGCTTCACTCCATCGAGCTGCCGGAGGATGAGTCCCGCTTCGATCGCGCCGGGGAGGCGCGACCCCTGGGCGTGTGCGAGCGCCGGGAGCAGGCAGCACGCCACGGCGGCGATCAGGGTGGACGTCGATCGAAGCTGCATGGGGCGGGAAGCTACGTCCGCGCGGCAACCCCAGAAAGCGCGACGCCCGCGACCGGTAGCTCGGTCGCGCACGGGTGCTCCTCCGCCTCCTTTCGGACAGGGTCGTACATCTATTGCTTGACCGACAGTTGACTCGCGGTGCGTCGGGGTAGATCATGGTTCACTACCACACCATAAGCGCGCGCCACCGGCATCTATCGTCGGGCGCAAAAGTCCGCAGGAGGAGGCACAATGAGCGAGAACGTCATGAAATTCATAGAGGCGGAGTTGAAGAAGAACTCCGAAGTCTCGAATGCGACGCTCTTTGAGGGGGCGAAACTCATAGACGAGGCCATCGGGAAGCTGAACCCGAGGCAGTTCCACGCGAAGTATCCGCTGCAGGTCAAGCGTCGTTTGGCGGGGGCCGCCCCTCGCAGGAAGGTTCGAGCGCCGGCGAAGGCGAAGGCGGCGCGGCGGCCGCGTGCCCCGAAGGGCGATGACGGTGCGGCGGTTCTGGCGTACGTGACGCGCGTGCTCAAGAGGAATCCCGACGTCAAGAACGCGGAGCTGTTCAAGGGCGCCTGCGAGATCGACGCCTCCGTCGCCGAGTTGTCGGCCCGACAGTTCCATGCGAAGTACCCGCTCCAGGTGAAGCGGCGCCTGGCCGCCGCTGCGCCGGCTCCGAAGCCCGCTCCGGCTCCGGCACCCGCCCCGGCTCCGGCACCTGCCGCGCCGGTCGTGGCCGAGGCGCCATCGGTGGGGGACGGGGACGCGGCCGCCGTTCGCGGACTGCTTCTCAGCCTCGCGAGAGAACTGGCCAACGCCGGGACGCAGGCCGAGACGATCGAGGTCATGGCGCGGCTGGACGGCTACGTGGACGACATCATGCAGGCGGCTCGAAACTGAGTCGCACCGGCCGGCCGGCCCCCCGCCGGCGGTCCGCTTCGCCGCAGTTCCCGAGAGCCCGGCGTCCACGCGTCGGGCTCTCGTCGTTTCCGGCCGCGTTTCCGGCCGCGCTTCTGGCCGCGGCGCTCGGCGTCGTCCTCCCCGGTCCGGCGGCCGCGCAGCTGAAGCGCGACGCTCTCGTGCAGCCCGTGGGGTTGGAGCGCAGCGAAGCCCTGATCGGCGTCGGCTTCACCCGCACGACGAACGCCGCCTTCCCGCTGGCCGGACACGGAGGAGATCTGACCGCCTTCCCGGTGCTCCACGCCGCTTGGGCGATCGGGCCGCACGCGGTCGCCGAACTGAAGGGGGCGGTCCGGAAGGTGCTCTCGATCGAGGCGCGGGATCGGGCCCCCGCCATCGCGCTCGACCCCTCCGTTCGAGACGGGACGACGCGCGATGTGGGCGATTTCGAAATCGGCATCTCGATCGTTCCCCTCAGGGGACCGGGGGGCTTCTCGGCCGGCGGGCACCTGGGAGTCAAGCTGCCGAACTCCGACGAATCGATGGGAATCGGCACGAACACGACCGACGTCACGATGGCGGCTCTCTTCTCGTGGGCCTCCGCCCGCTGGCGCGCGACCGGCTGGTTCGGCGTCTCCATCCTGGAGGTGCCGGCCGAGCCCTTCGAGCAGAACGATGCGTTCGCCTGGGCGTTCGAGGCTCTGTGGGACGCGGCTCCGAGCTGGCGGCTATCCGTCGGGACCCGGGGGCGTGCCAGCACGAGGAGCGTGTCTCCGCCCGGCACCGGCGACCTCGGCGAACTCCGGGCCATGGTGGAGTGGAGACGGGGACCGTTGTCCATCGACGCCGCGCTCGGGCACGGAACCACCGAAATGAGCGGAGACTGGAACGTGCGCGCGGGCGTCGCCTGGACGCTTGCCGGAGACCCATGAGCGGCACATCCTCCGTCCACCCTACAGGCCCCGGCACGGCGTCCGGGAGCGACCCCGCGAGGAGGAAACGATGAGCGAAGCGAAGCCCCGGCACTTCCGCTGGGAGGAGTTGCCCTGGGAGCGCGTGACCGACCAGTTGGGCCGGCGCATGGTGACGGGAGACCGGGCGATGATCGCGCAGGTTCTGCTCGAGAAGGGCGCGGTCGTTCCCACGCACTCGCACGAGAATGAACAGTTCACATACATCCTCGAGGGCGCGCTGCACTTCTGGCTGGGCGAGGACGGGAGCGAGGAGGTCGTCGTGCGTGCGGGCGAGATCCTTCACATTCCCTCTCACGTCCCGCACAAGGCCATCGCACTCGAGAAGACGCTGGACCTCGACATCTTCTGCCCTCCCCGCACGGACTGGCTCGACGGGACGGACTCCTACTTCCACGACTCGGACGACTGATGGACCTGGGGATCGCAGGCCGGGTCGCCCTGGTCGCCGCCTCCTCCAAGGGGCTCGGCCGCGCCGTGGCGGAGGAACTGGCGGCGGAGGGGACGCATCTTCTCATGTGCGCGCGCGGGAAGGCGGCGCTCGAGGAAGCCGCGGCCTCCGCGGACGCACGGGGACCGGGCGACGTCGTCGCCATCCCGGCCGACCTGTCGGATCCCGCGGACGTGGCCGGTCTGGCCGAAGCGGCGATGGCCCGCTTCGGACGCGTGGACATCCTCGTGAACAACGCGGGCGGGCCGCCGGCGGGAAAGTTCGAGGACCACGACCGGGCGGCGTGGAAGGCGGCCGTCCGCCTCAACCTTGAGAGCGCCCTCGACCTCACGCGCGAGGTTCTGCCCGGCATGAAGGAGCGCGGGTGGGGGCGGATCCTGAACATCACGTCGGTGGCCGTGAAAGAGCCGGTGGACGGCCTGATCCTCTCCAACAGCGTGCGCGCCGCCGTGACGGGTTTCGCCAAGACCCTCTCGAACGAGGTCGCGTCGTTCGGGATCACCGTGAACAACGTGCTCCCGGGCTTCACGCGCACCGCGAGGCTGGAGGAGCTGGCCGCCGTGCGCGCCGAAACCGCGGGGATCTCGACGGAGGAGGTGGAAGCAGGGTGGAACGCCGCGATCCCCGCGAATCGTCTCGGCGCCCCGCGCGAGTTCGCCGCGGTCGTGGCGTTCCTCGCCTCCGAGCGCGCCAGCTACGTGACGGGCGTCTCCATCGCCGTGGACGGGGGGCGCTCGCGGGCCCTCCAGTGACCCCGGTGACCTCCAGCGCCCCGCGCCCATCCGGGCCATCTGGACGGCGCCTTTCCGGGCCGCGCGCCGTCCGGGGCGTCGCGGCGGCTTTCGTCGCCGGCGGGGCGCTCTGGCTGTCGGCGTGCGCGCCCGCGGATATGCCGCCGCCGCAGGAAGCCGCGGCCTGCACGCCCGGCGCGGAACCGGGGGGCGCGGCGAACCGCGACCTGTACTGCATGGCCCTGTTCCCGACGCCTCGCGTGCCCGGCGCGACCGGCACGGTCGAACTGCGCCGCCCGCCCGGGCCGTTCTCGATGGGGGTGACGCCGGACGGACGACTCCTGTACGACGCGGTGATCTCGACGGACCTCCCGCCGCCCTCCTCGCTCGGTCCGTACGACCGTTACGTCGCCTGGGCGTCTACCCAGGTGCTGTGGCCGATCGAGCGGCTCGGGGAGGTCCCGGCGCGCGGACGCACCGAGGTGGGGCAGGTCGGGTTCAACAAGTTCCTCATCCTGGTCACGGCGGAGTCCGGCGCGGAATCGGGCGCGGAATCCGGTGCGGGGCCCGGCGCGGAATCCGGCGCGGCCGACGGGGCGGACGCGGAGCCGGCGGGTCCCTACGTGCTGCGGGCCCAGTCGCCTTCCAGTCGCATGCAGCCCGCCGACTTCCTCGAGTTCGCGCTCGGCGCCTCGCGGACTCCCCCCGGCGAGATGGCGATGGACGACGCGTGGGGCGGTGTGCCGATGCCCGACGGGGTCATGATGCTCCCGTCCCTCATGGAGCTTCGGCCGGACGTCCAACCCTGGCTGCCGGGAGACGGCTGGGAAGGCGAGATCGTGGACTCGCGCCCGCGCGAGCTGGTCGAACTCGGCGACGGCGATTCGCTCTCCCTCGACGCCGTCTACGTGCGCCACCGCATCGGGAGCCGCGAAATCCTCGGCTACGGCTTCAACGGGCAGATCCCCGGGCCCCTCCTCCGGGTCCCGGAGGCCGCGACCGTCACGATCGACTTCACGAACCGGATCGACTGGCCCACCGCGATCCACTGGCACGGACTCCGGCTCGACAACCGCTTCGACGGCGTCCCGGGCCTCACGCAGGACGTGGTGCCCCCCGGCGGGAGCTTCCGCTATACCCTGCATTTCCCCGACCCCGGCCTTTACTGGTACCACCCCCACCACCGCGAGGACGTCCAGCAGGAGCTGGGGCTCGCCGGCAACATCATGGTCCGGGCGGAAGATCCCGACTACTTCGGCCCCGTCCACCGCGAGGAGATCGTGATGCTCGACGACCTGCTCGTGGGCGAGCACGGGGTCGTCCCCTTCGGGTTCGAACGCGCCACGCACGCGCTCATGGGCCGCTTCGGCAACACGATGCTCGTGAACGGCAAGCCCGATTACGCCCTGGAGGTGGAGCGCGGGTCCGTCGTCCGCTTCCATTTCACGAACGCGTCGAACACGAGGACCTTCAACCTCTCGTTCGGCGGGGCGCCGATGAAGCTCGTGGGCACCGACGTGGGCAACTTCGAGCGGGAGGAGTGGGTCGAGAGCGTCGTCATGGCGCCGGCGGAGCGCTACATCGTGCACGTCGCCTTCCCCGAGAGCGGGGAGGTTCCGCTGCTGAACCGGGTGCAGGGGATCGACCACATCAACGGCGCCTTCTTCCCGGAAGAGGACACGCTGGGCGTCGTCCGCGTCGGCGCGGCGGACGCGGCGCCGGAGCTGACCGCGACCTTCGAGGCGCTGCGGGGGAACGGGCGCGCTCAGGATGAGATCGCGCCGTACCGCCCCCTCTTCGATGGGCCGGTGGACCTCGAGCTGGAACTCGACATGACGACGCAGGGCCTCCCACTCGTCGTCGAGCGTCTCATGCAGGTGGACTCGGCGTACTTCCACCCGATCGAGTGGTCGGGAACGATGCCGATGATGAACCTGATGTCGACGCCGGAAAACGTGTCGTGGACGCTGCGCGAACCTTCGACGGGGCTCGAGAACGAGGCGATCCGGTGGAACTTCCGCGTGGGCGACGTCGTCAAGCTGAGGATCCGGAGCCGCCGGGAGACGCTGCACCAGATGCAGCACCCGATCCACATCCACGGGCAGCGCTTCCTCGTCCTCGCCACGAACGGCGTGGCGCACGACAATCTCGCCTGGAAGGACACGGCGGTCGTCCCCGTGGGCGGTTCGCTCGACCTCCTGCTCGAGCTCTCGAACCCCGGCGACTGGATGCTGCACTGCCACATCGCCGAGCACCTGGAGGCGGGCATGAAGATGGTGTTCACGGTGGAGCCGTGACGCGGTAGGTTTTTCGGGCCCGGAACGGCCCAACTCACAGGAGTCTCCCATGAGAAAGTTCATCGCGGCCCCCGTCGCGCTCGCGGCCCTTCTCGCCCCGGTCCACCTGCCCGCGCAGTCCGCGGCCGAACTCGACGACGCGACCTCCGAGTTCGTATCCATCGCCGGCCCGACCGTCGCGCTCGTCGGCGTGAAGGTCATCGACGGGACCGGCGCCGCCGGCCGGACGAACCAGACGGTCGTGATCGAGGGGAACCGCATCGCCGCGGTCGGTCCGTCGGGCATGGTGGATATCCCGTCGGGCGCCGAGGTCCATGAGCTGCCGGGACACACCGTGATCCCGGGAATGATCGGGCTCCACAACCACATGTTCTTCATGGGCGCCGGGGGCCGGATGGCCCAGGGCAACATCTCCTCCCCGCGTCTCTATCTCGCGGCGGGGGTTACGACGATCCGTACGACGGGCAGCGTCTCGCCCTACGCGGACCTCAACGTCAAGTCGAACATCGAGCGCGGGCTGGCGCCCGGCCCCCGCATGCACGTGACGGCGCCGTACGTCACGGGACCCAATCCGGCGCTCGGGGACATGGCGCAGGTGAACTCGCCCGAGGAAGCGCGCCGCTTCGTCCGCTACTGGGCTGGCGAGGGCGCCTCCTGGATCAAGGCGTACACGACGATCCGCCGCGCGGAACTCGCCGCCGTCATCGAGGAGGCGCACGCGCAGGGCCTTCGGGTCACGGGCCACATCTGTTCGATCACCTTCCAGGAAGCCGTCGACATGGGGATGGACAACATCGAGCACGGCTTCGGAACCGCGACGGACTTCGACCCGCGCAAGCGGCCCGACGAGTGTCCGCCGAACTCCATGGTCACCGTCGGAGAGGAGGGGGACCCGAGCGGGGAGACCGCCCGGGCGCTGATCCTCTCCATGGTCGAGAACGACGTCGGAATGACCTCGACGATGGCCGTGATCGAGCCCATGACGAAGGGGCGGGCGGTCCTCGACGAGCGGACGCTCGAGGCGATGGCTCCCGAGGTGCGGGAGGACTACCTCGAGACGGTGGACGCGATCGAGGCGAACCCGGACTGGCCGATGACGGAGGCGCACCTCCAGAAGCACATGGCGTTCGAGCGCGGCTTCGTCGAGGCCGGGGGCGTGCTCGCGGCGGGCGTGGACCCGACGGGGATCGGGGGCGCGATCGCGGGCTTCGGGGACCAGCGCAACTACGAGCTTCTCGTCGAGGCGGGGTTCGATGCGCCGACGACGGTTCGGATCGTGAGCGCGAACGGCGCCCGCATCATGGGCGTGGATGACGAACTGGGGACGATCGAGGCCGGGAAGCTCGCGGACCTCATCGTGCTCGACGGCGATCTCGAATCGGACTCCGCGATCATCCGGAACGTCACGGTCGTGTTCAAGGACGGCGTGGGTTACGACTCGGAGAAGCTGATCGACTCCGCGAAAGGAATGGTAGGGATCCGATGATCGATTATCGCCGTGCCCGCACCGAGATTGTCGCCTTCGCCATGGCCGTGGTCGCGGGGGCCGGGCTCGCCGTCGCGGGGGCGGGGCTCGCCGCGCCGGCCGCCGCGCAGAGCTACGACCGGCTGTCCGAGCAGACCCGCTCCTATGTCGCGGTGGAAGGGCCGGTCGTCGCGCTCGAACACGTCCGCGTCATCGACGGCACCGGCGGCCCGGTGCTCGAGGATCAGACGGTGCTGCTGAGCGACGGGCGGATCGCCGCCGTGGGCCCCGCCTCGTCCGTCGCCGTCCCGGAGGGCGCGGACCGTCACGATCTGGGCGGCCACACCGTGATCCCCGGGATGGTCGGCATGCACGACCACCTGTTCTACACCTCCGTGGGGGGACGGCGCGTGCAGCTCGGCTTCAGCGCGCCGCGGCTCTACCTGGGCTCCGGCGTCACGACGATCCGCACGACCGGGAGCTTCACTCCCTACGCGGACGTCCACCTGAAGGACGCGATCGACCGCGGTGATTCGCCGGGCCCCCGCATCCACATCACGGCGCCGTACATCACCGGCTCGACGGGTTCGCCCCACCAGGCACGCATGACCTCCCCCGAACAGGCTCGGCGCTTCGTCGAGTACTGGGCCGAGGAGGGGGCCACGTGGGTGAAGGCGTACACGTCGATCGGAAGCGCCGAACTCGGGGCGGCGATCGAGGAGGCGCACCGCCTGGGTCTCCGCGTCACCGGGCACCTGTGCTCGGTGAGCTTCCAGGAGGCCGTCGCGCTCGGGATCGACAACCTCGAGCACGGGATGCTCACGGCGTCCGATTTCGTGCCGGAGAAGGAGCCCGACCGCTGTCCCGGCAACATCATGCAGCGGGCCGGCGGCTCGGACCCCACGGGGCCCATCGCGCAGGAGACGATCGAGGCGATGGTGGAGGCCGGCGTGGGGCTCACCGCCACGCTCGCGGTCTACGAGGCCTTCTTCCCGGACCGCGCGGTCGTGGATGAGCGGACGCTCGAGCTGATGGCTCCGGACCTTCGGGAAGCGTACCTGGACGAGCGCGGACGCATCCAGGAGATGGGACCCGATCCCGAGAACTTCCGGAACGAACTGCGCTTCGAGAAGGCGTTCGTCGACGCTGGCGGCCTGCTCGCCGCGGGCGTCGATCCCACGGGCAACGGCGGCGCGCTCCCCGGCTTCGGGAACCAGCGGAATTTCGAGCTTCTGCTCGAGGCCGGACTCACGCCGGTGCAGGCCGTGCAGGTCGTGAGCGCCAACGGCGCCAGGATTCTCGGGGTCGATGACGAACTCGGCACGGTCGAAGCCGGGAAGATCGCCGATCTCATCGTGCTGAACGGCGATCCCGGGAGCGATCCGAGCGCGATTCGCGCGGTCCGCTGGGTGTTCAAGGACGGCGTCGGATACGATTCCCGCGAGCTGGTGCAGGCGACGCGGGGCCTCGTCGGGATCCGCTGAATTCCGCTGCGGTTCCCGTGACTCGCGTGTCGATCCGATGACGGACGGCGGTGCGTACCGCCCGGTGCCGCTGACGACGTTCACGCGGCGCGAGGAAGCGGAGATGGTGCGCCGCGCGCGGGCCTTCCGCGACGAGGTGCGACGTCGCCGGACGGTCCGCGAGTACTCCGGCGAACCCGTCCCCGCGGAGGTCATCGACGCCTGCATCGAGGCGGCGGGGACGGCGCCCAACGGCGCGAACCGGCAGCCGTGGCACTTCGTCGTCGTGCGCGACCCCGAGGTGAAGCGCCGGATCCGCGCGGAGGCGGAGAAGGAGGAGCGTGATTTTTATGCGCACCGGGCGCCCGCCGCGTGGCTGGAGGCGCTCGCCCACCTCGGAACGGACGAGCACAAGCCGTTCCTGGAGAGGGCGCCCGTCCTCATCGCGATCTTCGCGGAGAGCTACGAGGTGCGGGGCGGGGAGAAGCTGAAGAACTACTACGTGACGGAATCCGTCGGCATCGCCACGGGGATCCTCATCACGGCGCTGCACCACGCGGGGCTCGCCACCCTCACCCACACGCCGAGCCCCATGGGCTTCCTCAACAAGGTCCTCGACCGCCCTCCCAACGAGCGGCCCTTCCTGCTGCTCGTCGTGGGCTATCCCGCGGACGACGCGCTCGTCCCGGAGATCACGAAGAAGCCGCTGGACCGCATCGCCTCTCGCCGCTAACCGGCGGGCGCCGGGGGGCTAGCCGGCGGCGGGGGGCGGTCCGCCGGCGGCGTCGAGGAACCGTCGGGCCCGCCGCCGGGCCGCGTGAAGCGGCGATTCTCCGGCGGCGGCCGCCTCCTCGAATATCTCCCGCAGCGACGACCCGATCTCGTCGACGCGGGCCCGGAGCCGGGCCTCGTCCCGCTCGCCCCGGTGGATGGCGGCGAAGGCGGCCGCGCCGCCGGCGTTGATCACGTAGTCGGGGGCGTAGAGGATCCCGCGCTCGAGCAGTCTCTCTCCATCGGTCTCCGAGAGGAGCTGGTTGTTCGCGGAACCGGCCACGATCCGGCACCGGAGGCGGGGGATCGTGACGGGATTGAGCGTCGCCCCGACGGCGCAGGGCGCATACACGTCCACATCCACATCCCGGATTTCGTCGGCGGGAATGACGACGCCTCCGAAGCGCGTCCGCGCCCGCTCGGCGGCGTCCTCGCGCAGGTCCGCCAGGTAGAGCGTCGCCCCGGCCTCGGCCAGGAGCCCGGCGAGCGGGAGGCCGACGTCGCCGAGCCCCTGGATGAGCACCGAGAGGGCGCCGAAGTCCGCCTCGCCGAACCGGTGTTCGAGCGCGGCCCGGATCCCGGCGAGCACGCCCCGCGCCGTATACGGCCCGGGGTCGCCCGGTTTCCCGTCCACGAGGCCGACGGCGTGCCCGGAGATGGCTCCGATCCGGGCCATGTCCTCCGGCGTCGTGCCGAGATCCACGCCGGTCTGAAAGGCGCCCCGGAGCGAGATGAGATGCGCCGCGTAGCGATCGATCAGGCCGGCGCGGGCTTCGTCGCCCAGGCCGTCCGGGACGGCGATGACCGCCTTGCCGCCGCCGTACCGAATGCCGACGCCCGCCCACTTCCAGGTCATGCCCTCGGCGAGGCGCATGGCGTCGATCAGGCCGTCCACGGGCGCGGGATAGGAGGTCATCCGGGTTCCTCCGGCGGCCGGCCCCAGCCGCGTATCGTGCAGGGCGACGAAGATCCAGGCGCCGGTGGCGGAGTCGAAGGCGGTGACGACGGACTCGCCGTCCCACGCCTCCATGACGTCGAAAAAGCCGCGGGTCATACACTCTCCGTGTTCGATTCGTATTCGATTCGTACGCCATCGGGTGCGCGAGCGCGGTGAGACTATCGCGCGCTGCCCGCCCGGGCGACATTGGAACATGAGGGACGCGATCGCGTATCGGTGCTCGGGAGGAAAGACGGCTGCGACCGACCGGGAGGTGCTGGGATGACGACACTGTTCTTCGGAGACATGCTCCCCCCGCCTCGCGAAGCCGAGAATCGTCGCGAACACGTCCTCGTCGGCACCGCCACCCCCCTCAAGCTCGATGTCCGACCGGTCGAGCACCACTTGACGCCCCGGGGCAGCATCTGCATCGGGACCTTTCACGAAGACAGGCCGATCGGGCGCTGCGCCATCCCCCACGACAGCGTGAAGGATTTCCTCGAGATGGACCTCTTCGACCGGCCGGTTTCGCTCGCGCTGAACGTCCGGAAGGGTGGTCCCGGCATGGAGGGCAGCCTTCTCGCGCTCGTGCCGATGGACCGGGCGTCGCCGGGCGGATCCGAGCGGGATGAGCCGTGGAGGGCCAGCGTCCCCGGCGCGGCGTACGACGACGCGATCAAGGCGGGCGGCGGCGACTCCGGGTCCACTCAGTTGGTCGGGATCTTCCTCGGCGAGGTCGTGCGTTTCGAGGGCGACCGGCGGGAACCGGCGTCGATGCTGCGCGAAGCCGCCGACATGCTGGCGTGTGTCATCCGCGGGCAGGTGGACAGCGTCGGCGGCCGCGTGATCGAAGACCTGACCGCGAGCCCGGAGGGCTGAGCGAGGGTTCGACAGCCAGCTGCGTTGCGGCGGCCCCCTGCGTCGCGGCGGACGTCAGGCGGCCGGCTCTCCGTTGAAGCAGACGGCCGTTCCCGGGCGACACCGGCACGAAGTCCGCGGAGGCAGGTCCGGGAGGTCGAGGCCCAGCGCCGCCAGCGCCAGGTCACCCAGCACCTCGGCGAACGCTCCGTCGTCGTGCGGTATGCCGACGCGGCGGAACTCGAGGCCGAGTCCGGCGGCGTGCCCGGCGAGATCCACGTCCAGTTCCATCAGCGTCTCGGATTGCTCGTGCATGAAGCTGACGGGGTCGACCAGGATCTTCGCGACGCCCGGGAGGCGCTCCAGCGCCGTCTCGATGTCCGGCGGCGTCCATTCGATCCGTCGATTCGAGTGGTTCTGGTAGCCGAGCGTCCAAGTGTCCACGCCGAGCGCGCGAGCCAGCGTCGCGCACCACTCCTCGACGTATTCCACGTAGCGGCTGCCCTCTTCGAGGTACCGAAGCGGGGTGCCGTGGGCGCTGAATACGAGGCGGACGCCCGGGTCGGCCAGGCTCCAGCCGGCTTCCGCGGCGGTGCGGCGGATCGCGTCGGCGCGAAGGCGTACGTAGCGGGGATGACGATGCCACCCGGTCACGGTGCGCACCTCGGGGCGCCACCCGATACGCTCGAGCGCTCGCTCGACCTCGTCCAGCGCCGCGACGGTGGTCGAAGGACCGCACAGGGGGTACACGGGCAGGGGCACGAGCGCCGAGGCCCCCGTCTCACGCAGGTGGCGCAGTGCTTCCTCGATCGACGGCTCGGTGAACTGCATCCCCACGGTCACGCTCATCGGGTGCCCGCGGGCCTTCAGCGCCCCTTTGAGCGCGGTACCCTGCGCCTCCGCCTGAGGGTCGAGCGGTGAGCCGCCGATCCTTTCGTAAACCTCGAGCAGTCCGGGCGCCCGCCGCCGCGCGAGTTCGCGGCTTCGCGCACGGGCCGCCGCCGCGTCCATGTGCGGCTCCAGCCGGGCGTTCGCCAGGAAGATCCGCTCCAGGAAGCGGGTGACGGCGCCCGGATCCCGTCCTCTCGGTTCGCCGAAGTTCAGGAGGAGGACGGCGGGTCGGGGTTCGGAGTTCGCCATCGCTCGAACATATCGGCGCGGTCCCCCGCTTGCCCGCGCCGGGAGGGTTCGGAACGTTGCCGCCTCCCGGCGCGGGAAGCTTCGCAACGTCGCCGCCTCCTCGCGGGAGGCCGGAAGGGGGAGGCATGCGGGTCGGAATCATCGGCGGAGGGATCACGGGGTTGGCGCTCACGCACGCCCTGGCGCGGCGTGGCGTCGACTCGATCCTCTTCGAGGGATCCGACGACGTCGGCGGGGTGATTCGCACCTCCCTCCACGACGGCCGGGTCGTCGAACTCGGCCCCCAGCGGACGCGGCTTTCCCCTCCGGTGCGGCGACTTGTCGATGAACTGGAGCTTCGAGAGGAGATCCTGGAGGCGCGGCCCGGAGCGCGGCTGTTCATCTGGGCCCGCGGCCGCTTGCGGGTCGTGCCGACCCGGCCGCGCGGGCTCCTGACGGGCGATCTGCTCTCGCTGGCCGGACGCGCCCGCGCCGCCCTCGAACCCCTCACCGGGGGGATTCGGCCGGGGGAGTCCGTGGCCCGCTACTTCCGCCGCAAGCTCGGCCGCGAGGCGTACGTCCGGCTCTTCGGCCCCCTCGTTTCCGCGACCTTCGGATCCGACCCGGAGACGATGCCGGCGGCGCGGGTCCTTCCGCTGTTCCTCGATCCGCTGGGCGTGAAGCGCAGCCTGCTCGCCGCGGCGCAGCGCCGGGAGCCCGGCGCCACCCCGCCCGCCTTCACCTTTCGGGAGGGCATGGGCACGCTCCCGCGCGCGATCGCGCGGCGGCATGCGGAACGGGTCCGCGTGTCCGCCCCGGTCGAGAAGATCCGCCGCTCCGGCCGGCGGTTCGAGATCGGCTTCGGGGGCGTGCGCCCGGACTCCGAAACCGTGGACCATGTGGCGATCGCGACGCCCGCGCCCGCCGCGGCGGACCTCCTGGGGCACGTCGCACCGGCGGCCGCCGACCGGCTCGCGGGGCTGCGGTATCACCGCGTGGTCGTGGTGCCGCTGGAAGTGGAGGGCGCGCCGGAAGGGTTCGGATTCCAGGTCGCGCTGGGGGAACGGTGGCGCACGCGCGGCGTGACGTGGAACGCCTCGCTGTTCGGGCGAGACGGCCTCTGCACGGCCTACCTGGGCGGTGGCCTCGACCCCGATGTGGCCGCATGGAATTCAGCACGGCTCGAGCGGACCGCGGCCGACGAGTACGAGGCGATCCACGGGGTGGCGGCGACTCCGCTCTGCACGGCCCGGCCGCGGCTCCCGGCGTATGACGGCTCGTGGACGGCGCTCGACGGCCTCGATCTTCCTCCCGGCATCACGCTCGCCGCCGGCTATACCGGGCGGCTGGGCATTTCCAGTCGAATCGCCGAAGCCGAGTCGGTGGCGGAGCGTCTCGCCGCGCACGCATAGAATCCTGTCACGGCTCCCGGCCGTCCCGCGGGAACGTCCTCAGCGGCTTTCTCCCGGAGGACTCCAGCGCCGCACCTCGTCGACGACGGCGGCGATCACCGCTGGATCGGAATCCGGATGGAGGCCGTGCCCGAGGTTGAAGATGTGGCCGGGTCTGCCACCCGCCCGGCGCAGCACGTCGCGCGTCCCCGCGCACGCCGCCTCCTCGCCCGCGAGAATGCAGGCCGGGTCGAGGTTCCCCTGGATCGCGCGCTCCGGGCCGACGATCTTCCATGCCTCGTCGAGGGGCGTGCGCCAATCGACGCTGATCGCATCGCCTCCCGCCTCCGCCACCGCGGCGTGCGTCGCGCCGTAGTGCACGGTGGGGACTCCCCTCTCGCGGAGCCGCTCCAACAGGCGGCGCGAGTACGGGAGCACATGCGCCCGATAGCTGTGCGGATCGAGGATGCCGGACCACGAATCGAACACCTGGATCGCGTCGGCGCCGGCCTCGTGCTGCGCGACCGCGAACTCCGCCAGGTGCTCGGCCCAGAACCCCGCGAGCCGGTCCCAGAGTCCGGGAGACCGGAGCATGAAGGCCCGAAGCTGGGCGAGCCGGCTGTCGCGCGTGCCGCGGGCGAGGTAGGAGCACAGCGTGAAGGGGGCCCCCACGAAGCCGAGGATCGGGCGCTCCTCGTCCGCGGCGAGGAGGCGGATCGCCTCGAGCACGAAGGCGAGCCGCTCCCGTGGCTCGAAGGGACGCAGGCGGTCCACATCCTCGAGGCCGCCCCAGGGGGGCAGGGGAACGGGCCCGACGCCCGCCCTCAGTTCGATCTCGATCCCGGCGGCCTCGAACGGCGTCGACAGGTCCATGAAGAGGACGAGCGCGTCCACATCGAAGTACTCGAGCGGGAGTCGGGTGACCTGTGCCGCCGCCTCCGGGTCGCGCACGAGTTCGAGGAACCCGCGCGCCCGTCGAAGTTCGCGATAGGCGGGGAGGGAGCGTCCCGCCTGCCGCATGAACCACACCGGGGTCCGCTCGACGGGTTCGCGCGCGAGCGCGCGCAGAAGAAGGTCGTTCATGGCCCGCCGATGTTACCCCGTCGCGCGCCGCTCGCCAAACCGCCCGGTTGGACTCGTGTGCGACCTGTCTTAGCTTGCGGTCCCACGACCCGGGATCTCTCACAGAGGGAGCGACCATGAACCGCCGTGACCTTCGCATGCTCCTTGTTGCGGCCGTCCTCGGGTTCCTGCCCGCGGCGATCGTGGCCGCGCAGGAGCCCGCCTTCGACATCCTGCTGCGCGGCGGACGCGTGCTGGACGGCACGGGGAATTCGTGGTTCCGCGCCGATGTGGGAATCCGTGACGGACGCATCGTCCGGGTCGGGGACCTCGCCGACGCCACGGCCGGCCGCGTGATCGAACTCGACGGCCGCTACGTCGTCCCCGGATTCATCGACATTCATTCGCACGCGGACCAGGGACTCGACGAGGCGGGAGATGCCGGCAGCGAGGGCGCGCGCCGCCGGGCCGCCCCGAACCTCGTGAGCCAGGGCGTGACGACCGTCGTCGTGAACCAGGACGGCCGGTCGCCGTGGCCGATCGCCGATCAGCGGGCACGCCTGGAGTCGCGCGGCCACGGGCCCAACGCGGCGCTCATGGTCGGGCACAACACGATCCGCGCCATGGCGCTCGGCGACGACGTCATGCGCCCTTCGACGCCGGCCGAAGTCGAGCGCATGACGGCACTCGTGGAGCAGGGGATGGCCGAGGGCGCCTACGGCCTCAGCGCGGGGCTCGAGTACTTCCCGGGGATCTGGAGCGAGACCTCCGAACTCTTCCCCCTCGTCGAGGCGGCGGGTCGCGGCGGCGGTCTCTACATCGTGCACGAGCGCAGCTCCGGCATGACGCCGATGTGGTTCTGGCCGAGCCAGGACGATCCGGGGCCGCCGACCATGATCGAGACGGTCATCGAAAACATCGAGGTCGCGGAGCGCACGGGCGTGACGACGGTGGCGACCCACATCAAGGCCCGCGGCTCGGATTTCTGGGGAGCGGGGCGGGCGCTTGTGGATCTGATCGAGCGGGCCCGGGCGCGCGGCGTGCCGATCTGGGCGGACCAGTACCCGTACAACACGACCGGAAGCGACGGGAACACGGTACTCCTCCCCCGGTGGATCTTCCCCGGAGGCGGATTCGGCGGCGGCCCGCGCAGCCGGGAAGCGGTCGACTACGCCTCGAGGCTCACGGAAGCGCTCGGCGATCCCCTGCGGAGCGAAGAGGTGCGGCTCGACATCGCCCACGAGATCGGACGCCGCGGCGGGCCGGAGAACCTCGTCATCATGGACCATCCCGACGAGACGCTGGTGGGAAAGACGGTGGCCGAACTGGCGGCGGAGTGGAACGCGTTCCCCGTGGACGTCGCGATCCGCCTGCAGCTGGAAGGGTACCGCACGCGACCGGGCGGCGCCCGCGTACGCGGCTTCTCCCTCTCCGAGATCGATGTCGAGGAGTTCTCGGCTCACCCGTGGCTCGTGACCGCCTCGGACGCCGGGATCGCGCTCCCGGACGACGGACCCGTGCACGCCCGCTTCTACGGCACCTTCCCGCGAAAGATCAAAAGGTATGCGATGGACTTGGGCGTGCTGTCGGTGGAGAGCGCGGTCCGCTCGATGACGACGCTGCCGGCCCAGCTGCTCGGCCTCCGCGACCGCGGTCTCATACGGGAGGGGCTCGTCGCGGACATTGCGGTGCTCGACCTCGACGAACTGCAGGACCACGCGACCTTCTTCGAGCCGCACCGGTATCCATCGGGCGTCGATTACGTGCTCGTGGCCGGCACCTTCGTCGTCGACGGGGGCGAACTCACATGGGCGCTCCCCGGCGTTGTTCTGACGCCGGGTGGCGGCGGGGAATCGAACGCCGAAGAGGCAGCGGGATGCTGACCGGGCGGGGCGCCGTCGCCCTCGTCGCGCTGGCCGGCTACGCGTGCGGCCCGGGCGGCGGCGAGGCGGACGGAGGAGCGGCGGACCGCGGCGCCGATGTCAGCAGCTACATGGACGCCGTGCCCTCAGGCGCGAAACCGGCGCCGGAGGATGTCTTCCGCACCCTGGAGGGCGGCGAGGCGAGCTTCCCCGACCTGCGGGGCAACGTCGTCGTCGCGAACCTGTGGGGCACCTGGTGCCTCCCGTGCCGCGACGAGCTTCCGGAACTCGTGGAACTGGCCCGCATCTACGACGGCCGGCCCGTGGTCATGCTCGGACTCGCCGTCGATTCCGGCGACGTCGACGAGATCCGTGCCTTCCTCGAGGAGTTCGGCGTCGAGTACCCGAACTGGATGATGGGGATGGATGACGCGGTCGCGACCTTCGGCGCCGTGGGCTTTCCGACCACGGTGATCGTGGATCGGGAGGGATGGATCCGGAAGGAACTTCTCGGTCCCCAGACCGCCGCATCTCTGACGGCGGAGATCGAAGCCCTCCTCCGCTAGCAGGTCGTGGCCCCGGCTAGGCCAGTTGCTGGCCCTCGTAAAGGCGGGCGTAGAGTTCGCAGCGAGCGATCAGGGCGTCGTGCGGGCCGCTGTCGACGAGGCGTCCCCGATCCAGGACGAAGAGCCGGTCGGCGCGCCGCACCGTGCGCAGTCGGTGGGCGATGATGACGGTCGTCCGTCCCGCCGAGGCGTGCTGCAACGCCTCCTCGACCAGCGCCTCGCTCTCGGCGTCGAGGCCGCTCGTGGCCTCGTCCAGGATGAGGATTTCAGGTCCCTTGAGGAGGACGCGGGCGATCGCGATCCGCTGACGCTGTCCGCCGGAGAGCCGGACCCCCCGCTCGCCGACCCGCGTGTCATAGCCGTCCGGCAGCCGCTCGATGAACTCGCGCGCGTGCGCCGCCTCCGCTGCCGTCTCGATCGCCGGACGGTCCGCGTCCGGCCGCCCGTACGCGATGTTCTCCCCGATCGTGCCGGCGAAGAGCGGGTGGTCCTGCGGCACGATGCCGATCCGCGATCTCAGCTCCGCGACGCCGCAGGCCCGGACGTCGATCCCGCGCACGCGCACCCTTCCTTCGGTTACGTCCCAGAAGCGGGGGATGAGTGACGCGAAGGTCGTCTTCCCGGCGCCGCTCGGACCCACGAGCGCGACGACCTCTCCCGGCGCGATCGTCGCCCCGAGCCCCTCCAGGGCCCACGGTTCGTCCTCGCCGTAGCGGAACGAGACACCCTCGAAGGCGATCTCCGGCGGCCCGTCTCCCGAAATCGATTCCGGGGCTTCCGGGTCCACGATGTCGCTGTCGCGGTCGAGGAGATCGAAGACTCGGCGCGCGGCGCCCTGTGCCTCCTGGTACGAACCCCACAGCGACGCGAGCGCCATGATCGCCGCCGCGACGGAAAAGGCGTAGAGGAGGAACGACACCAGCTGTCCCGCCGTGATCTGCGCCGCCAGCACAAGCCGTCCGCCCTGCCACAGGACGACCACGATGCCGCCGAAGGCGACGACCGTGAGGATGCCGAAGAGCAGCGCGCGTACCACCGCCCGCGAGAGCGCCGCTTCGAGCGCCGTGCCGATCCCGGCGCGATACCGCTCCCGCTCCCATTCCTCACGCACGAACCCCTGCACGACCTCGATCTGGCCGAACGCCTCGTCCGCGACCGCGTGCGCGGCGGCGAGACGATCCTGCACCTCGGTGCTCCGGCGCCGCAGCAGGCGGCCGAGCGCGAAGCCGGAGAGGACGACGACCGGCGCGACGGCCAGCGTCGTCAGCATCAGTTGCCAGTGAAGCAGCGCGAGGAGGATCGCGGCGCCGACGAGAAAGAGCACCTGTCGCACGAGTTCGGCGATCTGGTGCCCCATGATCTGCTGCAGCGTCGAGCAGTCGGAGGCGAGCCGCGAGGTGAGTTCGCCGCTCGTTCGGCCCGCGTGGAAGCCGGGCGAGAGCGCGACGAGTTTGGAGAAGAGTTCGTCGCGCAGCTGCGTCACGACGCGCTCGCCCGTCGCCCCCAGCCAGTACGTCTCGCCGAAGTTGAATACGCCCTGGAGCACGAAGAGGCCGAGCAGCCCGAGCGCGATCGTGCCGAGGAGCGCGGCGTCGCCGCTGCCGAAGGCCGCGTCCATCAGGTAACGGACGATGAGAGGGAAGGCCAGCCCGATCGCCGTGCTCAGGAGGAGGCAGACCCCGGCCCCGGCGAGCGCCGGCCGATGGGCCCGCAACCGGGGGGCCAACCGCTTCACGGCGAACAGCGAAATCCGTGATCTGCCGCGTCGTCCGGAGTCCGACATCGCGCTTGGCCTCTCCACCGTCCCCGTCTATCTTCCGCGCCCCGGCGACTCCGGGAGGGACCGAAGTTCGCACGGGTCACGAAACCGGCGCAAACGCACCCCGGAACCCCTCATGCCATCGCCTTCCCTCCAGAGCATGCCGCGACGCCACTCGCGGGTCATCGCGGCCTGGCTCCTCGTCGGCTGCGCCCTCGTCGCGGCGACGCTCGTCGTGGGAGGCGTGACGCGCCTGACCGGATCGGGCCTTTCGATGGTCGACTGGGAGCCGGTGAGCGGCGTCGTTCCTCCGATGAGCGCCGAGGGGTGGGAGCGCGAGTTCGCCGCCTACCGCGACTCTCCGGAGTACCGGCTCGTGAACCGCGGGATGTCGCTGGCCGATTTCAAGCGCATCTTCTGGTTCGAGTACGCCCACCGGCTTCTCGGACGCGTGATCGGACTCGTCTTCATCATCCCCTTCGCAGTGTTCCTCCTCCGCCGGATGATCCCGCCGTCTCTCATCCCGCGCCTCCTGCTCCTTCTCGCGCTGGGCGGTGCCCAGGGGCTGCTCGGCTGGTGGATGGTACAGAGCGGGCTCGTCGACATCCCGCGCGTGAGTCCCTACCGCCTGACCGCGCATCTCGCGCTTGCCGTGCTCGTCTACGCCCTCACGCTCTGGACGGCGCTCTCGCTGCTGCGCCCCGCGGCGGACGACGGGGACCTCGAGCCCGCGTGGGGCGCCGGCCTCCCCCGCGGGTCCGCCGCGGTCCTCGGCCTCGCCGCGCTCACCCTGCTCTCGGGCGGGTTCGTGGCCGGTCTGGACGCGGGACTCGTCTACAACACCTTCCCGAGGATGGGGGACGGCTGGATCCCCCCGGACCTCTTCGGGGCATCTCCCTGGTGGCTGAGCCCCTTCGAGGACCGGACGACGGCGCAGTTCAACCACCGCATCCTCGCCGTGCTCCTGCTCGCGGGCGTGACGGCGCTCTGGTGGGTCTGCGCGCGGCGCGTCCCGGCCCCGGCGAGAACGTGGGCGCATGCGGGCTTCACGACTGCGTGGGCGCAGGCGGCGCTGGGGGTCGCGACGCTGCTGCTCTTCGTCCCCATCCCGCTGGCCGCGCTGCACCAGGCGAACGCGCTCGTCCTCTTCACCGCGCTCCTGGGCCTGACCTTCGAACTCCGCCGCTAGACGGCCTCCAGGAGCGCCACGTGGCCGAGGCCGCCCGCGGCGCACACGCTGACGATCGCCCGCGTCCCGGCCGGCCGTTCCGCGAGTTCGAGTACGGTCTGGGAGAGGATGCGCGCCCCGGTGGCGCCGAACGGGTGTCCGAGCGCGACGCTCCCGCCGTTGGGGTTGATGCGGTCGCGCGGGAACGCGCCGAGGCCGTCTTTCACGGAGGAGCGGGCGGCGAGCCACCTCGAATCCTCGAGGGCCGCGACCGTGCACAGGACCTGCGCCGCGAACGCCTCGTGGAACTCCCACAGCCCGATGTCCTCGAGCGTGAGTCCGTGGCGGTGCAGCAGTTCGGCGATCGCGATGGCCGGGGCGATGAGGAGCCCCTCGCGGTCCGGATCGATGGCGGCCTGCCGCCAGTCGAGGAGGCGGGCCCGCGGCAGGGAGTCGGGAAGCGAGGAGAGTCCCGTCTCGGACGCGACCCAGCACGCCGCGGCTCCGTCCGTCAGGGGCGTGGAGTTGCCCGCCGTGAGCGTCCCCCCGGAACGGGAGAAGGCGGGGCGAAGGCCGGCGAGCTTCTCCATCGACGTCCCGGCGCGCGGGAGGGTGTCGCGGTCGACGGGGAAGGTGCCGGGCGTGACGAGGAGCCGCCGGAAGAACGCACCCTCATCCCGGGTGGCGCCCTCGTGACTCGCGAGCGCAAAGCGATCCTGGGCCTCGCGCGAGATGTCCCATTCGCGGGCCATCTCCTCGGCGTGCCCTCCCATCGTCTTCCCCGTCGTCCGCTCCTTCACCGCCGGCGCCGAGATCCGGAGGTCGCGGGGGCGAATCCCCGCCAGCGTCCGCACCATGCGCGGCGGGCTGCCCGCGCTCCCCACGCGCCGGATCGTCCGGCTGAGTCCCGGCGAGAGTCCGATCTGCGTGTGACTCGTCGACTCCACCCCGCCGCAGAGGACGAGGTCCGCCCGGCCCGCGGCCACCTGACCCGCGCCGAGGGTCGCGGCGGCGATGGAGGTGGCGCACGCCTGAACGATGCCCTGGGCCGGGACGCGCGGCTCGAGACCCGCGTCGAACCACACCTCGCGGCCCCAGTTGCTCACCGTGAGCGAGGGGATGACCGCGCCCCACAGGAAGAGATCGATCCGCCCCGCGTGTTCGCGGCCCGGACCCCCGTCTCCCGCCACCGTCTGCTGGATGACCGGGGCGGACAGCGCCAGACCGTCAAGGCGCGAGAGTTCGCGATCGATCTTCGCAAACGGACTGCGGAGGCCGGGGAGGACGAAGGCGGATCCGGGGCTCATGCGTGGCATCCTATCGGCCGTCCATCCAAGATGGAACAATCCCGGCTCGGATGCGCGGGCGCGCGGAGTTCGACCGGTTCCCCAACGGAAGAGGAGCGTTCATGACGGTCCGGGTGAGGTTCGCCCCCAGCCCCACCGGTTTCCTGCACGTGGGCGGCGCGCGCACGGCGCTGTTCAACTGGCTGTATGCTCGCCGCGCGGGCGGGACGTTCCTCCTGCGCGTGGAGGATACGGATCGGGCGCGTTCCCGCCCCGAGCACACGCAGGCCATCCTGGACGGCCTCGCATGGCTGGGTCTGGCTGTGGACGAAGGTCCCGTGTTTCAGGCGGACGGCGTCGAGCGCCACCGGCGCGATGCCCTGAAGCTGCTCGATCAGGGCGCCGCCTACCGGTGTTTCTGCACTGCGGCGGAACTCGCCGCGCGGCGCGAGGAGGCGAAGCGGGCCGGGGCGGGATACGGGTACGATGGCCGCTGCGGGCGACTGGACCCCGCCGTCTCGGACGCACGGGCCGCTGCGGGGGAGCCGTTCGCCGTCCGGGTGCGGGCGCCGGAGGAGGCGATCGAGTGGGAAGACATGATCCACGGGACGATGTCGTTTCCGGCCGGGTCGATCGACGACTTCATCATCCTCCGTTCCGACGGGACGCCCGTCTACAATCTCGCCGTCGTCTCCGATGACGCGGAGGCGGGGATGACCCATGTGATCCGCGGCGATGACCATCTCTCGAACACGCCGAAGCAGATCCTCCTCTATCGCGCCCTCGGCCGGCCGCTCCCCGCCTTCGGACACGTGCCCTTGATCCTCGGCTCGGACGGCAGGCGACTCTCCAAGCGGCACGGCGCGATGTCCGTCCTCGCGTACCGCGACAAGGGCTACCTGCCCGCCGGGATGGTGAACTTCCTCGCGCTCCTCGGCTGGTCTCCGGGAGACGACCGGGAGGTGTTCGACGTCGGAGGCCTGATCGAGGCGTTTTCGATCGGCCGCGTCCTGAAGAAGAGCGCGGTGTTCGACCTCGAGAAGCTCGGCTGGCTGAACGGGCGCCACATCGCCGACGCTCCGGCGGCCGAGCTGGCCGGCGCCGTCGTCGAAATTCTCGGCCGGGAAGCGCGGGAGGAGGGGCGGAATCTTTCCGAGGCCCACCCCGGACTCGATTCCTCGCCGGAGCGCCTGGCGCGAATCATCGATCTCGTGAAGGGACGCCCCCGGACGCTCTCCGCGCTCGCGCGGCAGGTCTCTCCCTTCTTCGCTGCGACCATCCGCTACGACGAGGATGCAGTGAAGCGTTTCTGGAAGCGGCCGGAGGAGACGGCTTTCCACCTCCGGCGTCTCGCGGAGCGTCTCGCCGGGGAGGCCGCGTTCCGCGACGTGCAGACGCTGGAATCCGAAGTGCGGGGGCTCGCGGCGGAACTCGAGGTCGGCGCGGGGCGGGTCATCAACCCCCTCCGCGTCGCGCTCATGGGCCAGGGCGTGAGTCCCGGCATCTTCGAGGTGCTCGAAGCGATGGGACGGGAGCGGACCCTGGCCCGGCTTCTCGCCGCGGTCCGTGCCCTCGACGCCCGGATGGCCACGGCGTGAACCGGACGTGGCCGGCGGAGCACGAGGCGCCGATGCGGCGGGCGCTCGAACTCGCGGCCCTCGGCGGGGAGAGGGGGGAGGTGCCCGTCGCCGCGCTCGTCCTCGATTCGAAGGGCGAGATCGTGGCGGAGGCGCACAACCGGACGCGCGCCGACTCCGACCCTACGGCGCACGCGGAGGTCCTGGCGTTGCGCGCCGCCGCCGCCCGCCTCGGCGACTGGCGCCTGGACGGACACACTCTGTACGCCACCCTCGAACCGTGCGCGATGTGCGCCGGCGCCGCCGTCCTGGCGCGCGTCCGCACCGTCGTGTTCGGAGCCGCGGATCCCAAGGCGGGGATGTGCGGCTCGATCGAGAACCTGGTCTGCGACCCGCGGCTGAACCATCGAGTGGAACTCGTGTCCGGCGTGCTCGCCGAGGAATCCGCGCGTCTCCTGCGGGACTTCTTCCGCCAGCGGCGCTAGGTCAGACGCACTCTTCGCAGCGGCCGAAGAGCACCAGTTCATGGCTCTCGACCTCGAAGCGCTCGGGCGCCAGTTCCTCGATTTCATCCGGACACAGGTCCACATCGAACGCCTGATCGCACGTGCGGCAGAGGAAGTGGTGGTGATGCGGGCCCCCGGCCAACTCGTACCGAAGCCCACCGCCCGGAAGCTTGACTTCCGACAACCACCCCTCCGCGACGAGGGCCTTCACGTTCCGATAGACGGTCGCAATCCCGAGCGACGGCACGATCCGCCGGCCGTGCTCGAGGACCTCATCCGCCGTGAGGGGGCGCTCGACGCTCATGAACACGTCCCGAATCGCCCTGCGTTGACGGGTGTCTCGTTGCATTGGCAGCCTACCCGGACCGGAGGGGGCGGTCGGCGTCAGCCTCGTTGATCGGTGGGCTCCTCTTCGTCACATACCTCGCATGGGCCGGCCTGGCAGATGCGGGCGCCTTGAAAGAGCGCTCCTGCGAGGACCAGGCTGCCGGCGGTCGACGTCGCGGTCTCGGGCAGCGGCTCGAGCCAACCGGCGAGGGAGGCCGCCCAGAGTACGGTCCCCCCCAGGAAAATGAGCATCACCGCCGCGTTCCTGCGGGCCGGGCCCAGGACGAGCATGACCGCGCCGAGGACGAAGGTCCCGGCCCAGACCGCTCGCTCGACGCCTTCGGAGAGCGCGAATGCGGGTGCCGCCGCGACGAGAAACGGCGTGAGCGCACAATGCACGCCACACCATACCGCAGCGCACGCCACCACGCGCGATCCTGAAGCCAGAGACGTACCCGACGGAACCCTCGACGGGGCCGTTGCGAGAGTTGCGAGAGAGTTTTTCATCAGGGCCAGATGATAATGGATTATCAATCGCGTGTCACGAAATCCGCGTCACGGCGGCTGCCCGCCGGCCCCGGGAGACGACCCCGCGTCTGCGCGCGACGGAGGGGCCGTCAGCTTCCCGCGGAAACGGGCCTTCCCACGAAGCGCAACACGACGATGACCGTGCCGATGCCCAGCAGGTGGGCGATCCAGGGCGACAGTCCGTACGACGTCCCCACATGGCCGAAGAGCATCGCGGCCACCGCCACGACGAGCGCATAGGGAAGTTGCGTCCGCACATGGTCCATGTGGTCGCACGCCGACGCCATCGAACTGAGCACGGTGGTGTCGGAGATGGGCGAGCAGTGGTCCCCGAAGATCGACCCGGCGAGGACCGAACTGACCGAACTCACGAGCAGTTCGCCGCCTCCGGCCTCGAAGCCGGTGGCGCCGCCGAGGGCGACGATGAGCGGGACCACGAGCGGGAGCAGGATGGTCATAGTGGCCCATGAAGTGCCGGTGCAGAAGCTGACGATCGCGGCCGTCACGAAGGTGATGACCGGGACGAGTTCCGGCGCGAGGTTGCCTTCGAGGATCTGGGTCAGGTACGGCGCCGTCGCGAGCTGACTCGTGACCTCGCCGAGCGACCACGCGAGGGTGAGGATCACGAACCCCATCGTCATCGCGCGGATGCCGGCGAGCCAGCCGTCGAGCGCCTGGCTCAGCGTCAGGATGCGCTGCGTCACGGCCAGCCCGATCGCGACCAGGCAGCCGGCGAGCGAACCCCACAGGATCGCCTTGAACGGGTCCGCCGCGCCGAACGTGTCCCAGAGCGACGCCGGCCCTACGGCGCTGCGGCCGTCGAAATACAGCCCGAAAAGGACCGTAAGGACCACCGTCAGCACGGGGATCGCCGCATTGTACCAGCGCAGAGGCACGCCCTCCGGCGCATCGAGTCCCGTCTCCTCGGAGTTCACCATCAGCTGCGACCCCGGCCGGAAGACGCCGCCGCCGGTGCGTGCCCTCACTTCCGCGCCGTGCATGGGGCCGAAATCCCGCTGCGAGGCGATCACCGCCGCGACCATGACCAGGGCGAGGATCGGATAGAAGAGGTACGGGATGCTGCTAAGGAAGACCGTGAAGGGACTCGCGGAGGCAAGCGCCCCGGCCAGCGCGGGGTCGGCGGTCTGCTCGGCGGCGATCCGGAGTCCGTCGCGGATCAGCGAGATCTCGAAACCGACCCACGTCGACACGAAGGCGATCGTAACGACGGGGGCGGCCGTCGAATCCACGAGGTAGGCCAGCTTCTCCCGCGACACCTTCAGCTTGTCCGTGACGGGGCGGAAGGTGTTTCCGACGATGAGCGTGTTCGCGTAGTCGTCGAAGAAGATGCCGACGCCCGCGAAGAAGGTGGCGAGTTGCGCGCGGCGCGGCGTGGTGGCCAGCGGCCGCAGGGCTTCGACGATCCCGCGCGTGCCCCCGGAGCGCGAGATCACCCCCACCATTGCGCTCAGCAGCGCGGAGAACATGAGGATCGAGGCGTTGTCGGTGTCGGCGAGGGAAGGGACGATGAACGTATCCACGGTGCGGCCCAGCCCGGCGAGCGGGTCGAGGCCGGCGATGAAGAACCCGCCCAGCCAGATGCCGAAGAAGAGCGACACGACGACGTGGCGGAAGATGAGCGCGAGGGCGATGGCGATGATCGGCGGAAGGAGGCTGATCCAGCCCGGGAATTGCGGCGGATCCACGCTTGCATTCGCCGATCCCTGATCCGAGGTCATCTGCACGGAGAGCGGGAGGTCCCCTTCCGCGGCCCGCAGCCCGCTGACGGAGGTCTCGGAGCGGATAGGCAGATTCCCGGCGGCGAGTTCGCGTCCCGAGGCGGATGTCACACGATAGCGGGCGTTCTCCCCGTCCTCCGTATGGAGTGTGAGAGAGAAGGGAACATTCGTGAGGACGACGGCGGGCCCCTCCACGGTGAGCGAGGGGCCATCCTGCGCAAAGGCGGTGGCGGGGAGTGAGGCGGGCAGGACGAGCGCCGGCAACAGAAGCCACCGTCCGGCGCGCCGGAAGACGTCGGATCGTATGCGCATGCCCGAACCTACCAGAGCGATCTTGCGAGGGTCAACGCAGGTTGGCGCGGGAAGAGGGGAGGCGGGCGACGTTGATCGCGGCAGGGGCGCGATCTATACTCCCGCCCGACCGGGGCCGCTCGGCAGCCACGGGCTGCTGACGCCGAGCCGCCCGCGACGGATCGAGCGAAGCCGAGACGACACTGACGCACAACGTCCTCGACGAGGCCGCTGCCCGAGGGCTCCTTGCCGAGCTTTCCGCGCAGCTTGACCGGGCGATCGAGCCCGACGCCCGCCTCATCCTCATCGGCATCCACCGCCGCGGCGATTCGATCGCGGCCGAGATCGGCCGCCACCTCGAGCCGACGCGCGGCCCCGTCCCCATCGGCTCGCTCGACATCACCCTCTATCGCGACGATTTCGGGCAGGTCGGCGCGCTCCCTCTCGTCGGGACGACCCGCATCCCGGAGTCGATCGAAGACGCGCACATCGTCATCGTCGACGACGTGCTGCACACCGGACGAACGATCCGGGCCGCGCTCCGGGAGCTGTCGGACTTCGGGCGGGCGCGCCGGATCCAGCTCTGCGTCCTCGTGGATCGCGGGGGGCGCCAGCTCCCGATCCAGCCCGACTACGTCGGCCGCGTGATCGAAGTCGGCCCCAACCAGGACGTGGCGGTGCGCGTATCGGACACGGACGGCGACTGGGGCGTCGACATCGTCGCCCTCCCCACCGCTCCGGAGGCGGGAGCATGACGACCCAGGGCCGGGAACCCGGGTTCGGAAAGGACCTCATCGGACTCGAATCCCTCACGGGGGGCCAGATCGAGGCGATTCTCGATACCGCGGAGCCCTTCAAGGAGATCAGCGAGCGCAAGATCAAGAAGGTGCCGGTCCTCCGCGGGCAGACCATCGTCAACCTCTTCTTCGAACCCTCGACCCGGACCCGCATCAGCTTCGAGTTCGCGGAGAAGCGGCTCTCGGCCGATACGGTGAACATCTCCTCCGCGGGCTCCGCGGTGCAGAAAGGCGAAACGCTCGTCGACACGGCGCGGAACCTCGAGGCGATGAGGATTCACATGGTCGTCGTGCGTCACGGATCGTCCGGGGCGGCGAAGTTCCTCGCGGACCGGATTCCCTCCAACGTCATCAACGCCGGCGACGGTCAGCACGAGCATCCCACGCAGGCCCTCCTCGACCTGTTGACGATCCGTGACCGGTTCGGGGCCATCGCGGGCCGGCGCGTCTGCATCGTCGGCGACATCCTGCACTCGCGGGTCGCGCGCTCGAACATCTGGGGCCTCTTGAAATGCGGGGCCGACGTCGCCGTGTGCGGGCCGCGCACCCTGATCCCGGCCGGGATCGAGGAGCTGGGCGTGCAGCGGCTGGGGTCGATCGAAGAGGCGATCGAGTGGTGCGACGTCCTCTACGTGCTGCGGCTTCAGCTGGAGCGGATGGAGGGCGGCTACGTCCCCTCGCTGCGCGAGTACAACCGGGTGTTCGGCGTCAGCTCCGAGCGCCTCGGTCGCGCCGGCGACGAGATGATCGTCCTCCACCCCGGGCCGATGAATCGGGGCGTCGAGATCGACTCCGACGTGGCGGACGGTCCGCGCTCGGTGATCCTTCCGCAGGTGACGAACGGGGTCGCCGTGCGGATGGCCGTCCTCTACCTGCTCGCGGGCGGACGCCCGGAGCTGGCCGAAGACGCCAAGGCGGGGGCACCGTGAGCGGATCGCTCCTTCTCACCGGCGGCCGGGTGATCGATCCCTCCGCGGGGCTGGACGAGGTGCGGGACGTCCTCGTGCGGGATGGACGGGTCGAAGCGGTCGAGCGGGGCGTGGCCGGGCCGGAGGGCATCCCCCTGATCGACGCGCAGGGACTCGTCGTCGCGCCGGGACTGATCGACGTGCACGTCCACCTGAGGGAGCCGGGCGCCGAGCACAAGGAGACGATCCGCACGGGCGCGCAGGCCGCGGCGGCGGGCGGCTTCACGACGATCTGGGCGATGCCGAACACGGACCCGCCGCTCGACGACCCCGCCGCGGTCGGCTTCGTGCGGGAAGAGGCGCGGCGCTGGGCCCGGAAGGGGGAGGGCGGGGCGCGCGTGAGTCCCGTGGCCGCCGCCTCGCTCGGCCTCGCCGGCAAGCAGATGACCGAAATCGGCGGCCTGGTCGAGGCGGGCGCGGTCGCGATCACCGACGACGGACACCCGATCCATGATCCGGCGCTCATGCGGCGCCTGCTCGAGTACACGCAGTCCTTCGGGATCCCCGTCCTTCAGCATGCGGAGGACATGGCGCTCTCGGCCGGAGGGGTGATGAACGAAGGCGCCGTGGCCACCGCGCTCGGCCTGCGCGGGATCCCGAACGCCTCGGAGGCCACGGTCGTCGCGCGGGACATCTACCTCGCGGAACTCACGGGCGGGCACGTACACGTTCAGCACGTCTCGACCCGCGAAGCGGTCGAACTCATCCGCCTCGCGCGCGAGCGCGGCGTGCGGGTGAGCGGCGAGGCCTCGCCTCACCACATGGCGCTGACCGAAGAGGCGGTGCGCGGCTACCGCACGGAGGCCAAGATGAACCCGCCGCTCCGGTCCGCGGCCGACCGCCTGGCGGTGCGGCAGGGGCTCATCGACGGCGTGCTGGAGTGCGTGGCCACGGACCACGCCCCGCACCACTACGAGGAGAAGGAACGCGAGTTCGACGATGCGCCGTTCGGCATCGTCGGTCTCGAGACCGCGCTCGCCGTGTGCATCGGCGAACTCGTGAAGCCGGGGGATCTCCCGCTCTTCGATCTCGTCGAGCGGATGTCCACGGCGCCGGCCCGGTTGATGGGGATCGAAGGCGGCTCCCTGCGCCCCGGCAGTCGAGCGGACATCGTCCTCTTCGACCCGGAGGAGGAGTGGACGGTCGACCCCGCGAGCTTCCGCTCGAAGAGCCGGAACACGCCCTTCAGCGGTTGGGAGGTGACGGGACGCGTGAAGCGCACGATCGTCGGCGGCGAGACCCGCTACCGGGACTGACCCCGCGCCGGCGCTACCCCAGGCTGTTGACGTGCCGCGCCGCTCGCGCCTTCTGCCGTGCCGCGGTGTTCGCCTTGATGACGTTTCGCCGGGTCGCTCTGTCGAGAATGCGGTACAGTTCGGACAGCGCCGGCGTGGCCTCGTCCGGCGATTCCGTCGCGAGGAGGTGCTTGGTCCTCGTCCGGATCTCCGACCGCACCTGGCGGTTCCGGAGTCTCCTCGCGCGCGACTGGCGCAGCCGCTTCTTCTGACTCTCGTTATTCGGCATTCGATTCCTTCTTTTTTCTTCCGTCCGAAAATCAACGCGGGAACATACGAGACTTGCCCGATACCTCCAACTCGGAATGTCCGGCGAAAGGCGATCGGCATATTCGGGGAAAGGCGTGTGTCGGGGGTACGCGCCGCCGGTACGCCCGTGCTACATTAGGCACGGATCGGTCGGCGATCCTCGGTTTCCGCCGGCCCGAGCGTGCAGGGAGGTTCCTTGACGGCGGTTCCCAACCGACTTCCAAGCCAGCGGGCGGCGCAGCCGTTCGTCGTGGAGCTCGACCGGTTTCAGGGTCCCCTGGATCTTCTCCTGCACCTCATCCGTTCGCAGGACATCGACATCTTCGATATCCCGATCTCCACCATAACCCGGCAGTTCCAGGAAGCCCTCACCGAGGGCCTCGACCGCCTGGAACTCGATCGCGCCGGGGAGTTTCTGGAACTCGCCGCGACCCTGGTCCACATCAAGGCGCAACTCCTGCTGCCGGGGCGCAGCGACACGGAATGGGAAGATGACCCGCGGGCCGAACTCGTGCGGCGTCTCCTGGAGTACGAGCTGTTTCAGGAGATTGCGCGGACGCTGGGCGCGGCCGAACTGGAGCGGCGGCGACACATGTCGAAGGGCTTCCTGCCTCCGCGGCCTCCGCGCGAGGCCGAGGACCTCGAACTCGCGACGACGCCCGACGACTTCCTTGCGGTGCTCGGCGATATCCGGGGCCCGGATCCCGTCACGACGCATGTCGCCCCCATCCGCATCGTCCCGGTCGAGGACAAGATCGTCGTCATCCGACGTCTGCTGGGCGAGAGCCGCCGGGTGCCGTTCAACCGGCTGTTCGATTCGTGGCAGGAGCGTCAGCACGTCGTCGCGGCGCTGCTCGCCTGTCTGGAACTCGCCAGACAGCAGCTCCTGAGGCTGGAGCAGGTGAAGCGATTCGGTGCGATCTGGCTGTTCGGATCCCGCTCGCGGGATAACGGGGGAGAGGGGACGGCGTGAGTCCCGAGCAGATCGTGGAAGCCGCGCTGTTCGCCAGCCAGACGCCGCTCACCGCGCGCGAACTCGCCCGGGCGGACGACGCGCTCGACGTCCGGCGCGTCCGGGAGGCGCTCGCCGCGTTGCGCGAGCACTACGACACGGACGGACGGGCCTTCCAGGTCTACCAGCTGGGGGACGGATTCCAGATCCTCACGCGTCCGGAATTCGTGCCGTACCTCGAGCGGTTCGAGTCGGTGCCCCGGCCTCCGACGCTTTCCCGGGCCGCGCTCGAGACGCTCGCGATCATCGCGTACCGGCAGCCCATCGGCCGGATCGAGGTCGAGGAGATCCGGGGCGTGGCGTCCACTTCGGTGCTGCGCACTCTCCAGGACTGGGAGCTGATCGAGGTCACCGGGCGGGGGGAGGGGCTCGGGCGGCCGCTCCTCTACGGGACGACAGCCCGTTTTCTGGATCACTTCGCCCTGCAGTCGCTGGATGACCTCCCGGCGCCGGAGGAGCTGTCCGTGGCGCTCGTGCGCACCGACTCGGAGGCGTTCGCCGATGGCGCGCCGCCGCCGGAAGAACCTGGCGACAGCTAGCCACACCGGGTGCCGACGGCTCATGCGACTGCAGAAGTATCTTGCCAGGGCAGGGGTGGCTTCCCGCCGCGGGAGCGAAGATCTCATCGTCAGCGGCCGCGTCCGCGTGAACGGCGAAGTCGTGACGAAGCTCGGGACGACGGTGGATCCGGATTCCGCACACGTCGAACTGGACCGCCGCCGCGTCCGCCTGAAGCCGGTACTCTGGCTGGCGCTCCACAAGCCGCCGGGGTACACGTGCACGCGGCATGATCCCGGCGGGCGTCCGATCATCTACGACCTGCTCGCCGCCGAGGTCCGCCACCTGCCTCACGTCGGCCGGCTGGATTTCATGAGCGAGGGCCTCCTCCTCCTGTCGAATGAAGGAGACGTCGTACATCGGCTCCTCCACCCCCGGACCGGAATCGAGCGGGTCTACCACGCGAGACTGCGCGGACCCGTGACGGCCGAGCTTCCGGATCGGCTGCGGGCCGGCGTGGCGCTCGAAGACGGACCCGCGCGAGCCCGCCGCGCACGCTGGATCACGCCTCCGCATACGTCGTCGCCCACCGTCGAGATCGTCCTGGCGGAAGGAAGAAACCGGGAGATTCGACGCATGCTCGCCTCGCTCGGCGTCACGCTGCTGAGGTTGCGCAGGACCTCGTTCGGTCCGATTCGACTGGGCGCTCTGGCAGCGGGAGCGACCCGTGAGTTGTCTCCGAAGGAGCGGGCGGCGCTCGAGCGTGCGGCGGGCCCCGCTTGCTCCGGGGCGGTTCTGGAGTGAACATCGGGCGGCTGACAGACCGACCATCACCGCGACAGCGAGAAGGCGCATGAACGGAGAAGCCGGGACGGCCCAACGGATCTCGGGAGAGGATCTCGAGACCCAGCAGGCCGCGATCCGGGAGGCGGGGACCTTCGTGGCCGAAGTTCGAAACGAACTGGCCAAACGGATCGTCGGACAGCACGCCCTCCTCGACCGCGTTCTCATCAGTCTCCTCACGGGCGGCCATATTCTGCTCGAAGGTGTGCCCGGGCTCGCGAAGACGCTGACCGTCAGCACCCTCGCCGAGGCGATCCACACCACGTTCCGTCGCATCCAGTTCACGCCGGATCTGCTGCCCGCCGACGTCGTGGGAACGCTCGTGTGGGAGGAGAAGACGGGCACCTTCACTCCGAAGCGGGGCCCCATCTTCGCGAACATCGTCCTCGCCGACGAGATCAACCGCGCGCCCGCCAAGGTCCAGTCCGCCCTCCTGGAGGCGATGCAGGAACGGCAGGTGACGATCGGCGAAGAAACACATCCGCTCCCCGTGCCGTTCCTCGTCATGGCCACGCAGAACCCCATCGAGCACGAGGGGACGTACCCGCTTCCCGAGGCGCAGGTGGACCGGTTCATGTTCAAGACCCGGGTCGGTTACCCGTCGCCCGAGGAGGAGAGGTCCATCATGCGGCTCATGGCGGGAGAGGATCCGCCGCCCGTCGAGGCCGTCGTGGAGCCGGACCGCATTCTCGCCGCGCGTGCCATGCTTCCGGCGATCTACGTCGACCGCCGGCTCGAGGACTACATCCTCCACCTCGTGCTCGCGACGCGTGAACCCGCGGGCCATGGCCTCGCGCAATTCGTGGACTGGATCGAATTCGGGGCCTCGCCGCGCGCCACGATCTTCCTCGCGAGGGCCGCCCGCGCGCATGCCTTCATCGAGGGTCGAGCCTTCGTGGTTCCGGAGGACGTGAAGGCGATCGCCCGCGATGTCCTTCGGCATCGGCTCGTCCTGACCTTCCAGGCGCAGGCCGAACAGATCGATGCCGATCACATCCTCGACCATCTCCTGGAGACCGTGCCGTTGCCGTGAGGCTGCCCGACTTCCTGTGGCGCCCGCGACGGCCGGCGCCGACGGCCGACTCCGGTGCCGCGTCGAAAGAGGTTCGGCGGCTGGAGTTGAAGAGCCGGCGGTTCATGGACAACCCGGCTCTCGGACCTTACCCGTCGCTCTTCCGCGGGCACGGCATCGAGTTCTCCGAAGTCCGCGAGTATCAGCCGGGCGACCCGTTCCAGGCGATCGACTGGAAGGTGACCGCCCGCATGCGCCGCCCGTACGTGAAGCGTTTCGTCGAGGAACGGGAACTCGCCGTTCTCCTCGTCGTCGATGTCTCGGCCTCGAACGAGTTCGGCACGCGGAAGGCGCTGAAACGCGACCTCGTCGCGGAGGTGGCGAGCACCCTCGCCCTCGCGGCGATGCGTGCGGGGGATCCGGTGGGCATGCTTCTCTTCTCCGACCGGATCGAGCGCTACGCGCGGCCGGCGCGGGGCCGCAACCGCAACCTCCGCCTCCTGCATGAACTGGTTTCCGTCCGGCCGGAGGGGAAGGGAACGGACCTCGACCTCGCGCTCGTCACCGCGGCGCGCATGCTGACCGTCCGCTCGCTCGTGTTCGTGATCTCGGATTTCGTGGGCGCCGGGAACCTGGCCCGACCGCTGCTGGGGCTCTCGGGTCGCCACGACGTCATCGCGCTCGCGATCGATGACCCCGCGGAAACGACGATCCCCGCATCGGGCTGGGTGGAAGTCGTGGACCCGGAAACGGGGGACCGCGCCGTGGTCGACCTCGGAGACGCGGCGCTTCGGCAGCGGCTCGCGGAGCACGCGACCACCGATGCGCGGACGCTGGAACGGCTGTGCGCGCACTGCCATGTCGACCTCATGCGGCTGCGCACCGACACCCCGTACGAGTCCCGGCTCTCCGGCTTCTTCGCGGCCCGCGGCCGGCGGAGGCTCCGGTGAGGCGATCCCGGCGGACGGCCCGGATTGCCCTGGGCCTGGGGCTGGGACTCGCCCCGGGTCTGGCCGCGCAGTCGGCGGTCGACCTCGAGGCGACGGTCCTCCCGCCGTCCGTCCGGGTCGGCGAGGAGTTCACGGTCCGCCTCATCGTCGGGCAGGAGAGATCCGGAGAGATCCGTTTCCCCGCGCTCATCGACGGGCCGGAGTCGATCGAGCAGACGGGACCGGTGCAGATCCGGTCCGTGGAAGAGGGTCGGCGCTGGGAAGCGGAGTACCCGATGCGCGCGTGGCGCGCGGATACGCTCGTCATCCCGCCGGTGGAGGTGGAACTCGCGTCCGCGGGCGGCGTGACCCGTCGGCTGCAGCCCCCGCCGGTCCCCGTCGTGAGCGTGCTTCCGGCCGCGGAGGATCCGCTCGAGTTGCGGGATGCCCGGCCCCTGCTGAGTCTGCGGGCGCTGCCTTGGTGGCTGCTCCTGCTGGCCGCGGCGCTCGCCGGCCTCGCCTGGTGGACCTGGGGTCGCCGGGGCGCGGCGACCGCCGCCGAAGTCCCCCTCGGCCCCGGCGATCTCGCGCTTCGCGAACTCGCGCGCCTTCGCGAGGGGTGGGTCGGGCAGGAGATGAGCGGCGACCGATTCTACGATGGCTACGAGGACACGCTTAGACGTTATGCGGATGTGACGCGCGGATGGGCGCCCTCGAAGGAACTCCTCGGACTCGGCGGTTCCGATTCCGGGCTCGTCGCGGCTCTCCGCCACTCGATTCTGGCCCGTTTCGCGCGCATGCGGACGGAGTGGGAAGGTCCGCTCGGCGACCTGGACGTCGGCGAGGCGTTCGTGCGCGCGGACATGGAGGATTCTCCCCCGGCCGATGGGTCCGGCGAGACGGGCGCCGCCGAGGGTCGTGCGGACCGGGACGGCGTCGGTGAGGCCGGCCCGAGCGGGAACGGAGGTGGCGCGTGAGCGAATTCGCGCTCCCCGGCTGGCCGTTCCTCCTCCTGCTAGCGCTGCTGCCGCTGGGGTGGGCGCTGATGAGCTCGGGCCGGATCCGTCTCCCGTATCCGGACATCGCCCGTCTCACCGTGTCCCGGGGTCGGGGACGGTTCTGGTGGTGGCTCCCGGCCGCCCTTCGCTCGCTCGCCCTCGCTCTCGTCATCATCACGCTCGTCAACCCCGTGCGGGTATGGGAGCGCGTGGAATCGGAGCGCGAGGGCGTGGCGATCATGCTGGCCGTCGACATCTCAAGCTCCATGCTGGCGGAGGATTTCCGGCCCGACAACCGCATCGAAGTCGCGAAGCGGGAGGTCATCCGCTTCGTGGAGGGAAGGGAGTCGGACTGGATCGGTCTCGTCTCGTTCGCCGGAGAGGCCCTCACGATGGTCCCGGGGACGCTGGACCACGCGGTCGTGGAGAGCGCGGTGGAGCGGCTCGAGGCGGGACAGCTCCGGGACGGGACGGCCATCGGCGTCGCGCTCGCCACGGCGGCGAACCGGCTCCGCGACCTGGAGCCTGAATCGCGCATCGTCGTCCTGCTCACCGACGGAGACAACAACAGCGGCGGTATTTCGCCGGAGGAAGCGACGGCCGCGGCCGCCTCCCTCGGCATCCGCGTCTACACGATCGGCGTCGGCCGCGACGGCGTCGCCCCCGTGCCCGTAGCCCGGACCGCCTTCGGGTACCAGTACGCCAATATCCGCGTCCATGTAAACGACGAACTCCTCGATCGCATGGCGACCCGCACGGGCGGCATCTACTTCCGCGCGACCGATCCCGAGGGACTGACGCAGATCTACGAGCGGATCAACGAACTCGAGACCACCCCGATCAAGGAAGTGCGGACGGAGGAGAGGGTCGGGATGCGCCGGGAACTTCTCATCGCGGCACTCGCGCTCGTCATGCTTGAACTCCTCCTGGCGGCGACACGCTCCCGCCGGGTCTGGGCCTGACCGTGGCCCCGCTCCCCGTCGCTCTCCTGCTCGGAGCGCTGGCCATCGGGCTCAGGCTGCTCGCCTCGCGGCGGTCGAGCGCCGACCGCGAGAAGCTCGCCGAAACGTCGCTGCTCGAGCGCTACGTGCGGTTGCCGGCCCACGCCCTTCCCCCCCTTCGGCTGGCCCTGCTCGGAGCGGGCGTCGTCGCGATCGCGCTCGCCTCCGGTTCCGGCGGGACGGAGGCGCGGCGTCTCGACGAAGGGGGAGCGGAGACGATCCTGGTGCTCGACGCGTCGAACTCGATGCTCGCGGGCGATGTCGAGCCGAGCCGGCTGGAGGTGCAGCGGCAACTGGCCGCCCACCTCGCGACGCGCACGGAGGGTCGGATGGGCGTCGTCTACTTCGCGGGCCGCGCGTACGTGCTCTCACCGCTGACGACGGACGTGAGCGCGATCGAGATGCTGGCGGAGGGCGTGCGACCCGCGGCGGTGGGGCTCGGCGGATCCTCGCTCGCCTCCGGCCTCACGCAGGCGATCGATCTGCTCGCGGGGGGAGAGGACGGCGCGCGCAAGTCGATCGTGGTCTTCTCCGATGGCGAGGAAACCGCCGGCGCGCCCCTCGGGGAGGCGATCGGGCGGGCCCGGGACGCGGGGGTTGTGATCCATGCCGTGGGGATCGGAACCGAACTCGGAGGGCAGATTCCCCTGACGCGGGAGGCGTCGCTGGACCCGACGATGGCCGCGCGACGGCGGGGCGGGGCCTCGGTGCTCCAGGGGCCGGACGGGCGCCCCGTCATCACGCGGCTGGACGCCGCGTCGCTGAGGCAGATGTCTCTCGGCACGGGCGGTCGCTATGTTGACGGCGCGGACGGGATCGACGCGATCGAGCGGGAACTGGCGCAGGGCGGCCGGGAACCCCTGACGTCGACCGACGACGCGGCGGTGGCGGCGTTGCTTCTGCTCGCCTTCGTCAGCCTCTGGGGAGAAGGGTTCCTGTTGCCACGTGGTTGAATCGACGCGGAGGGTTGCGATGTTCGGGCTCGCGGCCGCGGCCGCCTCGCTCGCGGCGTTTGCCGGGGGCGGGCCGCAGGCCGCGCCGGGTCAGGCGGCCGGCCAGGCCGGCGCCGGCGAGCCGCAGGCGACCGAATCCGAGGCCGTCGCGCGCTACCGGGAGCGAGCCGCTTCCTCCGACCGCCCGATCGACCACTACAACTACGGGACGGCTCTCCTCCATGACGGACAGGTCGCGGAGGCGCAGGCCCCCCTTGAACTCTCGATCGGCAGCGAGCGGGACGAGGTGCGCGAGAGCGGCTTTTACAACCTCGGACTCAGCACGGCCCTCGACGGCCGTTTCGCCCAGAGCGACCCCTCGGCGCGTCGGAACGCCCTCCAGGCGGCGCGCGAAGCCTTCCGCGAAGTCCTCCGCCGCCGCGTGGAGGATGAGGACGCGCGCTGGAACCTCGAACTCGTGGAGCGCTGGCTCGAGGAGGAGGGGGAGAGCGGCGGCGATGAGCAGCAGGGCGGGCAGGGACAGTCTCCACAGGGGGCCGGCGCCGGCGCCGCCGCGGCCGCGGGCTCCGGCGAGATGGAGATGCTGTCGCCCGAACAGGCGGCCGCGCTTCTCGAACAGGCGGGGGACGCGGAAGCGGCGATTCGCGACCGCGTGATGGGCCGCAACCGTTTCCAGGATCCCGTCGTGGAGCGGAACTGGTAGGAATCCCTGCGAGACGCCTCGCGTCGCCATAGCTTCGGTCGCCATGAACTCGCCCTCGGCCGAAGCGGCCCGCCTGACCCAGTACTCTCACGGAGCCGGCTGAGCGTGCAAGCTCGGCCCGGAGGATCTGGGCCGCATCCTGCAGCACGTTCCGCTCGTTCCCGATGACCGGCTCCTCGTGGGACTCGAGGGTCCGGACGACGCCGCGGTGTATCTGCTCGACGACGGGGAAGCCATCGTCGCGAGCCTCGATTTCTTCACTCCGCTCGTGGACGATCCGGCGGACTTCGGCGCCATCGCGGCCGCGAACGCGCTCGGCGATCTGTACGCGATGCGGGCCCGCCCCATCTTCGCGCTCAACATCCTCGCGGTTCCGGCCGGAACGCTCTCGGACGAGATCGTGGGCGCGATCCTCCGCGGCGCGGGGGAAGTGTGCCGCGAGGCCGGCATCGCCGTTGCGGGGGGACACTCGATCGACGACGCGGAGCCGAAGTTCGGACTCGTGGCCATCGGACTCGGCGATCCCGACCGCCTCTGGAGGAAGGGCGGTGCGCGGCCGGGGGATGCGCTCGTGCTCGGCAAGGCGCTCGGCACGGGCGTCGTCACGACGGGGATCAAGCGCGGCGTGACGGACCCCGCCGACCTCCGCGTCGCCGTCGATTCCATGCGGCAACTCAACCGCGAGGCGGCGGCCGTCCTCACCGGCTTCGACGTTCACGCGGCGACCGACGTCACCGGCTTCGGACTCGTCGGCCACCTGCTCGAGATGTGCGGGGCCTCGGACGCGAGCGCCCGGATCCGGGCTTCGGCGCCGCAACTCCTCCCCGGCGCGCTGCGCCTCGCAGGGGAGGGGTGCGTCCCGGGCGGCACGACCCGGAACCGGGACGCCTACGCGTCGCAGGTGCGGTGGGATGATGCCGTCCCCGACGACTGGCGGACCCTCCTTCTCGACCCGCAGACATCGGGCGGGCTGCTGGCGGCCGTCCCCGCGGGCGAGGCGTCGTCCGCGTCGTCCGCGCTCGCCGCTGCGGGCTACGCCTCCGCCGTGATCGGAGAGGTCATCGAGCGGGACGGTCCCGAGGTCGGGGTCGAGGTCGCACCGTGATCGCGCCGCCGAAGCGTGGCCATCCCGTGGCGGCCGCCGGGACGTTGGTGCGAAGCGTCGCGGCGCGTACGTTTCACCCTCCGTCGGGCCCGTAGCTCAGCTGGTTAGAGCAGGGGACTCATAATCCCAAGGTCGCAGGTTCGAATCCTGCCGGGCCCATCTTCAGAATCCCCGAGTCCCGACGCGCAGTTCCACCGAGGAAGCAAGGAGTCGTCCATGCGGCCATGCCGGGTTCCGGTCTCCCGACGCGGGTCCACCCTTCTGTTCGCCGTGCTCACGCTGTGTTGCGCCGCCGCGGCGGACGCGGCCGCGCAGGCCCAGGCGACCACCGGCGTCATCCGAGGGGTCGTCCGCAATCCCGTGGGAGCGCCCGTCGCCGGCGCCGCCGTGATCATCGAGCATCGCGCGACCGGCTTCGCGACGACCGTCGTGACGGGGTCCAACGGGGCGTTCGTGCGGACGCTCCTTCCGCTGGGGGTCTACGACGTCACCGCCCGGGCCGTGGGCCAGTTCGGTGACGAGCGTACCGAGGGGCTCGTACTCCGGGTGGGAGAGATCGTCGACCTCGTACTCGAATTCAGGCCCGTAGCGGTGGCCGAGCTCACCGTGACGGCGGACCGGACGCCGCTCGTCGACACCGAGGACTCGTCGAGTTCCCACCGGCTCGCCGAGGAGGTCGTCGACAACCTGCCCAACAACGGCCGCAACTTCCTCGACTACACGCTCCTCACGCCGGGCGTCTCCGTCTCGCAGGGTCCGGACGGCGAAGTCCTCAACATCGCCGGACAGCGGGGGATCTTCAACAACGTTTCCGTGGACGGAGCGGACTTCAACAACCCCTTCTTCGGCGAGCAGCGGGGCGGCCAGCGGCCCGCCTTCACCTTCAACCAGGACGCGATCGAGGAAATCGTCGTCGTGAACCAGGGAGCGTCCGCGGAGTTCGGGCGCTCCGCGGGCGGCTTCGTGAACGTCGTCACGAAGTCGGGCACGAACGAGTTCACGGGCTCCGCGCACTATTTCGGCCAGTGGGACGCGATCTCCACGGCCTACCCGAGCGAGCGAGGGGGTGGAAAGCCCGAGTTCGGACGCGGCCAGTTCGGCTTCACCTTCGGCGGCCCGATCGTGCGCGACAAGGCGTTTTTTTTCGTCGCCTACGACCAGCAGGAAGCGAACGAGACGAAGCAGTTCACGCGCAACGTCGTGAACCGGGCCGAACTCGAGAAGCTGGAGAGCTTTCTCCAGGCGCAGTGGCCCGGTCTGTTCGACGAGGAGTTCGGCCCGATCCACCGCACCGACGACAACCGCGCGCTGATCGCCAAGCTCGATTTCCACCTCAGCGACCGCCACCAGGCGTCCTTCAAGTACAACTACACCTGGTCCCAGCAGGTGAACGGGACATTCGACGTGGATTCCTGGGGTCTCAGCGCCAACGGCCTGGAGGAGGACTTCTCCCACGCGATCAACGCGAGCCTCAGATCGCAGCTCTCCAACACCGTCTCCAACGAGTTCCGCTTCCAGTATGCGCGCGAGGATCGGCCCCGGGGCTACGACGGACCCCTGCTTCCGGGCTCCGCCCCGCCGCCGCAGCCGGCATTCGCCACGATCGGCGGCCGCCCCTTCCCGGACATCGCGATGGACTTCGCGGACGGGTTCCGCATCGGGCTGCCCTTCTTCCTCCCCATCGACCCGGGCTACGACACCCGGGTCCAGCTCGTCGACAACCTCTCCTTCCTCGCGGGGGACCACCTGCTCAAGGTCGGCGTCGAGTACAATCGTACGGGGGTCGGCCAGCAGTTCATCGGCTTCGCGAACGGTCTCTACAAGTTCTCCTCCGTCGACGGGTTCATGAACTTCGTCACGCAGGGGAACCGGTACGTCACCTGCTCCGACGGTTCCGACAGCGCGGAAGGCGTCTGTCCGCCGGGGGCCGCGATCACCGGCCCCGTGCTGCTCTACCTGCAGGCCCTCACGCTGGGGAACACCCCGGCCGACCAGCTGGGCCTGCAGGACTTCTCGATGCACGAACTCGGGCTCTTCATCCAGGACACGTGGCGCCCGCGCGACAACCTCACCCTGAACCTCGGCGTGCGCTGGGAAGGGTCGTGGCACCCGGGGATGTTCATCGAGCCCGGGGACACCTTCTACGGACCATGGATCGGGACCCCGGGTTTCCCGTCGGACGGGACGATTCCGGACGACCTCGACAACTTCCAGCCGCGCTTCGGGCTCGCCTGGGATCCACGGGATGATGGGCGCACCCTCGTCCGCCTGAACGCCGGGTCCTACTTCTCACGGATCCCGATGCTGGTGTTCGCGCAGCACCGGACGACGAACGGCGCCTTCCAGGGCACGCAGTTCGCGGCCAGCGACGCGACCTTCCTTCCGCCGCCGCCGCAGATCGGGGAGTTCCTGACGCCGCCCCCGCCGGGCACGCCGCCCTTCCAGCCCGGCGTGAACATCGCGGACCGCAACCTCGAACTGCCGCGGACCTGGTCCTTCAACGTCGCCGTGGAGCAGGCGCTGAGCGAGAACACGGCGGTGACGCTTTCGCTGCAGCACGCCCGCACGGACAAGCTGTTCCGCTTCGTGGACCGAAACGCGGCGGAACTCGGCGCGCCCTTCGCCGAGGGGGCCAGCGCGCTGGGGACGGTCACCGTGACGGAGAGCAGCGCCCGCTCCCGCTACAACGCGATCACGCTCGGACTGCGCGGGGAGGCCGCGCTCGGCGGGAGGCTGAGTTTCGATGCGAACTACACGCTGGGCTTCGACAGGTCGGACGACGATAACGAACGGGACCCGTTCAACTTCTTCTATGCGACCGCAACCGATTTGGAGCCCGAGTACAACTGGTCGATCCGGGATCGGCGGCACCAGCTGACCGGTTTCGCGCTCTTCGATCTCGGGGGTGGCGTCGTCCTCAACCACGTCTTCCGATACCTCTCCGCATCGCCGATGTCGGAGAGTTGCGGCCCGACCGCGGCGAATCCCCTCGCGGCCCCCGCCGGGCAGCGCGTGGGAGCCCCGGCGGACCGCGTGTGCGCCGATGGCTCCGTCCTCCGGCGCAACACGCTCCGGCGCGATAACGACTTCTTCACATGGGATCTGCGACTCTCGAAGGCCTTCGACGTCGGGGGCGGGCGCACGGTCGAGCCGATTCTGGAGGTCTTCAATCTGACGGGCGCGGACAACTACCTCGACACCGCGCAGACCGGACTCCTGTTCAACTTCGACGGGACCATCCGGAGCGGCCTCGGTGACACGCGGCGGGCGCAACTCGGGATCCGCGTCCGCTTCTAGCGGTCTGAGGGCCGCCGCTTTCCCGCCCCCCCCCTTTACCGCGATTGTGTGCGGATGTATAAATCTTGGAACGTTTAAACGGTGGGATGAGTTGAAGGAAAACCGGAAACCGGACCGTTCGGTCGTTTCCGACCCTCCAGCCCAAGGAGTGCCTCATGAAAGGCATCGCTAGTCGCACTATCGGAGCATGGGGAGCCGCCGTCTTCGCGCTCGCATGCCTCGCGCCGGGCCTGAGCGGCCAGGGTGCGGGCAGCATCGCGGGCCAGGTGACGGAAGAGGGCTCCCTCCGACCGCTGTCGTCCGTGCAGGTGTTCATCGAAGGCACCGGAATCGGGACCTTCACGAACGCCAGCGGAGACTTCGTCCTGCTCAACGTCCCCGCCGGCGAGCAGACGCTTACGGTCCGCCTGGTCGGCTATCGGCAGGCCTCCGAGACCGTGACCGTCACCGCCGGCGAGACGCAGACGGTCGACTTCGCCCTCATCGTCACCGCGGTCCAGATGGACGAGATCGTCGTGACGGGGACCGGCGTCGCGACGGAGAAACGCCGGCTCGGCCACACGATCGCGACGCTGGACGCGGCGGAGCTCGAGAACGCGCCGATCGCCGACTTCAGCCAGCTCATCGCGGGCCGCGAACCCGGCGTGGTGGCGCTGCCCTCCTCGGGCTACACGGGCGAGGGCGCCCGAATCCGCATCCGCGGGTCGGCGTCGCTGTCGCAGCTGAACGAACCGATCATCTACGTTGACGGAATCCGCGTGGACCGCTCGGCGGTTCAGAACTTCAACGGGCAGGGGAACCCCTCCCGCCTCGACGACATTCCGCCCGAGTCCATCGAGCGCGTCGAGATCCTGAAGGGCGCCGCGGCCGCGACGCTCTACGGGACGGAGGCTTCGAACGGCGTGATCCAGATCTTCACGAAGCGGGGCAACATCGGAACGCCGCGCTTCACGCTTCGTGCCGACCTGACCGGGATCTCCGTGCCGACGAACCGCATCCTGCCGGTCGCCGACTTCGCCGGGCGGGCCTGCGCGAGTCCCGGATGCACGGGAGACGGAGACGCCCAGCGACTGGCGGACGCCGTCAACCTGATGTCGAACCGCTGGGGAGAGTCCGTGTCGCCCTGGACCCCGGTCGAGCGCGATCTGATTCCCGATCTGCTCACGACCGGATTTGGCCAGACGTACTCCGGATCCCTCCAGGGTGGAACGAGCGTGTTCCAGTACTTCGCCTCCGGGCGCCTCGCCACCGAGGACGGCCCTTACGACGCGTCGCGGAACTTCGACCCGGTGGAGGGGATCGACCCCGAGAACGACACCAACCGCCGCGCATCGATCCACACCAACTTCACGCTGATCCCGAGCAGCGATCTGCGCATCGGCGTGACGACGCTCTATTCGGACATGGAGCACCACACGCCCGACAACTCGAACAACATCTACGGCGTGTTCTCATCGGCGCTCATGTCGCAGCTTCGGCTCGCCAACAACGACCCGGAGCTCGGACAGATCAACCAGTACGGCCAGCCGGCGTTCGCCACGCTGCGCGAGAACGCGTACCAGCTGAACTTCGTGAACTCGCAGCACTTCGCGGGATCCGCGAACCTCGACTTCTCGCCGACCGAAGAGTTCAACCTCAACGGGACCTTCGGCATCGACTTCACGTCCGACGACGCGGTGAGCTTCCGGCCCTATCGGTGGAACGTGGATGGCTTCTCGGGCTCGACCCCCGACGGGAGCCGGAACGTCAACGAGAATCGCAGCCGGGAAATCACGGCCGACATCAAGGGCTCCTACGTCTTCAGCACCGACCGGATCGAGAACACGCTGCTCTTCGGCGGTCAGGGATTCCTGCGCCAGGCGCAGTCGGCGGGCGGTAGCGGACGCGACTTCCCGGGCCCCGGCCTGGAGACGCTTTCGGCGCTGGGTTCCGAGTCCTCGTTCGAGAACTGGCTGCGCGTGACGCAGATCGGCGGCTACGTGCAGAACCAGACCGGATACGACAACTGGCTCTTCGTCACGGTGGGGGGGCGCTGGGATGCCAACTCGGCATTCGGTGAGGCCTTCAACACCGCCTTCTACCCCAAGGCCAACTTCGCCATCGTCCCGAGCGAACAGTGGGACAGCGAGGTCTTCTCGTCGATGCGGATCAAGGGTGCCTACGGAACGTCAGGGCTGCAGCCGGGCGCCTTCGACAAATTCACGACGTTCTCGTCGCTGGGCACCGAGGTGGGTCCCGGCGTCCAGCCGTCGAATCTCGGCAACGAACAGTTGAAGCCCGAGGTGTCCACGGAGCTGGAGTTCGGGATCGACCTGGGTCTGTTCAACGACCGGTGGTCGGTCGAGGCGACCTGGTGGGATCGCACGGTCACCGACGCCATGGTGGCGCGGCAGTTCCCGGTCACGGGCGGATTCACGCAGACCCAGCTCGACAACATCGGCGAAGTGCTCGCCTCCGGAATCGAGTTCGGGATCCGCGGCAACCTGATCCAGGCGCGGGACATCTCGCTCAACGTCTTCGCGAACACGGCCTTCCTCTCCGAGGAGATCTCGGACATGGGGGGAGCGCCTCCGCTCAAGACCGGCGGCAGCTACCCGCGCTACCGCAACTACCTCGTCGAGGGCTTCACGCCGGGCGCCTTCTTCGGTGCGAAGGTCGCCGATGTGGCGATCCCGCTGAACATCCTCGCTCCGGTCGACGGCACCTGCGTCGTGCCGACGCGCGATCAGGCGCTCGCGTACTTCAGCCAGCCGCGCAACCCCAACAGCTTCAAGCCGCTTGCGATCGGCAACGAGGACTTCGGGATGCCCAACGGCGGGCTGGCGTCGCACAACTGCGGGACCGGATTGCTCGACACGCACCTCGGCAACCCGACCCCGGACTACGCGGGCTCTTTCGGCTTCGACCTCGCGTTCCTGGGCAACTTCCAGCTGACGACGCTCATGGAGTACAAGTTCGGCCACCAGGTGCAGGACCTCTCGGGCATGTTCCGGCGCGCCAACAACTTCATCGGGCGCAACACGCCGCGCTCGTCCGAACTCTACGCCACGATGCTGAACCCGGGCTCCTCGGCGGACGAGCGGCTTGATGCGGCGATCGCCTGGGCCCACGAGGTCGAGGGTCTCTCGCCGATGAGCGGCATGAACGGGATCTACGACGCCGATTCGATCCACTGGCGCGAGCTGTCGCTCAGCTACCGCGTGCCGGCGGGGGTCATCGAGCGCTGGGGCTTTTCGGCCGCGACGGTGAACATGGGCGTGCGCAACCTGATGCTCTTCATGCTCGGCGATTACCCGGGCATGGACCCGGAGGGCAACGTCCTCGGGCGCTGCAACGGCGGCCTCAACTGCAACTTCCTGAATTCGACGGAAGGGTGGGGCATTCCGATCCCGCGGCGCTTCACGATGTCCGTGCGGCTCACTCTCTAGATCATCCAAGCGAGGAAAACCATGAAGAATCGATATCTCAAGGCCTGTTTGGCCACGCCTCTTCTGGCCGTTTTCGCGCTCGGATGCGGCGACCTGCTGGACGTCAACAACCCCAACGACCTGGTCGAAGAGGATGTCCGCCAGGAGGCGGCGGCGTCCGCCGTCGTGAACGGAACGCTCACGCTCGTGGCGTCTTCCGTTTCACAATCCTGGCAGCCGTACCTGGTCGCGTCCGACGAGATGCGCTGGATCGGCTCCAGGGATGCCTGGCTCTCGCTCGACCTCGGATTCGTGGATGATCCGCTGAACGAGTTCATCGATGGCCCGTTCCCGGCCATGGGACAGGCCCGGTGGATGAGCGATGAAGCCATCGAAATCCTCCAGGAGCATCACGGCAACAACCCGTCCAACTCGATCAAGACCGACCTGGCTCGGGCGTACATGTACTCCGGCATCATCTACATGGTGATCGGAGAGATCCAGGAGGACTTCGCGTTCTCGGACAAGACGGAGAGCGGACCTCCGATCGGACCGGGCAACATGTCCTCGGTGCTGGACGGTGCGATCGACAGGTTCTCCTCGGCCATGTCCGGCTTCAACGAAGTGGGAGACATGGACATGGCGACCCGGGCGAGGGCTCTTCGCGCCCGCGCCAGGCAGTCCCGCGCGATATGGGACGCGATCAACCCGTCGCCATCCGGAAGCGGGCTGGTGTCCTCGGCCGACGCGGGCGCGGACGCCGCCGCGGTGCTCGCGAGCGTCCAGGCGGACTGGACGCACAACCTGACGTTCTCGAGCGCCAGCCGCACCAACTCGATGGCGTCGTGGGTCAACGACCGCAAGGAGAACCAGATCGATCTCTCGATCGCCACGGTGGACGACCAGAACGACATCAACGGGATCGCGCTCAAGGATCCCATCGATGGCGTCGACGACCCGGCGGTCATCAAGTGGCTGAATCAGTGGAAGGGCGGAAACTACCTCGACAAGGGCGGGGTCTATCCGCCCCTGACGCTGACCTCCGCCCGGATGATGCACCTGATTCTGGCCGAGAACGCGCTGGCGGGCGGGGATTCCAACGGCTTCGCCATGCACATCAACCACATCCGCGCGCTGGACGGCAGCACGCCGTACTCCGGCCAGATCTCCGAGATGGAGATGCTCCAGCACACGCGGCGGGTGAACGTGCTGCTGCAGGGCCTGCGCCTGGCGGACATGTACCGGTGGGGAATGACCGATCCCCAGTGGCAGGGTGCCTCGGCCGCGTTGTCGCAGCCGGGTACGATGCTCCCGATCTCGATCATCGAGCTGCGGGCGAACTGCCACCTGAACGGCCTGGGTTGCGGAGGTTGAGTCCGCGGGGGAGGCGGCCATCCCCGGCCGCCTCCCCCCTCCCGGGTCTGCCGCTCCTGCTGGCGGCCGTCACCCTTGGCGGCTGCTCGGCGATTCTCGATGACCCGACGCCCGAGAACATCCATTTCGCGATGCGGGGCGAGGCGGGCACGCGGGTCCGGGCGATCTACTCCACGCAATTCGTGGCCGGCCTCAACGAGTTCGGCGTGACGCGGGTGCAGGTGGTCCGGGCCGATACCGTCGTTCACGAGATCCCCTTCCAGCGAGCGATGAATATCTCCATCGACCGGCGGTGGTTCGTCCAGGCGGAGTCGGTGGACGGGGATACGCTTTCGGTTCAAGTCATCGTGAATGTGGACGACCGGGGCCTCGTGGACGAAGCCGGCGGGATCTTTCCGGGCGAGCCCTGGCACTTCGTCTACTCCTTCAACCAGCTTCTGACGCGAGATCTCGATGTCGCATTCTGACTCTCCGCCGGCCGGCCGAGCGTGGCGGCGCCGGCTCGTCGCCCTCCTGTGCGCGGTGCTCGCGGTCCCGGGTTGCTACTCCTATCGGCTTACGGAAGAGGCCCCCGTGGGCGCCGTGGCGCGAATGCGCGTGCCGCTCCAGTCCGCGGTCGCCAATCCCAACGCGCCTCCCGGGACCGTCGCGATCGAGGGGAAGATCATCAGCGTGGGAGATTCGATCCGGTTCGAAGCGAGCACGCGTCACACCGTTGGCATGTTCCGCGATGTCGTGCAGTACGACACCCTGAGCTTGGCCCGGGACGGTCTCGTGAGTATCGAGGTGCGCGAATTCTCGACGACGAAGAGCGTCCTGCTCGGCGCCGGAATCGTGGCGGGCACCGCGGCCCTCGCGGCCGCCGCGGCGGGTGTCGGGGGAGGCGACGCCGGCGCCGGGCCGGGCTCGGATGCCCCCCAGGCGTCCACCGCAGTGGGCGTTTCCGTACCGGTGACCTCGATCGGACAATGGTTCGGCCGCGCCCTCCCCTCGCTCCTCGGCCTGAGGCCCTGACAGACACCCCCCGACAATAACGCCCATCGGCCGGCTGCCAATTTGGCGTAGCTCCGGCGGGGGCTTCGAGCCAACTCCGTCGGGACGGTCAGTCTCCGCGATCCCGACCCGCACCGATGGCAGCGACCGTCGGGGACCGAAACCCGGGTTCGGGCACGGCGGTTGCAGTACTCCTCCAGTGCCGCGGTCCGGCACGGGCTGCCAGCCAGGCCGTCAGGCCGCCGCGGCGGATCACGAACACCGTTCCACAGACACGGAGGAGTATCGCCATGCTACCGACCATCATTCACCGCGCGCCGAGCCGTCGCCGGGGGGATTTCGACTTCGACCGGCTGTTCAACGGACTGCTGGATCTCGATCGCTCGAGCCGTTCCGCGGCGGCCGCGGATCTGTACGAGACCGAGGAGGGCTACGGCCTCGAGCTGGAGCTGCCGGGATTCACGGAGGCCGAGATCGACGTGACCGTGGATCGCGGCGTGCTCACGATCTCGGGCGCGCGTTCGGAGGAGGAAGAGGAGAAGGGCCGCACGTACCACGTGCGCGAGCGGCGAAACGAGCGGTTCACGCGCAGCTTCTCGCTCCCGGCCTCCATCCGGGGCGAGGACGTCCACGCGCACCTCGACGCCGGCGTGCTCACGGTCGAGTTGCCGAAGTCACCGGAGGCGAAGCCGCACCGCGTCGCGGTCGGCGCCGCGAAGTAGGCATCGCGCAGCGCCTTCCGGGCGCGGGCGCCGCTCAAGCGAAGAGGGCCGGGAGCGTACCCGGCCCTCTTCATTTTGGGGCCCGTTGTCAGGATCCCCTACGCCAATAACGCCCGTCGGCTCAGTCGGGGTCGAGGATGTCGTCGATCCTGGCCAGGGCGTCACGCAGGTGCAGGTCCGTCGTGCGGTCGAGGCGGCGTCGGAGGGCGCGTTCGATCGCGTCCTGGAGCCCGTGGAGTTCACCCCGCACGAAGGCGCGGATGTCCGACTGGGACACGTCCACCGAGGTGAAGAAGTCGGAGAGGCCGCCGAAGAAGAAGAACGGGAGCGTGAGTTCCTGCGTCATCAGGTACTCGAGCCGCTCCAGGTGCCCGCGCTGGAGATTGCGCCGGTAGACCCCGATCGAGGCGCCCGTGTCCAGCTCTCCCCAGATCGAGGCGCGCAGATCCTCGAACATCTCGCCCAGGCTGTAGTGGTCGTCCCCGTTGCGCGCTTCCGCCTCGATCAGCCGCTGCATGCGGCCGGGGTCGAGGATCAGGTTCACGACCCGAACCTGGATGCCGCGCAAGCGGTCCACGGTCGACGGGTTCTCGATCTTCGAGAGGATGTCCTCGTCGACCATCCACGTGGGCGGGTCGAAGGCCTGTCGCGCGAAGAAGTCCATGGCGCGCCGCTGCGTGGCTTCGTCGACGAACTCGTACACCGGGCCCTCCTGCCCGATGCGCTTCCGCGTGCGCGTCACCCCGCCGACCACGGTCGCGACGTGGCCCATGTAGCGGCTCCACTGGCCGATGAGGTTGTTGTAGAGTTCCGCCAGTTCCTCGTAGTTCTCGCCCTCGCGGCCGTCGCTGCTCCACTCGATCAGGTTGGGCAGGATCCGCTTCAGGTTCTCGATGCCAAGGTCGCTCGCCTCCATCGCGTCGGAGCCGATCGCCTCCGTCTGGGAGGTCGGATCGATCGGGTTGCCGTCGCCGAAATGGTAGACCGGGTCGTCCTCCACCTCCCGAATCCAGGCGTCGAGCGTGGCGCGCTCCCCGTCCGTGTCCTCGTCCAGGATCGGCCGGTAACCCCAGTTGACCGAGAAGAGGTCGTACGGGCCGACCCGCGGGTCCGTACACGCGCCCTCGTCCTCGGGCTGCGCGACGTAGTTGAAGCGCGCATAGTCCATGATCGAAGGGGCGACCCCGTTGCGGCACACGAATCCCGGCGCCCGCAGCGAGTCCACCGAGAAGCCGGAACTCGATTTCATATTGTGCGGGAGCCCGATCGTGTGGCCGACCTCGTGCGCGGCGACGAAGCGAATCAGCTCGCCCATGACCTCGTCTTCGAAGAGGGCCCGGCGCGCCGCCGGATTCACGGCCCCGGTCTGAATCAGATACCAGTTCCGGAGCAGGTTCGCGACGTTGTGATACCACTGGATGTCGCTCTCCAGAATCTCGCCCGTGCGCGGGTCGTGGACGTGCGGCCCGGAGGCGTTCTGCACCTGTGAGGGGAGCCAGCGGATCACGGAGTAGCGCACGTCCTCCGGGCTGAACTCCGGGTCCTCCTCGAAGGAGGGCGGCATGCGCCCCTGGATCGCGTTGCTGAACCCCGCCGCCTCGAACGCCTCCTGCCAGTCCTCGATGCCCTGAATCAGGTAGGGCCGCCACTTCTCCGGCGTCGCCGGGTCGAGGTAGTAGATGATGGGTTTGACCGGGTCGACGAGTTCGCCGCGGCGGAAGGCGGCCGTGTCGCTCGGCTCCAACCGCCAGCGCGTGATATAGGTGCGCGTGACGACCTTCTGGTCGCTGAGGCCGTAGTCCACCTGGTCCACGTTGAAGTACCCGACGCGCTCGTCGTGCAGCCGCGGCTGCATCGGTTCGTCCGGGAGCAGGACCATCGACTGGTTCATCTCCATCGAGATCGAGTTCGTGCTCGCGTTCGACGGAGGCGTCTGCGCGTTGTAGGTGAGGACGTGCCGCACCTCGACGTTGCGGGGGAAGCTCTTGATCCAGTCGACGTAGGTGCGGTTCGAATCCAGCGAGCGCACCCGGTACGCCTCGCGGCGGGACTGGCTCAGTCCGAACATCGGGATGTCGGATTCGAAGAGCGGCGTGGCGTCGATGACGACGCTCGTCGAGTCCTCGTTCAGCGCCTCGATGTCGAAGGCCCGCAGAATCGGCTCGAAGTTCGCGCCCCGCACGGCCCGCGCCACCGGAAGGGCTTCGTCCGCCACGTTCGTGTGTCTCACGACGCGGAGGAAGATCCGCTCGTCGTCGGACCCGTTCTTCTCCCAGCGAATGACCTGTGTGTTCGCCTTCTGTCCGCCGTAGCCCATCCCCTCGGGAACCGACGCCAGCCGGCTCACGAGCAGGATCTCGCGTCCCAGAATCTCGTTCGGAATCTCGAACAGCCATTTGTCGTCCACCCGGTGGACGTGGACCATCCCGGAGTCCGTGACCGCCTCCTCCGTGACGACTTCGGAGTACGGTTCCGGCCCGTCGTCGTCGTCCCCCCCGCCGCCGCGGGCGCCGGGTCCACCTCCGCTCGAGGCGGACGGGCCGGGCGCCGGCCGGGCGAAGGGCCGGATGCAGCCCGTGACCACGACGAGGAGCGAGAGCGTCAGGATGAGGACGAGAGGGCGTGTGCTGCGCGCGATCTGGACCATGCTGTTGGCTTCCCGGTTCGGAGATGGTGTGGGCGGGTCTCGGCGATCATGGACCCGGGCGCCCAACGTAAGCGGGGGTGGAATGGCGGGCCAACGCAGACGGCCCATCCGCATTGACGGATCCGCCTTGTAACGCGTAGGGTTCCAGCAGTTACGCCCGGTCTCGTCGACCGTCCCCGCGGTGAAAGGCACGCGTGCGGAGGGCGCGACGTCTTACTTTGAAGGAGGTACTCGAATGCGCATCCGCACCCTGGCTCCCTTTGCCCTGGCTCTGAGCATCGCCTGCGGCGGGGCGGAGACGGAAGAGGCCGCGACGGAGGAGATGACGGAGGCGATGGACGACGCCCCCGCCATGCTCGACGCCGATGCGGCGATGGCGACGATCACGGATTACTGGCAGACGCACTACAACATGGGTCACGGCAGCATGGTCGCGAGCAAGTTCGTCGAGGACGGAGTCCTCTGGGGCAGCTCCGGGGCCATGCTCTACGGAAGGGAAGCGATCGGCGAGGGCCTCCAGTCGCGGATGGACGCGGGGAGTTCGGAGCTCGCGATCCACCCCGGCGCCGCGATGGGGTTCGGCGACCAGGTCGTCGCGCGCGGACACTACGTGCTGACCGGCGGGGACGCGCGCAACTCCGGCTACTACATGGGCGTGGCCGAGAACGTGGACGGGGAGTGGGCGCTGAAGGGCATGGTGGCCAACCTCGACACGCCCGACCAGACCATGTCGGCCGGCGCGATGATGGACATGCCGGAGGGGATGGGCGGCGATCTCGTCCAGGAGAGCAGCGACTACTTCGTCACGCACTACAACATGGGG
>JAJDUL010000031.1 GCA_022826685.1 Gemmatimonadota bacterium | reverse complement strand
TATCCACTCTGGCTGCTGGGCGCGATCTTCCTTCTCCTCGCGTCCCCGCTCGCTCTCATCCTCCTGAAGTCGCCGCGAGCCCCGAGGTGGAACGTCGTCACGCTGTGGGTCGTCGCCATCCTGATCACGCTGCGCGCGGCCGCCGTGCCGTTCAATCTGGAAACCGACGGTGCGACACAGGGGAGGAGCCCCGAGGAATGGGCGGCCGCGATCGCGATCCTCGCGGTCATCGTGATCGGGTCGCTGGCGTGGGCGACGATCTGGACAGCCTACTTCCGGCGATCGCGCCGAGTGCGCAACACTTTCTTTCCGCCGGCGGTCGAGCCCTGACCCGGGCTCTGGCGGAGGTGCGCCGCCGACGGTGAAGTGCGCACGCCGGGATCGGAAGATTCCAGACGGATCTCGGGCGGCAGCCGCCGCACCGTGATCACGGGGACGTCGAACTCGTCGGCTCCGATGAAGGCAATGAGGCCGTCGGGGCCGAAGGCGTCCGGCATGTCCGGTAGCGCCGCGATCCCCGTTTCGAGCGTGCCGGCGTAGCGTCCGTCCGGCGTGATCACGTCGATCGGGCCCGGCTCATCAAGGCCGGGCTCCACGCTGCGCTGAATCCACAGGCTTCCGTCCCAGGAGGCGCGCAGGGCCGCGATAACCGGCACCTCGGAGAAAAACCGCATGTTCTCGATCGCCTCCCGGGCCAGCGACCTCATTCTGTCCATCATCTCGAGGACCGAAGCGGGCGGTGGGCCTCCGCGCTGCGTGACCGTGCGATTGCTTTCGGCCTCGAGTCGCCGTTCGCGCTCCACCTGTTCCATCTCCTCGGTCACGGCGAGCGGTCGGATGGGCCGGCGCAGGATGCGCGAGACCGTGCCCGATTCGTCGGCGAGCTTGATGGCCCAGGCCGAGGAATCCGAGAACGCGACGCCGCCCGATGGCAGTGCGTCGAACAGGAGGTCCGGTTCGAACCCCCACTCCTCGCGGATCATGTCTTCGAGGTCGCCGCTCCGGGGCCCGTCGTCCTCGACCGCGGCCCACGCCTCCACGAGCACTCGCTCCCCGACTTCCTCGGAGGACATGTCGACGCGCTGGATCGTGCGCCGGCTGCGGCCGACCAGCGTTCGCTCACCCGTCCGTTCCGGTCGGAGGTTCGGGCGGCGCGCCATGGCGAACCCCAGCCCTCCTCCGCCCTCCCTCACCATGCGCACGAACTCGCCGGCGGGACTGAAGACGTGGTATCCCGCGTGCATCATGTCCTCCACGAGGACCTGCCCGTCCTCCCACACCACGAGTTGCGTCGCGGCGCGGAACTCGCCGGGGCCGTCTCCGGCGCGGCCGAACTCGCGCACGAACCGCCCTGTCGGATCCACCACGACGATGCGCGCGCTGGACTCCATCCGGGTCCCATCCAGGAGGTAGAGGTTGCTCGCGCCGTCGAAGGCAATCCCGGAGATGGACGTGAATTCCTCCCACGGAGCCATCGCCGCAGCGGATCCGAGGCGGTACACCAACTCCAGTTCCGCCGACACGGGACGATCTTCGGCCGAGAGATCGACGACCTCCTGGGCCTGAAGGCTCACCGCCCCGAGCATCGCCACGTATGCTGTGGCGACTCCTGCGCCGAACCGGGCGGCGACTCCCGCGCCGACTCCGGTGCCGACCCCTGCGGCGCGCCGTGTCCCGCCGCTGAAGTCCGGTCGTGACATCCGCCTCATCTTGGCAGTCCCCCGTCGCGCCTTAGGTTTGTTCGAGTGTGGGCGCGGTCCTCGTTCCGTCTCCCCAAAGGAATCCGCGCCAACTACTATGGAGGTAGTAGATATGATTCGCAAGCGCTCTTCCGGTCCGGTCTCCGGCCCGTCGATCCCTCGGAACTCCCGCACCCTTCGGGTTTCTCTCGTCGCGCTTGGCGCCTCGGCCGCGTGGGTCGCCTGCGGAGGGGGAGACGCGCCGTCCGACGAAACCGCGGGAGCCGCCGACGCGCCGCCGCAGTTCGAGACGACGGAGGTCGCCGAGGGGGTGTACCAGTTCCGCTGGGTCGGACACAACGCCCTGTTCGCCGTGACCTCGGAGGGGGTCTTCGCCTTCGACCCGATCTCCGTCGAGGCCGCCACCACCTACGCGGAGGAGATCCGCCGGGTCGCGCCCGGGGCCGAACTCGCGGCCATCGTGTACAGCCACAACCACGCGGATCACGCGACCGGCGCCGAGGTGCTGCGCGAGGCGTTCGGCGCGGACGTCCCCATCTACGCGCACCGGAACGCGGACGCCCCGCTCCGGGAGGCCGCGGACCCCGACCTTCCCCCGCCCACCGCCACCTTCGACGAGACGATGACCCTCGCGGGCGGCGAGATCGAACTCCACTACCTGGGCCGCAGCCACAGCGACGACATCGCGGTCGGCTTCCTGCCGGCGCACGACCTCGCCTTCGCCGTGGACTTCGTGTCACGCGACCGGTTCGGGTACCAGGACCTCGCCAGCTTCCACTTCCCCGACATGTTCGACGCCATCGAAGGCCTGCTCGAGATCCCGTTCGAGACGATCGTGTTCGGGCACGGACCGCCGGGCGATCGGGCCGCGGTCGAGCGGCAGTTGACCTACTACCGCGACCTGGACGCGGCCGTGCGGACCGCGGTCGAGGCGGGGCTGAGCGAGGACGAGACGGCCGAGACCGTCCTCATGGAGGATTACCGCCACTGGGACCGCTACGACGACTGGCGCGAACTCAACGTGCGCGGCATGCACCGGAAGCTCACCGCCGCCGGCGTCGGCGAAAGCGAGGAGGAAGGCGAGGAAGAAGGTGAGCACGACGAGGGCGGCGAGGAAGGTGAGGGCGAACACGGCGGCGAAGGGCGCGAGGGGCGCGGCGAGCACGGTCGCGAGGGGCGCGAAGGCCGAGGCGAGCACGATGGCAATGGCGGTGAACACGGCGGCGAGGGTGGCGAGCACGGCGGCGAAGGGGGACACGCCGAGGGGGAGGAGGGAGAAGAATCAGGCGTCTACATTGGACGGGCAGAGACGTGGGACGAGACCCGACGCGGAGCGCGCCTGATCCTCACCTTCGATCCCGGCAGGAACGCGTTCGCGGGGACGGTGGAGAACACGACGGACGAGACGCTGTGTGCCGTCCGCGTCGAAGTCCACCTGTCCTCGGGGACGGAACTGGGACCGACGCAGCGCACGGATTTGGCCCCCGGCACCTCGACGACCGTCGAACTCGCGGCGCTCGGAGAAGCGTTCGAGCGCTGGACCGCCCACCCCGAAGTGTCCCCCTGCGCAGGGTAGGAGACGTTCCCGCGGGAACGTCTGCCCGCGCTCTCCCCCGAGGAAGATCTTGAAAGACCGCGTCTTCACGGCCTCGCAGTGGGTACCCAGCCCGCTCGACCGGACCTTCTCCTTCTTCTCGGACGCCCACAACCTGGAGCGGATCACGCCGCCCTTCGTGGGGTTCCGGGTCCTCACGCCAGCTCCGATAGAGATGCGCGTGGGGACGTTGATCGACTACCGACTGCGGCTGCACGGCATCCCCCTCCGGTGGCGGAGCAAGATCACCCTCTGGGACCCGCCCAACGGTTTCGTCGACGAGCAGCGCCGAGGCCCCTACCGGAAGTGGATCCACGAGCACCGCTTCCGCGAGGAGGACGGCGGCACGCGCGTGGAGGACCACGTCACGTACGCCGTCCCGGGCGGCACGCTGGTCGACCGACGGTTCGTGCGCCCGGACCTCGAGCGGATCTTCGACTACCGTCAGCGCGTCATCGTGGAGGTGTTCGGAGGCTAGCGTCGGCGGCGGGCGCGATGCGTGCGCGCACGACGTAGGGCACGTCGAGTTCGTCCGTCACGATCAGCCAGATCAGATCGCCGCGCACGACCGGGGCGACCCGATCGAACAGACGGAGGCCGGGGCCGAAGCCGGGCCCCAGACTCGCGGTTCCGAGGTATTCTCCGTCCTCCGAGTAGACATCGAACAGCGTACCCTCGCCGCCTGACGGGGTGCGGACCCACAGGTTGCCCTCCGCCGACTGGAAGATGGCCTCAACCGCGGGTTTGACGGTCGGGACCCGGGACCAATCCCATTCGCCCGCACCCATGACCGAGGTCATCTCCTTCATCGCGTTTATGACGGAGTCGCGTTCGGTGGGGGGGACGGCGATGGGCGGACGTCGGGTCTCGAGCAGGAGAGTCGTGTCACCGCCCGGGCGCCACCGCTTGATTCGGTAAGCGGGGTCCCCCTCCCGCGTGGACCAGAAGTCGCCTCGGCGGTCGATGTCGCGGACCTCGGCCGGGTAGAATGGGATCCCGTACATCATGTAGCCGCCATCGGTCTCCTGGTAGAAGGCGCCCGGACGGCTCGCGGGATCGTATTCTTCGTCTTCCGGACCAATGTCCTGCAGCGGCAGCGAATCGACCGGCGTCATGGTCAGGTCGTAGACGCGAACCAACCTCCGATTCCCGCCGTTCCAGGGGCGGTAGATGCGGCCTCCGTCCACGATCGCGCCGTTCCACATCCAATTGATGTTCGCATCGGCGAAGGGGAAGGATTCCACGAATCCATCCTCGGGATCGAAGACGGACATCCGCCCGTTGCGCGTATCCGGCACCCAGATGCGTCCCCCCGGGTCCAGCATGAGTCCGTTCGCGTTCGCGAACTCGCCGGGGCCTTCACCGGTGCCTCCGTGCGTCGCGATGTGAACGCCATCGGGGCCGAAGACGCGGAGTTCCTGCGCCTGCGAATCGAGGACGGCGAAGCGACCATCCTTCAACACGACGAGGCCCTTCAGGTAGGCGAACGCGTCCGGTCCGGAGCCTTCCACGGTACCGACGCGGAGTTCCTCCACCAGCGTCCAGGTCGGGGAGACATCCGCCCTCGGGACGTTCGTGACGTGGATCGTGCCGGAGGGCAGGGTGTCCCGCACCGTGGTCCAATCGGCATCCGGAGCGGTGCCGCCACAGTTGGCGAGCGTTAAGCACGCCATGGCGAGGAGGGCGGGGTTTGGTCTCGCCGCCGCCATGGCGTCAGCCCGTCGAACCCACAAGACGGCGGAGCGCGGCGATTTCGTCTTCCAGCGAGCGCTCGATCTCCTCGACGCGCCGGTCGGCATCGACTTCCTCGATCAGCCGCTCGATCTCGCGCGTCTTCCCTTCAAGGTCATACGCCTCGATCTCTGCTTCAAAGGCCGCGACTTTCCCCGACAGATCGTAGTCTTCGATCTCCTGCTCAAGTTCGCGGATCTTGCCCTCCACATCGTAGGCCGCGATCTGTTGCTCGAGTGCCTGGACCTTCCCGTCCAGGTCGTACGCGGCGATTTCCTCCTCGGTCTGCCGGATGCGCGACTCCCACTCCTGAACCTCCGCCTCCAGGGCGGTCCGGGTGTCGGCATTTTCCGTCCGCCGCATGGCGGCCGTCAGAGGGGAGATCCGGCCGCGGTAGGATGAGATCCGGCCACGCAGACCGCTGACATGACCCCGGTACCCGGAGATCCGGCCGCGCAGACCGCTGACATGACCCCGGTACCCGGAGATCCGGCCGCGCAGACCGCTGACATGACCCCGGTGCCCGGAGATCCGGCCGCGCAGACCGCTGACATGGCCCCGGTGCCCGGAGATGCGGCCGCGCAGAGCGGACTCCTCCCCCCGAATCTCCATCGCTTCCTGATACCCGCTCATGATTTCGAGCATCAGATCGTGCCACTGGCGTGCCTCGGCGTCGAAGGTCCGGCGCGCACCGTCGACACTCCACTCGTATTCGATGCCGCCGGGACCCTCGGTGATCACGAGCCGGTGGGTGTTGTCTTCCCTGGACTCGAGAAGAAGCCAGCTGTCGGCACCCACCGCGCGGACCTCGGTGCCGTCGTCGTTCATCACCACGTTTCCGTGTGTCCGCATGCACAGGTACATCCCCGCCACCGATCTCTCGATCGTGCGATCCCCACCGTTCCAGCCCGTGACCCGCAGGCCCCCGCTCACCCTCATCGTGCTTATCGAATTGCTGCCGGCCCACGGGCATTGGATCTCCTGCCGGGAGAGCCGGTCGACGGACTCCCGCGGCTCCGGACCGGCCGACATGCGGATTGTCCCGTCTGCCTGGGGTTCGACGTCGACCAACACCGCGAGTTCGTGCTCGGGCGGTGGCGGGATTACGGCCGAAGGCGCGGCCACCGGCGCGATCCCGGTTTCCCGGAGTGGCACCTGAGCTTCCCGAGGCGGCACCGGAGCCTCGTCGAACGGGACGGGATGGACGCAAGCGAGGGAGACCCCCGCCGCACCTACGATCGTCAGGGTCACGGCAGTCCGGGTCACGCTGGGACGCGGACGCCTACGCTTCAAGATGGCCACGATTCTTGTCTCCAGTTGCGAGGTCTTCACGAGAGGGAGGGCGAGTACGTTCGGACGACGGCCGCGGGCAGCCGCGAGCCGCAGAAGGAGGCGGGCGTAATCGGAGGGACGCGCTCCGAGCGCGAGCACCTCCTCGTCGCAGGCCTTCTCGCTGGCGATCTCCGCTCGTCGTGCCGCGAGCCAGCCGAGGGGATGGAACCAGTAGAGGGCGAGCACGATCCGCCGCACGAGTTGCCGGAGCACGTCCCTTCGACGGATATGGATGAGTTCGTGCGTCAGCACCGCAGCCCGCCGTTCGGGGCTCCATTTCACCGCCGCCGCGGGGAGCAGGATCACGGGCTTCCACAGCCCGCCCGTCATCGGCGTGGGGGCACTGTCGCTGGAGAGCAGTTGCACGTCCGCGGGAATACGCATCCGGCGGCGGATCGCGTCGGCCTGCCGCCGCAACGCCGGGTCGCGAAGCGGAAGCGCGGCACGTACGAGGGCGCGCAGGCGCCAGGCTCCGGCCGCCAGCGAGATCAGCGAGATCGCGCAGCCCAGAGCCCAGACAATGAAGAGGACGCGGACGAGACTCGAGGAGGAGTCGACCTGCCGACCAGTGGCTTGGCCAGGACGGTCGCGCGAGCCTGTGGCCGCCAAACCCGGCACTTCGGCGCTCGCCCGCGGCATGGTGACGGCGGCAGCTTCGGTCGCGGGAGGGGCATCGGCCACGGCGGCGGCTTCGCCGGCTGCAGGAACCTCGACTGAGGACGGCTGGGGTTCGCCGCCGCGCGCGGGAAGGATCGGCACGTTCCACGAGGGAGCGAGGATGCCCAACAGAGGCAATACGAGCACGAGCACGAACGTCGCGGTCCACAACTGATGAAGCGTCCTTGACGATCCGCGCCTCCCAAGCCATGCCAGCGCTAGCGCCAGCACGAGGAGGCAGGTGACCTGCGCCGTCAGAGTCACCGCGGGGCTCACCGTCCCTCCTCCGCCGCCCTCTCGATCATCTCCTGGAGGCGTGCGTGTTCCTCCGGTGTGAGGCCGCCCTCGCGAAGCTCGAGCAGGGTGGCCACCGCGCCCTCCACCGAGTCGCCGAAGAACGTCTTGAGCACGCGGCGCATCGCGGAGCGCCGGGCGCGCAGGGCCGGCATGGTGGGAGAGTAGAGGTACCGGGGCCCATCCGGCTCACTCACCAGGTGTCCCTTGGTCACGAGCCCGCGCAGGATCGAACGGACGGCCGAGTAGGTGGGAGGATCCGCCATGTTCTCTTGGATCTGCGCCGCCGTCGGGGTCCCCAGTTCGTACACGAGGTCCATGACCTCGCGCTCTCGTCTGCTCAGTTCCGGAAGTGGGTTCACCTCGACGATCTCCTTCTCTCACGGACGTCTCACCGGGTGTTACGAAGGGCACGCCGGCACCTCCGGAAAGAAACCTGGTGCAAGCGTGCTGAAAAATCAACACACCCCGTAGACAACATCCCTTCCCAAAGGGTTGCACCCGGGATGCCACACATGCGGAGACGTTCCCGCGGGAAACGCCTGGAGGCGTGATGTGAGTGCTGCCGTCAGCCGATCGAGGTCACTCCGGGTCGAGGCCGAGCACGCGTCGGCTGAAGGCCGGGTCGTCGTATTCCTTCGGCCATCGTTCCCCGTCCCCCTCGATTCCGAGCCGACGGCGCGACGCCTCGAGCTTGTCGAAGTCGATCCCGGCTCTTTGTGACCCGTGGGTGAGCGGGGGTAATGGCTCGAACTTGAGGTCCACGCGCATCCCACAGGCGTGGGCCAGCGCCGCCAAGGTTCGCAGGGTCATGTTGCGAGATCCGCTGAGGAGCTGCGTCACGTTGGGGCGGCTCGTCCCAAGAGCTTCCGCGAGCTGCGCGCGGGTCAGTCCCTGGTTCGCCATGGCTTCCGCCACGGCTTCCGTTGCCCACAGAATCAAGCGCTCCTCCTCATACAGCCTGCGCGATTCGGGACTGGCGGTCTGCTGCTCGATCCATCCCCGATTCGTCATCTCGCTCATTATCGTTCCTGACTGTCGAAGAAACCGGACCTCATTCCGGATAGGTGTTGAACTCTACCGGCCTGATACCTGGAAGGTCCCCTACCGGATCTGGATGACCTTCACGCCGTCGATGTCGAGGCCGGCCCAGCTTCGGTCGGCGGTGAGGGCGGGGAGTCCGAGCCTGCACGCGGTGGCCAGGCACGCCCGGTCGCCCAGTCCGAGGCCCTGGCGGCGGGTCCGCGTGCGATAGGCGCCGCTGAGCAGGGCCGTCCGGTGGTCGAAGGGAACGACTTCGATCCCCGTTTCCGCGATCGCGTCGGCCACCGCCGCCGTGGACCAGCCTTCCTGCGAGAGACACGCCGCCACCTCGGCCACGTTCACCGACGACATGGCGGCTCCTCGCTGGAGCGCGCGGGCGACACGTTCCGCTCCGGGTTCCTCGAACAGTGCCGCGAGGACGGCCGAGGCGTCCAGGACGCTCTCGACCGGTTCATTCACGGGCGGCTTCGGCTCGCCGTTCCAGGATGAACTCATCGACGACGCTTCCGGAGCCCTTCCGCTTCCGCCTCGCCATCTCCTGCAGGCGCGCGAGGGCCGCGAGCGGAGTGCGCAGCCGGATCGTGTCGCCCTCCAGGCGCATGACCAACTGCTGCCGCCCCCGGATGTTCAATGCCCTGCGAAAGCGGGCGGGGACGACCAGCCGGCCGGCTTCGTCGATCGTCACGCGCTCGGTGTCGGGCAACGGGTCGGGCAGCGGGTCCGGCGAAGCATCGGTCACTGGATTCCGGACTTCTTCCTTCATGGTATAATCCATATTTCTGGTAAATTCTGTGATAATACCATAACGAGACCTGCTGCTGCATGCCAGATTCCGCCTTCGTCGATACCATGGGAGACCGCGCTCGGACCTCCACAGCTTCACGATGGCCATCAACGCGGGATCATCACCGCGGAAGGCGTCCGTCGCACCAGGGTCGCACCAAGGTCGAATCAGGGTCGAATCAAGGAAGGGCTCAGCGTGATCACACTCGAGGGTAAGACCGCCATCGTCACCGGGGCGGCGAAGGGGATCGGCGCCGCGTGCGGGCTCGCCTTCGCCCGTCACGGGGCGGATGTCGTGCTGGGTGACGTACTGGAGGACCGGTGCGCCGAGACCGCCCGCCGCATCGCGGAGGAGACGGGGCGGGAGACGATCGCCGTGCGCGCGGACGTGAGCGAGGAGAGCGACTGCGCCGACCTGCTCGACGCCTGCACGGAACGGTTCGGCCGCTGCGACATCCTGCTCAACAATGCGGGGATCATCGCGGCGGGCTCGATCCTGGACGCCGAGGTCGAGGACTTCGACCGGGTGCTGGGCGTCAACCTCCGGGGGACCTTCCTCATGTCCCGGCTCGTGTCGCGGGACATGGTCGCGCGCGGGGTCAAGGGGTCGATCATCCACATGTCCTCGACGAACGCGGTGGTGACGATCCCGAACCAGCTCGCCTACGCCGCTTCCAAGGGCGGAATCATGCAGCTCACGAAGGTGATGGCGCTTGCGCTCGCGCCCCACGACATCCGGGTCAACGCGATCGGGCCGGGGACGATCATCACGGACATCCTCGACTCCGTGATCGCCGACGAGGAGGCGCGGCGCACGATCCTCTCCCGCACGCCGCTGGGACGGTTCGGAGACCCGGGCGAGATCGGGACGGTGGCCGTCTTCCTCGCGAGCGACTACGCCTCGTACCTCACGGGCGAGACGATCTACCCGGACGGCGGACGCCTGGCGCTGAACTACACCGTCCCGCTGCGCGAAGACGGGTGAGGAGCGTGGGCGACAGGACGACGAACGGGTCGGGCAGGTCGGGCGGGCCGGGCGGCTCGGCGCGGCTCGCGATCGACATCGGCGGGACCTTCACGGACGTGGCGCTGGAGGCCGGCGGACGCCTCGTCACAACGAAAGTGCTCACGACCGCCACGGCGCCCGAGCGGGGCGTCCTGGAGGGCGTCCACAAGGTGCTGGGGCTGGCCGACGTTCCCCCCTCCGCCGTCCGTCTCGTCATCCACGGCACGACGCTGGCCACGAACGCGATCATCGAGCGTCGGGGCGCACGCACCGCCCTCATTGTGACGTCCGGGCACCGCGACGCGCTCGAGATGGCGCACGAGAACCGCTTCGAGCAGTACGACATCGGCGTCGACCGGCCGGAGCCCTTGGTTCCGCGGCGTCTCCGGCTCCCGGTGGAGGAGCGGGTCGACCACCGCGGCCGCGTCCTCGTCCCTCTGGAGGAGAGTTCGGTGCGGGCGCTCCTCCCGGCGCTCGAGGCGGCGGGCGTGGAGTCCGTCGCGGTCGGGCTCATCCACGGCTACGCCAACCCCGCGCACGAACGGCGCATCGGCGAGATCCTCGACGAATGGCGGCCGGGGCTGCCGGTGACGCTGGCCTCGGACGTGTGCCCCGAAGTGCGGGAGTACGAGAGACAATCCACGGCGTGCGCGAACGCCTACGTCCAGCCGCTCATGGCCCGCTACCTCACGGGACTCTCGGAATCTCTGCAGGAGTCGGGACTCGACTGTCCCTTCCTTCTCATGACCTCCGGGGGCGGGCTCACGACGCTCGACACCGCGGTCGCGGCCCCGGTCCGCCTCGTCGAATCCGGACCCGCCGGCGGCGCCATCCTCGCGAGCCACTTGGCGCGAGACCTGGAACTGGGCGACGTGCTCTCCTTCGACATGGGCGGGACGACGGCCAAGCTGTGCATGATCGACGGCGGCCAGCCGCTCCATTCCCGCACGTTCGAGGTCGCGCGCAGCTACCGCTTCAAGCAGGGGAGCGGGCTTCCGGTGCGGATTCCGGTCATCGAGATGGTGGAGATCGGGGCCGGCGGCGGGTCGATCGCGGGGGTCGACGACCTGGAGCGGATCCACGTGGGGCCCGCGAGCGCCGGGTCGGAGCCGGGGCCGGCGGCTTACGGACGCGGCGGAGATGAACCCACGGTGACGGACGCGGACGTCGTCCTGGGGCGGATCGATCCGGAGTTTTTTGCCGGAGGCTCGATACCCCTCGACCGGGAGCGGGCCGAGAGCGCCGTCGGCGGCGGCATCGGCGGGAAGCTGGGGCTCGACGCGAAGCTCGCCGCGCTCGGCATCAGCGAGATGGTGGACGAGAACATGTCCAACGCGGCGCGCACGCACGCCGTCGAGTGGGGGAAGGGGGTGGCCGGACGCACACTCATCGCCTTCGGCGGCTCCGCGCCGATCCACGCCGCGCGCCTCGCGGACAAGCTGGACGTGGACCGTTTCCTCGTCCCCGCCGACGCGGGAGTGGGGTCGGCCGTGGGCTTCCTCCTCGCGCCGATCTCGTACGAAGTCGTGCGCAGCCGCTACATGCGTCTGTCCGGGTTCGACCCCGACGTCGTCTGCGCGGTGTTCGATGAGATGAGAGACGAGGCGGTGGCGGTGGTGTCGCGCGGGGCGCCCGGCGCGCCGACGAGCGAGAAGGCGCGCGCCTACATGCGCTACGTGGGCCAGGGCCACGAGATCGGCGTCGACCTCCCGGAGGACCTCGAGGACGCGGCGGCGCTGCGCGAAGCGTTCGACCTCGGTTACGAGGCGGTGTACGGACGCACGATCCCGGGACTGGACATCGAGGTGCTGAGCTGGACGCTCGTCGTGTCGGCGCCCGCGGCGGCACCCGCGACGGAGGCCGGAGACGGTCCCGCGGGAACGTCTGGCGAGGGGCAAGGGGGGCAGGCCGGCGCGGAGAAACCGGAACCCGAGCGCTGGACGGAGCTGTGGGACGGCCCCGGAGGGGAATCCTCAGCGGCCGCCGTCCACACCCGCGCGGGGTTGGCCGGGGCCGCGCGCGTCCAGGGTCCGGCGCTGATCGCCGAGGACCAGACGACGACCGTTGTCCCCGAGGGCTGGGAGGCGCGGGTCGCGGCCGGCGGCCACCTCCTCGTCGAGCGGCAGTCGGAGGCGGGCGCGGCAGACGCCGTGGCGGGCGCCATGGCGGCAGGCGCCACCGCGGCGGGCGGCGCGGCGGCAGCCACCGGCGCGCCAAGCGGGATCGCGGCCCTCGAAGGGCAGATCATGTGGAGCCGGCTGCTTTCCGTGGTCGAGGAGCAGGCCCGGACGCTTGTGCGCACCGCCTTCTCGACCCCCGTGCGCGAGGCGGGCGACCTCTCCGCCGGCGTGTTCGACCTC
>JAJDUL010000023.1 GCA_022826685.1 Gemmatimonadota bacterium | reverse complement strand
AGATCTGCGGGTTCGCCGAACCGACGCCTTCCCGCTCGAGCCAGGCCAGGCTCAGAGGCCCGCGGGTCCCTTCGGCGAGGACGGTGACCCGCGCGGAGAGGTCCGTGGCCGGCATGTAGCCGCCCGCCGGATTCCCCTCGCGGTCCAGACCGGCGGGCGCCGTGCGGACACCGACGACCTGCCCCCCGCGCATGAGGAGCGCGTCGGCGGGGAACCCCGTGAATACGTTCACCCCCAGCTCTTCCGCCCGCGCACCCAGCCAGCGCACGATCTCGCAGATCGAGGCCACATGATGGCCGTGGTTCCGCATCGAGGGCGGGGTCGGGAGCCGGATCCTTCCGCGTTGCGTGAGGAGCAGCACCCGATCGCCCGCCACGCGGCCCCGGAGGGGAAACTCCGCCTCGTCAAGATCCGGGAAAAGCGTGCGAAAGGCCTCCGGGTTCACGACCGCCCCGGAGAGGCAGTGCTCCCCGAGTTCACCCGACTTCTCGAGGACGCCGATCTCGAGGTCGGCGAGAGGCCCGCCCTCCTCCCGGTCGCGCGCCGCCAGTTGCGCGAGCCGGATCGCTCCGGCCAGCCCGGCGGGACCTCCGCCCACGAAAAGGACATCCAGCGGCACCGCTTCCGGGCCGGGATCCTCTTCGACGATGAAGCGCGCCCGGGGCAGCGGGGGCTGCGCGGACGCGGGAATCAACGGTTTCACCGCGGCGTCCCGAGGACGCCCGCCTCGCGGAGCAGCCGCAGCGTGGGTTCGAGCGGGAGCGCTTCGACCGTCCGTCCCCCGTGCCCGGTCACGGACGTTGCCGCGAAGAGGGAGTTGATGACCGCTTCATCCGTCGCTTCGACGACCGCTTCGAAGACGCGCGACAAGGAGCGGCCGTCCCGGACCGCGGCCCCTTCGCCGGTCGAGAAGGCGATCGCGTAGTCCCCCGAGCCGTGCGACATGTGCGACCCAGTGCGGGCGAGTCCCATGAACGAGCGGTCGGCCACCCGGTCCAGTTCGCGGTGCGCCAGCGGCAGGTCCGTCGCGATGACGATCATCACGGAACCGTCGCCATCGCCCTGGGCGCGCCCTCCGCGCAGACCGGCCGCGGCGAGCTTCTCTCCCACCCTCACGCCGTCGATCCGCAGCGAGCCGCCGAAGTTGCTCTGCACGAGCACGCCGACGTTCACGATCCGGCCTCCGAGATCGAACCGTCGCGACGAGGTCCCGATTCCGCCTTTCCAGCCGAAGGCGATCGTCCCCGTCCCGGCCCCGACCGACCCCTCCTCCATCGGGCCGCTCGCCGCGGTCCGCAGCGCCTCGCGCACGTGCTCGGGCCGGATCGGGCGCACGCGGATGTCGCTCAGGTACCCGTCGTTCGTCTCGCCTACGACCGGATTCATCGATCGCACGTCGCGGTTCGCCGGGAGCGACAGGAGCGTATCGAGGAGCGCGTCGGCCGCGCGGAACACGCTCAGCGTCCCGGTGAGGAGGATCGGCGTCTCGAGTTCGCCGAGTTCGTTGACCTGGCTCAGTCCCACCAGCTTCCCGAACCCGTTCCCGACCGAGATCGCCGCCCGCACCCGCCGCTCGAACACGTTGTCCCCGTGCGGGAGGATCGCCGTGACCCCCGTGCGGATCGAATCGCCCACCCACACCGTGCGGTGGCCCACGCGGACCCCGGGCACGTCGGTGATCGCATTCAGCGGGCCCGTCGGCAGTCGCCCGATGAGGACGCCCGCCTCCCGCGCGCGCGGCCGCTCTCCGCCGACCTGCCCCGCCTCCTGGCCCATGGCGTCCGTGGGCGGCGACACCGCCATGACCGCGAGGACGAGCGCCGCAGGCGTCGCTGCCCGGCTGGCCGTCCCCCTAATTCCCACCGCTGATCGTCGCCCGCTCGATGTAGTCCAGTTCCGCGAACTCCGCCTCCAGGTAGGCGTTCCCCTCCTCCTGAATGCGCGCCTGGCTCGGTCCGTTCCCGCCCGGCGCCCCCTCTCCGTAACCGGAATGGAGCGCGTCCACGACGTCCATGCCCGAAATGACCTCACCGATGGCGGCGAACCCCATCCCGTCGAGACGCGAGTTGTCGCCGAAGTTGATGAAGAGTTGGGTGCTTCGGCTGTTCGGCATCGACGTCTGGGCGAAGCTCACCCGCCCGCGCGTATTCCCCACGACCACCGGGTCGTCCTGGATGTTCGCGTCCCGCCACATGCTCTGGATCTCCGGGTCCCCGTTGATCCCGAACTGCGCCATGAAGCCGGCGATCACGCGGAAGAACCTCACGTCGTCGAAGAACCCGTTCTCCACCAGGTTGTAGAAGCGGTCCACGCCGTTGGGGGCCCACTGGCGGTGCGCCTCCACCACGAACGTTCCCTTCGAAGTCTCGAAACGAGCCTGAAAAGTCGCCGGAGCCGTCATGTTCACCTCTGCCGAACCCGGGTCTCGAAGGAATTCGCTCGGCCCTCCGCCCGGCTCACAGGCGGCTACCGCCAGCAGACACCCGATGAGCAGCCCCCCCGGCCTGAAACCGGACCTGGATAGACGCGACCGTACCATCTCGACCCCCGTCAGCTTTTGTGTTCTCGTGCGCCCCCGTTCAGGCCGCGGCCTGCCGGCGGGCGTGCCGTCAGATACGGCGTGCCACGATGTAACGATATGCGACCGGAATTGCGACGAGCACAAACAGCGTACTCGAAATCAACCCCCCGATCGTCGCCAGCGCGAGCGCGTTCCAGATGTTCTCATCCTGGGAGGGCGCGAAGAGGACGAGAGGCAGGAGTCCGAACACCGTCGTCAGCGTCGTCATGAGGATCGGGCGCACGCGCTCCAGCGTCCCCTGCACGATCGCCGCGGCCGTCGGCATGCGCTTGCGCACTTCGCCGATGTGGTAGACCACAAGGATGGCATTGTTCACGACGATGCCGCCCATCATGATCGTGCCGATGAACGCGGTGCGCGTGAACGTCGCGTCGGTGTAGAAGAAGATGAGGAACACACCGATGAGGGCGAAGGGCAGCGAGAAGAGCACGACGAACGGCGCCGCGAGCGACTCGAACAGACCGGCGGTCACCATGTAGATGAGGAGGATGGAGAAGGCGAGGACGACCCACATCTGCGTCGTCTCCTCCGTCGTCCAGCCTCCGAAACGCGATTTCTCGATCCTGTATCCGGGCGGGAGTTCCATCGCGTCCACGACCGCGTCGCGAACGAGGTCGCCGAACCTCACCGGCCCCCGGAACTCCCAGGCCACGGTCCGCTCGTACTGCTGGTCCTCCCGCCGGATGTTGGCCAGAACCTGCCGACGCCCCACCTCCGCGACGTTCGCCAGCCGGAGTTCCTCGCGGGAGGAGATCGGCACGCGCAGATCGCTCAGATCGTGGAAGTCGAACTCGCGATACCCGTCCACCTTGACGGCGTACCGCACCTCCTCGCCGCCCACCCGGATCCGGCTCCCGTACGGACGGCCCTGGATATTGCTTGACACGTAGTTGAGCAGCTGGGTAACGGGGAGATTGTAGGCCGCGAGCGCCTCCCGGTCCGGCTCCACGTAATACTCGAACTCCTTGTCGCTGGAGTACCAGTTGCCTGTCGCGTTCGGGTCCACGTCGCGGATCCGGGAGAATCGCGTCAGGCGCGACGCGATCTCCTCGGCGATCTCCTGCACGGTCAGATAGTTGTACCCGAGCACCTGGAGGCTGTAGTTGGGCGGACTCGACCCGCCGCCGTAGAAGCTCGGACCATATCCGCGCACGAAGACATCGACGCCCGAGAACCCGTAGCTGTAGGCGACCATCTGGTCCTTGATAGCTACCGGGATGGACGTGTGCTCGATCTCGTCCGGGAACTCCGCGCGCATGTACGCGTAGTTGGGCCGGACCTGAGCCTCGAAGCGCTGCACCTCATCGATGGTGGCGAGCTTCGCTTCGAACGAGCGCACGAGTTCGTCCGTGCGTTCCAGCCCCGCGCCGCGCGGGAAGCTGATCGTGATCGTGATACCGCTCCCGCGCCCACCGAATCCGCTCCAGTACCTCCCCCTGCTCACGTGCTCGTCGAACAGGTACCAGCTCCCGGCGAGGCTCCCGAGGCAGACGAGCGCGACGACGACCGGGTGCCGGAGCGCGAATCCGAGCAGCGACCGGTACCCCGTGATGTAGAACGGTTCGGACGGCCGGACCGGAGCTGACGCCGCTTCCCCGGTGGTACGGCCCGGATCCACCAGCGCCCCGGCGGAATCGCGCATCCGGGCGACGCGCGACGCGAGCGACGGGACGAAGGTGAACGCCACGAAGAGGCTTGCGATGATCGAGAAACCGACGGCGAACGAGAGCGGCAGGTAGTAGACCCGAAGTTCGCCCTGCAGGAAGAGGAAGGGGACGAGAACGATCGCGGTCGTCAGCGTCGCGGCGAGGACCGGGAGGACGACCTGGCGCGCCCCGCGGCTCGCGGCATCGGATGGCCCCGCCCCCGCCCGGCGGTGACGCTCCACGTTCTCGAGCACGACGATGCCGTTGTCGACGACGAGGCCGAACCCCCACGCGAGCCCCCACAGGGTGAGCAGGTTCAGCGAGAAACCGCCCATGTAAAGGAAGTTCACCGCGGTCAGGACGCTGAAGCCGATCGTCGCGAACACGACGAGGACGGCGCCGAGCGACCGCAGGAAGAGCGTGAGGACGATGAAGATCACGATCGCGGCGGCGATCGCGCGGAGCCGAAGCTCCGAGAGTTGCTCGCGGATGTTCTCGCTCTCATCGGTCAGCAACTCGAGGCCGACCCCCGCCGGGAGCGTCGAGCCCAGTTCGGTCATCGCGGCCTTCACGTCATCCGCGACCTGGATCACGTTCGTGCCCGATTGGCGGTACACGCTGATCGAAATCGTGGGCTGGGAGTCGATGCGCCAGAAGAACATCGGGTCTTCCGTCTGGTCGCGGACCTGTCCCAGATCGCCGACGCGGACCGGCCCATCGGGCCGCGTGAGGACGATCATCTCCGCGATGTCGGAGACTTCTAGCGCCCGCGTGCGAACGGCGATGGCGAACTGCCGCCCGTCAAGCTCGACCGATCCCGGAGCTTTCGGCTCGGACAGCTCGGCGATCCGCCGGCTCACCTCTTCCGGCCGCAGCCCGAGCGCCTCCAGCCGGCCCCGGTCGAGTTCGACGGCGATCTCGCGGCGCTCCGCGCCGAGGACATCCACCGCGGACACGCCCGGCAGTCCCCGCACGAAGGGCGCGATCTCCTCCTCGGCGATCTCTCCCAGGCGCGCGAACGTGTAGGGGCCGGTCAGGGAGAAGCTGAGGAATCGCTCTTCCTCTTCGGCGAATTCCGCCGGGACGTACTCGGAGAGGCTGGGCATCACGCCCTCGGGCAGTTCGTCCCGGATCGAGTTGATCCGTTCGCCGAGCGCGAGGCGGGCGAACTCCATGCGCGTGTCGCGCTCGAAGTAGACGTCGATCTCGGCGCTGGAGCCCGTCCCGCGCGCATCGGCGGAGGACTCCGAGATGACCTTCTCCACGCCGCCGACCTGCTGGATGACGGTCTCGAGCGGCGCGGTCACGAACGCTTCCAGCGCCTCGGGCGAGGCTCCGTTCCAGGTGGCGCTGACCGTGAGACGCGGGAACTCGACCTCGGGCAGATCCTCGACCGGAATGAGCCGGAAGCTCGTCACGCCGAGCGCGAAGAGGGCGATGTAGATCGCGGCGGTCGCCACCGGTCGGCGGATAGCCAGATCGATCATGGTTCCATGCTCCCTCGCGCCATGCCCGGCGCCGCCGGCCCGGAGCGGCCGCCGAGTCCGTACCCCGGCTTCGGCTGCGGCGCCGCCGGGTCACGACGCTCGGGCCGCGGGCCCGGGTCGGGCCCAACGGACACGGAGGGTTCGACGAGGACCGAATATACGACCGGGACGACGATCAGCGTGAGGAAGGTCGCGGAGATGAGGCCGCCGATCACCGCCACCGCCAGCGGGGCGCGGAGGTCGGCCCCGGCCCCCAGCCCGGCGGCGAGCGGAAGGAGCCCGACTACGGTCGTGATCGTCGTCATCACGATCGGACGGAGCCGCAGCCGGCCCGCTTCGAGGATCGCCGCGCGCTTATTCATCCCCGCCCGTTTTCGCTGGTTGATGAAGTCGACCTTCACGATCGCGTCGTTGACGACGATGCCGATCAGAATCACGAACCCGATTCCGCTCATCGCGTTGAGGCCGTCCCCCGCGATCCAGAGCGCCGTCACCGCCCCGATCGCCGCCAGCGGTACCGCGGTGAGGACGACGAGCGGCTGCACGAGCGACTCGAACTGGGCGGCCATGATGAGGAACACGAGGGCCAGCGCGAGGCCGAAGGCGAAGGTGAGCGAACGGAAGCTGTTCTGCATCTCCTCGTTCTCGCCGCCAACGCGCACGGTCGTGAGCGCAGGCCGCGGGATGTCCGCGATCGCCGCTTCCACCTCCCGGACGGCCGTCCGGAGCCCGCCCTCGGCCACGTCCGCGAGCACCTGGACCGTGCGGTTCTGATCCTCGCGCCGGATTTCGACCGGACCGAACCCCCGCCGGACCGTCACGAGTTCCCCAATCGGCACGCCCTGCAGCCGCAGCGCGAGCACCCGCTCGAGTTCCCGCCGGGCCGTCTCCGGGATCGTGACCCGGATGTCGACCTTGTCGGCGAACACCGAGTACGCGTTGTTCGTCTCCGACCCCCGGAGGTAGTCCTCGATCGCCGTCGCGACCGAAGTCACGGTGATCTGGTGGCGTGCCGCCACCTCCCGGTTGACCTCGATGACGAGTTCCGGCTGCGTGCGAAGGAAGTCCAGCCGGACATCCGCCAGCGTCGAAACGCTCTCGAGCCGGGTTTCGATCGCCTGGGCGACCGGAACGAGTTCATCGAGTTCCCCGCTCTGGACCTTCACTGCGAGGTCGGCCTCCCCGATCGCGAGCGCCCTGCCGAGCGAGGTGGCCCTCCCGGTCTCGATCGTCACGAAGGCCGGGTCCACTCCGCTCCCCGCGAGCCGCTGGCGGAGTTCGGCGATCGCTTCGGGCGTCGGCCGCGACGATCCGGTAAGCTGGACGTCGAGCGCCGCGTTGTTGAGTCCGGTCAGGTCGCGCGCCGCGAGTTCGCTGCCCCGGCTGCGGCCCACCCTGGTGAAGACGCCCGAGACGTCCGCCATGCCGAGCAGCAGCCGCTCCACCTCCCCGGCGGTCTCGTCCGTCGTCCGGATCGGGGTCCCCTGGGGGAGGTTGAGTTCGACCCAGAACTGCCGCTCGTCGACGCGAGGCATGAGTCCCCGCGGGAGAGTTCCGGCGAGCATGACGGCGCCGGCCAGGGCGATGACGGCGATCGAGAGGACCTCCAGCCGGTGCCCCAGGGCCCATTCGAGCGTCCGCTCGTACCGGCCCGCGAACCGGAGGAAGCCGCGCTCGAAGGCCCGCAGGAAGGGACCGAAGAGCCGGCCCAGGACCCCGCCGCCGAGCCTCGCGACATCGACGCCCGTGAGCCGGACCGAGCGCCCCACGTAGGCGACCCCGCCCCCGACGCCTCGTACGCCGGCGACGGCGCCCCCCCGCAGCGCCCTGCCGAACCGGCGCACGCTGCCCGGCCGCTCGCTTTCCGATGCTTCGGACCGCCCTGACGGGGAGGTCTCGCCACCCGAGCCCGCGGCTTCCTCTCCGCGCCTCCCGCGGGCCACCTGGGCGGCGAGGACCGGGAGCAGCGTGAGCGCCACGAGGAGCGAGGCGAGAAGGGAGAACGTCACCGCGAGCGACAGATCGCCGAAGAGCGCGCCCGCCACGCCCTCCACGTACAGCACCGGACCGAATACGGCGATCGTGGTGAGCGTGGACGCCGTGATCGCCGCGGCCACTTCTCGGGCACCGCGTCCGGCCGACTCCCGCGCGCTCCCGCCCGATTCCTCGCGGTGCCGGAAGATGTTCTCGAGCACCACGATGGAGTTGTCGACGAGCAGACCGACCCCGAGCGCGAGGCCGCCGAGGGACATGATGTTGAGACTCACGTCGAAGGCGTAGCAGAGCGCGAAGGCCGCCATGACCGAGATGGGGATGGCGAGTCCGATCGCGAGCGGATACCTCGGATCGCGCAGGAAGAGGAAGAGGACGAGGAAGGCCAGCGCCCCGCCCAGCAGCAGGGCGGAGACGACGTTCGAGATCGCGTCCCGGATGAACGCCGCCTGACTGGAGGCGATCTCGATCGATATCCCCGGGAACTCCTCCCGCAGCTGGTCCAGCGTCTCGCGCACCCCGTCCGCCACGCGGACCGTGTTCGTCCCCGCCTCCTTGAACACCTGCAGCCCGATCGCCGGTTCCCCGTTGAAGCGCGCGATCGTCTCGAGGTCGGCGATCGTGTCGACGACGGTGGCGACATCGGCCAGCCGGACGGGGCGGACCCCGAGACCCGGCGGCCGTGCGATGACGACGTCGAGCAGCTCCTCGACCTCCCGGAACTGGCCCAGCGTGCGCAGGCTGTACTCGAACCGCCCCCGCTGGATCGTGCCTCCGGGCGCGTTGTAGTTCGCCTGGTCGAGCGCGTTCGAAATTTCGCTGAGCGAGACCTCGTGCACATCCAGGTAATCCGGGTCCACGATGACCCGCAGCTCCCGCTCGGGTCCGCCCGTGAGCCCCGCGAGCGAAACGCCGTCGAGCTGCTCCAGGCGCCGCTTGAAGACGACCTCGGAGAGATCGCGCAGGTTTCGCAGGTCGGCGCCGCTCACGGCGAGCGTCATGATCGGATCGCTCGTCGGGTCCGATCTCAGAATCGTGGGCCGCTCCGCGCCATCCGGGAGGTTCTCGGACAGGTTGTCCAGCTTCTCCCGGGTGTGGAGGGTCGCGAACTCCATGTCCGTGCCCCACGCGAACTGGAGCTGGACGAGCGATTGCCCCTCCCGCGAACGCGAGGAGATCCGCCGCGCCCCCGGAATCGAGTACAGCCGCGTCTCGATGGGTTCCGTGATGAAGCGTTCGACCTCCGCGGGTCCCGCATCCGAATACGTCGTCCACACCGAGAGCGTCGGGAAGGCGACGTCCGGCAGGAGGTCGATGGGCAGCCGGAGGAAAGACACCACGCCCAGCACGCCGATGCCCACGTAGAGCATCGCCGTGGCCACGGGCCGGCGGAGCGACAGGTCGGGAAGCGCCACTAGTGGGGTTGCGTCATGGGCTGCCGGGCCCGGCCTCGATGTATTCGGCGAGACTGGACCACGCGATCCGGTAATCGAATTGCTGCTGGATCAACTCGGTCTCCGCCCTCTGTACCGCGTCGACCGCCTGCTGGAGTTCCGTGAAACTCACGGTCCCGAGCCGGTAACGCTCCTGCTGCATCTCCAGACGCTCCCGCGAGATCGCGTACACGCGCTCAAGCAGATCCAGCGTCTGATCCAACCGGGTGATGTCGTCGCCATACCGCCGCACATCGCGCTCGATCTCCAGCCGCCGGCGTCGCAGATCCTCCTCGGCCTGGCGTCGCGCGGCCGACGCCTGGGCGTTCTGCTGCTCACGCTGGAACCCGTCGAAGAGACTCCAGGAGGCCGTGATACCGAAGCCGTGACTCGTGTCGCCGGGGTCGAACTGCCAAAACGAGTCCTCGGGGCCGAAATTCTCACCGCGACCCCATCCCAGACTCACGGTGATTCGTGGTAGGTAGCGGGTGCGAGCCGACCACAACGACGCGGCGGCCGCAGAACGCTCCGCAGCGAGCGCCGCAAGCTCGGGATCGGACGTCACGGCCGTCTGGACGATGAAGTCGATATCGGGGGCGCCCTCGGGCATGCCTTCGTCGCCTGTGAGTACGAGACCATCCCCCGTTTCGGGCGGGAGTCCCATGGACACCACGAGTTGGCGCAGCCCGGCGCGCAACTGGTTTTCTCCGGCGGCGAGGGCAATCCGTGCGTTCAACAGGTTCCCTTCCGCACCGAGCAGGTCCGTTCGTTCCACAGCCGCGATCTCGTACCGCCGGCTGGCGATCTCGAGTTCGAGTTCCCGGTCCGCGATCTGAGCTCGCGTCAGTTCCAGCAGTTCCTGCCGCCGCAGGGCTTCCAGAAACTCGCGGCGCACCGTCAGCACCACCTCGCGCTGCCGGTCGTCATAGTGTCGCTGCGCGGCGCGAAGGCTTGCCGCGGAACGTGAGACCTCGGAGAAGCGCCGCCCGCCGTCCAGCAGAGTCCAGTTCAAGCTCAGCCTCTGGCTCGCTCTCTGGCTCGAAGATGTGAGCGGCCCGGGGAGCGTCTCCGACAACCCTTCCTCGCCGACGAACGTGGTCCTCGAGAAACTCGACCGGTCGAGGCCAGCGATCACGTCGGCCGTCGGGAGAAACGCTCCCCACGCGGCCAACCGGTCGGCACCCGCCCGATCCGCCTGGGCCCGGGACATCCGCAAGACCGGACTCTCGCTGAGGGCGATTCGGATAGCCCTCGTGATGTCGATCGTGTCCGGGATCGTCGACCTCTGGGCAGCCGACGGCGCCGGGGCCCCGAGACCTCCCGCCGCAAGCAGGGCGGCGAGGGCAATCACACGGCGGAAACCCGGCTGGCCGCCTCGGGCGCTGCGCCTCATCGCGAGTCGCCCGTGGAGTTGCTCGTCGCGCCGTCCGCGGGCGTTTCCGCCGGAGCTTCGAGTTCGCCGTAGTTGTCGATCCGCACCTGGGCATCGTGCGTGAGGGTGGCGTGACCGTCGACGAGCACGACTTCGCCGCCCGCGGGCACGAACGTGTCGTCTCCGTCCGGGCTGGGGATGATCTCGACCTGCGTGTCGTTCTCGAGGCCGAGCGTCACGTACTCCCACTGGGCGCGACCCGTTTCCGAACCCGGCTCCCCCGGCTCGAAGACGAAGACCACCTGCCGCCGGCTCCGCTCGACGACCGCTTCCTTGGGCACGAACGTCCGGTCCGCGAGCTGACGGCCTGCGATCCGCACGTTCCCCGGCATGCCCGGGACGATGCGAGCCTCGGGATTCGACAGGCGCACCGTGACCCGCGCCGTCTGCGTCTCTGGATGGACCAGCGGGTTCACGCTCACGACGCGCCCCTCGAAGATCTCTCCCCGAAGCGCGGGGAAGGTGGCGGTCGCCTGCCGGCCCACCTCCACGAGCGGGAGTTCGGAATGCAGGACCTCGGCGTCGATGTCCACTTCGGAGAGGTCGACGACGGTCGCGATCGAATCGCCCGCCCGGACGCGGCTCCCGTGCGCGATGCCGAGGTTAGCCACCAGGCCGGCGAATGGGGCGACGATCTGCGTCTTCTCCAGTTCGTAGCGCGCTTCCGCGAGTTGCGCCTCGTAGTCGGGGAGGCTCACCCGGATGCGGGCCTGTTCGGCACGAGCCAGCCGGACCGAGTCCGGCAACTCGTCATCGAAGAGCACCCTGTCCAGATACTCCGCCTGGGCGCGCGCCACACCAGCCTCCGCCCGTTGCGCCCGGAGTTCGTAGAGAGCCGGGTCGATCCGCGCCAGGAGCTGGCCCGCTTGCACGTGCACGCCTTCCTGTACCGGCACCGCGGTCACGGGCCCGTCGACTTCCGAATGGAGCGCCGCCCGGCGCAGAGATGCGGCCCGCCCGCTCGCCGTGACCCAGAGCACAAAGGTGTCGCGCTGAATGACGGCGCCTTCGACGGGAAGGAAAATGTCCGTGGCGAAGGCGGCCGCCGAGGCCGTCCCCCGCACCGCCTCGGCCACGGAATCGGCCGCGGCGTCGCCGAAGCTCTGCGGCTCGTCCTCCCCGTCCTCGTTCAGCCGCATGAAGATGCCGACGACGGCCGCACCCGCGACGAGCAGGACGATCAACGTGACCCAGTGACGTGCCTTCATAAGCCTCGCACCGCTGTGTTCGGTTCGCGTGGTCGACCACTCGGAGTGGTCGCGGCAAGCCCAATCTATCGCAAGACTGTCAACGGTCCATCAACCGCCGGGGAGTCGAGGCTTTGACACGGCAACGTCTCCCGACCGTTGCACGGCCCCACGAACCGGCTGCCCTCACCCTGCGAGGGAGCCTAGGCGGGGCGGGGCATCTGGTCAACTAATTTACTAGTAGAATCGAACGAGAGCAGCGAGGAGAGGCAATGATCCGGAGGAGCGACGAAAGCGGCACGGCGGAGATCCGAATGGCGCACGAGCCGGCGAACGTTCTCACCGTCGAGTTCGCCGACGCGCTGGCTGCGGAGTTCGACCGCGCCCGGGGGGAAGACTCTGTCCGGGCCGTCGTGCTGACGGGTACGGGGTCGGCCTTTTCGGCAGGCGTTGAACTGTTTCGCGTCGTCGATGAGGGTCCGCCGTACGTTGACGCGCTGCTGGAGAGTCTTGGGGAGTTGTTCTCGATGTTGCGCGCGTTTCCGAAGCCGCTCGTCGCGGCCGTGAACGGCCACGCGGTGGCTGGCGGCGGCGTCATCGCGTGTGCCTGCGACTATCGGGTCATGGCCGCCGGCGAAGGACGCATAGGGCTTCCCGAACTGAAGGTCGGAGTGCCCTTCCCCGCTGTCGCCCTGGACATCGTACGAAGCGCCATCCCCCTGCGGTACCAGCGCGAGGTCATGCTGCTCGGACGCCTGTACGACCCCGAAGGCGCAGCGGAGCGCGGCCTCGTGGACGAAATCGTGCCGGCGGGCAACCTGCCCGGTCGGGCGCGGGAGATCGCGCTCGACCTGGCCTCGATTCCGGCGGCCGCCTACAGCCTCACGAAGCGGCAGTTCGCGTCTGCCGCGGGGGGCGCCATCGACCTGGAGCCGGAACTCCACCGCATCTGGACGGCAGACGACACGCTGGAACACATCCGAGGCTACCTGCAGCGAACCCTCGGCCGCTCGTCCGCCGCCCGCTGACTCATAGGTCGGCGGGCGACGGCAAGCGTTCGGATCGGACTGCTAGATCCAGTCCTTCTTGCGGAAGTCCATCATGACTTCGGCGAGCTTCTCCATGTCCGACGGGAGGCCCATCGAGAGCCGGCTCCAGTCCGTCATGGGCGGGAACGGGCGGCCCACGTTGAATCCGGCCTCGAACATGCGCTCGTTGTAGGTCGCGAGTTCGCCCTTGATCCGGTGCATGATGAAGTTCGTGTGGCTCGGCAGAACCTCGATGTCGAGCTGGCCGAGGGCATCGTACATCATCGCCTTCGCTTCGTCGTTCGTCTTCACGCTCTTCGCGAAGAACTCATCGTCGGCGAGCGAGGCGACGGCCGCCACGCCTGCCACGTGGTTGGGCGCATTCCGCGTCGCGAACGGGAGGACCCGCTGGACCGTGGCCTCGTGCGCGATCCCGTAGCCGAGCCGAATCCCTGCCATCGCGTACACCTTGGAGAAGGTGCGGGCGACGATCAGGTTCGGATGGCGCTCGATGAGCGGGACGAAGGTCTCGTAGCCGGGGTCGTCCGCGAGTTCGAAGTACGCCTCGTCGACGAGGAAGAGGTGCTGCTCGCTCTCGTCGCGGATCCAGTCCATGATCGGCTTCGTCGAGGTGAGCGTGCCGGTCGGGTTGTTCGGGTTGCAGAAGTAGATCACGCTCGGCGCGGACGACTTCGAGGCCTCTTCGCGCATACGGTCGATGTCGTGCGCGTAGTCGCTCGTGAGCGGAACCGTGATGTGGTCGTAGGCGAACGGCTGCGAGTACCTGGGCACGTCCTCGTACGTCGGCTCCGCGTAGATGAGGCGGCCGCCGGGCGCCGCCCACGCCGCCGAGGCGATGCGCAGGATCTCCGTCGAGCCGGAGCCGAAGAAGAGCTGGCCGGGCTTGACGCCGAGTCGCGCGACGAGCGCCTCGCGCACGAGTTCGCCGGTCGCGCCAGGATAGCGGTTCGCCTCGTCGAGCCCATCGATGATCGCCTGCCGCGCGGACGGGGCGATGCCGAGCGGGTTCTCGTTCGAACTCAGCCGGACGGGTCCGTTGTAGTCGCGTCCCGGTCGGCGGGGGTTGAAGATGGTGTCGAGACCGCGCGCCGCCGTCGCGCCCGCGAGGGGTGCGGCAAGGGGTGCGGCGGCAATGCCGGCAACGCCGGCGCCCGTGAGTCCGGCTCGGAGAAACGCCCTTCGCTTCATGTGGCCTCCCTGAGGTTCCGAGGACGCCACCCCCGCGCGGAGGCGGTGCCCGCCCATAACTGCGTTGGAACATGGCCCGCGCGACGCCGAACGTCCAGCGCGGCGGGTCATCTCGCGTTCAGCGCGGAGGTGGGGGATCCCGGCGCTCCGGCGGCTCGTCCGGCGGCTCGCCGCGCCCGGCTCGTCGTTCCGTGACGAGGAGGCGGACACCGGAAATCGCGCCGTCCATCAGGGAGTCGATCGCCGCCCGCAGTTCTTCCCCGCGGAGGCCCGCCAACTGCTCCCGCACGTCCTCGGGGAGCCGCCGGACGAGTTGTAGATGGCCGCGTTCCCGCCAGTCGGCGCGTCGCCGTTCGGCCTCGGTTCGCTCGCCATCCGGCGATACGGCCTCTCCCGCGCGGAAATCGCCGACCGCCGTGAGGAACGGGAGCGCGAACGTGCTGTCGATCTCGGCCGCTCGCTCGTAGTGGGCTTCGGCCTCCTCCAGGTCACCGGCACGGGCGAGGGCGTTGCCGCGATGGAAGGCGGCCCACGCCTCCAGATCCCGCGTCCCCAGGTGGCTGATGCGAGCGACCTCGGCCGGCGGCGGCGCACCGGACAGATGGGATGCGAGCCGCACCGTCAGCGTATCCACGAGTTCGAACACATCGCTGCCCCGTGCGAAGTCGGCCGACGCCACCGTGCCGTTCTCCAGTTCGATCAGCTGGGCGTCGATACGCATGTCGCCGGCGGTCCCCGTCACGCTCCCCCATAGCAGCAACCGGGCGCCGGCACCGCGCGCGACGGTCAGCGCCAACGACTCCGGGATCTCCTCCTCCTCGGAGAGCCCCCCCTCGGTGATGAGGTCGTAAAGGCTCTGCCGGCCCACGACGAGCAGATCGGGGAGTTGCGCCAGGTTCGTCGTGAGGAGGTCCGCGAGCCCTGAACCGAGCCACTCGAGTTCCGGGTCGGGCACGTTGTTCCGGAAGGGCAGGACCGCGAGCGAGTTCGGACCCAGATCGGGCACCGAACCCGCGAAACTCACCGCATCTCCGCTACGGGCTACACCGTCCGCGACGGCGGCGGGCGTCGCCATCTCCGGGCCTCCCCCGGTCTCCGGTTCGGCGGTCGCGATCCGGTAGGTGCCGATCCCGCCCAGTGTGACCAGCGTGACCAGGAGCCAGGCTTCGGCGCGGCGGATACGCTGGGGGCCCCGCTCGCCATGATACCAGCCGATGATGAGAAAGGCGGGGAAACCGAGGATGGCGAGGAAGACGACGGTATCGAGGACCTTTCTCGAATACGCGTAGGTCCCGACGATGAAGTCGGTGATCTCCACGCCGAGCCAGGCCGCGCCCACATACACGAGCGCGATCTGCACCATGCGCCGCTTCCGGATCTTCTCCAGGATCGACGCGTCGCTTCCCTCTCGGTTCGTCATCTTCAGCCCATCCCGGTCTCCGGAGGTACGCTGGCCCGACGTTTCAATCTATCGAGCCATGCGACACCGCCGGAGCGGCGAACGTTTGCCGCTCCGGCGGGTCACCCGAGCCGCGGGCCGTTAGCGGTCGTTCTCTCCGTCGGGCTCGTCCCAGAACCCGAAGCCTTCCTTCCTCACTACCTCGAGCCGGATCGTATGGGTTTCGTCACCGATCGTGATCGCCACGGTGTATGTCCCGGGGTCGGCCAGGCCTCCCCCGCCGCCACCCCCGCCGAAGAAGCGGCGCATCACGGACATCCCGCCCCTGTCGCGGATCGCCTCACCCACCTGCTGGAAGACCTCGCGCATCGCCGCAGGATCGGCGCCGCTCCGGGCGGCCGCAGCGGCAGCCATGGCCGCGGTGCGGCCCCCTCCCCGGCCTCCGCCCTGCCCCGTCCTGCCGGGCGGCGGGTAACGCTCCGCGGGCCTCTCCTGCCAGCCCCCGGCGCCGCCGCCTCCACCGCCCCCACCGCCGGTGAACATGCGGATGATCGCACCCTGGTTGCCGCCCTGCATCATGTCGAGCACCTGGTCCATCGTCTCCCGCGCGACCCCCTCATGCTCGACCAGCGAGTCTCCCACCGTCTGGTAGAGCCGCGCGGTGCGAAGGCTGTCCAGCCGATCCGCCGGTGACGGCTCCCGCGGCGCGGCCCGCCGGTTGAATGTCCACCGCACGCGCTGCACGCCGGCCGCGGCCGAGCCGTTCATCGTCTGCACGGTGTCTCCCGCCGCGTTCAGGATCGCGATCGAGGCCTGCGGACGGTTTCCGCCCCGTGCCGCCCCCATGCCCGCGCGCATCGCCATCGCGAAGGCGGGGCCCTGCGCCGCGGCGCCCGGAGCCTCCGCTTCGGCCTCCTCGTCCTCTTCCTCGGCCTCCTCCTCTTCTTCCGCCTCTTCCTCGGCCGCCTCTTCCTCGGCCGCTTCGGCGAGCGCTTCGGCGACATCCTCCGGGACGTAGTAGGAGATCTCGGCGCCGTAGCTGCCCGCGTCCGCCTGGAACGTGCTCTGCGCGATGAACTCGCCGCCCACCGGCGGATCCCCGAACTGGATCGCCGTCTTCGGCTGGAACACCGTCACGGCCTCGGGAAGACGTCCGCCGTCGAGTTGCTGCAGGAGCGAGATGTCCGCCACGAAAATGGAGCGCCCGTGCGTTCCGGCGATGATCTCGCTCTCGCGCGGATGGATCTTCAGATCATGGACCGGCACCGTGGGCAGCCCGTTCATGAACCGCGACCACGACCCGCCCCGATCCGTCGACACGTAGGCCCCCACATCCGTCCCCACGAAGAGGAGATCCGGGTTCACCGGGTCTTCCCGGACCACGTGCACGAAGTCCGGCGCCCCGGTCGGGAGGTTCGACGAGATCGAGCGGAAGCTCTCTCCGGCGTCGTCCGTCACGTAGACGTACGGCGTGTAGTCGTCGCGCCGGTGGTTGTCGAACGTCACGTAGAAGCGGTTCGGGTCATGGCTCGAGGCCTCGATCCGGCTCACGTACGTCCCCTCCGGGACACCGTCGAAGCGATCCGTGAGTTCGATCCACTCCGCCCCCTCGGGCGTCCGCCACACGCGGCCATCGTCCGTCCCCGCGTAGAGTTCGCCTTCGTTGAGCCTCGACTCGGCGAGCGAGACGATCGTGGCGAAGTTCTCGGCGCCCGTGACGTCCGGCGTGATGCCGCCCGTCGTGTTGTACGCGATCTCGATCTTCTCCGGGTCGGCGTACGTGAGGTCGTCCGAGATCGGCGTCATCTCGTCGGTGTCGTACGTCCACTTCAGGACGCGGTTCGCCCCGATGTACAGCGTCTGCGGATCGTGAGGAGACAGTTCGAGCGGCGTATTCCAGTTGAACCGCATGTCGTACAGCGCGGAGTCCTGCGCGACGAGGGCCTGCAACTCCTCGATCTGCGCGACGTTTCCGGCCGGGGGGTTGTCGGGGTCGTCCCCCGTCAGGATCGCGACCGAGTCGCGGAGCGTCTGCGTGCGCTCGCGCCAGTCGGGATGCTGCAACTGGTGCCGCTCGCCCGTGCGCGTGTTCCGCCAGTAGATCCGCCCCTGCTGCGATTCGCCGAACACGATGTCCGGGTTCGTGGGATCCTGCGGCGCATAGAAGCCGTCGCCTCCCCCGATCGAATACCACATGTGATTGTCGATGGAGCCGCCGGCGCGCGCGCTCGGCCCGCACCACGTGTAGTTGTCCTGCAGGCCGCCGCAGACGCGGTACGGCGTGTCCATGTTGTAGCTGACCGCATAGAACTGACCCATGGGAATGCGGTTGGGGAACTCGAAGTTGCCGCCCCGGTCCCACGTGATCGCGATCCCGCCGTCGTTGCCCAGTATGAAGTGATCCGGATTCGTCGGATCCCACCACAGTGCGTGATAGTCGACGTGCACGCCCTGGGCCGGGTTGCCGACCGTGCGGCCCCCATCCCGGGAAAAGAAGAGGGAGGACCAGTAGATGAAGTCGGGATCGTCCGGCGACACCCAGACCCCGGAATAGTAGAAGGGCCGGGAGTTGTTCGAGTTCATGAACTCCCACGTCGCGCCGCCATCGGCGGAGCGGTACAGACCGGAGGCGTGGCGATTCCCGTCTTCATCCGCCTCCTCCGGAGCCTCCGCCTCGACCATCGCGTACATGACCTGCGGATAGCTCGGCGCGATCGCGATCTCGAGCCGCCCCAGCATGGTCTCGGGGAGGCCGTTGCCTTCCACCTTCTCCCACGTGTCGCCGGCGTCGGTGGACTTCCAGATCGCGCTCCCGGGGCCGCCGCTCTGGAAGAAGTACGGGCCGCGCACGCGCTCCCAGCTCGTCGCCCACAGGATGTCCGGATTCTGCGGGTGCATGTCGATGTCGACGAAGCCGGCGTCCTCGGAGACGAAGTTGATCCGCTCCCAGGTGTCGCCGCCGTCCTTCGTGCGGTACAGCCCGCGCTCCTCGTTCGCCCCCCAGGGGTGCCCGAGCGCGGCGACGTACACCCAGTCCGCCTTGATCGGGTGGACGACGATGCGGCCGATCGCCTGCGTGTCCTCGAGGCCCTTCAGCTCCCACGTGAGCCCGCCGTCGACGGACTTGTAGATGCCGCCTCCGGGCGAAATCGAGTTGCGCGAGTCCTCCTCGCCGGTACCCGCCCAGACGATGTCGGGGTTGCTCGGCGAGATCGCGAGGTCGCCCATCGAGATGACCCGCTCGTCGTCGAAGACGGGCCGGTAGGTCGTCCCGTTGTTCGTCGTCTTCCAGATCCCGCTCGTCGCGCCGGCGATGAAGAACGTGCCGGTGCCCGGGATCCCTTCGATGTCCGTCACCCGCCCGGCCATGTTCGCCGGGCCGATGGAACGCCATTCCATCTCGGCCATGAAGTCCTCATCGGCCACGGCATCCTGCGCCGTCGCCGGGACCGGGAGGACGATTGTCGCGAAGACGACGGGGAGAAAAGCGCGCTTCAGCATGATTCGCGGCTCCTGACTGTGGTGGTGCCTCGTGGGCGCAATGATAATGATGCGTCGTGGGCGCAAGTGAATAGACACCCGCGCGTGGTCCGGCGTTTGAGGAATGGGCCGCCGACCGCGCTTCGGCGACCGCGCTTCAACGATCGGTCCCCCGCGTCGGACCTGCGGGCGGGTCGTCGTCCTTCAACGCCCGGATGCGCCGCACCAGCCGGTCGCGCCAGGCGCAGAGGGCCTCGGTGGCGGAGGCGCCGTACATCTCCTCCATCTCGTCGTGGATCCCGTCGATCACGCGATCCGAAAACTCCGGGTCCGTCGCAAGCTCCCGCCACATCTCACGGTACGCGTCGCCGTAGCGCTGGTAGTACTCCCTCGCGCCGCCGTCCGCGTTCGTGTGTCCGGTGCCGAAGGGTCCGAGCAGCGCCCAACGCAGCCCCAGTCCTTCCCGCACGACCGTGTCGATCGCCTCGACGGAGGCCGCACCCGTTCCGTACAGGAAGACGGCTTCCCGGATCAGCGCGGCCTGGAGCCGGTTGAGGAGGAAGCCGCTCAGGTAGCGGTTCATCCGCACGGGAGACTGCCCCACGCTCTCGAGAAAGGTGAGCGCGGCGGTCAGGACTTCGGGGCGGGTGCTCTCTCCGGGAAGGATCTCCACGACAGGGATGACGTGGGGCGGATTCACGGGGTGCGCGACGACGCAGCGGTCGGAACCCGCGAGACCCTCCGCGATCCGCGACATGTCGTGGGCGGACGTGGAACTCGCCAGAATCGTGCCCTGATCCGCCGCGGCATCCAGGTCGGCGAAGATCCGCCGCTTGACCGCGAGCGTTTCCGGCCCGCTCTCCTGAACCCATCCGGCGCCCGACAGCGCCTCGTCCAGCGTGTCGCAGCGGTGAATCGCCCGCCCTTCCCCGGCGGCGGCCGCGGAATCGATGAACCCGTGGGCCTCAGCCTCCCGCGCGGAGTCCCGCGCCCAGTCGAGCGCGCGCGCCAACTGCTCCGGGTCGGGGTCGAAGACACGCGTCTCGCAACCGGCCCTCGCGAATACCCGGGTCCAGCTCCGGCCGATGACTCCGGATCCGACGACGGCGACGGTTCGAATCGTGGGCTCGGTCACGGGCCTGCTGCGGTGTCGTCGGGGAAACGGCGAAGGGTCATGCCGGAGGAGGGACTCGAACCCTCAAGGGATTGCTCCCACCGGATTTTGAGTCCGGCGCGTCTGCCAGTTCCGCCACTCCGGCTCGCGAGCGCGGCCCTCAGATCTACAACAGCGGGCCGCGCGCGGCTATTGCAACTCGTCGAGCGCCTGGTACACGAGCGTACGCAGCTTCGCGTGATCGTCCACGCCGCCCGTCGGGATGAGCTGCGTGAAGTAGACGACGACGAGATCCTCGGCGGGATCCACCCAGTACGTCGAGTGGTACGCGCCGCCCCATCCGTACTCGCCGACCGAGCCGGGGGTTCCGCGCGCCCCGAGATCGGACAGCACGCTGAAGCCGAGACCGAACCCGACCCCGCCGTCCCAGTTGAACCGGTCCCCCACGTGGTTGACCGTCATGAGGTCGACGCTCTTGCTCGACAGGATGCGGGCGCCGTCGAGTTCGCCGCCGTTGAGCATCATCTGCAGGAAGCGGGCGTAGTCGTGCGCCGTGGAAAGGAGGCCCGCGCCGCCGGAGAAGCTCGTGCGCGGGCCGTCGACGTACGCGCCCTGGCCGACCATGCCGCCTGGATCGGGCGCCGGCGAAAGTTCGCCCTCCGCAGCCGAATACACGACGCTGAGCCGGTCGCGCTTCTCCTCCGGCAGGTAGAAGTGCGTGTCCACCATGCCCAGCGGCTCGAAGATCCGCGCCTGGAGGAAATCGTCCAGCGCCTCGCCCGACACCTCCTCGACGAGGGCGCCGAGGATGTCCGTGGCATAGCCGTACACGAAGCGCTCGCCCGGCTGCGCGTCCATGGGGAGCGCGGCCATGCGCCGTACCGTCTCGCGGACCGGCTCGTCGCGGTGCGCGAAGTACCAGCCCTGGATGCCCGCCTCCTCCCACAGCTCCGCCGCGGGGCCGCCCCCGTAGCCGATGCCGGCCGTGTGGGTGAGCAGATCCCGGATCGTGATCGGCCGGCTCGCCGGGATGATGTCGTACCCTCCGGCTCCATCGGCGACGGCGACCGTCGTCTCCATGTACTCGGGCAGATAGCGGCCGAGCGCGTCGGAGATGAGGAGACCCCCCTCTTCCTGCAGGATCATGACGCCGACGCTCACGATCGCCTTCGTCTGCGAGGCGATGCGGAAGATGTCGTCCGTCTCCATGGGGTCGCCGGCCGCGACGTCGCGGTGGCCGACCGCCTCCAGGTAGGAGATCTCGCCCTCGTGCGCGACGAGGGCGACCGCGCCGGCCAGCTCGCCCTCCTCCACGTAGGACTCCAAGGCCCCGCTGAGCCGCTCGAGACGACCCGCGTCCGACTCGGCCGCCGACGACCCCGGGACGCCCGCCACGGCGAGGGCCGCGCCGACCACAAGCACCGGGAGCACGCCCCACAGGAGGCGCCTGGGCATTCTGTTCATCCTTCGTCCTCCGTCTGTCGAAGTTCCCCGCTCAATCGAGGTCCGCCGTCAATCGAGGGCGGGGTGCCGCGTGTGCCAGTCCGTCGCCACCTGGAAGGCGTGCGCCACGCTCAGAATCTTGTCGTCCGCGAACAGGTCGCCGATCAGCGTCGTCGTCAGGGGCTGCTCCGCCTCCTCGCCCTCGGGCCCGAGGGGGCCGAAGCCGTACTGCACGACGGCCGCGGGGTGTCCCGTCTCGTTTGTGAGCCCCACCTCTCCCGAGCCGGTGGCGAACATGTCGAAGCCCTCCATCGCCTCGGCCATGCGCTTCATCACGATGTGGCGCCGCCGCTGCGCATGCACGTAGTCCATTGCCAGACCCTCGCGCCCACGACGGAACCGCGTGAAGTCGCGCTCCTCCACCTCGCTGAGCCCTTCGGGCACCGGGGGCAGTTCCCCGCCCGGGGCCACGTGGAAGTCGAAGGCTGACGACGACTCCGCGCCCAGCGAACTCGCGGACTGGGCCGGCAGCTCGCGCATGAGGCGCGGCCGTGCCCCCAGTTCCTCGAGCTTCTCGACGAAGGAGTGCGGCGCGTCCTCCGTGTATCCGATGGAGAGCGCGCCCAGGTCCGGGTTCCGCTCGAACCGGAACGGCGTCGTGATGGACGCGGGGTCCTTCTCATCCGAGCCATGGATCTCGTTGAACACGAGCGCGCAGTCCTCGATCGCGCGGCACATGGGGCCCGTCTTGTCCATGCTCCAGGAGAGCACCATGCCCCCGTAGCGGCTCACGCGACCGAAGGTGGGGCGGAGGGCGCTCAACCCGTTCCGGCGGCTCGGCGAGACGATGGACCCGCGCGTCTCGGTCCCGATCGAGAACGCGACGCAGCCCGCCGCCGTCGCCGACCCCGGTCCGGCGGAAGATCCGCTCGATCCCCAGGCCAGGTTCCACGGATTCAGCGTCCGGCCGCGATACCAGCGGTCGCCCCGCGCGAACTCTCCCGTCGCGAGCTTCGCGATGAGCACGGCGCCCGCCGCGTTGAGCCGGCGAACGACCTCCGCATCCTCTTCGATCATCTGCGTCTGGAACGCCGCGGAGCCCCAGGTTGTCCGCGCCCCGACGGTCGAGAAGAGGTCCTTCACGCCGTAGGGGATTCCGTGCAGGGGGCCGCGCCATTCGCCCGCGCGGATCTCGGCCTCGGCCTGCTCCGCCTCTTCCCTGCCCCGGTCCTCGAGGATGGTCACCGCGCACAGCAGCACGGGGTCGTACCGCTTCATGCGCTCCATGTAGATGTCGAACAGTTCCGTCGGGGAAACCCGGCGTTCCCTCACGAGGGCCGACAGCCGGTGCACCGGGAGGAACGCGATCTCCTCCTCGGTGGACGGCACGGACCCCTCCCACGGTTCGACATCGATCGGGGTCTTCTCGAACGGGTTCATCCCCGCGCGCCAGTACTTCTCCAGCAGCGCCCCCGTCCCGCCCGGCCAGGCCTGGAACTGAAGCGCCGGCGGCTCCCCGTTCCCCAGCGGAATGACGTCTTCCTGAGCGGCCCGGGGTGCCTCCCGCGGTCCCGAGGTGCCGGGGTCAGAAGGGGACCGCGTCGGAGCGGCCGCGAGCGTCCGGAGATCGAGGGCCCCCGCCGCGGTCGCCGCCGCGGTGACCTTCAGAAAGCCACGCCGCCGCATCCCGCCCTCCGCCGCCTCCGCAACTCTCCTGTCGACGTCTTCAGACACGCTCGCCTCCTCTGCCGGGGGTAACGCCAGAGGGTCACACTGCGGCGTGATTCACGAGCCGACAAGGCGCCCGCGAAACTCCAACCGTCGTTCCTGCGTCCGCACTGTATCGGTCCACTTCACGTATTGCGCCGCGGTCGGATGTCGGCCCCAACCCTCACCTATGATCCAGGAGGCTCGGCATGGACATGGACCTGGTCGTCGTCTTCGCGTTCGTCTCCACGATCGTGCTGATCATCACCGGAGGCATCGTCCTCTTCCCGCTATCTCGCAAGCTGGCCTACTTCCTCGAGCAGGCGGCGCGAGATCGGGCGGACCGGCTCGCCGGCGGGGTGGGGGAGGCCTTGCCGGGTACGGCGCCGAACGACCGCCTGCTACAGACGCTTTCCGACCTGCAGGATCAGGTGGGACAGATCGCCGAGCGACAGGCGTTCACCGAACAACTCCTCGAGCGTCGCCTGGAAAACCCCGACCGCGAGGCAGATCGCCTCAAGGAG
>JAJDUL010000014.1 GCA_022826685.1 Gemmatimonadota bacterium | reverse complement strand
GCGAACTGGCCGCCGTCGTCGGCGGGGCCGCGGCGGTTGTCGGTCCCGGGCTGACGAATGGTCGCCGCCAGGGCCCCGCGATCGTCTTCCGGCTGGTCCGGGGGGCGCCAGCGGGGCGCCCACGGCGAGTTCGCGCCCGTGCGCGTGTCCTCCCACACCTTCACCTGTGGCGGATCGAACGTCACCTCCCCCTCGCCGCGATAGACGAACCACGACATGAAGAGGCCGTTGACCTTCTGCACCGTCACGCGTGACGGGGGCCGGAGCTGGCGGCTGCTGAAGCTGGGGAAGGCGTTGGCGATCGAGTCGACGCGCGCGGAGTCCTCCGCCGTCTCGGGCGGATCCGGCGGCCCCTGGCGGAACGCCCGCAGCAGACCGTCGTCTTCCACGATGACGCTCACCGTCACCGGCTGGCCGACGATCGCCTCACGCGTGCGCTCACCTTCGAGCGTGATCCTCGGCGGTTCGTTGGACCGCATCTCGGCGTTGCTCGAACCCGCGCCGAGCGCGCCGGTCTCCGACATGATTACCGTGTTGTCCACGATGTAGTCGGGCCGCAGCGTGGCGTACGCTTTCTCGGTGATGCCGTGGCTTGTCAGCGTCCACACGAGTTCCCTGTCGCCCCAGTCGGCGGGGACGCGAACCTTGAACACGAAGCGGTTGCGGCGCGGGAGGAAACGGGTCGGCTGCCCACGGTCGGCGGGGCCCGGCGAAAACGTGTTGTCCTCGCCCACGGGAACGTCGATCTCCTCGACCCAGTTCCGGTTCATGTACCCGAAGAGGAAGTTGAACGACCCGTCCTCGTTCTGCTCCCATCCCTCGTACGCCGGCGCCACGTTCTGGCCCCGGGCGTAGGTCTGGGCGGTGGCGGCGGCGGGAAGCGCGGACGAGGCGAGGATCAGCCCCAGAAGCGGCACGGCCAGCGCCCCGGGCCGCGCGACCCGAGGCATGGAAACCGGTTCGGCCACGATTACCGTTCCCGGCGGTCGCCGGGGTCGCGGCGGTCCCCGGACCCCGATTCGCCCTCTCCGGACGACTCGGCCTCGGTGGCGGCATCGGACTGCCACCACTCGGCGCCGGCGAAGTAGCTCATGTCGCCGTTGGCGGGGATGATCATGCACAGCGGGCAGCCGACGACGTGGTCGTTGGGGCCGAGCGCGAGCCGGTGCCGGCGCATCGCCATCTCCTCCACGAACTGCTCATCCGACATCTCCACGCGCATGCCGAGGTCGATGAACATGTTCGCCACGGAACGGTTCCCCGAGCCCTGCCAGTTGCGCGTGTCCGGCACGTTCCGGTTCGCGTCGGAGGTGTCCATGTAGCCGATGATGTGGAGGACCGTCCCCTTCGGGAGGAGCGGCTGGTGGTCCTGCGCGTAGGTGTAGCCGCGGACCCAGTTGTGATCGTAGCCGACGCAGTTCAGCGTCTCGACGTTGAAGCCCCAGATCGCCTCGAGGCACATGCGCATGCCGGGGGCGTGCAGGTGCGGCTCGAAGGTGACGATCTTCGTGTGCTGGTCCAGCACCTTGTAGGCGTGAAGCTCCTGCCCCGCGACGCCGGGCCGGATGTCGATGTCGCTCCCGTTGCCGAGCCCAAGGATCGTTCGCCTGTACTTCGGCTCGTAGTCCTTCGGGTGGAAGCGGAACCCGAGCTCCAGGTGGGCGCGCGTGTCGCGGCCGTTGGAATGGAGGTGGACGGAGTTCGACACCACCGAAGAGCCCGCCCGCAGGAGCCGGCCCGCCTCCTCGTCGAAGATGTCCGGTTCGCGGCCGACCTCGTGCACCGGCCAGCCCGTGTCCGACGACGCGCGCCGCGAGCCGGGACCCGTCTCCTGGCCTTCGAGCACGCGCGTGCTCCAGATCATGTGGTGGACGACGAACCGTCCGCCGACCGTGTGGCGCCCGCCGTGTTCTCCGTCGCGCCGCTGCGGCACGTCGTTCACCTCGCGGATCTCGACGGACTTCACCCACCGGTCCTCGGTGAGACCCGTGGGGACGCTCTCGATGTCCCCCCACCAGTCGGGTGCGTCGCCCTTCACGAGCACCTCGGGGAGTTTGACGATCAGATCCGGCTCGCCCGCGGCCCACACGACATTGTCGTCGAACTCGAGCGGCGGCGGCAGGTCCGCCGGGTCGCCCTCCGGGGTGCCGGCGCGCCGCCAGGCGTCGAGCGCCTCGATCTCCCACTCGTCGAGGGACATGTCGTCCTTGAAGTGCTGGATCCCGATGTCCTTCTCCATGTACCACGGCGGCATGGCGCCGGCCCGGTCCCGGATCTGGGTCCGGCGGGCGATCACGCTCGCGTAGGGCTGGACATCTTCGTAGGTGACGAGCGGCATCGGCGCGACGCCGTTGTCGCGGTGGCAGCGCACGCACGCCCGCTGCAGGATCGGCGCGACGTCACGGCTGAAGGTGACGTCCGCAGGCGCGTCGCCGGTCGAGGCTGCCGCAACGTGGCGTGCCGTGGCGACGCGTTCACCGTTCTGCCCCGCGAGACCCGTCGCGGAGAGCAGCAGAAGGGCGAACGGAACGGAAGATCTGCCGGCGAAAGACAGGATCCGCGTATCGGGCGGCATCACATGGCTCCTTGCGGGAGGACTCTCTCACAAGAGGGTACACGACAGGCAAAGGCCGGGTCAATCGACACGCTAACGATCCCCGCCCCCGGCGCCCGGAGCCGTGGACCCCGACTCCAGGCGGACGGTCGCCGGGAGTCGCTTCAGGATGATCGTCGGCACATCGAACTCGTCCGTCTCTACGAAGGCGACGAGGCCACCGGGCCCGAACGCGTCGGGCATGGGCGTCTCCTCCAGCGACAGGGTGCCCACGTACTCGCCCTCCGGCGAGAGGACATCGATCCAGCCGGCGGCAGCCTCCTCCTCCTCAGGGGTTCCCGCCGCGACGTTGGCCTGCGCATCGATCTGCGCCATCGGATCGCTCCCCCAGCGCTGGACCCAGATCGTCCCCTCCCACGTCGTCCGAAGATCCCGCACGAGAGGCACTTCCGGCATGAACGCGGCATTCGCCACCGCGTTACGCATGCCCTCCACCATCTCCTCCATCATGGCCGCCACCTGCGCGCGAACGGCCGGCGGAAGATCGTCCGTCGACTGGCCGTTCACCTGCCCCGTGACCGAAGACTCGAAGGCTTCCGTCATCCGGGCCCGGGTGCGCTCCCGCAGCGACTCCGTGACGGGCTGGGGGTGGAGGGGACGGCCCACGACACGGACCGGGTCACCGGAGGCCGGCTGGATCTTGATCGCGTAGGCGGAGGAATCCGAATACGCCACGCCGCCGCCGGGGAGGACGTCGAACAGGAGGGAGGGCACGAAGTACGTAAACGCATCGCCGAGGGCATCGAACATGTCCGACGGATCCGCCGCCTCCATCGTGAACTGCCGTTCCGGCAGCGCCTCCCACCCTGCCGCGAACGGCACCGCAGCGGCCTCCCCCGCCTCGGCGAGCGACATGCGGTAGATGGTGCGGTCACCGGTCTCCACGGACATTTCCCCACCGCTGATACGGGCGTCCGGACTTCGGGTCAGGAAGAGTGTTTCCCCTTGCCGGGCGGAGCGCACGGCTTCCGCCGAAGCGGTTTCGGAGGCGCCCTGGATCGCGAAGGGGATCGCGCGCTCGAACGACCCGTCGGGACCGAACAGGAGGTAGGCGCGATGACCATTGTCGACGATCACGGCTCCTCCCCCGGGCCGGGCCACCATGTGCCCCACGTCGCGAAGCTCGCCCGGACCGTCGCCCATGCGCCCGAACTCCGCCACCAGGCCTCCCGCCCCGTCCACGACCACGATTCGGGTGGAGGACGCGGCTTCGTCGCGGATGTAGAGCCGGCCGTCCGCATCGAAGTCCATGTTCACGATCTCCGTGAACGCGTCCCACCCCTCCGCCGCGATCCCGCCGATCCGGAACACCTCCTCGAAGTCGGCCACGAGCGGACGGTCCTCGCTCGCCGGCGGAACCGACGAACCTCCGGTCTCGCCTCCGCAGGCCGCCAGCAGCGTGACCCACACTGCGCGGTTGCAGCTCATCTGGCCTCCTCGGATTGCGCGCCGGTTCAAGTCAGTTGCCGAGATTCGTGATGCGGAGGTTGCGCCAGCGGACCTTGATGCCGCCGCCGTCGTGGATCTGGAGCGCGATCGAGCCCTCGGCGGCGCCGATCTGTTCGTCCTCGAAGTCCACCATCTTCGTGCCGTTGAGCCAGGTGGCGACGCGGTCGCCCTCGGCCCGGATCCGCATCGTGTTCCAGTCGCCCATGCGGAGCGCGGCGTCGAGTTCCGGGTCGGGCTGCACGAGCCAGCCGCGGCCGTAGGATTCGTAGATGCCGCCGGTGAACAGGCCTGGGGGCGCGACCTCGGCCTGCCAGCCGCTGACGGTCGTCCCCTCCACGCTCGAGCGCAGGAAGACGCCGCTGTTCCCGTCCGCTTCCTGCATGAACTCGACGGTGAGGTCGAAGTCGCGGTACGTCGCCTCGGTCGCCAGGTAACCGTACTCCGCGTCGGGGCCGCTTTCGCACACGAGTTCCCCGCCCTCTTCCCCCTCCTCCACGTACCACAGCTCGGTCCCGTGCACGCGCCAGCCGTCGAGGTCCTCGCCGTTGAAGAGGGAGACGGATTCGAGGGGCAGGACCTTGATGTTGCGGAACCAGACGTTGCGCCCGTGGTCCTGGAGGCCGATGGGGCCGGATTCCGCCCGCCCGTAGCGGGGATACGGGGCGAACTTGCTCGCCGCGACGAGCGCTTCCCACTCGGGCGACCCCAGTTCGTACTCGACCGTCTTCGTCCCGTTCAGCCAGTGCTCGACGAGATTGTTCTGGACGCGGATCCGGCCCTCGTTCCACTCGCCGGGTCCGCGCAGCGTCTTCTCGCCCGAGGCGTGGAGATCGTAGTTGTCGCCGGTCAGGTGCGTGTGCATGTCCATCGTGCCCATCTCGATGTACGCCGTGTCGTCGAGCACCTGGTATTCGGGCGCGTTGTACCAGATCGCGGCGCCCTCCTCCTCGATCACGCGGTAGAGGACGCCGCTGTTGGCCACCTCCGAGAGCATGAACTCGAACCTGAGATCGAAGTCCGTGAAGGATTCGGTGGTGACGATGTCTCCGCCGATGGCCACGTCGGGATCCGTGGCCGTCGCGCCCACGACGAGCGCACCGTCGATCACCGCCCATCCCGTGTCAGGGAACGTCTCCTGGCCGTAGCCGCGCCAGCCCGCCGTCGTCTCGCCATCGAAGAGCAGCCGCCAGCCGGCCTCCCGCTCCGCGTCCGTGAGGGTGTTGGGCCTCGTCTGTGCCGCGTCCGTCTCCCCCGTGCCGGGCGAGGCCTCGGGTGCCTGGGCGCAGCCGAGGGTGAGCCCCGCCGCCGCCGCGATCAGGAGAGGTGCGTGGAGCTGGAGCGGGGTGCGGAGCGGAAGCGGGGCCCGGAGCGGGAGTCGTGTCGGGGCGGGCATCAGACGAGCCTCATGGCGTCGGGATCCCAGCGGACGATGCGGTCCTCGAAGTAGGAGAGGTTGCAGGCCAGCGCGGGAGCGGCCGCGCGGAGCCCGAAGGCCGCGTCCTCCAGCGCCGGCGGCCCGCCGCGGATCGCCTCGAACCAGTTGAAGAAGTGGTCGACGTGCGCCCCGCGATACCCGCGCTCGACCTCGTACCGGACTTCGGCCGGCGGGAGCATCCGGACGCGTGCCGGAAGTCCGTCCCCCGAGGCCGCCGCCTCGGCCATCTTCTCCTGCGAGAAGGCGTCCATCGGGTCCACGGCGACGTTCTTGCGGAGGATGACCTCGGTCCAGGTCACGTCCATCGCCCCCTCGCTCCCCACGAGACGCAGGAAGGTGCTGCCCGAGGTGCCGTCCACGAAGTTCACGCGCAGCGAGAGGTTGAATCCGGGGTGGGTCTCGGTCTCCGGGTAGTCGAACACGCCGAGCAGGACGTCCGGCACCTCGCGTCCGTCCTTCCAGTAGCGCAGCCCTCCGGCCGCCTGGACCCGGGTGGGTCCGCGCGAGCTCACAACGAAGTGGAGGCTGGAGAAGAGGTGGACGAAGAGGTCGCCTGCGACGCCCGTCCCGTAGTCGCGGTAGTTGCGCCAGCGGAAGATCCGCAGCGGGTCGTAGGGCCGATCCGGAGCGGGTCCGAGGAAGCCCTTCCAGTCGACCGTGTCCTCCGAGGCGCCGGCCGGGATGGGATACTGCCACGCGCCGATCGGGTCGTTGCGGGCCCAGAAGCCCTCGGCGTAGTTGAGTTCGCCGATCGCCCCCTCCTCGTAGAGTTCCTTCGCCTTCTCGTTGCCGAGCGAACTCATCCCCTGGCTTCCGACCTGGAAGACGGACCCGGACTCCTGCTCGGCCCGGATGAGGTCGTGCCCCTCCTCGATCCGGTGGACCATCGGCTTTTCGCAGTAGACGGCCTTTCCGGCCCGCAGTGCGTCGACGGAGATCGGCTGATGCCAGTGGTCGGGCGTCCCCACGATGACGGCGTCCACGTCGTCGCGGGCGAGGACCTCCCGGTAGTCGCGACTGGCGAAAATCTCCCCGTGGCGCTCGCGAGCGGCCTCGAGCCGGCCATCGAACACATCGCAGGCGGCGACGAGTTTCACGCCCGGGATCCGGAGGGCGGTCGCGACGTCCGCCATGCCCATCCCGCCGGCGCCGATCACCGCCAGCCCGATGTCGTCGGAAGGCGGCGGGCGGCGGGCGGCGGGCTCCCGCGTGAGTGTGCGGCGGTCGACGGGACCGCTCCGCAAGCCGGGCTCGGCACCGGTCAGAAGCGACGGCGCGCCGGCGGCCAGCACGGAGCCGGCAGCCACGGATTTGACGAAACTCCTGCGGTCGCGGTCGGTGGATGACCCGGGGTCGGGTTCTCTCTTTTCTTCGCTCATGTCGGGTGCACGCTCATGCAGTCGGTTCGGGGGCGAGGTCGCCCGGGGCTGGTTCGAAAACGTAAGGTTGTGCGGATCAGGTCAGCAAAGAGAGGAGACGAGCGTGAACACTCGCTGGGCGATCGCGGTGATCGTGACGCCACTCGGTCTCGGGGCCTCCGGCTTCGCGGCCGCCGCGCAGGAGGCCGGCGACCCCGTCCGGGTCGTCGTCGAGACCGGGATGGGCTCCTTCGAACTCGAAGTGGACGTCGACGCGGCTCCGATCACGGCGGCGAACTTTCTCCGCTACGTGGACGGCGGGTTCTACGACGGCGGCACGTTTTTCCGGACGGTGCACGCGGACAACCAGCCCAACGACTCCATCCGGATCGCGGTCGTGCAGGGAGGGCGGAACCCGGACCTGGAGGCCGAATCCTTCCCGCCCATCCCGCTGGAACGCACCTCCGAGACGGGCCTCCTGCACGTGGACGGGGCCGTCTCGATGGGGCGCAGCGGCCCCGACACGGCCACGCACAGCTTCTTCATCTGCATCGGGGACCAGCCGTCGCTCGATTTCGGCGGCATGCGCAACCCCGACGGCCAGGGCTTCGCCGCCTTCGGGAGAGTAGTGGCGGGAATGGACGTGGTCCTCGCCATCCATCGCGCACCCTACGAAGCACAGCGACTCACACCGCCCGTCCGGATCACGAGAGTGTACCGGAAAGGGTGAGCGCAGTTGAGGGGACAGCCGGTGTCGCGCACCGTAGGTTCGCTCCACGACCGCAACCGTCCGGAAGGAGGATCGCCATGTCGCATGCCCGCCAGTCCGGTTTCCGTCGGCAGACACGCGGAGTCGACGCGCGACGGGGCCGTTGGCTCCTCGCCGCCGCAACGGTCCTGACGGTCGCCGCACCGGTCTCGGCGCAGACCGAGCCGCCCGCGGATCCGCCGGCCGACTGGGAGGCCACGGCGATCGACTACAGCAACGTTCCGTACCCGCACCCCGTGTCGTATCTCGATGTCGAGGTCTATGGCGACCCGTATCGACTCGCCTACATGGACGTGGCTCCCGCCGGCTCCGCGAACGGACAGACGGTTGTCCTCTTCCACGGGATGAATTTCTTCGCGGGGGGATTCCGGCCCACGATCGAGGCGCTGAGGAACGAGGGATTCCGCGTGATCGCGATCGACCGGCTGGGCTTCGGCCGATCTTCCAAACCCATCATCCACTACAACCTCCACATCCCCGCCCGGAACGCGAAGCGGCTGCTGGACGCGCTGGGGATCGAGCGCGCCGCGATCGTCGGACATTCCATGGGCGGCATGGTGGCGACCCGATTCGCGTCGACCTACCCGGAAGCGACGACGCACGTGGCCATGGTGAACCAGATCGGCCTCACGGATTCGCGGCCGGGTCGGGCGTGGACGGATCCCGCGGAGACGTACGAGTCCGTGCTCAACGGGACGACGTACCAGTCGGTACTCCGGGGGCACATGCGGTACTACCCGAACGGCTGGCGCCCGGAGTACCTCGAGTGGGTGCAAGTCCAGTACGGCCTCACGCTGAGCGGAGACTGGCCGCGCATGGCGCGGGTCCGGGCGGCGCAGCGCCAGATCCTGTACGAGGACCCGGTGGTCTACGAATGGCAGCATATCGCGACGAAGGCGCTCGTCATCGGAGGCGCGGAAGACCGCCTCGTGGCCGACTATCCGGCGCTCGCGCGCAACGTTGCCGAGCAACTGCAGAACGCGGAACTCGTGATCTTCCCGGAGGTCGGACACTCGCCGCAGTTCGAGATTCCGGAGCCCTTCCACGCGGAGTTGGTCCGGTTCCTGCGTTCCGACCCGGACGAACCCGCCGATCGGGCGTGGCGGGACACGGACGTCGGCCGCACTCCGGGTTCGTAGCGCGAATCCGCGCGGCCCGAATAGGTTCCCCGGCCATGAAGACCTCCAGACTGCCGCTCCTCGTCCTCTGGTCCGCCGCGGCGTGCACCGGGGAGGCGCCGGAGCGGCCGGTCCCCGTCGCCGACGTGCAGGAACTGATGGTCTCCGTGCTCGAACCCGCCGCGGAGGCCTACTGGGACGGCGTGGGCGAGGTCCTCACCGAGGAAGGCGTGCATCAGTTTCGGCCTCTGACCGAGGAGGACTGGACCACGCTCCGCAACGCCGCCTTCATCCTCGCGGAATCCGGCAACCTGATGATGATGGATGGGCGCGCGCGCGACCGCGGCGACTGGATGGCGCACTCGCGGACGATGGTCGAGACGGGCCGCCTGGCGCTGGACGCGGTGGACCGCCGCAGCCCGGACGCCGTGTTCGACGCCGGCGCGGAGGTGTACTACGCGTGCCGCGACTGCCACGCCCGGTACGCGGTGGAAACGCTCAGACCGAGCGACCCGCACAGCCGCGACAGCAACTAGCCGCGCCGGCTCATGGAACGATTTCTCGAGTGGTTGGGGAACACCCCCTGGAGCATCGCCCTGCTGGAATCCACGCTCGCGTGGCCGCTCATCGAATCCTCCCACGTCCTCGCCGTGGCCCTCTTCTTCGGCACCGTGATGATGAACGACCTCCGGCTGCTGGGTTGGACGATGCGGCGCGTGCCCGTCTCCGAGGTCACCGGCCGACTCCTCCCGTGGACCCGGATCGGATTCGCGGTCATGGTCGTCACCGGGCTTCTTATCTTCTACTCCAACCCGGTCCGCTACTACCACAACATCTTCTTTAGACTGAAGGTGCTGCTGTTCGTGGTGGCGGGACTCAACGCCTTCCTCTTTCACCGGGGGATCCATCGCCGCGTCGTGGAGTGGGAGCGGCTGCCCGTCCTGCCGGGGCGGGCGCGTGCGGCCGGCGCCGTTTCGCTCGCGGCTTGGGCGCTCATCATCGTGGCGGGCCGTCTCATCGCCTACAACTGGTTCGACTGTGACATTCCGGGACAGCCGGGCTGGGTGAACTGGGCCGCCGGCTGTCCCGTGGCGAGCGACTGAAGGGAAAGGAAGCTTCGACCATGTTCACCCCGACACGAACTTCCGGAGCGGACCCCGCGCGTATCCTCCCCGGTCTCGCGCTGACCCTCGCCCTCTGCGCCTGCGAAACGGAATCGCCGGCGCAGAACCCGACACGCGAGACCCTTCCGAACGGGACGGTCCTGGTACGCTACCCCGGCCTTCCCGCCATCGACTCCGTCGGCCCGGTCGTCGACGAAGTGGACGTGGATCTGCGGTTCGGCAGTGCGGAGGGGGATGACCCCGACCTCACGTTCGGCGAGATCCGGGGCGTGGAGGCCGCAAGCGACGGCACCATCTACGTGCTGGACTATCTGGCGGCCGAGGTGCGGGCCTACGGTCCCGGCGGGGAGTATCTGCGAACGATCGCGCGCCGCGGGGAGGGTCCCGGAGAGATCCTCGAAGCCAACGGGATTCTTCTCTCCGGCGACACCCTTCTCTGGATCCACGACCACTCGCAGTGGGCGATCATGGGGGTGGACCCGTACGGAGAGGAGGTACGCAGGTTCGACAAGCCTGTCAGGAGGTACGGGTACATCTGGACAGGCGTGTTCGACCATCAGGGACGCTACTGGAGAAGCACGTCCCACTCGGACGAGGCTCGGACCTATCCGCCCGAAATGGGTGTGTCCACCGGATCCGCGCGGAGCTACTACAAGTCCTACGACCTGGCCACCGGAGCCATCGACTCGGTGTACGTAGGCGAGAGCACCTATCGATCCTACACCTACAGCATCGGCGGCGGCTGGGGGGTCAGGGGTATTCCCTATGAGCCCGGCGAGATTGCGGCCCTTGACCCCTCCGCGGGATTGTGGCGCGCTGAAAACACGTCATACCGGATCGCCCGGACCAGTGAAGCCGGCGACACGCTGATCGTCATCGAGGCCGGAATGGAGGAGCAACCGGTGACGGCCGAAGACCGTTCCGCCTATATCGAGGGGATGCTCGAGGGCGATCCGGACATGCGGCGGCGCTACGCCGAAGAGATCGCGGCCCTCATGCCCGAGGTCAAGCCCATCCTCGGCGGTCTGTCCGTGGACGAGGAGGGGCGGCTCTGGGTGCGAAGGGTCACTCCGGACGATGCCCCCGCGTTCTACGACCTGTTCTCCGAGGATGGGGACTACGCGGGCTCCGTTCGGCTGGGGTTCGAGGCGGCCGGCCCGCTCCGGATCCGCCACGGCCACATCTACACGTGGGTCACGGACGAACTGGACGTGCCGTATGTCGTGAGGGCACCCCTGTTCGGGGGCGGTGCGGAGCGCTGATGGGAGGGCGTCAGTTCGCGCCGGAAGCGTGGCTCCCCTTCTTCGAGCGAATGGAGAACACGGCACTCGGCACGGTAGTGCGCGAGTCGATCTGGGCCTTCCCCATCATCGAGGCGGTCCACCTGCTGGGGCTGGGTCTCCTGGGCGGCGCGGTGCTCCTCGCCGACCTGCGGCTCTGGGGGACCGGACTCACGCGCCAGCCGATCGCGAGCGTCGTGCGGCACGCGCATCCGTGGCTCGTGGCCGGGGTGGCGCTGATGTTCCTGACCGGGGTCCCGCTGTTCCTCTCGGAAGCCGTGAAGTGCTACTACAACACGTCCTTCTGGGTGAAGATGATCTCGCTCCCGTTTGCGCTCGGCTTCACCTTCAGCGCCCGCAGGTGGTTGGTGGCCGCGGCCCCGGAGCGGGCGGACTGGCGCACGCGGCTCATCGCCTTCGTTTCCCTGGGACTCTGGTTCACGGTGGCTGCGGCGGGGCGCTGGATCGGCTTCTCGGCCTGAACGGAGGCCTCAGCGCCTGTCCGGGGGCTCCACCCGAATGATGATGTCGCTGTAACGGCCAGCCGGGTCGGCTGGAACGGGCGCGGCCATGTCCCTGGCGGGGAGTGCGTACTCCTCGGCCACAGACATGTCGACCACCCAACCGAAATCGGCGAGCGCACCGAGCGTGATGGCCGAAACGAAGTTCACCTCCAGCTCCAGCACCGGGCAGTTGCCTCGGGTCATGATCTCGCCGCACAACACACTCCGCCAATGGGCGCCTGCGTCACCATCTTCGGCGGGGTCGTTCGTCACCGGGACCTTCCCTCCGGAGTAGCCGCTCCCGCCGGCCGCATCGAACGCGGCAACGGCTTTCGGTCCCGGAAAATGGGTATCCACTCTCCTCGCGCTGCTCGGGAGGTTTACGACCTGCACGTCGCCGCCGAACCAGTACGTCCCGATGCCGAACACATGGCCCAGTTCGTGCAGCATCGTCTCGTACGCGAAGTTGTCCGGGACACGGCCGAACGGCGCGGCGTATGGACGCTCCGTGGGCCAGTAGACTCCGCCGGCGGGGTGGTAGGAGCCCTCGCCCTCCCTTCGGCCCACGCGCGGCCCGATCGGTCCGCCGCACGCGTAACCCGGGCAGTCTTCATCCCCGTCGAACACGCGGACCCGGAGCACCGGTGGCTCGGTGTTGTCCTTCAGGGCGGCTTCGTAGAACCCGACGGCGTGATCGAACACGGCTCTCGCGCACTGCGACCAATCGTCGGGCTCCTCGTACTCCAACTCGACCCGGAACCCCGTGGAGGCGCGGTCGTAGACGGGGCGGCTCTCCAACTCCGGCGGGATGCAGTCATCGACCGCCGTCAGCATCCGCCCCGTGCTCATCTCGAACGCGGACGATAGCGCCCGGTAGTGCAGGTATCGTCTCCCTCGGCGAACCGCCGTGATGTCCAGCTCCCCGTTATCGTTCTGCCTGACGTCGAGAATCGCCGGACCCGTGTCGTCTTCATCCGGGGTCTCGTCTGCGTGGAACTCGTAGGAGATATCGGCCCCCGCGCGCGAGGCGAACCAGTTGAGCGGCGTGGACACGCGCTCCCCCACGGCATCCAGGGTGACGCCTTCAGGCTGTGTGATCGGAGCCGCGGCGGTGTCAAGCGCGGTCGGGAGGATCACCACGAGGCTGTCGGCCACGGTCCCCAGCCTTGCAACCGCCGTGAGGACCTGCGCTTCGGCAGGCGTTGCCAGAGAGAAGACGGTCCAGAACTCATGGCTCTCCCGCTGAAGCCATATCTGCTGCAGGCTGTCACCGACGAGCGTGCGATACGTCACCTCATCGGTGCCCGTCGAGAACCTGACGGTCGGTTCCGCGCCGGTAACGCGGCTCCCGTCCTCCTGCCTGGCCGTGACGCGGATCACCGGTGATCTGAGGCCGGGGCGGATGATCAGGGTGTCCGTGCTCACCCACTCGTTGAAATCCAACTCGATGTCACTCAGGTAATCGTTGAGGATCTTCCGCGTCTCGATGACCACGTTTGCCGCGAGGGGCGGCGGCGGTGGCGGCGGTGGCGCCGCGGGAGGCGGGGACGGGACCGTCGTGCCGCCATCTCCGCAACCGGCCAGGAGTACGACGACCCAGACGCCGCTCCAGTGTCGTCTTCTCACGTTCGGTGATCCTCGGCTACACGGTCGCTTCCCGGTGCGCCCGCTTCTCACGATTCCCGGCAGCGTTCGGCGTTACTCGTGCTCCTCGAGGATGCTGTGGCTCGTGACCTCCACGATCTCGCCTTCCCAACCCGGAGGGGGCTGGCACGGATTGGCGTCGTAGGCGGGGTCGTTCGGCCTCGGCGCGCCGCCGGGAGGGGCGCCGGCGCCGGATGAGCCCATGAAGAACTTGCTGCCGTCGGTGAAGGTGACGTCGCGTCCGTTCGCGCGCTTGAGCGAGTGATCCTTGGCCTGGTAGCCGTCCACGATGAGCTCGGTGCCGGGCGCGAGGCAGTCCCGCTGGAGGCCGCGGCGCAGGAGCGTGTTCGGCGTCCCGCCCTCGACCATCCAGACCTCGGAGCCGGCATCGGTCTCGACCTCGAGGTGAATCCACGTGTGCGGGTTCACCCATTCGAGCCGCACGACGGCGCCCCGGAGCCGGATGGGGGCGTTCCGGTCGAACTCGGCGCCGAAGGCGTGGTGCGCGATCAGAGGCGCCGCCGCGGCCAGCGCGACCCCGCCCGCCAGGAGGTATGGAGGTAGCTTCCGCATAGATTTCACCCAGGTCTCAACCAACTTTCCGACGCAGCAACAACCGTCTCGCAACGTCACTTCGCAAGATAACAACGGCGTGCAGGTCTCCGCGACGGTCGGCGGGAGACGCAACGGCTACGGATTACCCCGAAGCTCGCGGGCCGCGACCTACCGCGGCGCCTCCGCCTCGGCGTGCCGCTGGACATAGCTCAGTGCCGCACGTGCGAGAAATCCCGAACGTGTCTCCCCTTCCCGGACGGCGGCCTGATCCACAATCGTCAGAACACGTGCCGGGATCGTGATGTTCACCCGTCTCGTCTTGCTGGACAGTTTCGAGATATCGACCGTGATGATGGCCCACACAGCATCTCGAAAGTCCTCCCTGCACTGGTGCGCTTCCAGCGCCAACCGTTCCGGGATCGGCTCGCCGTCGATGAGCAAACCCTCGATGTGGCAGGCAACCGCCTCGCCGGCGGCTTCGATGGCTTCTTCAAGCGAATCGCCGGCGGAAAAGCAGCCAGGAAGATCGGGCACGGTTACTCCGTACGCCGTGTCGTCGTCCTTATGAATCACGATCGGAAAACGCATCACCGGTCCTCCCAGTTCCACTGCGCCTGTCGGTAGATGCTCCTCAGAGTGCCGATGGGGAGATCCTTGCTGGGATGCTTGACAGTTACTCGTCCCGGCTTCTCGGGGTGAGTGAACTGGTGGTGGCTGCCGCGCGTGTTTCGAAGCATCCAACCGTCCCGCCTGAGTCTCCTGATGACCTCCGCACTCGACATGGTGTGTACCATACGCACGCACCGTCGTTGGCACCACCGGGACGCCCAGCCTCGGTGATACGGCGTCGGGGTCCGTCACTCCCACACCCATTCTAATTCGTCAAAGGACGTCGGCTACGGAGGGTCGAGCAGGCTGCCGCCGCCTCGATCCCGGAGCTTTCTCGCGTCAGCGGCCCAGCCGGGGCGAGGGTCGCATATGCCTTGGATGAGCAGACCCGAGGTCACGACTCGCAGTTGCAGGGGGCCATCGAGTCCAGCTGCTTCTATCAGCGCTTCCGGTATCCTGATTCCGTAAGCGTCTTCGACCCGAATGAGCCGCGTCATCACATCCGGGGCACTCAACGTGACGGTCCGGAGCTGGACGTTCCGGCGGCTGCGCGTTCCTGGGCGCGGGCTCCGCTGAGGACGTTGGAGAGGGCGTAGTTTCCCTCGTGGCAGGCGTACTCGTAGAGCTGGCCGTCGAGGCGCGTGAAGGGCACTTCCCCGCCCCAGCCCTCGACGAACGTGTCCGGGTCCTCGACGGTGAACTCGTAGTGGATCGTGTGCTCGTCCGCCCGCGTGAAGCGCTCCGTCACGGTCATGTTCTCCGAGCCGGGGCCGAAGAGATAGACGTATGCCGCCATCTGGTCCGGGTTCAGCTTCTCCGTCCGGACGACGAGCGTGTCGCCCGCCCAATGGCCCGACGATTCGCCGAACCAGGGGCGCACGTCGCCGGCGACCGGCTTGGGCTCGCCCAGCCGGATGATGCGGACATCGTGCACCATCTCGGTCAGGATCATGACGTGATCGGGCGTCTGCACGATGGTGTAGTTGTTGTTGTAGAAGTAGTTCGGCAGCATCGGCGGGCCGGCGTTGGAGCCGAAGGAGAGGATGCAGCGCTCACCGATGGGGCGGTTCTCCGGGTTGTCGAACCCGCCCGCCAGCCGGCCGTAGGCCTGCAGCCGGCGCCGCCGTCCCTCGGGCGTGAGGCCGGGAACGCGGCCGTCTTCCGGGCGCGTGATGAGCGAGCTTCGGGGCTCGCCGTTGAACACGGCGACGCGGTCGCCCGCGTCGATCCAGAAGTAGTTATAGCCGCCCACGCCGCCGGCCGGGCCCGTGGACCCATCACCTCCAACGGGGGGCGCTTCGCGGTCGGGGTCGCTGGGCGCGTTGCGGTCGTCGATGTACTCCTGGCGCCGTCCCTCGCGGACCGCGACCTCCTCCGCAGTGAGCACGAGCGCCTCGCCCTCGGGCCGCTGGAGCGGCGTCATCGTGCCGTTCGTCCAGTCACCCTGCAGATCCGGATGCCCGTCGGCGGTCCTCGGGATGATCCACCTGTCCCCGTCTCGCTCGGCAGCGCCGCCGGCCCCGTCACAGGCGGTGAGAGAGGCGGCTCCGAGTCCGGCCCCGAGCAGGAGGACGGCGGGGAATCCTCGCGGGCGCCGTCCACGACTCGCGAATCTCATCGGCGCGTCCCGGCCCCGGCTACCGGATCGGGTTCTTCCGGAGGTGGCCGTACATCAGCTCCTCCACGAAGGGGACGCACTTGAACTGCCCCAGCCGCGCGTCGGGATCGACGTTTCGGTAGAGCGGCAGGCGGATCGTCCACGGCTCCGAGAACGTCTCCGGATCCTCCATCGTGGCCTCGTACATGAGATGGTCGGGCCCGAGCATCGTCCACCGCTCCGTGACCACGAGCCGGTAGCTGTGATGGTTCCCTGCGCGGTCGAACCAGGTCTGGCCGTTGAACCCGTTCACGGTGACGACGAAGGTGTCCTCCTCCCAGCGTCCGACCGACTGGCCCATCCAGGAATCCACCTGCGGCGGACCGGGATCCTCGAGATAGATGTCGCGCACCGCGCCGGCGTACTCGTAGGCGATGAAGAACTTCGACTCGCTCTGGAAGATCTGGAACGGGAGATGCATGTAGTTCGCGCGCGGGACGCCGGGCAGGTAGCAGCGGATCTCCGGGTCGCGCTCGAGCCAGCGCTCGCGGTTCTCGTCGCGCCGTTCCAGCGCTTCCGGGAGGTAGGGGATGCTCCCGCCCACGACGATGCCCTGGCCCGACGGCACGGACCCCACGGCGCCGAGCGCGACGACCTCGCTGGCGGGGACGGGCACGACGGGGCCTTCCTGCATCGCGAGCGCGGGACGCGCCATGTGCGGTTCGATGTCCCAGTACGCGTTTCCGAGCGCGGACCAGATGCCGTTGAAGTCGGGATGTCCCGAGGCCGTTCGCGGGATACCGTCGTCCGGCGCGCAGGCGGCAAACGTCCCCAGCGCCAGGGCCACGAGGGCGCTTACGACACGGCCCCCGCAACGGGGATTTCGTTCGGCGCGACGAAGCGCGCGTCTTCTCGGGAAGTTCGCCATCGGCACCGACCTCCGGGTTGATCGTTCCGCGTGCGTCGGATCGAAACTGCGACCCGGCCCATTCTCTGGCCAGATCGACGGTTCGGGGGCACATTTCAAGCAGCGGGGCGACGCAGGGCGGGGTACGGGTTGCGCAACACCGAACGGCCGGAGGGAGACATGAAAAAGCTGCGCGTAACCGGACTGGCACACCTCACCGCACTGGGGGCCGCGTTCCTCGGCATCGCCGCCTGCGGGGCGGACGACGAGATGATGGACTCGGCCGAGGTCGCGGATCCGGCGGCGGCGGGTCTCCCGAACCCCACGCCCAACGTCATCAAGAACTGGGCGCCGCTCCCGGATGGCCGCGCGTGGGGGTCCACGGCCGGCATCGACATCGACCCCATCGACGGGCATATCTGGGCCTACGACCGCTGTGGCGGGATCGCGCTCGCCGGCGGGTGCGCGGAGAACCTCGTCGACCCCGTCTTCAAGTTCCACCGCGAGACGGGCGAGATCCTGGCCAGCTTCGGGGCCGGCCTCTTCGTCCTTCCGCACGGGATCCACGTGGACGACGACGGGAACGTCTGGATCACGGACTCCCAGGGGACGGAAGACAAGGGGCATATCGTCGTGAAGTTCTCGCCGGAGGGCGAGGTGCTCATGATGCTCGGAGAGATGGGCGTCCGGAACAGCGAGCCCGGCACCTACTTCAACGAGCCGTGCGACGTGATCACGGCTCCGGATGGGTCGATCTTCGTCTCCGACGGCCACAGCGGGCAGAACGCGAACCCGCCGGAGGGCTCCACCGGCCGTATCATCAAGTTCTCGCCCGAAGGCGAATACCTCCTTGAGTGGGGCGTGATCGGCGACGGACCGGGACAGTTCCGGACCCCGCACGCACTCGAGATGGACTCGCGGGGTCGCCTCTTCGTCGCGGACCGGGGGAACCACCGCATCCAGATCTTCGACCAGGAAGGGAACCTGCTCGACACCCACTACCAGTTCGGCCGGGTCAGCGGACTCTTCATCGACGACGCGGACAACGTGTACGCGATCGACTCGGAGTCGAACCCGAACCAGCACGCCGACTGGCTGACCGGCGTCCGGATCGGCCACGCGTCGGAGGACCGGGTCACGGCCTTCATCCCGCCGCACGAGTCCGACGATCCGCAGGGCGAGGCCGGCGAAGGTGTCGCGGTCGATGCGGACGGGAACGTTTATGCGGCGGAGGGACCGAACTCGCGGGCCGCCGCCGAGGGCGGAGTCACGAAGTACACGCGCGGTAATTGATGCGCCATCTGGTGCGCAACTGATGCAGGCTGCTTGCAGGAGAGAAAGACGATGACGCTGAGAAGATTCGCTTCGGGGATGGCGGTGGGTGCGTTGGCGCTGGTCTTCACGGGTGCGGCCGCCGTCGCCCAGGAACTCAACGAGGTGTGTCCGGACTCGCCGGACATGACGGGCGCCCTGTGGGGACTCGTCTCGGACCCGGACACGCAGATGGGGCTGCCGAGCGCCACCGTCGTCGCCAGCTGGGAGAAGGACGGCGAGGAAGGGCAGATGGAGGGGCAGACCGCGCTGGACGGCGGCTACACGCTGTGCTACGTGCCGCTCGGCGTCGAGATCTCGGTTCAGCCGCTCTTCATGGGCACGGACGGGGCCGCCGCAACGGCCAATCTCACGGAGGAGATCACCCGAATGGACCTGGTGTTCTCCCTCGCCGGCGTCGGGAGCGGCGGCAGCGACGATGACCGCATCTGGGCCTGCTTCGGCGCCGACGACAACCAGATCAACATGCAGAACTCGCGTCTTGTCCGCTGCGAAACGAGCTGGCAGGAGCTGGAGCGCTGTCCCAAGGAAGAGGAGCACGGCCAGGTCCAGGCGACGATCACCGGCGCCGGCGTCGGAACCTTCCGCGAAGCGCTCGAGAAGGTCATCGTCGAGACGCGTCGCCTGGGGGCGAACGCGTTGATCAACTGGCGGTTGACCCGTAACTCGCTGACCGCCGAGGCGGTAACGATCACGGTCGATCCCTCCACCTGCACCTGACCGCGGCCGCGGCGAGGCGCGGGCTCCGGAGCCGGAACCCGCGCCGCCGCCGGTCGCATCCGGTCTGCTAGGGGCGTCGCACGCGGATCGGGAAAGGCGGACGCTCGGGCGTCGCCACCGGTGACGCCTCGAGTTGCTCCAGTACGACCTCGATCGCCTTCTCCAGTTGCGGGTCGACGCCCGCGATCACGTCGGCCGGCCACTGCTCCACTTCGATGTCCGGCGGCACGCCCACGTTTTCCACGATGAATCCATCCTCCGTCCATATGGCGAGGTTCGGCGCCGTGATCGATCCGCCGTCCATCAGAATCGGGAAGCCGAGGACGCCGACGAGCCCGCCCCAGGTGCGGCGGCCGATGAGCGTCCCCATGTCGAGCTTGCGGAACATCCAGGGCAGCATGTCGCCGCCGGAACCGGCGGTCTCGTCGATGAGCATCACCTTCGGGCCCGGGATCGCGCCCTGCGGCGTCACGAGGTCGGCCCCGTAGCGCATCGCCCAGTGTGACATGTAGGGCCGCCGGAGGATGTTGATGTAGTAGTCCGCGATCTGGCCGCCCCCGTTGTGCCGCTCGTCGATGATCACGGCCTCCCGGTTCGTCTGCGGGAAGAAGTAGCGCTTGAAGTACTCGTGTCCCGCGCCGGCCGTGTTGGGCACGTACACGTAGGCGACCCGCCCGTCCGTGGCTTCGTCGACCCGCGCGAGGTTGCCCTCCACCCAGTCCCGGTTCCGTAGCGCTCCCTCGTTCGCCACCGGCACGACGTCGACCGTGCGGGACCCCACGCCGTCCGGCGAGGGACCGACGGTGATCGAGACGATCCGGCCGGCCGTGTTCTCGAACCGGCCGTAGAGGTTCTCCGGCGCCGAGAGCGCGACCCCTTCGACCGCCAGCAGGTATTCGCCCGCTTCGACCTCGACGCCCGGCTCCGTGAGCGGGGATCGGAGTCCCGGATTCCAGTTGAGACCGCCGTACACCTTCTCGAACCGGTACCGCCCCTGGTCGACGGTGAAATCCGCGCCGAGCAGACCGCCCGGCACGTTGTCCGTCTCGTGCAGGAAGTCGCCGCCCCCGCCTCGGTGGTGCCCCACCGCGATCTCGGAATGGAGCCACGTCATGAGCCGGTTCAGGTCGGCCCGTGAGGTGAGGTGGGGGAGGAACACGGCGTACTTTTCCTTCATGGCGGGCCAGTCCGCGCCGTGCATGTTCGGGTCGTAGAAGTAGTCGCGGTTGATCCGCCAGGCCTCATCGTAGATCTGACGCCACTCCGCTCGCGGATCGATTCTCACCTCCACGTCGGCGACGCCGAGCCGATCCGCGCCGGATCCGATGTCCGTCCCGCCCGCGTTGCCGATGAACCAGCCGCCCGACGTCGCGTACAGCACGCTCCCGCGGTCCGCCGACAGGTCGTAGAAGCGCGTGCCGTCCACGACGGTCGCCTCTTCGCGGTCGGCGAGGGAGAAGCGGCGAAGGCCGGGGCCCGAGCCGGGGCTTCCGAACCCGCTCGCCGTTGCGCTCCGGATGTAGAAGAGCTGGCCCGGGTCGCCGGGCTGCAGGTTCGCGTAGCCGGCTTTGGGCAGCGGCAGGGCGAGGATGCGCTGGTCGAGTCCGTCGAAGTCGATGCGGACCGTCACCTCGTCCGCATCGTCCCCGCCCTCCGCCTCCGGTTCCGTCTCGTCCCCCGCCTCCTCGTCGCTCTCCCTCGCGAGCGGGGACGGCGTGCCCTTTTCGAGGACCGCGAGATAGATCGCGTTCGTCATCTCGAAGTCGTTGTTCGACTGGGCGAACCACTGGACGACGGGGCCCGCGTCGGTGGACGAGGTGAGATAGAGGTACTTGCCGCCGGCGTCGAAGACGGCTTCGGAGATGTCGCTGAGTCCGTCCGTGACGGCCCTCGTCTCCCCCGTCTCGAGCAGGTGGACGTAGGCGGTGCGGATGTTGGTCTCGTTGTTGCGCGTGTAGACGAGCCAGCGGGAGTCCGGCGACCAGGCGTGCGAGGGCGGGGGCAGCGGCCCGTACATCGCGTCGGCGTCCACGCGATGGGTGTCCCCGGACGCGAGGTCGATCCAGTACACGGCCCGCGAGTTGTCCGTGTAGCTGATCTTCGTGCCGTCGGGAGACCACACCGGATCCACGTAGAACCCGGCACCAGCCGGATCGTAGCTGCGCGCCTCCCCCGCGCCGGACTGCGGAGCCACGTACAGCCGGTATTCGCCGGAGGCGTCGGAGAACCATGCGATCGATTCTCCGTCCGGCGACCAGGCGGGACTCCGCTCGTGGGCGGCGGTCGATTGCGTGAGGTTGCGGTCGTCCCCCTTGTCGCGCGGCACCGTGACGATCTCGCCCCGGAACTCGAAGGCGGCGCGGGCGCCGGAGGGAGAGAGGCTCGCGTCGCGGACGAAGTTCTCGCCGCTGGCGTAGCGGGCGCGCACTTCGAGGAGATCCGTCGCGATCCGTACCGGCACCGGATCGCTTGCGCCCGAGCCGGGATCGAGCAGGTGCAGCCGCCCCGCCTGTTCGTAGGCGATCCGGCCGGCGCCGGCGGACGCGCTCAGGATCGGAAAGTCCTCGTGCGCGGTGACCCGCGAGACGTCCCCGGTCCCCGCGTCGTACGAGTAGACGTTGAACTCGCCGTCGCGGTCCGAACGGAAGTAGACGCGGTCCCCGATCCACATCGGATCCGTGTCGTTCGAGCGGCCCTCGGGCTGCGGAATCTGCACGACGGAATGGTCCGCCACGTCGTAGATCCAGATCCGCGTCGTCGTCCCGCCCCGGTAGTGCTTCCACTGGGTGAAGGCTTCGTACAGCGGCGTGTAGGCGATCTTCGCGCCGTCCGGCGAATACGCCGCCTTGAAGGCGTGCGGAATGGGCAATTGCTCGGGGTGTCCCCCACTCGTCGCGACCGTGAACAGCTGCCCGTGGCGGCCCGTGTAGGCGTTGCGGCCGGACAAGAAGAGCACCGCCGATCCGTCGGGCGTGAAGCTCTGGACGAGGTCGGCTCCCGGGTGCCAGGTGAGCCGCTCGGGCACGCCGCCCGCCGCGGGCACGAGAAAGACGTCGGTGTTCCCGTCGTATTCTCCGGAGAACGCGATCCACTCCCCGTCCGGCGAGAAGCGCGGATTGAACTCGACGCCGAGGTGCGAGGTCAGCCTGCGCGGTGAACTCCCATCGATTCCCGCGGTCCACAGGTCCCCGGCGTAGGCGAACGCGATTCGGTCGGCGCTCACCGCGGGCTGGGCGAGCATGAGCGTGCCGGTCGCGTCCTGTGCCCAGGAGGGACGGAACGAGGCCGCGAGGAGCATGGCGGTGAGGAGGGGGAACGAGCGTGCCTTCTGACTTGCCTTCATCGGATCCTTCGCAATCTGGGGTGGTCCGGGGTCGAGCCGTTAACGCGCCTGATTGTATGTCCGGGGAGGTCGAAACCGGTATTGGCAGCCGGCCGTATCGATCCCGTATCGACCCCGTATTTACGTTGTCGTGCGGTTGCCCGCTTGAGTCCGGCCTTCTTACCGTCTCTCGCGCGCTCCATCGAACCCGCCCCCGGAGTTACCCAATGAACACGCGTTTCGCTCGCCATCCTCGCCACTCGTCCCGTTCCGCACTCTGCGCCGGACTTCTCGCCCTTCTCGCGGCCGCGGAGATTGCGGCGCAGGGCACGGAACTCGAAGTCGGCCGGACGTTGCAGGGCACGCTCGCCGCCGGCGACACGGCGCGCTACACGATCGAGGCGGACGAGAACGACTTCGTCCTCGGCGAGGTGGACCAGATTTCCGTCGACGTGACCGCGCGCGTCCTCGACCCGGAAGGGACGCAGGTCGGCCGCTTCGGCGGGCTGGGACGCGGCGTCGAGCGCTTCGGCGGGCGGACCTCCGGCGCGGGCGTTCACACGCTGGAGCTGTTCGTCGCGGGAGACGATGCCGAGGCCGGCGGGCGCTACGAGGTCACGCTGCTGCGGCACGAACCCGTCGCGACGGATCCGGAGGAACTCGCGGACCAGATCATGTCGCGCTTCGACGGGCACCACTCCCCCGGCGGCGCGGTCCGCGCGTGGCGCGACGGCCGCACGCTTTTCTCGAAGACGTACGGGATGGCGAACCTCGCCTACGGCCTCCCCTTCGAGGAGGACACGCGGACGAACATCGGCTCGACCTCGAAGCAGTTCACCGCCTTCGCGGTCATGCTGCAGGCGGAGCGCGGACTCCTCTCCCTCGAGGACGACATCCGCAAGCACATTCCCGAACTCCCGGAGTTCGATCAGACGATCCAGGTGAAGCACCTGGTCACCCACACGTCGGGACTGCGCGAATTCCTGAACCTGCTGCGGATGACGGGCCGCCGCCTCGACCACGGGGACTGGATCGACCGCTCGGAACTCGTCGACATCGTCCAGCGGCAGCCGGCGCTCCAGAACGAGCCCGGCGCCGAGTGGAACTACAACAACACGGCGTTCGGCCTCGCGGCCGTGATCGTGGAGCGCACCTCCGGGCAGGATTTCCACGTCTTCATGGAGGAGAACGTGTTCGGACCGCTGGGGATGACCGGGACCATGGTGCGGCCCTCCACACGGCACATCGTCCCGAACATGTCCGAAGGCTACACCCCGGGCCCGGACGGATACCGCCAGATCGGCGACCTCGGCGGCGCGGTCGGCGCGGGGGCGATCTACAGCACGATCGGCGATCTGCAGACGTGGGCCGAGAACTACGCGAACCCGCGCGTCGGCACGCGGGAGAGCATCGATGAGATGATGACGTCGTTCGTGCTCAGCGACGGGGAGGAAACGGGGTACGGCTACGGGCTCTCCGTCGACGAGCAGCGCGGGCTGAAGCGGGTGAGCCACGGGGGCGCGGACGTCGCACACCGCTCGATGTTCGTCTACTTCCCCGAGATCAACGCCGGCCTCACGACGCAGAGCAACCACGCGCAGTTCAACAGCGGCGTCGCCTACGAACTCGCCGCGGCCTTCTTCGGGGACGCGATGGAAGAGGAGGAAGACGCCGCCGACGCGTCCGGGGATTTCGATCCGGAAGATTTCGACCCCGAGGCCTTCGACGAGTTCGCGGGCCGGTACGCGCTCGACGCGGCGCCCAATTTCATCCTCACCTTCACGCGCGAGGACGACACCTTCTACACGCAGGCGACGGGACAGCAGCGGCTCGAGATCGTCCCGACCTCCGACTCGACCTTCCGCCTGCTCGCGGTCGAGGCTTCCGTCACCTTCCTGCGGGATCCGGAGGGCGACATCGAGGGGCTCACGTTGCACCAGAACGGGGACAACCACGCCACCCGCCTGGAGGATGATGAGGCCGAGGCCTGGGAGCCGACGGCGGAGGATCTCGGCGACTTCGGCGGTCGCTTCTTCAGCGAGGAACTGGAGACGTTCTACACCTTCACCGTGGAAGATGGCGATCTCGTCCTGCACCAGCGCAGGCTCGACCGCGCGGAACTCGAACCCGGCGAAGAGGATCAGTTCTCGGGCGGCGGCATGTCGTTCGCCTTCGAGCGGGACCGCAACGGACAGGTGATCGGCTTCTACCTCTCCAACGGCCGCACGCGCGACGTCCGCTTCGGCCGTGTGCGCTGACAGAAACCGGGGTTCTGCTTAGCTTGTCACCCGAGGGATGCGGCAGGTTCAACCGAAGGGCGGGAGGCGCTCGCGATGACGGGATTCGGAGTTCGTTTCGGTCGGAATGCTAGCAGGGGAACCTTTCTTTTGGGGGCGGTCATCGCGTTCGGGGCTCTTCCCGGCGCCGCCTTGGCCCAGGGGCGAATCGCGGGCACGGTCACCGATGCGGCCACGGGCGCACCCCTGGCGGCTGTGCTGGTCGAGGCTGCAAACGCCCAGGATGCGGTAGCGGCGCGGACGACGACCGGCCCGGGCGGCACGTACGTCCTCGACGGCATTGCAGCCGGTGCCTATTCGGTTCGATTCGTCTCGCCGGGTTGGACGACCGTCGTCATGGAATCGCAGTCCGTGACGTCGGGACAGACGACGACGGTATCGGCGACCATGGAGGAGCGGGCCTACGAGATCAACCCGCTTACCGTGACGGCCTCCCGTACCTTCGAGAAGGCGCTCGATGCGCCCGCCGCCGTGGAGGTCGTATCAACGCGCGACCTCGAGGAACGGCAGGTCACGTCTCCCGTGGAACACGTGGAGCAGCAACCCGGCGTAAACGTGGGCCGCACCGGGATCCGCGGCCGCACGGCGGTGCTGCGCGGCTTCAACAACATCTTCTCCGGCCGAACGCTGTTCATGACGGACAACCGGATCGCGCGCGTGCCGTCGCTCCGCGTGAACATCTTCTACCTGAACCCGACGTCGGAACTCGACATGGAGCGGGTCGAGACCGTGCTGGGCCCGGGATCGGCCCTTTACGGCCCGAACGCGGCGGGGGGCGTCGTCCACTACATGACGAAATCGCCCATCCGCTCGCCCGGGGCGACGTTCTCGGTCGGTGGCGGCCTCCGTCAGCAGGGGGACGATGGCGGGATCGGCAGCGGTCCCATTCAGGGTGGAGACGCGGGGCTGTTCCAGTTCGACGGGCGCATCGCGGTAGCCCCGAGCGACAAGTTCGGGTTCAAGATTTCCGGGCAGTATTTCGACGCGACCGAATACGCCTTCACCGATCTCGTCGAGGCACAGGTGGCGGGTGCCGGGCAGGCCTGCATCGGGGCCGGGTTCGACCCCACTTCCCCGGCCTGCGGACCGTTCACTTCGGGGCTCGACCTGACGAATCCGGCGGACCAGGGCGTGCTGGCCCAGTCCGCCCGCAATGCGGCGATGGGGCGCGACGACGGGCACCGGAACTGGGGCGTGGACGCACGCATGGACTTCGAGCCGTCGCCGGGGACGTCGCTCGTGCTGGCTGCCGGACGGAACGTGGCCGCCCAGGCGACGGAACTCACCGGGCTGGGCGCGTCCAACGTCACCAACTGGGGCGTCACCTACGGGCAGGCGCGGCTCCGGCACAAGGACCTGTTCGCTCAGCTCTTCTACAACTACAACACGAACGACGAGACCTTCCTCCTCCGTAACGGGCGCCCGCTCTTCGACAACTCATCGCTTCTGGTCGGGCAACTCCAGTACCAGTCGCGGATCGGATCTGCCCACCGGTTCATCTACGGGGTGGACTACCTCGGGACGAACCCGGACAGCAAGGGGACGATCAACGGGGTGTTCGAGGACGACGACGAGACGACCGAGGTCGGCGGCTACGTCCAGTGGGAATGGGCGCTGAGCCCGAAGTTCGACTTCACCGGCGCCTTCAGGTACGACTACAACAGCAACCTCGCGGATCCCGTCTTCTCGCCGCGCGCCGCCCTGGTCTTCAAGCCGGACGCCTCGAACTCGTTCCGGCTGACCTTCAACCGGGCGTTCTCGACGCCCACGTCCACGAACCAGTTCCTGGACATCTCGGGCGGAACGATCCCCATCACGGGCACGCCGTTCTTCTACGACCTGCGCGCCACCGGTTCCGGCGGCAACGGTTACTCGTACATGCGGGAGAACGGGATCCCCATGCACATGTCGCCCTTCAACGTGCTGAGCGGCGGAAGTGCGCGGCAGTTCCTGCCGACCACGACGGCCCAGTTGTGGTCCACCGCGGTGGGTCTTCTCGGCGCCGCCTATCCGGACCTGGCTCCGCTGGCGCCTTTGATCCCTGTCCCGTCGGCGGACCAGGTGGGCGTCCTGGCGCTGCTGCTCGACACGGAGGTCGCGGGTGGTGCCGCGCCGCCGCCGGGCTGCGTGGCGCCCCCGTTCTGCGAGGCGGTGGACCTCGCGAACCTCCAGGACATCGCGGCGCTGGGGCCGACGGTCAGCAACACGTTCGAGTTCGGGTACAAGGGAGTATTCGGGGACAACGTCTCCGTCGGCGCCAACGCCTGGTTCACCCGCTACGACAGCTACATCGCGCCCCTCCGGCTGCTCTCGCCGCACGTCTTCCTCAACGGCCCGCAACTGGGGACGTATCTGTCGGGCGTGTTCCGACAGCTCGTCGGCGTGGCGTTCCCGAACGAAGCCGCAGCCTTGGGGACAGCGCAACTCATTGCCACCGAGGCAGCGAAGATTCCCCTTGGGACCGTGACTCCGACGAGCGTCGGAGGCACCGCCTCGGCGATGGCGCTCGGATACCAGGATGCCGGCGGGTTCGACGTGATGGGGGGCGAGTTGGGCGCCGGTTTCCTCCTGAGCGATCAGCTGGAGATGGCCACATCCCTCTCGTTCATCGACCGGAACACCTTCGAGACCGCGGGCGAACTTCTGAGCGAGGTGTCGCTGAACACGCCGACCGTCCGCGGGACCGCGTCGCTCACGTACCGGAACGACGATTCGGGGGTCAACGGGGGCCTGCGATTCCGGGCGCAGAACGGCTTTCCGTTCAATTCGGGCCCCTGGGTGGGCGATCTCGCCGCGATCACGACGCTGGACGCGAATCTCGGGTTCCGCATCCCGGGGTACGAGGACCTCTGGTTCCAGGTGGACGTGTCCAACGTCTTCGACAAGGCGTACCAGAGCATGCTGGGGGCGCCGGCGATCGGCCGCGTGGTGCTCGCCCGCATGCGCTGGGACTTCAACCCGTTCTAGCCCTGGGCGCCTCCGAGCCGGGGGCCGCAAGTTCGGTGGCGAAGGAAGGGGGTGCGGGGGGCTTGACCCTCCGCACCCCCTTCGACCATCGAAGCCACATGCCGGGGGTGGGGCTCGAACCCACACGGGGATGGACCCCTTCGGATTTTAAGTCCGATGCGTCTGCCAATTCCGCCACCCCGGCGCGTTCGGCGGGGCCCGAAAGCTAACGCCTCGGCGGCGGGCGGGGCAGCCGGGCCGGGTCCGGTATCGCTCGCCCACCGGGTCGTCTCGCCTTGCGAACCACGCGGCGGCGGGCCCAGCATGGGTCAGGGACTTCGCCGGGAGGCCGCCATGAACCGATGCCCGAAACGACGCTTCCTGCCAGGCTTCGCCACGGTGCCGCTGCTGCTGTTGACCGCCGGCGCCGGGTTCGCCCAGGCACACCCCAACCCCGCCACGCCCGACTCGCTGCGCCAGATCCAGACGATGGAGCCGCGCATCGGGCCGCCGGGCACCGCGGTCAGCCTCTACACCGAGAACATCCCGCTCCAGGCGAGGGTCGTCGTCGGCCTGGGCGCCATCGGCACGGGCTTCGAGGAACTCGGGACCGGCGATCAGGGTGAATTCGGCGAGATCGGAGCCACCGTGAACGTGCCGGAGACGGCGACGTGGGACCGCGCGGTCGTCTTCATCATCTTCAACGGGAACTTCGCGCCGACGGGGCTCTCCGATCCGTTCCACGTGACGGATGCGGACGGCCGGATTCAGCGCACGGGCACGATCGCCGGGCAGGAGAACGGCTGCGTGACGTTCCAGGATCGGGACGGGTACTTCTACACGCTGGCCGGCGACCTGGGAGACGCCGGGACCGGGGATCACTTCATCGTGGAAGGGGCCGCGTCGCGTTCCGTCGCCTGCCCGAACGCGGACACGATAGAGGTCGACCGCATGGAGGAAACGGAACCGGTCGAGCGCCCCCGCCCGGAGCCGTTCGGCTAGCGCCGCGGTCGCTTCCTCGTCCACGTCGGGCGTTTCAGCGCCTGGACGAGCCGGTGACTTCGACGAGGAAGATGACGAGCAGCGTGATCAGGACGGGGATGGCGAGGAGCCATTCCTGCAGTTCGGGCATCGTGTCTTCTCCTTATCGTTGGCCGGTGCTGCCGAGTCCGCCGGCGCGATCCGTCGAGATCGCGACCGACCCCTCCTCCCAGCGCGCGACCTCGTACTTGTGGAGGACGACCTGGGCGATCCGTTCGCCGTGTTCGATCCGAATGGGGTGCGGCGCCGAGTTCAGGACGAGGACGAACCACTCGTCCGGATAGTCCGCGTCCACGGTACCGGGCGCGTTGGGCACCGTGAGCCCGCGCTTCCACGCGAGCGACGACCGCATGCGGATCTGCGCCTCATAGCCGTCCGGCAGGCGGGCGCGGAAGCCCGTCGGCACGAGCGCACGGTCGCCGGCCTCGAGTTCGATCGACAGCCGACCCTCCTCTCCGCGCGTCGGGTGCACGGGGGTGGTTTCACGGCTCGTGCTTCGGTGGACTCGGACAGGGCCGCACGTCAGGTGCGCCCGGATGTCGTAGCCGGCCGACTGCTCCGTAGCCCGGGCCGGCACCCGGACATCGGGCGCGAGCTTCTCGAAGATGACGCAGGCGCCGTTAGCGTCGGACAAGAACCCTCGCTCCCGTCTTCCTGAAAGGTCTATCGGAATCGGTACGCCCATTCTGCGGCGGCGGACATGAATCTGTCGAGGTGCTTCCCGGTCGTTCCGTCCGCCAGCTCGAGGTCCTCGTCGAACACCGCGCCCGCCCCCGACAGCAGGACGCGCGGCTGCGGCATCACATGGGCGTTCAGCCCCGCGAGCGATTCGCGCAGCGAGCGCTGGGCCAGCGCCGTCCCCAGGCGGCCGGGCGTCACCCCCATGATCGCGACGGGCTTCCCGTCCCACGCCTGAGGGCGGGGCGGTCGCGACCCCCAGTCGACGGCGTTCTTGAGCACGGCCGGCAGGCCTCCGTTGTACTCGGGCGTGACCAGCAGGACCAGGTCGGCGGCGTGCACGGCGGACTTGAACTCCGCGACCACATCGGGATCGCCCGCGGCCTCCACGTCTCCGTCATAGAACGGGAGGCGGGACGGATCGAACTCCCGGGTCTCGACGTCTGCCGGAGTCCGCGCGATCGCGGCCCGCAGGAGCGCCCGGTTGAACGACCGCCGCCGGCAGCTGCCGGCGATGGCGAGCACGGAGAGCGGCGCCGGAGCCGATGCCGACGCCGAATCTGTTCGGTGTGTCATGGGCCGGAGAGTGCGCCACGCGGGGACCGCGCGCAAATTGCGACACCCCCCGACCGCAGCGACGTTTCCGCGGGAACATCACACTTCGAGGAGCCGTCCGATGAATCCGACGAAACAGTCTTCGTTCGTGAACCGCCTGATGCTCGCCGTCACCCCGTACGCCCTTTCGCTTGCGCTCCCGGTCGCTACCGCAGGCGCGGCGGCCGCCCAGCAGGCCTCGAACGGAGACGGGGAGCCGGAGAACGAGAACCTCCCGCTTCCCGTCGACCGCACGGTGCCGATGGACATGACGGTGGGGAGCTGGATCTCTCTCGACGTGAGCCCGGACGGCGAGACGATCGTCTTCGACTACCTCGGCGATCTCTTCACGATCCCCATCGGCGGCGGAGATGCGACGCAACTCACGTCGGGCATGGACTTCGACGCCCAGCCTCGCTTCTCCCCCGATGGCACGCGGATCGTCTACACGTCCGACCATGACGGCGGGCAGAACATCTGGATCCGCTCCCTCGACGGCTCCGACACGACGCAGATCTCGAAGGGTTCCGCCAATCGCGCCGAGTCTCCCGAGTGGCTTCCGGACGGGGACTACGTCGTCGCGTCGATGGGCGGCTTCCGCGGGGGCGGCCTGCCGAAGCTCAAGCTGTTCCACGTGGACGGCGGGAGCGGCATCCAGCTCGTCTCGGAACCGGACAACCTGAAGATGCTCGGGGCCGCCGTCTCCTCCGACGGCCGCTACATTTGGTACGCGCGCCGGACCGGGGACTGGACGTACAACGCGCAGTTTCCGCAGTACCAGCTCGAGGCGTACGACCGCGAGTCGGGCGAACGATACACCCGCTCCTCGCGATACGGCTCGGCGATCCGGCCCGTGCTCTCGCCCGACGGCCGCTGGCTCGTGTTCGGCACGCGCCACGACGCACACACGGGGCTCATGATCCGCGACCTCGAGAGCGGCGACGAGCGCTGGCTCGCCTATCCCGTGCAGCACGACGACCAGGAGTCGCGGGCCACGCTGGACGCGCTCCCCGGCATGTCGTTCACGCCGGATTCCCGACACCTCCTCGCCTCCTACGGCGGGAAGATCTGGAAGCTTCCGGTCGAGGGTGGCGACGCGGAGGAGATCCCCTTCCGCGTCCGGTTCGACCTCACGCTGGGACCGAGGGTCGACTTCGACTATCCGATCGAGGACACGCCGACCTTCACCGTGCGCCAGATCCGCGATGCGGCGCCCTCCCCCTCCGGCGACCGGCTCGCCTTCACCGCGCTCGACCGCCTCTGGGTGTCGGACGCCGACGGCTCGAGCGCCGAGCGCCTCACGGACGCGGACATGTCGGAGCACTTCGCGACCTGGTCGCCGGACGGCGATTGGATCGCGTACTCGACGTGGGATGGGACCGAGGGGCACCTGTACAAGACCCGCTCCGATGGGGACGGCGATCCGGTGCGACTCACGCGCGACGCGGCAACGTACTTCGCTCCGGCCTGGGGTCCCGGCGGCCGGATCGTGGCGGTGCGCGGCCTCGTGCGGGCCTACGAGACGCAGGGCGAGGGCGGCACGCCGGGCACCGAGATCGTGTGGGTGTCCGCCGACCCGGATGGCTCCGATGGCGGGCCGGCCACGCTCATCGCGCCCACCGACGGACGGGCGAATCCCCACTTCGTGGAGGAGAACGACCGCATCCACCTCTTCCGCTTCCCCGACGCCCTGGTCTCGATTCGATGGGATGGGACGGACGAGAAGGAGCATGTGAAGGTGCGCGGGCCTACGCCTCAGGGCTCGACGCAGGGCCTGTCTCCCTCGACCATCGAGATGGCGCCGCGCGGCGACCAGGCGCTCGCGGAGATCCAGCGCGAGATCTACACCGTGACGGTGCCGCGCGCCGGCGTGATTCCGACGATCAACGTCTCGAACCCGGACAACGCCTCCTTCCCCGCGCGCCGCGTCACCGATATCGGCGGCGAGTTCCCGGCCTGGAGCGGCGACGGCCGCACGGTGCACTTCTCGCTCGGCAACGCCCACTTCTCCTACGACCTCGATGCCGCGCGGGCGTACGAAGACAGCGTGGAGGCGGCCGAAGCCGAGGAAGAGGCCGACGAGGAGGCCGGGGCGGGAGCCGAGGAGGAGGAAGAAGAAGAAACCGAAGACGAAGCGGAGGACGACGGCTACCGCGCCGTCGAACACCGGATCCTCATCGAAGCGCCGCGGGACATCCCCACCGGCGTCGCGGTCCTCCGCGGCGGGCGCGCGATCACGATGAACGGTGACGAGGTCATCGAGAACGCGGACATCGTGATCCGCGACAACCGCATCGAGGCGGTGGGAGCGAGCGGCTCCGTCGCGGTTCCGGACGATGCCGTCGTCTTCGACGTCAGCGGACGGACCGTCGTCCCGGGCTTCGTGGACACGCACGCGCACCTGCGAGCCCGCGACCAGCTCCACCGGACGGACGTATGGCCGTACCTCGCGAACCTCGCGTACGGAGTGACGACGACCCGCGACCCGCAGACCGGGAACACGGAGGTCCTCTCCTACGCGGACATGGTCCGGGCCGGGAGCATTCTCGGACCGCGCGTCTACTCCACGGGGCCGGGCGTCTTCTGGCAGGACGGGATCGACACCGAGGAGGAGGCGATGAACGTCCTCTCCCGGTACGCGGACTACTTCGACACGAAGACGATCAAGATGTACGTCTCGGCCGCCAGGAAGGGGCGGCAGCACATCATCATGGCGGCGCGCGAACTCGGGCTCATGCCGACGACGGAGGGGTCGCTCAATCTCCGGCAGAACCTCACGGAGACGATCGACGGCTATCCCGGGCTCGAGCACTCCATCCCCATCTTCCCGGTGTACGACGACTACGTGCGGCTCTTCGCCGAGACGGGCCGGGTCTACACGCCGACGCTGCTCGTGTCGTACGGGGGCCCGTGGGCGGAGAACTACTTCTATTCCCGCGAGAATCCGCACGACGATCCGAAGCTGCGCCGCTTCGTCCCGCACGACGAGGTGGACTCGCGCACGCTGCGCCGGGCGCAGTGGTTCCGCGAGGACCAGCACGTATTCGAGCGGCACGGGGAGTTCGTCAGGAACCTCGTCGACGCGGGGGGCAAGGCGGGCGTGGGGAGCCACGGCCAGCTGCAGGGACTCGGCTACCACTGGGAGCTGTGGGCGATGGCCGCCGACGACATGGACGAGCACGACGCGCTGCGCACGGCGACGATCTTCGGCGCCGAGGCGATCGGGCTCGACCGGGACCTTGGCTCGATCGAGGCGGGCAAGCTCGCCGACCTCGTGATCCTGACCGCGAACCCGCTCGACGACCTGCGCAACACGAACGCCATCGAGCAGGTGATGCTGAACGGACGCCTGTACAACGCGGATACGCTGGACGAGATCCATCCCCGGCAGCGGCCGCTGGCCCCGCTCTGGTGGTGGGACGACGAGCCGGAGGGGCTCCCGGGCGTAGCGTCCCGCTGACGGAGAAGGCCGATCGGTGCGGAGCGGTTACGACTTCGTGATCGCGGGCGGGGGCGTCGTCGGTGCCTCCGTCGCCTTCCACCTCGCGGAGCTGTCGGACGCCTCGGTCGCGCTCCTCGACCGGGGCGAGGTGTGCAGCGGGGGCACGGGACGGTCGTGCGCGATCATCCGCAGCCACTACTCTGTGGCGAGCAACACTGCGCTCACGCTCCGGAGCCTCGACGTGTTCCGCGATTTCCGGGAGGCGCTCGGCGAAGGCGACGTGGAGTGCGGCTTCGTGAACTCGGGCTACCTGATCCTCTCGGGACCCGGAGCGTTCGCCGACCAGCTGGCCGACAACCTCGCGCGGCAGCGGGCGCTGGGCGCGGACACGTCTTCCATCGGTCGCGCGGAGGCGCGTGAGCGGCACCCCTGGCTCGAGTTGGGCGACGTCGCCGCGATCGGCTGGGAACCCGCGTCCGGCTACGCCGATCCGGTCGGCACCACGAACGGATACGTGACGGCCGCTCGGCGGCGCGGGGTCGCCGTCTTCGAGAACACACCCGTGGAGCGGCTGCGCCTCGCGCCGGCCAGCGGCCCGCCCGCGGCTCGCGTTACCGGCGTGACGACGCCCGACGGAGACGTGGAGGCCGAGTGTGTCGTGAGCGCGGTCGGGCCCTGGACTCGCGGTCTCTACGCGGACTCCGGTCTGTCGGACGATGCCGAAGCACTCCGACTGCAGGTGTCGCGACACGTGGTGCTGACGTTCGGAAGCGTGGCGCCGTATGGACCTGAATTGCCCATAGTCAAAGATCTTACGGTGGATAACAAAATGTACTTTCGACCTGCCGACGGCGGTGACGTGCTCGTGGGGACCGGAGACTTCGGAGACCCGCTGGAGGATCCCGACCGAATGACCGCCGCAGCCCCCCGGGATCTGGTCTCCCTGCAGCAGGCACAGATCGGAGCCCGCATGCCGGCCTTCGAGGGAGCGCCCCTCACGGATTCATGGGTGGGCCCCTACGACATCACGCCGGACTGGAATCCCGTGTTGGGTCCGGCGCCCAGCCTGCCCGGTCTGTACCTCGCCTACGGCTTCTCGGGGCACGGGTTCAAGATGGCCCCGGCGATCGGACGCTGCGTCGCGCAGTCCCTGCTGGGCGAGGCGCCGGACGTCGACCTGGAGCCGTATCGCCCGGAACGCTTTGAGCAAGAAGCGCTGCTCCTGGGCGCCTACGGCTCCGGATCCATCTCGTAGCGCCCCGCCCTCCACCGCCCGCAGACCGCTAGCCCCGGGGAAGAACGGTGAGCGTGGCCTCGATGGCGTGAGGCTCCACCGTCGTGAGGGTGGCGACGACGCGGTAGACGCCGGCCGGCAGTCCGGCTTCAATTCTCCCGGTCCAGCGCAGCGAGGCGCCGGGTTCGAGCGTCTCGCCTCCCAGCACCTGGGCGAAGAACCTACCCTCCGCCCAATGCCAGACGACGGTCCCGTCCTCCGAGATCACCTCGAAGTCGTAGCGCTGGGCGTCGGAAAAACCGAGGACGAGCGTGGACTGACCATCGTTCGTGCCGGTAAGGTCGAGGACGATGGGCGTCGCGGCCTCCGGCGACTCTTCGCCCGTGGACAGCGCCAGCCGCAACTGCCGGTCGGACTCGACGCCGCTGCGGCTCTCCCTCCCGGTCTCCGACAACTGGTCCTGCGTGCCGCTCTCCCCCGGCTCGGTCGGACTGTCTCCGCACCCTGCGGAGGCGATGGCCACGGTCATGAGGGCCGCCATGGTCCAGGTGCTCCGTAGCTTCATCTCCGTCAATCTCCTGACTCGATATTTCGATGTTTCGATCCCGAAGGGGATGCGTAATTTCAATGCGTCGAGCGGTAGACGCATCGACTGCGGCATCGGTCACTCGGCCGATACGGACTACCCCGTTGAGCCGACCCGGGATCGTGGTTCGGCACCGGGTCAACCGCGTCGAGGCTGGGGTGTCAGCCCTCTGGCGTGAGGGCGAGTCGGACGGCGCCAAGTGGGCGGCCGGCGGTGTAGAGCGCGAGTTCGATCCGCCCGGCGAGCAGGTCATCCAGTTCGCCGGCGCTCAGCGCCAGGGTCCCTTCGGCCGACCCGCGGCCCGGACCGGAGAGACGGCGCACGATCGCGTTCGGCCGCGTCCCGCTGCCGCGGCGCTGGAGCACGATCGCGTGGACGTCCGCCGGCCCGAGGGCGGACGTGGAGATGAGGTACCGGAGGGTGCCGCGCGGGAGGTCGAGGCTGAAGCTGCCCTGGAGCCGAGGGGCGGCGGGCCGCCCGGCCCATCCGCCGTCGCCGGCGACGCTGAAGCGGAGCGGTTCCGGCGCGCGGCCGTCCACGAGCGGGGGCGTGCGGTGAGGTGCGCGGCGCGGCTCGATCGCCCGTTCGAGCGCGTACGCGAACGAGACCAGACGGGCATCGTCGAACGGGCGGCCGATCAGCTCGACGCCGGTCGGCATCCCGGTCCGCGTGAACCCCGCGGGCGCGCTGATCGCCGGGAGCCCGCTGTGCGCGGCGAGCTGGCACGTCCCTCCGACCGGCGGCGAGCCGATCCGCGCGGGATCGCGCCGCAGCGTCGGATAGGCGATCGCGTCGAGCCGCTCTTCGTCCATGAACGCCACGATCGCTTCCCGCAGCGCGGCCTGCCGTTCCAGCGCCTCGGCGTAGGCCGCTTCATCGCGCGGCCCCGCCTCGCTGCGCCGCCGGAAGGTGCCGTCGAGCTGCTCGTGGTGCAGCCCCCGCTCCACGATTTCCCCGAGCGAGGCCACGGGCGCACCGCCGGCCGCTTCCAGATACGCGGCGAGATCCACGGCGAACTCGTGCCCGATCACGCTCGTGTTCGCGAGCAGCGAGTCCTGGTCCGGGATCTCCACATCGACGATTTCCGCCCCCGCCGCGGCCATCGCATCGAGGGCGGCGCGGACGGACGCCGTGACCGGAGCTTCCGCGCCCGAATCCGACAGCCACTCCGTCAATGCGCCGATCCGGGCTCCGTCGAGCGCCTCCGCGTCGAGCGCGGCGCGGAAGCCGACCGGCTCGCGGTCCCGCATCGCCTCCGTCGCCGGATCCGCGGCATCCGCGCCGACCGTCGCGTCGAGGGCGAGCGCGAGATCCACCACCGAGCGCGCCAGCGGGCCGCCCGTATCCTGCGTGTGCGAGAGGGGGATGAGCCCGTCGATGCTCGACAGCCCCTTCGTCGGCCGCAGCCCGACGAGGTTGTGGACCGATGACGGGATGCGGATCGACCCGCACGTGTCGGACCCCCAGCCCACGGCGCCGAAGCTCGCCGCGACCGCCGCGCCCGTCCCCCCGGAAGAGCCGCCGGGGTTCCTCGCCGGATCGTACGGGTTCCGCGTCTGCCCGCCGAGCGAGCTGATGCTCGTGATCCCCGCCGCCAGTTCGTGCAGGTTCGTCTTCGCGAGGATGATCGCCCCCGCCTCGCGCAGCTTCTGCACCTGGAATGCGTCATCCGGCGGCACCGACCCCGCCAGCGCCAACGTCGACCCGGTCGTGGGCATGTCGAAGGTGTCGTAGTTGTCCTTGAGGAGGATCGGGATCCCGTGCAGCGGCCCTCTCACACGCCCCGATGCGCGCTCCGCGTCGAGCCGCCGCGCTTGTTCCCTCGCAGTCGGATGGAGGCGAACGATCGCGTTGAGCGTCGGCCCCGCCGGGTCGTACGCCGCGATCCGGGCGAGGTAGGCGTCGACCAGGTCGGCGGAGGTCGCGACACCCGATTCGAGCGCGGCCTGAAGCTCGGGGATCGACGCCTCCCACACCTCGAACGCCGCCGCCCCGCCCTCCCCCGTCTGGGCGGAGAGCCGTGCCGCCGACGAGGCGCCCCAGGCGAACGCGAGACCCCACACGATGAGGTGGCGAACGACGAGGCCGCGGGCGACGAGGCTCCGGGGGACGAAGCCGTGGAAGCCGGGACCGCGCGGGGCGAGCGTGCGAGCGAGGGTGCTAGCGGGTTCCATGTGCCAGGTGCCTTTCTCCGATGGCCACGAACGTCCCCGAGCAGGTGGCCGTGCGCTCGCCTCCGGAAAGCAGTTCGGCCTCGACGACGACCTTGCGCTCACCCGCCTCGACGATCCGCGCCCGGAGTTGCACCGGTGCGTCGGAGGGCGTCGGCTTCCGGAGCCGGATCGAGTATTCGGCCGTCACGGTGACGGGCGGATGGTCCAGGCCGCGCGTACGCATGAAATAGTGCGCGGCGCACCAGTTGCACTGGCAGTCGAGCAGCGTCCCGATGATCCCTCCGTTGAGGATTCCCGGGAACGACCGGTGATTCGGCCCCGGCGTCCATTCCGCGATCACCTCGTAGCTGCCGTCCGGATCGTGGCCGCCCTCCGCCGCCGGGAAGCTGCACAGCCGGAGCCCTTCCGGGTTCGCCGGACCGCAGCCGAAACAGATCGACTCGCGCGCGTACCTCTCCTGCAGCGACTCGCTCACGACGCCGCCGCCCGCTCGCGCGCCACCAGGAACCGCCGGAGGATCTTGCCCGACGCCGACTTCGGAATCTCCTCGAGGAACTCCACGGCACGGATCTTCTTCTGCGGGGCCACGCGCTCCGCCACGTACCGCATGATTTCCTCGCCGCTCACGTCTCCCGCCCGCACCACGCACGCCTTCGGGATCTCGCCCGCCTCCTCATCCGTCACCGGAATGACGGCGACATCGGCCACGGCCGGATGGGCGAGGAGAAGGTCCTCGAGTTCGGCGGGGGCCACCTGGTAACCCTTGTACTTGATGAGTTCCTTGGCGCGGTCCACGATCGTCACATACCCATCTTCGTCGGCGCGTCCCACATCCCCCGTGTGGAGCCAGCCCTCGGCATCGACCGTCGCCGCCGTTGCCTCGGGGTTCCCGAGATATCCCTTCATCACCTGCGGGCCGCGGACCCACACCTCCCCTTCCCCGCCGGGTCCCAGCGCCTCCCCGGACTCGAGATCGACGATCATCATCTCGGTGCTCGGGATCGTCGGCCCGATCGTCCCGATCTTGTCCACGTCCACGTTCTCCCCGAAACAGACGTGGGTGACGGGACTCGCCTCGGTGAGGCCGTAGCCCTGGAACACGCGGCACCCGATCCGCGCCTGGCAGGCGAGGGCGATTTCCTCTCCCAGCGGAGCCGCCCCGGACATGATCCAGTTCACGGACGAGAGGTCGTAGCCGTCGACCGCGGGGTGCTTGGCGAGGCCGAGCACGATCGGCGGAACGAGGTAGAGGCTCGTGGCCCGGTATCGCTGAATCGCCCCCAGGAACTCCTCGAGATCGAAGCGGGGCATGGTGACGACGGTCGCCCCCGCTCTCAGGGCGCCGCTCATGACCACGACCATACCGTAGATGTGGAAGAAGGGGAGGACGGCGAGCACGACGTCGTCGGCGTCCACGAGTCCGACGGCGCTGAACTGTTCGATGTTCGCGACGAGGTTCGTGTGCGTGAGCATCACGCCCTTGGACACGCCCGTCGTGCCGCTCGAGTACGGGAGTGTGAGGAGATCCTCGGCGGGATCGCCGATGCCCGCCGGTTCCGCATCCGCCCTCATCCCGTCCTGCATCCCGTCTGCGATGAGGTCGGCGAAGGCGGTGGCGCCCTCGGCCTCGCCGAACACGAAGATCTCTTCGATCCCCGTTCGCGCCGCGACCGCTGTGGCCCTGTCGAGGAGCGGCGGGACGGTGATGAACCAGCGGGCGCCGGAATCGTTCAGTTGGGAGACAAGTTCGTCGTCGGTGCTGAGAGGGTTCAGCGTCGTGCTGCAGCCGCCGGCCATGCCGGTCGCGAGGAACGCCGTCGCGTACTCGGGCAGGTTCGGGCTGCAGATGGCCACGACGCCTCCGCGCCCCAGCCCGCGGGCCGCGAGGCCCCGCGCGGCGGCGCGCGCCTGATCCCGGAGTTGCCCGTACGTCACCACCCGGCCGCTCGGTCCTTCGATGAACGCGGGTCTGTCCCGGCGATCCCCGAGGGAACCCAGGAGATATTCGGAGAAGGACTGCGCCGGGACGGTGATCGGTGGATGCGGGCTGTGGAAGATCATTCGGCGTCCTTCCGGTGGATTCGGGGGGCGGCGTCGGCCGCCGATACGGGAGCGGGAAGATCGGCAAACCAGCCGCGGCCCGGCAAGAAGCCGGGAGCGCCGCGGCATTGCCGGGCGGGGCGCGTGGTCGCCGGGACCGGCTGCGCCCGGGCGGGGGACCCCGTAGACTCGACTCTCCATGACGTCCACCCGCAAGATCGTCCTCTGGGTCGTCGCAATCGGCCTGAGCGCGCTCTTCGTCCGCCTCGGGTTCTGGCAACTCGACCGGCATGGCGAGCGGAGCGCCGGCGTGCGTGAGCGCGCAGTCCGCGCCGAGGCCCCCGTGCTGGAGTGGAGCGGCCCCGGCGACGTGCCGCCCGACACGGCCGGCCTGCTCGGCCGCCGCGCGCGGCTGAGCGGCCGGTGGGACCGGGCCGGCGAGGTCGTCATCAGGAGCCGCACCCTGGACGGGCGAGCCGGCGCGGAGGTGCTGACCCCGCTCCTCGTGGGCGGTGACTCCGCGCAGACCGTGATGGTCCTCCGCGGCTGGCTGCCCGCGCCGGACGGCCTGCGCCCCGACCTGTCGGCCGGCTGGACCGATCCGCCAGCGGCCAGCCTGGACGCCGGCGCCCCGGCGCGGGTCGACGGCGTCTTCGTCTCCTCCCGCGACGGGCGGGGCGGCCAACCCCTCCAGGTCGAGATCGGCGGTGCACGGCACCTGGCCATCGCGGGCCTCGACCTCGCCCTGATCCGGGAGGAGTCCACCCTCGACCCCTCCCCCCATGTGCTGCGGGCGGACGATCCGTCTCCGGGCGCCGCACTCCGCCCCGCCAGGGAGATCGAGACGGATTCGGGGCCGCATCTCTCCTACGCGATCCAGTGGTTCTCGTTCGCCATGATCGCGCTGGCAGGGACGGCGATCCTCATTCGAAAGGACGGGAACAGGACATCGGCAGCGAGGATTGGTCGTTGACGCGGACGGCGCTATGCTACCTTCGAGTCCCGATCCATGAGGCCGGGTTCGCCGTGCGGAGCCGCCCCTGCCCGGGTTTCCTGCGCTGCCAGAGCGTGTTCCCAGCAAGGAGTACGGACCACTGAGCAAATCCACGACGCCGTCCGCCTCCCACGCAGCCTCCGGGCGCGGATTCTTCGGGCATCCCCCCGGGCTCTCCACGCTCTTCTTCACGGAGATGTGGGAGCGCTTCTCCTACTACGGGATGCGGGCGCTGCTCGCGCTCTACATGACGACGGCGACGACGAACGTGATCCTGCGGGGCGACGGATCCGAGGTCGCCAACCCCGGCATGGGGCTGGATGTGGGGACCGCCGCGGCGATCTACGGGCTGTACACGAGCTTGGTCTACATCATGGCGCTCCCCGGCGGCTGGGTCGCCGACAACCTCTGGGGGCAGCGAAAGGCCATCTGGGTCGGAGGCTGGATCATCGCCCTCGGCCACTTCACGATGGCGGTGCCGAGCACCTTCGCCTTCTTCCTGGGACTCGTCTTCGTCATCCTCGGAACGGGACTGCTCAAGCCCAACGTCAGCACCGTCGTGGGCGACCTCTATCCCGAAGGGGGCGCGAGGCGGGACGCGGGCTTCTCCATCTTCTACATGGGGATCAACCTCGGGGCGCTGCTCGGACCGCTGGTGACGAGCTTCCTCGCGGAGAGCTTCAACTGGCATTGGGGCTTCGGGGCGGCCGGCGTGGGCATGGTTCTGGGCTTGATCCAGTACCGGGGCAGCGCCCACTTGCTGGGCGACGCGGGTCTCCTGAAGACATCCGACAGCGCGGCACGGCTGGCGGCCCGGTCGCGCAGATTCTTCGGCACCTTCTTCGCCGCGGCCCTGGCGGTCGCGGCCTTCGCCTACCTGGTCTCGAGCGGGGTGATCCCCGTCACCCTGACGGGAATCGCGACGGTTCTGGGGTACGGCGTGGCAGTGATCATTGCGGCCTATTTCGTCTACCTGTGGACGCTGGGAGGCCACTCGCGGGAAGAGAACCGGCGTCTGGGCGTGATCTTCTGGCTCTTCCTGCTGATCGCCGTCTTCTGGTCGGGCTTCGAGCAGGCCGGATCCTCGCTCAACCTCTTCGGCCGTGACTACACCGACCGCAACATCTTCGGCTGGCTCATGCCTGCGGGCTTCCTGCAGTCGGTGAACTCATTCTTCATCATCCTGCTCGCACCCGTCTTCGGTTCGCTGTGGGTGTGGCTGGAACGGCGCAACCGCAACCCGTCGATTCCGATGAAGGCGGGGATGGGGCTGGTCGGGCTGGCCATCGGGTTCTTCGTGCTGGCCTGGGGCGCGGCCAACGCCTCCGCCGACAACCTCGTGAGTCCCTCGTGGCTGGTGGTGACGTACTTCTTCCACACCGTCGGGGAACTCTGCATCTCGCCGATCGGCCTGTCCGCCATCACGAAGCTCTCGCCTGCGAACCGAGTCGGTCAGATGATGGGGGTGTGGTTCGTCGGTGCGGCGCTGGGCAACCTGTTCGCCGGGCTGGTGGCCGGGCGGCTGGCGGACCTCGCGCCGGCACCGCTCTTCCAGAACATCGCCATGACCATCGGGGTCGTAGGCATCGTGGGGTTGCTCGCCGCCCCGTGGGTGAAGCGGCTCATCGCCGACAAGAGCTATTGAGCCACCGTAGGTTCGCCGACCGGGACGGGACGCGCTGGGAAGTGCGCGTCTCCTCGAAGCACGAGTGGCGCTTCGAACCGGTACCGGGAAATCCACGTGCCCCCCGCCGGGCCCGGCCGCCGCTCTACGCGGGCGACGACCCCTTCGAACTCAGCGAGCGCGAGCTTCAGACGATCCTCGGCACCGGCACGAGGGTGGCGGGCCACGCGGGGCGAGCGGGAGACGCGCCCGGGGTGTCCCCCTTCGGAGACATTCGTCGTCCGCCGAAGAAGAAGTCGCCCTTCCTCGATGACCTTGCCGAGGATGACTGACCGCTGACCGACGCCCGCCCTCATGCGGCGTCCATGCCGGCGCGCGCGAAACCGGCATCGGGATTCCGCCGTACGGGCCGGCATCTCTTCCCTGCCGGGTACGACCCGGCCGCAGTTCCACCCGACATCTCTCAGGAGGCAGGCGATGTCTGAAACGCCGCTCGGCCGCTTCTGCTGGTACGAGCTTCTCACCACGGACCTCGAAGGCGCGCAGGATTTCTACCGGCAGGTCGTCGGCTGGGAGACCGGAACATGGCAGGGCGAAGGCCCGCCGTACATCACCTGGAACAACAACGGCACCCCCATCGGCGGCGTGATGCAGCTGCCGGAAGACGCCCTCGCCGACGGAGCCCCGGCCCACTGGCTGCCCTACCTGTCGACGCCCGACGTGGACGCGACGACGGCGCGGGCTGAGGAGCTGGGAGGTGGCGTGATCCACCGCATGGAGATCCCGGAAGTCGGCCATATCTCGGTCCTCAGGGACCCCGGAGGGGCGGTGTTCACGGCATACCAGCCTTCCGAAGACACGCCCGGGCACGACGGGCCGCCCGCCCTCGGAGAGTTCTCCTGGCACGAGTTGGTCGCGGGGGACCTCGAGGCGGCATGGTCGTTCTACTCCGACCTGTTCGGCTGGGAGAAGACGACGGAGATGGACATGGGCGAGGCCGGCATCTACCAGATGTACGGGCGCGACGGCAAGGAGCTGGGCGGCATGATGACGCGGAGCGACGACATGCCGCCGCCGTGCTGGGGGCTCTACATCCTCGTATCAGACGTGCACGCGTCGGCCGAGGTCGTGAAGGAGCTGGGCGGGTCGGTCGTCGTCGGGCCGATGGAGGTCCCCGGCGGCGAGTTCATTCTGCAGGGCATCGACCCGCAGGGAGCCGGTTTCGCCCTGCACAGCAGGTAGGGACCGAGCCGGGCCTGAGCAGACCCGGCCTCGACCGGTTCAGCCTTCCCGGTCGTCGGAGAGACCCGGCGGCCGGCCCAGGATTTCGGAGAGGATCACGGCGCGAGCGAGCGAGGGGTAGCGCTCGAGACGTTCCAGCGGACCGTCCCCTGCCGCGTAGGCACGCCGCCTCGCCACGACGGGCGGACGCGGTGCACCGAGCGGACCCGCCACCGCTGGCCGGGTCGGCTCGCGCGACGGGCTCGAGCGGACGGAGTGCGCCGGCAGCGGTGCGGTCGTGCCTTGGGGTCTGGGTGAAGGTGCAGGGCGGATGAACGGAGGAGGTTCCCCGGCCTCCTCCGGGTCCACATGTCCGACCATACTGCCCGGCCGGCCTTCCTCCGCGGCCTGCTGCATCTGCTGCTCGAGCTGACGGCCCATGTCGCGCAGTTGTTCGCGCAGGCTCGGGCGCTTCGCCGGTGCGGTCGTCGCGACCCCCGCATCCGGCGGCAGATCCGGCAGCCCGGGCAGCTCCAGGGGTCCGTCCTCGCCCCTCGTCGGGTCCGCCTCCGGCCCCTCGCCCAGCGCCCGTTCCTGCCGCTGCCGGTTCTTCTTCATCGCGGCGCCGATGCTGCGCACCCAGAGGAAGATCATCAGCAGGATGAGGGGCAGTGCCCCTTCGAGATCGGGCATCAGGCGTCCTTATCGCTCTCCGGCGGCTTCGCGATGGATCTGCGCATCTGCGTGTCGCTCTGGATGTTGCGGTACTTCATGTAATCCATGATCCCGAGGTTGCCCTCACGGAACGCCTCGGCCATCGCGAGGGGAACCTCCGCCTCCGCCTTAACGACCTCGGCCTGCATCTGCTCGACGAGCGCGCGGTTCTCCTGCTCCGACGCGACCGCCATGGCCCGGCGCTCCTCCGCCTTCGCCTGCGCGATCCGCTTGTCCGCTTCCGCCTGGTCGGTCTGAAGCTCGGCGCCGATGTTCTTCCCCACGTCGACGTCGGCGATGTCGATGGAGAGGATCTCGAACGCGGTCCCGGAGTCGAGCCCCTTGGCGAGCACGGTCTTGGAGATGTTGTCCGGGTTCTCGAGCACCGCCTTGTGGGATGAGGCCGACCCGATCGTCGACACGATCCCTTCGCCGACGCGCGCCAGGATCGTCTCCTCCCCCGCTCCACCGACGAGGCGGTTGATATTCGCCCGCACCGTCACGCGCGCCGTCGCGATGAGCTGGATCCCGTCCTTCGCCATCGCAGCGACCTTCGGCGTCTGAATGACCCGCGGGTTGACCGAAACCTGCACGGCGTCGAGCACATCCCGCCCCGCGAGATCGATCGCGGCGGCCTGCCGAAACGGCAGTTCGATCTGCGCCTTGTCCGCCGAAATGAGCGCGTTCACGACCCGCTCCACGTCGCCGCCGGCGAGGAAGTGCGACTCCAGCTCGTTCGTATGGAGCGGAAGACCCGCCTTGTAGGAGCTGATGAGCGGGTAGACGATCCGCGGCGGAGGGATCTTCCTCAGGCGCATCCCCACCAGACTGCCGAGGCCCACGCGAACTCCCGAGGCGATCGCCGTAACCCAGAGTCGGATCGGCACGATCCACGAGAGAATGAGAAGGCCGAGCGCGACGGCGATGAGGAGGATGATCCCGCTTCCGGCAAGATCCTGCAGCATATTCAGACCTCGTTCCTGTTTTTGGATTCGGTCGTCTCTTTGGCGCGGCGCACGAGCACTCGCCCGCTCGCGACCTCGAGCACGCGTATGGGGGTCCCGGCTTCGAGCCAGGGACCCTCGGTTACGACATGGATGCGTTCATCGTTGACGATCGCGACCCCCGTGGGCCGCAGGTCGGTGGACGTGACACCGCGTTCTCCGACCAGGTCCTCGCGCGGAGGGATGGAGAGGTAGCCCGTCTCGCGGCTCGTCGAGTCGCGGAGAAAGAGTCCGGAGAATCGGTTGCTGCGGGGCAGGTGCCGCACGAGCGCCCACGTCGCAACTCCCACGAGGATGATCGAGAGAGAGACGAGCCCGGCCGCGTTGAACACCTGATCGAAGGTCGGCACCTGGCCGACCATGCCCATGACGGTCGCCCCGAGCACGGCCGCCGTCCCCAGGATACCGGCGATCCCGAAGCCGGGGATGACGAGGACTTCGAGCGCGATGAGCACCGCCCCCGCGCCGAACAGGAGGATCTCCTCGATCCCGGCGAGGTGCACGAGGTGGTGCGCCCCGAAGAAGGCGGCCAGCGAGGCGAGCCCCACCGCCCCCGCCACCCCGAAGCTCGGCGTTCGCACCTCCACGATGAGTCCGAGGAAGCCGAGGCTCAGCAGCAGCGGCGCGACCGCCGGGTTCGTCAGAAAGCGGACGATCGCCTCCGCCCAGTTGGGCCTGACTTCATGCGGCGCTCCGGCCGGAAGCCCCGTGACCTCGAGGAGTTCGATCAAGTCGCGCACTTCGCCATCGGCGACGCCGACCTCCGTGGCTTCCTCCGTCGTGAGCGTGAGCAGCCTTCCGGCCTCGCTCACGCCCGGCACCTCGATGCTCTCGTCGACCATCGCCTCCGCGACGAGCGGGTCGAGCCCCCGTTCCTGGGCCAGCGCCCGGAACTCGGAGCGCATCGCACTCACCATCTTCTCCGGAGCCTTCTCGCCCTCGCCGGTGACCGGCGTGGCGGCTCCGATCGTGGAACCCGGCCGCATGTAGATCCGGTCCGTCGCGAGCGCGATCATCGCGCCGGCCGAGAGCGCGCGGCGGTTCACATAGGCGTAGGTCGGGACCTCCGCGTCGCGCAGGTCGTCGATGATCTTCCACGCCGCGTCGACCCGGCCCCCGGGCGTGTCGAGTTCGATGATCACGGCGCGCGCGCCGGACTCCGCCGCTTCCGAGAGCGCGCGAGCCACGAACGGGGCCACGCCGAGTTCGATCGTGCCGGAGATCGGCACCCGGACGACCATGCCCGCGGACTGCGCGACGGGCGCGGACGGCGCGAGGACCGTGCCGAGTCCCGGCGGCACGGGCCCGCCCGAGGCGGACGCCGCGACCACCGCCAGCCCGAGGGCGAGCACCGGCGCCGGCAGCCCCGTGAGGCCCGGTTTCATTCCCTGTCTCGTCATGGGTCGCATGGGCCGCAATCTAACGGTGCGGTGCATCGCCCGCCCATCAGCCGCCCGGCCGGTCCGGCAGGGCGATCGGTTCGCCCGCGGTGGGCCGTACGCCTTCCGCGTACAGCTGGGCGTTCAGCGCCGGCATGCGCGTTTCGAGGAGCGCGTTGAGCCGGTCCAGCAAATCCGGCATCACGTTCCAGACCTCGTCGACCTGCCACAGGTGGTCCGCGGTCGGGACCGTCGATGAACCCTGGATCGCGTTCGCGACGCCGGCGTTCCTGCGCGCATCCCCCAGCTCGTCGCGGATCTCCTCCACCTCCTCCTCGATCGCCTCAAGCTCCTCTTCAAGTCCTTCGGGCGCCTCGTCCGCACCCTCGATCAGCTCCTCCGCCGCGGACAGCTGCTCCTCGATCGCGTCGAGGGCCTGCCCCGCCTCGTAGATCGGGCCCGCCATGGCGTGGAGGCTCATCAGCGCCTCCTGCCGCGCCATCCGGTCCGCCGGGCTCATCGGCCGACGGGGCTCCGCGACGACCTCGACCGTGGCCGAAAACATCTCGCCCCCCGCCTCCATGCTCACCGTGTACTCGCCGGGCAGGACGATCGGGCCCTGCGGCGCGCCGCCGAAGAAGCCGCCGCCTCCGCCTGGACCGCCGCCCGGGCCGCCCTCGCGCTCGTACGGCGCGTCATGACGCCAGTCCCAGATGACCTCGTTGATGCCGACTTCCGCAGGCGCCTCCAGCGTACGTACTTGTACCCCCGAGGCGTCGGAGATCTTCAATGCGAAGGCGTCGTCCCCGTCGTCTCCGCGGTCCTGATCGTCGCCGTCGTCGTCCCCTTCGCCGTCGTCTCCATCCCCGTTGTCGCCGTCGCCGTCCTCGCCTTCATCGTCCTCAGCCACGGCCTCCTCCGGGGCGTCGCGCAGGTAGTAGCGGATGCGGGCCCCGCGCGGCGGGTTGGGGGCGCTGTAGGTGGCGCCGTAGAAGGGCCAGTCCCCGCGCTCCACCCACATGATCGACCGGTCCCCGAACACGCGGCCCGCCTCGGCCAGCATCCCCTCGGACAGGGCCTCGAGCGGCGCCACGTCGGCGAGGATATAGAGGCTGCGCCCGTGCGTGCCGACGATGAGGTCGTTCTCGCGCGGGTGCACGAGGATGTCGTCCACCGGCACCGTGGGCAGATTGTTCTTCAGCTGCACCCAGTTCTCCCCGCGGTCCACGGAGACGAAGACGCCGACCTCGTTCCCGATGAAGAGGAGGTTCGGCGCCCGGTGGTGCTCGACGATCACGTTCACCGACCACCCGTCCGGGAGCCCGTTCGCGATCGCCCGCCAGCTCTGCCCGTAGTCCTCGCTCACGTAGGCGTACGCCGCGTAATCGCCGTTCCGGTGCCCGTCGAAGGTCGCGTACACCCGTCCCTCCACGTGGTGGGACGGCTCCACCCGGCTCACGTACGTCCGCTCCGGGAGACCCGGGACGCGGTCGACGACGTTCTCCCACGTCTCACCGTCATCGCGCGTCACCTGCAGGTTCCCGTCGTCCGTCCCCGCGTAGATGAGTCCGCGCACCAGCGACGATTCCTCCACAGAGGTGAGGTTGCCGTAGTTCGCGATCCCGTCGTTGAGCGACATCTGCGGCTCGGAGCCGGGGACGCCCATGATCTCGAGTTCCTCGCGGTCGATCTGCTTCGTGAGGTCGAGTCCCCCGACCTCCTCCCACGACATCCCGTAGTCCCGCGAGCGCAGCAGGTAGTTCGCGCCCAGGTAGACCGTCGCCGGGTCGTGCGGCGAGAGGAGGAGCGGCGAGTTCCAGTTGTAGCGGTAGGCCTTCGTCGTGTCTCCGTCCGCCCGCGGCCCGACGATCGGACGCATGGGGATCTTCTCTCCCGTCGTCAGGTCGTAACGGTTCATGTTCCCGCCCTGCGACTCCGAGTACACGATCGTGGAGTCGGTGGGGTCGACGATCGTGAAGAAGCCGTCGCCGTAGGCCGTCTCGTACCAGTCCTGGTGCCGGATGCCGTGGAACGAGCGCGTGTCCGAGGGCCCGCACCACGCGTCGTTGTCCTGCAGTCCCCCGCACACGGCGTAGGGCGTCCGCATGTCGAACCCGATCGCATAGAACTGGCCGAGCGGGATGTTGTCGAACATGCGCCAGTGCGCCGCCCCGTCCCACGAGGCCGCGACCCCGCCGTCGCTCCCGAGGATCAGGTGGTCCGGATCCTCCGGATTGATCCACAGCTGGTGGTGGTCGACGTGGATCTGGACGGCGCCGTCGTTGCGGAACGTCCGTCCCCCGTCATCGGAGATCGCGAGCTGCGTCCCGAGGACGTAGATGCGGTCGGGGTTGCTGGGATCTATGCGGACCTGGGAGTAGTACATCGGGCGCGGGTTCGTGTCCGACACCTTCTCCCACGTCTCGCCGCGGTCGGTGGAGCGGAAGAGCCCGCCCTGGCGCGGACCGCCGCCTCCGCCCCCGAAGCCCTGGCCGGGCCGCCGGGGATCCGCCTCGACGAGCGCGTAGACGAGGTTCCCGTCCTGGCGGTAGATGTCGATGCCGATGCGCCCCTTGTCCCCTTCCGGGAGGCCCTCGGTGAGTTCCGTCCAGTTGTCGCCGCCGTCCACCGTGCGGTAGAGGCCGCTCCCCGGCCCGCCGCCGTTGAATCCCCAGCCCGTCCGCTGCCGCTGGTACATCGCCGCGAAGATCGTGTTGGGGTCGGCGGGGTCCATCGCGAGGTCGATCGCGCCCGTGTGGTCGTCGACGTAGAGCACCTTCTCCCACGTCTCCCCGCCGTCGCGGGTCCGGAAGACGCCGCGTTCGGGGTTCGAACCCCAGAGGTCCCCCATCGCGGCCAAGTGCACGACGTCGGGGTTCCGCGGGTGAATGAGGATGCGGGCGATGTGCTTCGTCGCCTCGAGCCCCATGTGCATCCACGTGTTCCCGCCGTCCGTCGACTTGTAGACGCCGTTCCCCCACGGGGAGGACTGACGGTTCTGCGGCTCCCCGGTGCCGACCCAGACGAGGTTCGGATTCGCCTGGTGGAGGGTCACGTCCCCGATCGAGCTGGTCGGCTGGTCGTCGAAGAGCGGGGTCCAGGACGTGCCGTGGTTCTCCGTCTTCCACAGCCCGCCGGTGGCGGTGCCGATATAGAAGATCTGGGGCTTTGCCTCGACGACGTCGAGGTCGGCGATGCGGCCTCCCATCAGGGCGGGGCCGACCTCCCGGTACTCCAGATGGGAGATCGCCGTCTCGAGCGCGGACTGGGCGGCGCCGGCCGTCACGCCGGCGGTGGCGCCGAAGAGGAGACCGGTCGCGGAGAGCGCGAGAACTCGGGCTGCTTTCATCGTACTGCCTCGGAAACGGGGGAGATGACAGGCTGCCGCCCGCAAACTGCACCGCAGGGATGCCCGCGCAATACGCCGGACCCCTATTCCCGAAACGAGCCGGGCTCCCGAAGCGCTCGAAGGTCACGCGCCGTGACATCATGTTTCCGTGTTCGTTGAAAATATGTCTCCATTTGTGTTGAAAATATGTCTCTGTAGATGTTGAAAATATGTCTCTGCTCTGTTATTCTGCTTTCGTGGCACACGCATTCGGGGAGCGGTCGGCATGGAATCAAGTTCCGATGAACGGGGAGACGCGAGGGTCGGACGCACGTCCGGGCATGTGAGCGGGCGAGCGGAAGGACTCGACGTCGACGACTACCGCGGCCGAGTGGCCGACCGGGAATTGAGGGAGTGCCTGGCCGCAGCCGGCGCGGTGCTGATCGAGGGTCCGCGCGCCTGCGGGAAGACGGTGACGGCCCAGCATGTCGCGGCAAGCGAGGTCTTCCTGGATGTCGACCGCAGGGCCCGGGACATGATCCTGGTCAATCCCGACCTGGTGCTGGAAGGCGCCACGCCTCGCCTGATCGATGAGTGGCAGACCGCCCCGGTGATCTGGAACCACATCCGGCGCGCAGTGGATAAGCGCCGCGGAAAGGGCCACTTCATCCTGACGGGGTCGGCCGTTCCGCCCGATGACGTCACGCGCCATACCGGCGCCGGTCGAATCCTCCGGCTGCGCCTGCGCCCCATGTCGCTCTTCGAACTGGGGCACGGCACCGGCCAAGTGTCACTCGCGAACGTGCTGGGGGGCTCACCTGTCTCTCATCCATCGATCGACCTTTCCGTACACGATCTGGCCGAACTCGTCTGCGTGGGTGGCTGGCCGGGGCATCTGCAATCCTCGGCCGAAGAGTCGCTGCGGGTGAATCGGGGCTACGTGGACGACATCTGCCGTGCCGATCTGCGGCGCGCCGACGGAGTTCGGCGGGACCCGGGGCGAGTCCATCGCTTCATGCAGTCGCTGGCCCGGAACGTTGCCACGTGCACTTCTCTCGCGACCATCGCCCGCGATGTCTCCGGTCCGGATCGCCCATCGATGACGGGCCATACCGCGCGTTCGTACCTCGCCGGCCTCGAGCGCCTGATGGTGGTGGAGGACCTGCCGCCGTGGGCGCCTCATCTCAGGTCACGCACCCGACTTCACCGTTCCCCCAAGCGGCACCTGGCGGATCCGTCCATCGCGGCTGCGGCGCTCGGTGCGGGGCCGGAACAACTCCTGCACGACTTTTCCTGGTTCGGCTTCCTGTTCGAATCGATGGTGATCCGCGACTTGCGCGTCTATTCCCAGGCTCTCGGCGCGAGCGTAAGTCATTACCGCGACCACACCGGTCTCGAAGTGGATGCCATCGTCGACGCCGGCCCCGGCCGGTGGGCGGCCTTTGAGATCAAGCTCGGCCTGGGGCGGATCGACGAGGCGGCGAGTTCGCTGCTGAAGTTCACCGACCGTGTCGATACAAGCCGCTGCGGTAAACCCGCCGCCCTCGCGGTTATCGTCGAGCGCGGCTTCGGATACGTTCGTCCGGACGGGGTGAGTGTGATCCCGCTGGGAGCGCTCGGCCCTTAGAGCCCGGAACGGGAGACCCCTCATGCTGAACGCTACCCGCACCTTCGACCTCCGCCCGGCCGCCCTGGGCATCTGCTTCACCCTCGGATGCGGCCCGGCGCCGGACTCGACTGCGGACGCGGCGGCCGGAGCCGAGGCCGAACCTTCGCTGTCTCCTCAGGCGACGGCGGCGCTCGTGGAGGCCTTCCAGGCGGAACTCGACGCGGCCTGGACGCAGGCTCAGGAGACCGACGAGAACTTCCCGGGCGCGACGGCGGCGTTCATCCTCCCGGACGGGCGCGTGTTCGGTTTCGCCACCGGCCTCTCGGACGTGGACGACGAGATCCCCATGACACCCGACATGCGCATGGGATCGGGCAGCATCGGGAAGACCTACGCCGCTGCCGTCGCCCTGCAGTTGGCGATGAGCGGGGAGCTGGACCTCGATGCGCCGGTCTCGACCTGGCTCGGCGACGAGGAGTGGTTCCCGCGGGTGCCCAATCACGCGGACCTCACGGTGCGCAACCTCCTCAACCACTCGGCCGGCATGATCCAGCCGTACTTCGAGGACCCCGACTTCGCCGTGCGGCTGGGCGAGGTGTTCCGCGACCCCGACGCCTACATGACCCCGGAGGAGTTCATCGCCGAGACGGTGCTGGACGCCGAGCCGCTCTTCCCCGCCGGCCAGGGATACCACTACAGCGACGTGCACTACACGCTGGCGGGGCTGGCCATCGAGGAGGCGACGGGCCGGGCCTACTACGACCTCCTGGACGAGTTCTTCCTCGACCCGTTCGGTCTCGACCTGACCCTTGCGGCCGACCGGCGCGACCTGCCCGGCCTCGCCCAGGGCTACGCGCACGCGAGTTCACGGCTCTACGGCACGCCGCTCGAAGTCGTCGTGGACGGCCGGTTCATCCTCCACCCCCTCCAGGAGTGGACGGGGGGCGGCCTCGTGAACAACCCGCAGGCGATGGTGCGGTGGGGGAAGCTCCTCTACGAGGGCGACGCGATCGCGGGCGACGACCTTCCCCAGTTGCTCGAGGTCGGGTTTCCGGCCGACAGCACGAAGCCGCACCTCGGTTACGGCCTCGCGGTGTCCGTCGCGGAGAGCGAGCACGGGCTGACGTACGGCCACGGGGGCTTCTGGCCCGGATACAACTCGCTCCTCGCCTACTACCCGGACCACGGCATGGCCGTCTCGATTCAGATCAACTCCGACGAATCACGGATGCGCGACCACCTGCCGAACCTTGCCGGCGTTGTGCTCGAAGCGCTGGAGAACGCCGGGAGTTAGCCGCCGCCGGGAGCCGGAGGCGCCGGAGGTCAGTCGGCGCGGGGGGCGGAGCTCCGCAGCCCCGCCGCGAGGGCCAGGATCGAGGCCAGGACGAGGGCGGCCGCCGCCGGGAAACCGGCACGCACCGGGCTTTCTTCCCGCGCGGCCGGCTCGAAGTCGGGCACCCGATCCCACTCGACCGCGTCGATCGGCGCGGTATCGAAGAAGAGCGGGTAAAAGTGGTTCTTCAGCCGCTCATGGTGTCGGCGGACGGCGTCCTGGTACGCGAGTTGCGCGCCCAGATCGGTGGCCGCGAGCCGGTCGAGGGTGAGTTGGGCCGCGAGCGGGGGCACGAGCAGGGACCACGTACGGGCCCAATCCTCACGCTCCCGCAGCACGTCCCGGTAGGCGCGCGAGGCATCGCGCGCGGCCTGGTCGCCCCGGTGGTTCATGGCGTAGTACCAGGCCCACGTGAACACGTCCTCGGGGACGGTCCGATCGCTCCACTCCGGGTAATCCTCGTAGAAGACCTCCATCGTCTCAGCCTTGGACAGGTCCCAGGCTTCGTGATACCCCTGCCGCTGGCGCACCGTGAGTTCCAGCGCCTCCGGGACCGGGTGGAGGATCGCGTTCGCGAGGCTGAGCGCCGCGGGGGCGAGGAGGGTGAGCGCCACCCACGTCCCCACCAGGATCATGGCGTTGGCGGTGGAGGATCGGCGCCCGGACGCCACCCCCAGGCAGAGCGCGAACCAGAACAGGGTGTGCAGCGCGACGAGCGCGACCGCCCAGGCGGCGCGGCCATCGAGTCGGAAGCCCGCGAGCGCCGCCACGACCGCGACCGGCACCGCGACCACCACGCCGACGAGAATGGCCCTCGCCGCGAGCTTGGGGGCGAGGAGCCGGCGCCGGCGGGCGAAGAGGCGGACGAGATTCCAGGTGCCCCCCTCCCGCTCGCTGGAGACGAGGTCGTGGGTCAGGGCGATGATGAAGAGGGGAAGGAGCCCGATGAGGAGGAAGGCGAGGTCGAGATCTCCGGCCGCGGCGAGGGTCGGGTTCACCGTCTCGTGCTCGTAGAGCTGTCCTTCCAGCGCCAGGAGCCGGATGCGCAGGCTCGCCGACTCGACCTCCGTTCGGCCCCGCGCGAGCGCGGCCAATCGCAGCGACGGCTGCGGAGCCGGAAAGGCCAGGTAGTAGAGGACCTCCCCCGCGTCCGTCGTGGGGGGATAGCTGGCGAGGAGATACTCCAACTGGTCCTGGTAGGCGGTCTCCGCGGCGACCGCGGACGATGCCGCCGCCTCGATGTTCCGTCCGCCGCGCCACGCCGCGTAGATCCCGATGGCGAGGAACAGGACGACGGCGACCGCGACGCCCGTGGAGCGCGTCAGCCGGAGCGTGTCCAGCCTGAGCAGGCGAAACCAGGCCTTCATGAGCCCGACCGCTCGACCCCCACACGCGCCAGCCGCCCCCGCGCCAGGCCGAGGCCCAGGAGGGGAAGGAGAATCCACAGCGTGAGTGCGGACAGCGAGAGGGAGCGGGCGGCCAGCGTCCCGCCGACCGGCGGCGGCCGCGTCCCGAAGGTCGGAAATTCGGCCCAGTGCTCGCGCGAGAGGCGCTGCGCCCGGTCGTTCTCATAGCGGATCTCGTTGATGTGGAGATCGTTGAGGCGCTGGATGATGTCGTACCGGTGGGCTTCCGCCTGGGCCCGGAACGCCTCCACCGCCTCGGGACCGGTCCCGGATACCGCCATGGAGAGGTCTCGCGCGGCCAGATAGGGAGAAATGAGTCCCGTCCACGAGAGGACCCGGTCCTGACGGCGCTGGCCTTCGACCAGGTCCCGCTGTTGCTCCTCCTGGATCCGGCTGCTGATGGCTTCCCCTTCGCGGCTCACCACGCCGCCCCAGTTCACGGGAAGCTCCTCGACCGACGCCACCTCGTAGCGCGCCAGGTACTCGTCCCGAAGGGCGCGGAAGAAGGGATCCTGCGGGTTGTGGCTGTCTCCCACTTCGTTCATCGCCAGCTCCACCTGGTGGGTGAACTCGGCGCGGGAGGGCAGCGGGTGCAGCGCCCCCGCCACCGAGGCTCCGAGGCGCGGCGCGGCGACGCAGAGGGCGACCCATACCGCGATCAACAGTGCCAGGGCGCTTCGCGACGAAGCGCGGAAGGAGGAGGCGAGGACGGTCACCAGCACCCAGCCCGCCAGGTAGGCCGCGTAGATGGCCGCCAATCCGGCCACGCGCCCGGCGGAGACCGGACCGACGGCCCCGGAGCCGGCGATCGCCACCGTCGCGAGACCGACGGGAAGGGCGGCGAGGGCCGCCACCGCCCCCGTGCCGAGCACCTTGCCCGCGAGGATCTGGGCCGGCGTCGCTCCCTGGGCGAGGAGGAGTCGAAGCGTACCCCGCTCCCGCTCCGCGCTCACCGAGGCGAAGCCTGCGACGACCACGAACAGGGGCAGGAGGAGGGAGAGGACGGCCGCCGGCGTGAGGCGGCCGAAGCGCAGCATCCCGGTGGCGTGCCGGGCCTCACCGAAGTTCGCCGTGTTCTGCCGGTGTCCCTCGAGGAAGAGCGAGGTCCCCGCCCAGGCGCCGACTCCCGGGTCGAAGAACGCCAGCGGCGCCTCCTCCCGAAAGACGAGGAACCCGTAGTGGATGACCCGGTGCGGATGACGGTCCGGCTGCTCCACCCACTGGCGCTCGACCATCGCCTGGTAGCGCGCGCGCTGTTCCGCCTCGCTCGCCGCGTGATGCCGGGCTCCGAGGACCGCGACCACGCCGAGGGCGATGACGAGCCCCAGCAGGAAAACGACGTACCGGTCCTCGCGGACCGCACCCACCTGCCGGCGGGCGACGAGCAGCGCGTTGCGGAGACCCATCTAGTCGGCGCCGCGCACCCGGCCAAGCCCCACGCCCGCGCCCGCGCCCACCAGCCCGAGGAGTCCGATCAGGACCGCGAGCGGAACCCCGGCGCGGCGCACGACGTCGGCGGACGCTTCGTCGGCGAGGCGGAACCGCGGCACGTCGGAAAGGACGCCGGCGTTCATCTGCTCGCTCGCGAGGATCGCAGGCACGAAGAACTCCCGCCATCGCTCGGCGAAGACGCGTACCTGCGACTGGAAGGCGGCGAAGCGCGCGTCTCCCGTCCCCGCCGCATCGATGAGCACCTCCTGGGCCAGGAGCGCGGGCGACAGGAAGCGGTAGCGGCGGACGAGGGCGATCTGTTCCGCGCGGCGCGCGTCGTGTTCCGCCGTCACCTCCTCCAGGCGGCGGTTGACGGCATCGGTGGCGGCCCACGCGAGCGCGCCCAAGCCGGGCTCGTCGGCGACCACGCCCTCGGCCATCTCGGGATGGTCCTCCAGGTATCGGGCGAGGAGTTCGCTCCGCTGGTTCACGGCCTCGTTCGAGGCCTCGCGCTGGGCGGTGACCATCTGCACGCGCGAAGGCAGCGGGTGCAGCAGGCCTGCCGCGATGTTGATCGCGGCCGGAAGCACGACGACCAGAACCAGCCACGCACCGACGAGCACCGTGGCGTTCCAGGCGGAGGACCGCCGCAGGCTGTTCACCCACGCCGCGAGCACGAACCAGAAGAGCGCGTACGCGACGACCGCTGCGCACCAGAGGAGGACCCGGCCGGGGTCGCCCAGGTCCCCCGCGACGAGGATCCCGGCCAGCGAGACCGTCAACACCATGCCCACGACCAGGAGGGCGCGGAACGCGAGCTTCGCCGCCACGATGCCCCGCGCCGACACGGGCTGCGAGAGGGTCAGAGCCAGCGTCCCCTGCTCGCGCTCCTCCGAGAGCACGTTGAAGCTCAGGGCCAGCACGAGCAGCGGCAGCAGGTACACGACGACGAAGGCCAGGTCGAAGCGCCCGACCATCAGGTTGAGCGGACTCTCGACCTCGCCGTTCTGATGGAACGACGACTCGTTCGTGTAGATGTTGACGTCGTAGTAGTACGGCAGCAGGTCGCTCTGTCCGACGGCCAGGGCCGTGAGCGGCCCCGGCGTCAGCACGGCGGTGTGACGGCCCCGCGCCCCGCCCAGCACGTTCGGGAGCCGCGGATCCGAGAAGCGCGAAGCCGGTTCCGCGCCGTTCTCGATGTCAGCCAGTTCGCGCACGAGGGCCTGCGCGCGCTCGACGTTGCCGATCTGAGCGACCTCCACGGTGCGCTCCTGGAAGCGCGTCCAGACCACGCCGTTGGCCAGCGCGTAGACGAGCAGGAGCGCGAAGAGCCCGAGTGCGATCCGGAGCGGCCGGTCCGCCATGAGCAGGCGCCACTCGTTCCGGATGACGGTGCGCGCGGTCATCCTACGCCACCTCCGCGCGCCGTACGCGACGCGCGGCGATCAGGATCGTTCCCGCGAGCCATCCCCCGAGGACGACGAGCGACAGGATCCGGTTGCCCAGCACCCAGCCCAGCGTCGGGGCGTCGTACCGCAGCGGCGGCGTCGACTCCCAGAGTTCCGATCCGGCCTGGTAGGAGAAATCGCCGCTGCGCGAGTTCTCGGTGAGGTCGCCGTTCATCCGCCGCATCAGGTCCCGGCGGTACGTCTCCGCGGCGCTCGCGAAGTGCCGGTGCTGCTCGACATCGGTTCCGGCCAGTCCCATGGAGAGCGCGCGCACCGCGAGCAGCGGAGCCGCCACCGCGACCAGCTCGTGGACGACGCCCTGGCGCTCGAACGTATCCCAGAGCGCGCCGTAGTTGCGGTCGAAGATCCGGTTGCCGAACTCCTCGCTCTCCTGGAGGTAGGCACCCACGTCGTTGATCGGCAGATCCTCCACCCGCTCGACTCCGTACTGCGCCATGAGGCGTTCGGCGAGCGCATCCCGGTCCGGAGGGATGATGTCTTCCGTGCCGGAGGCCATCTCCCGTTCCACCGTGCGCGCGAACTCCAGGGCGGAAGGCGTGGGGTGCAGCCACTTGGACAGGTCCACCGCCACGCGCGGCGCCACGAGCCCGTTCACGACCCACACGCCGAGCAGAATGACCAGCGCGGTGCGGGTCGAGCGGGCCCAGGCGGAGACCGCGAGGGAGAGCGCCACGAAGGCGGCGAAATAGACCAGGTAGACGACGGCCAGGACCGCGGCCCGGGCCACCGGGGATGCCGCCGGACCCGGACTCCCGACGACGAGGGCCGCCGCCCCCACCGCCGCCGCCGGCACGAGCAGCAGCGCCAGCGCGCCCGCGATGCCCAGCGCCTTTCCCAGCGCGAGGTCGCGCCGCCCGACCCCGGTCGCGAGCAGTTGACGCAGGGTGCCCCGTTCCCGCTCGCCGGCGAGCGCCCCGAACGTCAGCAGGATGATGAGCAGAGGCACGAGGTGCTGCAGCACCTGCGCCGCCGTGAGCGCCCCGACGCGCTGGGCCGCCGTCGCATCCTGGGCCGGGCGCAAGAGGAAGTCGTTCTGCCGGTGCGCCTCGAGCCACACCGATGTCCCGGTGTACGGGTCCACGCCCTCGTCCACGAAGGACAGCGCCAGGCGGGGCTTGAACGCATAGATGCCGTAGTGGGCCGCGGAATGGGGGTTCTTCTCGCCCTGCGTTTCCCAGTGTTCGCGGGCCGTCGACTGCGCGGCCGCGTGCTCGCGCTGCGCCTCCCGTGCCTGGACCCACCCGTGGCCCAGGGAGACGAGCAGCAGCGCTCCCACCAGGACGGAACACCATCGGAAGCGGCCGTCTCGGAGTACGTCCGTGAATTCCTTGCGGACAATGTGGCGGATGCCGTGGCTGGTCATCGAGGCCTCCTAATCGTGCATGTGTTCCAGGTAGACGCGTTCGAGATCCGCGTGGCCGATCTCGTCCGTGCCCATCTCCGTGACCAGACTTCCGTAGCGCATGATGCCGACGCGCGTCCCGGTCTCCTTGGCGCGGAACAGATCGTGCGTCGCCATGAGCACCGCGACCCCGCGATCCCTGAGCCTGCCGAGCAGCT
>JAJDUL010000040.1 GCA_022826685.1 Gemmatimonadota bacterium | reverse complement strand
CTCGGCGTCCTCGACCTGGTCGCCCTCGGGCTCTTCCACGATGACGACGGGGAAGCCGTCTTCCCGCGCGGCGAACAATTCGGCGTGATAGGTGGAGCACTCCGCCGCCTTGATACAGCGGTCGAGATTCACGGTGAGTTTCATCGCGTCCTCCTCGGAGCAGCGGGGTTGCGCGGGTTTGCGGGCAGATTATCGGGCAGAGGGAGCGCGAGTACCAGCGAGAGCGCTTGACGCGCCTCCGCGGGGCTCCCACGATGCGGACCAATCGCGGGCGCACCGGGCCGGGAGAGCGGCCCAGGGAGGACAGCATGGAGCGAGACTACGACGTGGTCGTCATCGGTTCGGGGGCAGCGGGGTTGTCGGCGGCGGTGAACGCGGCCGACTCGGGCGCGAGCGTGATCGTGCTGGAGGCGGACGACAAGGTGGGCGGCTCCTCGCGCCTGTCGGGGGGGCACTTTTACGCCGCGGGCACGAGCGTGCAGCGGGAGGCGGGCATCCTCGATGACACGCCGGACGACATGTTCAACTACTACATGACGCTCAACCAGTGGAACGTGGAGCCAGCGGTGGCGCGCACGTACTGCGACAACGCGGCGCCCACGTTCGAGTGGCTGCGCAGCCTGGGGGTCGAGTACAAGCCGGAGCGGGTCTACATCTCGGGGATCGACACGGTGGCGCGGGGCCACCCGCCGGAGGGCGAGGGGCTGGCGGTGGTGCGAGTGCTGGATTCCGAGCGCATCAAGCGCGGCGTGGACATGGCGCTGATGACCCGGGCCGACACGCTCATCGAAGAGGACGGCGAGATCGTGGGCGTTGCCGCAGGCGACCAGGAGGTGCGCTGCGGGGCCGTGGTGATCGCCTCGGGCGGGTTCGGGCACAACAAGGAGTTCATCGAGAAGTACTGGCCCGACGCCCACGAGCAGGGCGACGGGGTGTGGGCGATCTCAGGCCCGAAGGCGATGGGCGACGGGATCGTGCTGGGCGAGCAGGTCGGCGCGACGCTGGGCGGCCACAACCGCGGCCTGCTCCTCGTGACCCCCGGGTTCACCCGGGATCTGGAGCTGGGCGTGCCGCCCTGGTCGATCCTGGTGAGCCGCGAGGGACGGCGTTTCGCGAGCGAGATGGCGCCGTACACGGTGATGGCGGGCCTCTTCAAGCGGAACGGGGGGATGGCCTACGCGATCTTCGACGAGGGTGGCCGGCTGGACGCGGACGCCATGCCCGTGGGGCCGAGCTGGACCTCGGAGAACCTGCTGGCGCGCGCGGAGAGCGGCGACATCCTGCGGGCGGACACGATCGAGGAGCTGGCGGCGCTCTGCAAGATCAACCCGGCGCCGCTGGCGGGCACGGTGCAGAAGTACAACGAGGACTGCGCCAGGGGCGTCGACACGGCCTACTTCAAGCCGATGGGGCTGCGGCCGATCGAGACGCCACCGTTCTACGCGGTGGAGGTGCGGCCGGCGATCATCGCGTGGACGGGGTGCGGCCTGCGGGTGGACCCGGATACGCACGTCATCGCGAACAACGAGCTGCCGATCGACAACCTCTTCGCCGCGGGGGAGGCGATGGGCACCCTCCACGGCGACCGCTACATCGGCGGGGGCGGCTCGTACGGGCCGGCGGTCACGTTCGGGCGCATCGCGGGCCGGAACGCGGCCGCGGCGGCGGCCAAGGGCGCGGGCCTGATGGAGTAGGAGGGCGGCCACGCGCACGTGCACGCCGTCCGGCTTCTGACGAGGGACCTGCGCTCCTACGCACGCTACTGCCCCGACCTCACGCTGGCCTAACCCTCGCGGGATAGCGGGGCGGTAGGATGGTTGGGCGCGCGACGCGCTGGAGGATGCTCCCATGACGCCACCGCTCACCGTCCATGGCGTACCGGTCATCGACATCGACAGCCACTACACGGAGCCGCCGGAGCTGTGGACCTCGCGGGCGCCGGCTTCCTACAAGGAGCGCGTACCGCGCGTCATTCTCGACGACGAAGGGCGGAGCCGCTGGGTGGTCGACGGCGACGTGGACTTCGGGCCGATGGGCTTCACCGTGGTGAAGAAGGACGGCGAGAAGGCCTACGGGATGATGAGCCTGACCGACTTCGACGAGATGAGCGACGCGGCAAGCTACCCGGAGCCGCGGCTGGACCTGCTCGACCGGCTCGGCATCTCGCAGCAAATCATCTACCCGAACGTGGCGGGCTTCGGGAGCAACCGCTTCATGTCGCTGGAGGACAGCGAGCTGCGGAACATCTGCGCGCGGGTCTACAACGACGCCATCATCGACCTGCAGCAGGCGGGGAACGGACGGCTCTTCCCGCAGGCGCTGACGCCGTTCTGGGACATCGAGGAGTGCGTGCGCGAGATCCGGCGGGTGACGGACGCGGGCATCACGGGCATCACGATGACGGACACCCCGGAGGCGTTCGAGCTGCCGCACCTGCACGACCCGCACTGGGATCCGCTGTGGTCGACCTGCCAGGAGCTGGGCATCCCGGTGAACTTCCACGTGGGCTCCGGGAACAATCTCGGGGGCCAGATGATCTGGGACGGCTACGGACCCCAGCGGTTCCTGGCGACGATCAGCGTGTCGCTGTTCATGGTGCAGTGCAAGACGATCATGAACCTGATCTTCAGCGGCCTGCTGGACCGCTACCCGAACCTGAACTTCGTCTCGGTGGAGAGCGGCATTGGCTGGATTCCCTTCCTGCTGGAGGCGATGGAGTGGCAGTACGACGAGACGATCCCGACGGAGCGCGAGGGGCTGAGCCTGCGCCCGAAGGAGTACTTCAAGCGGCAGGTGTACGCGTCCTTCTGGTTCGAGCAGTGGGGGCCCCTGCACGCGATCGAGGAGCTCGGCGAGGACAACGTGATGTTCGAGACCGACTTCCCGCACCCCACCTGCCTCTACCCGGAGACGCACACGCGCATCTCGAAGACGCTGGACCAGCTGGACCCGACCGTGCGCCGGAAGGTGCTGCACGACACGGCGGCGCGTGTCTACAACCTGCCGGAGATCGGGTAGCGAGGACTAGCGGCGGTCGGCGCCGGCGAAGGCCTCAGCGGCCTTCGCCTCCTCCTCGGGAACGCCATCGACGAGGACGAGGCTGCGCCCGGAGTAGGCGGGGACGCGCGGTCCCGGCAGGACCGTGCCGGTCAGGTTCACGGGGTCGACGGCACTCACCACGACGCGTTCCCCGGCAGGGGGCTCGTTGCGGGTGCGGCGGAGCTGCTCGACCGCGTCGATGAGGGCGTACTGCTCGCCGACGACGCCGGAGACGAAGCGACCGCCACGGACATCGCCACGCGCCTCCATGGTGCGGAGGGCCCGAAGAACGGAGCGCCAGGGCAGGGTGAAGCGCTCGTGACTTGCGAGGTCCCGGAAGACGACACCGTAGCGTTCGAGCAGGACGCTGGCGACGAGGGTAGCGAGCTCCCCCTGGCGGGCGCGGTCGACAGGGGTTGCCTCGACGAGTGACCAGCGGCCGGGTGGGCCGCCGAGGACAATTCCGAGGCGGTAGCTGGCGACGGGGCGGCGGACGGCGCTCCGCCGCCGTCCTGACGAGGACCGCGCGAAGATCCTGCGGACGCCCTCGAACCCGTCGGAAGCGACGAGGCCGGTGGCGATGAGCTCCCGCAACGTGTCTTCGGTCTGGCTGCTGAGCTGGCCGGTCTCGCGGACGAGCTCGTCGAAAAAGAGGGCGCCGCGCTCGCGCAGGAGGTCGACGACGGTCGAGGCGGCGCCCGGCGGCGGGGCGACGCCCTCGGGGCGGTCGTAGCGGGCGGCGGCGAGGAGGTCGGGGAAGGCCCGGCGGGCGACGAGGG
>JAJDUL010000043.1 GCA_022826685.1 Gemmatimonadota bacterium | reverse complement strand
CCAGCAGCGACTTGGCCCGCTCGATGTCCGATTCGTAGGCGACCGAGAACGGGATTCGGAGCCGGATGTCCTGGCCGGACATCGTGTAGTTGACGATGTCGCGCTGCATGAGCTGACTGTTCGGGACGACGACGACGAGATTGTCGGGATTCCGGATCTTCGTGGCCCGGAGCCCGATCTCGATCACGTCGCCCCAGGATCCCGTCTCGTTGGGTGCGGTCCAGAGTTCGATCCGGTCACCGACCTGGAAGGGGCGGTCGACGATGAGGAGCACGCCCGCGATCACGTTGGAGAGCGTGTCCTTGGCGGCGAGCGAAAGGGCGAGGCCCATGACGCCGGCGCCGGCGAGGAGGGGCGCGATGTTGATGCCCAGCTCCGCCAGCGCGAGGACGACGCCGAGCGCGACGACCGCGAAGCGGATCGCCTTGTTGATCATCGGGAGCGCCGTCTTGTCGAGCGGCGTCGAGGTGCGGGAGACGACCTCGGCCTCGACCGCCGTCAGGAGGTCCCCGATGAAGCGGCTCAAGGGGAAGAAGAGGAGGCCGATCCAGATGGCGTAGACCCACTGGGCCGCGGTGGGCAGGGCCCAGATGTCCAGCAGGCGCCAGACGGCCAGGGCTCCGCTCGAGAGCAGCAGAACCTGGCGGAGCAGCCGCACGGCCAGATCGTCGAGCTGCGTCTCGGTGCGCGTGACCCAGTGCCTCTGCGCGCGGCCCAGGACCATCAGCGCCACGAGGTAGACGAGTCCGGCGACCGCGATCACGATGAGGCTGGGCAGCCAGCGCGGAGCCATGAAGGCGACCGCTTCGGTCCAAAGTTGTGACAGTCTCTCCATCAAGCCTCGCCTCTCTCAGGGTCCGCCCGCCACCCGCGTGGCGCCCGCATCCCCGCCGATGATCGCCCCATGATTCCGCGCGGGATGGTATCGTAATGGTACCGTGGCAGCTTCCTCGCGGATAACTTGGGGGATCGAGCGGCAGGAATCGAACCGGGAGCGATGATGTTGAACGGAAAGTTCGTAAGGATGGGTATCGGAGTGGCCTCGATCGGCGTGGCGCTGCTCGCCGGCGGGTGCGCCCCGGAGGCGTCGGCGGAAGACGGCCGGACGGCGGCCTCGACTCCCGCAAACGCCATGGTCGATGCGACGTTGGCCGCGACCATCGCCGAGACCCCGACGATCAAGGTCTACAAGTCTCCCACCTGCGGGTGCTGCGCCCTCTGGGTGGACCACATGCGGGAGGCCGGGTTCGAACTCGACGTCGAGGACACCGACGACATGATCGGCGTGAAGGTCGACGCGGGCCTGCCGCTTCAACTGCAGTCGTGCCACACGGCGCTCGTGGACGGCTACGTGTTCGAGGGCCACATCCCCGCGGAGGTCATCGCCCGGTTCCTCGCCGAGAAGCCCTCCGCGAGCGGGCTCGCGGTGCCCGGGATGCCGATAGGTTCCCCCGGCATGGAGTTCGGCGACCGCGTCGATCCGTACGACGTGCTTCAGTTCGACGCCACGGGCAACACGTCAATCTACGAGAGCCGTTGACTTCGGTGACCCGCCGAGCGGCGAGGCGGGGCACCGGAGATCGCTAACAACGAGTTCAACCCGCAGCACGTCACGGTCCAGGTGGAGTGACCGCACTCGTAGCTGCGCTCGTCGCGCCGGTGGCCGGAGTCCTCCTCTACGTCTCGCTGCACAACCGGCCCCGGACCATGAAGCTGATCGACACGATCGTCTTCGTGGCGCTGCCGTTGCTGGTCGCTTGGCAAATCCTGCCGCATATCTGGTTGGAGCGGCAGATCACGCCTCTGCTCGCCGTCATCGCCGGCGTGGGCATCCTCTACCTCATCGAGAAGATCTCCCACCGACTCGCACGCCACACGGACGATCTCGCGATCCTGCTCGGTGTTGCGTCGATGGCGCTGCACGCCCTCCTGGAGGGCGGCGCCCTGATGCCTGCCACCGCGAGCACCCCGTTCGCCTTCGCCGTCATCCTGCACCGGGTCGCCATCGGGCTGCTGATCTGGTGGCTGATCGAGCCTCGGCACGGCGTCGCCGCCGCAGCCGGCGGCGTGGGGGCGATTCTGGCGGCTACGGTGATCGGCTTCGGGGCGGGGACGGAGATTCTGCCCGACGGGCACGCCGCGCTGGAACTCTATCAGGCCTTCGTCGCGGGGTCCCTGCTCCACGTCGTGTTCCATCAGGGGCGGCGCGATCACGCACACCACACGCACAGAGAGTAGCGCGGCCACCCGAAATCGAGCGGGCTCAGCGCCTCACGGGTGACATGGTCGCGGGCGACATGATCGTGCGGCGGGGCGGGACCCTCCAGTAGCCGCAGGAAGCTTCGGGCGCGGTGCCGGAGAGGAAGAGTTCGGGCTCCCCGCGGCAGCCCCAGCCCGCGCGCAGACCGGTCTCCCGCTGGATATCTATCCACTCCACTCCCGCCGGCGCACGGAATCCGCGGCCTCCGCGGGAGCCGAGCACGCGGATCATGAAATCCGCGAAGATCGGGAGCGCGGCCCTGGAGCCGGACAGACCGGTCGGCGTCCCGTCGTCAAACCCCACCCATACCCCCACGGCCAGTTCCGGCGTGTAGCCCACGAACCAGGCGTCACGAGAGCCGTTTGTCGTCCCCGACTTCGCCGCCACGGGACCGCGGTATCCCGCCTCTCGGACACCGCGTCCGGTCCCGCGGTCGACCACGCCGCGCAGCGCGGACGTGATCAGGTACGCCTCCGCCGGGCTGATGACCGCGTCGCTACGGCCCACGGCCGTCTCCCGTATCGCACCGTCCCGGCCGAACACGGCGATCGCCGAACGCGGCGGGGTGCGCCGACCCTCCGCCGCCAGCACCGCGTAGGCCGCCGTCAACTCGAGCAGCGTGACCTCGGAGGCGCCGAGCGCCAGACTCGGGTACGGCGCGAGGGGCCCCTCGATGCCCAGGCGGCGCGCGGTCTCGATGATTCTCTCGGGACCGACCGCCAGCCCCAGGCGCGCAAACGGCACGTTGCGCGACCCCTCCAGCGCCTCGCGCAGCCTGATCGGTCCAAGGAACGCGCGGTCGGCGTTCGCCGGCTTCCACACGCCGGCCGGCGTATCGAGCGTGAGCGGTTCGTCCTTCAGCACGGAAGCCAGGGTGAAGGAAGGATCCGCCCCCGGTGTCAGGGCGGCCAGCGCCACCACGGGCTTGAAGGCGCTTCCCGGTTGACGTCGGGCGTCCGCGGCTCGATTGAACTGCGACTCGCCGTAGGAGCGACCGCCGACCATCGCCAGAATGTCGCCGGTCCGCGGGTCCAGGGCCACGAGCGCCCCCTGAAGCGGCGCGGCCTGTTCCGTCAGACGGGGACGCCGACGCTCCATGCTGCGGATCCCGCTTGACACGGCGGTTTCGGCGGCGCGTTGGAGCTCGGGGACGAGCGAAGAAATCACCGCCGGGCTTCCACCTCCCGGGTTCAACGAAGCATCGCCGGCAGCCAGCTCACGCCGCAGGAAATCCAGATACCAGCGCGCGTCGAAGTCCCGCTGCGGAGGACGTCGAATCTCCGGATCGGCTTCGAGTTCGGCGTCGCGCCGAGCGTCGTCCAGGTGCCCGACGGCGTGCATCTGCCGAAGCACCACGTCGCGCCGGGCCCGGGCACGCTCCGGGTGGCGGTGGGGCGAATACACGTTCGGCCCCCTGACAATCCCCACCAGCATCGCCGACTGGCCCAACGTCAACTCGGAGATGTCGCGGCCGAAGTAGAACTGCGCGGCGCGCCCGAAGCCGTGGATGGCGGTGCCCCCGTGCTGCCCGAGATAGATGTGGTTCACATAGGCTTCGAGCAGGCGCTGCTTGGAGAAGCGCCTCTCCAGCGCCACCGCGATCGCCGCCTCGCGCAGCTTCCGGAGCACGGTGCGATCCGTCGACAGGAAAAGCGTGCGGGCGAGTTGCTGCGTGATCGTGCTTCCCCCCTCCGCGATCCGCCGCTGCCGGAGGTTCGAGAGCGCGGCGCCGGCGATGCGGCGTAGGTCCAACGCGCCGTGCTCATGGAAGCGGCGATCCTCCACCGTCAACAACGCGTCGACCAGGTGTTCCGGAACCTCGTCGAGCCGCACGGGCACCCGGTCCCGGCTGCGCTCGCCGAGGGACGTCCCGATCACCTCGGGATCGAGCAGGAGGCGGGCGAGGTCGTTCCCCTCGACGTCCCGGATCGCGGAGATGCGCCCGCTGCTCCGGAAACGTACCCGCGCCTGAACGCCGGGCTCGACGAGGCCGCCGAGACGAAGTGCGCGGCGGCCCAGGAGAAGATCACGGCCGCGCGCGCGGAACTCCCCGGTCTGCGGCGTTCTGCCGGAGACCGATCGGTAGCCGACCTTCTCCAGGTGGTCGATGATGCGTCGCGGATCCACCCGGTCGCCGGGGCGGAGGGTCCACGGTCGCGCGAGGACGCGCGCCGGGGAGGAAGAGTCGAGCGCGTCGAACTCGCGTGCGACCCGGGCTTCGAAGACCAGGTAGCCGAGGCTGGCGGCGAGACTCGCCGCGGCGAGGAGCATAAGCCGCCGGCCTCTGCGCATCTTCCCTCTCGGCGGGCGCCGCCGCCGAGCCCTTCCTCCGTTTCTCACACCGTCTTTGACGCCTCGGGAGGACCAAAGGGTTTCCACCCCGACGCCAGGTTGCCCGGAACCGTCGCGAACGCCTAACGTCCGATGCCCACGGCTCGGCCCCTTGGCCCTTGATCCGCCCGGACATGCGAGTGGGAGGAAACTTGCCTTCAGCGAACCCCGTCGAGCGTCCCGTCGGGCGCCTCCGCCTGCTGGCGCCGGCGCTTGCGGCGGTCGGCCTCGCGTGGCCCGCCCTTGCCGATATCGGCGACCTCGCCGCGCAGGAGCCGGGACAGGCGTATGTGTTCGAGGGCAACGTGCGCGACGCGGGTACCGGCGAACCGCTGGCCGGGGCGCAGGTATCGGTGCTGGAGAGGGGCACCCGGGCGGTGACTCGCGGGGACGGGACCTTCCACCTGACCGGACTCGCCGCGGGCGTGTACACCCTTCGAGCCGATCGCCTGGGGTACCGGGGCACCACCGTGGTCGTCACCGTCGGGGGCGTGCGCGCGCGCCGAGCGGTGGCCGAGGCGGCGGAGGTCGTAATCCTGCTGGCGCCATCTCCCATTGCGATGGCGGACCTGGTGGTGACGGCGACGATCAGCGAGCGCGCCGCGTCCGAGGCGCTCCGGCCGGTCAGCGTCATGACGGGCGATGACCTGCAGCGCCAGATGACGGCGACCGTGGCGGGGACGCTGGCGTCGATGCCGGGGCTGGCCGCCACGAGGATGGGTCCAACGGTGGCGCAGCCCGTCATTCGGGGGCTGAGCGGGGACCGGGTACAGATGCTCGAGGACGGGACTCCGGTCGGGGATGCCTCCAACTCGGGCTCGGACCACACCACCGCACTCGATCCATCGTCGGCACGGCGGATCGAAGTCGTGCGGGGTCCGGGGGCGCTGCTCTACGGGGGCAACGCGCTGGGTGGGGTCATCAACGTCATCCGCGACGAGATTCCGACGGCCGTGCCGCACCGCCTGACGGGCGCCGCGACGCTCCAGACTCAGACCGTGTCCGGTTCGCTGGCGGGCAGCGCGACGGCCGCCTTCGCCGTCGCTGAGCGCGTGCCGCTGCGGGTGGAGGTGACCGCACGGACGTCGGGAGATTTGAAGACGCCCGCCGGCACGCTTCTCAACACCGACGGGGAGCTGTTGAGCGGGGGCGCGGGGACGGCCTATGTGTCCGATTGGGGTCGCCTGGGGGCGTCCTTCCGCGGCTACCGCAACTACTACGGCATCCCGGGCGGTTTCGTGGGTGGGCACGCGGAGGGGGTGCGCATCGAAATGGAGCGGGCCACATCGAAGTTCCGGACCGTGGTCGATGAGCCGGTCGGGCCCTTCCACAACCTCCGCTTCGAGGCCACGTACAACTGGTACACACACCGCGAGCTCGAAGCACCGGACATTCTGGGCACCCTCTTCGACCAGGAGGGCGCGAGCGCGGACTTCCTCGGGCGCCACGGGAGGTTGGGGCCGTTTACGGCGGGTGCGATCGGCGGCCGTGCGTCCCGGGTGGACTTCGCCTACGGGGGATCCCTGCACACGCCGGACACGCGTCGGCTCAGGGCGGCCCTGTACCTGCTCGAGGAGGTCAGCCTGGGCTCCGTCAAGGTCGAGTCGGGGCTTCGGTACGACTGGACTCTGGCCGATCCGGCGGAAGACCGGGTTTCGGACATCGGCGAGATCCGCGACCGCGAATTCCACTCCCTGTCGGGGTCGCTGGGTGTCCTTTACAGATCCGCCTCGGGGCTCGTGCTCGGTGCGAGCGCCGTCCGGGCGTTTCGCGCACCCGACATCACCGAACTCTATTCGGAGGGGCCGCACCTGGCGGCCTACGTCTTCGAAGTCGGCAACCCGTCTCTGGAGGGCGAGGTCGGGCGGGGGCTCGACGTCTTCCTCCGCTTCGAGTCCGACCGGCTCAGAGCCGAGGTGACCGGCTTCCACAACGACATCAGGAACTACATCTACGGGGAGGACACGGGCCGTCTGAGCCGCGTGCGCCTCCCCATCTATCAGTTCCGGGGCAACGACGCCGTGTTCAGCGGTTTCGAGGGCAGCGTGGACGTCGACGCCGGGCGGGGGTTGGTGCTCGAGGGAGTGGCCTCATCGGTGAGGGGCAGTCTCACGGGGACCGATCAGCCTCTGCCTCTCGTTCCTCCGCTGAAGGGCCATGTGGCCCTGAAGTACGAGAGGCCGTCGTGGTATGTGCGGGCGGAGGCCGAGATGGCGGACGGGCAGGACCGCGTGGGCCAATTCGAGACGCCGACGAGCGGGTACACCGTCTTCAACGCCACGGCAGGCGTGCGGTTCACGTTCGGCGGACGTCTGAACGTCCTGACCGTGAGCCTCGCCAACGCCGGTAATGCGGAATACCGCAACCACCTCTCCCGGGTGAAGGAGATCATGCCGGAGGCCGGGCGGAGTCTGAACGTCAGCTATCGGGTGGTGTTCTGACGCGGCATGTACCGGGCCCTGGCGACGCTACCGTGTGAGCCAGGCGCTGAAGCGTTCGTTCAGTTCGTCCTGGTAGTCGACCCAGAACGCCCAGTCGTAACGAAGCGCGCGATCCACGTTGCCCTCGGCGGCCGGCATGTGGGGCGCCATGTCGATCCCTGCGACCACATGCGTCGTCACCAGTGGCACGGCCGATCTGCGCGACGGGGAATAGGAGATGCGGCGGGCGATCCGTGCCAGAGTCTGGGCGCTGGTCTTGAATGCCACGTATCTCAGGGCCTCTTCAAGCCTCCGGGTACCCGCGACGATCCCGATCTGGCCCACGTCCAGCAACTGGCCGTCCCACACGATCGTGAACGGTTGGTTCTCCAGGATCTGGGCGTTGAAGATGCGGCCGTTGTACGCCGTGCTCATGACCACTTCCCGGTCGGCCAACATCTGCGGCGGCTGAGCGCCCGCCTCCCACCAGACCACCTCATCCTTGATCGTTTCGAGCTTGGCAAAGGCCCGGTCCAGGCCCTCCGGGGTCCTCAACGTGGCGTACACTTCGTCGAGCGGCACGCCATCGGCGATCAGGGCGAACTCCAGGTTCACCTGCGGCACCCGCCGCATCCCCCGGCGGCCCGGGAACTTCTCGAGGTCGAAGAAGTCGGCCATGGTGGCAGGCTTTTCGCCGGGGAAGTTCTCGTCGTTGTACGCGTACACGGTCGACCAGTACAGATTGCTCACGCCGCACTCGGTCTGGCTCTCGGCCACGAAGTCGTCGGCTGCGGGAGTGCCGTCGGGTCCGGGCGGCAGGTCGTCGATGCCGATCGGCTCGAGCAACCCCTCGTCGCAACCGCGCACGGCATCGGCGATCTCCAGGTCGACCACATCCCAATAGACGCTGCCGATGTCCACCTGGGCCCGGATCTGGGCCAGGCCGCCGTTGTAGGCTTCCAGGCGGACGGGGATGCCGGTCGCCTCGGTGAAGGGAATGTTGGCGCCCTCGTCGACGGCGCGAGCGTAGGAGCCGCCCCATGACACGACGGTGATCGCCTGCCCGGCGACGGGGAGGAGCGGGACGCCGGAAAGGAGCGCGGCGAGCGCCAGAGCTTTCATTTTGTTTCTCCTTGCGTTCTTCGAGCGAGCCGGCGTCGGAGTGCCGTCACCCGGCCGCCCGAAAATGCACGGCGAAGGTGTCCAGGTCGATATTCGATCCGGAGAGGATGAGGCCGACGCGACGGCCTTCCAGCCTCTCCCGGAGGGGACCGCACGCGGCAGCGAGCGGTGCGGCGGAGGCGGGTTCGGCGACGAGCTTCGCGTCGAGGAACAACGCCTTGAGGGCGGCGCGGATCGCGTCGTCATCGACGAGCACGACGTCGTCCACGTAGCGCTGTACGAGTCCGAAGCTGTACGGCGCCGCGTGGGGGGCGCCGAGGCTGTCCGCGATCGTGTCGATGCGGTCGAGCGCCACGGGTTCTCCGGCGTCGAGGCTGCGTCGCATGGAGTCGGCGCCGACGGGTTCCACCCCGTAGACCCTGCACGCGGGCGCAAGTTGCTTCACGATACTCGCCGTGCCGGAGATGAGGCCTCCGCCCCCGATGGGGACGACGATCGCGTCGAGGTCGGGAAGTTGTTCCGCGATCTCGAGGCCCACGGTCGAAGTGCCGAAGACGGTCGCCTCCCCCTCGAACGGATGGATCCCGAGCCGGCCCTCCTGCCGGGCGATCTCTTCCATGCGGGCAAATCCGCTCGCCCCGTCGTCCGCGAACTCGATTTCCGCCCCGAAGTTCCGGCAGCGCGCGACGCGGGCCGGGTTCGCGGAGGACAGCATCACGACCCTGGCGGTCGTGCCGGCGGCTCGAGCCGCGTAAGCCACGGAGATGGCATGGTTCCCGGCGCTCACGGCCGTGACCCCTCGCTGCAGCGTCTCCGCGTCCGCGCAGAGGACGTTGTTCAGGGCGCCCCGGACCTTGTAGGAACCCGTGCGCTGGAAGAGCTCCAGCTTGAGGAAGACGTCCGACCCTGCGGGGAGCGGAGCGATTCCGGGGTCGGGCACCCACCGCCGCACCGGCGTGCGTTCGATCCACCGCGCCACGCGCGCCCGGGTCTCTCGACTCTGTTCGGGCGTCGGTCCCTGTAACTCGCCCGCCATCGGATCGGCCATCGTACCGTCCGCAGTCAACGTGGTCGGGATCCGGCACCAGCCGGCGTGAAGCATCCGGCGTGAGCCGGCGCGAAGCCACTAGCATACGCACTTGACAGGCGCACGGCAGAGTGCGATCCTCCGCCGCCATGACGAACACCCATGCGTTTTTCGGCCATTATTACTACCACCGCCCGAGCGGAGGCCGGTGATCGTCTAGCTTCATCCTGAACCAAGGTTGCGAACGATCGACGCCGGCCCCGAGGGGGTCGGCTTTTTTTTCGCTCCCTCCCCGCCGGTGTCGGCCAAGAGCCGACGACAATGACCCACGAAACGACAAGACTCGCCCTTCCCAAGGGACGCATGCAGGCCGGCGTGCTCGACCTGCTGACCGCCGCCGGCGTGCGCGTGGACCTCGGGGAGCGCCGGTATCGCCCGTCCATCTCCGTGGCCGGATTCAGCGCCAAGCTGCTAAAGCCGCAGAACGTCGTGGAGATGCTTCACGCCGGATCCCGCGACGTGGGGTTCGCGGGAGCGGACTGGGTCGCGGAACTGGACGGAACCCTCGTTGAGCTGCTCGATACCGGGCTCGACCCGGTGCGGGTCGTGGCGGCGGCGCCCGTCTCCGTGGCACAGCGGGGGCTGGAGCCGGGAATCCCCCTCACCGTCGCCTCCGAATACCGGCGGCTCGCGTCGCGCTGGATCGAGGCGCGCGGCCTCGACGCCACCTTCGTTCGATCCTACGGCGCCACGGAGGTCTTCCCGCCCGAAGACGCCGATGTGATCGTCGACAACACCGCCACCGGCGCCACGCTGGAGGCCAACGGCCTCGAGATCGTGGACGAGGTCATGCGTTCCTCGACTCGATTCTATGCGAACCCGCGTGCCCTCGACGACGCGCGGCACCGGGAGCGAATCGAAGACCTCGTGCTGGTGCTCGAGTCCGTGATCGAGGCCCGGCGGCGGGTGATGCTCGAGCTCAACGTGGACGCCGGAGGGCTGGACGATCTCGTGGCGGTCCTTCCGTGCATGCGCAGGCCGACGGTTTCGCGTCTGCACGGGGACGGGGGATACGCGATCCGCGTTGCGGTGCTTCGGGACGCCCTGCCGACGTTGATTCCGCTGGTGAAGGCGCGCGGGGGCACGGATCTCGTCGTGACCGCACCGGGACAGATCGTCGCATGAGCCACGCGGCGGTGAAGGTTCGGGCCGACGAGTTGCTGCGACTCGACCACAACGAGCGTCTCTTTCCGGCGCCCGAACTCGTCCCTCTCCTCGCCCGCGTGCCGGCGACGGCGCTGACGCGATACCCGGACGCCGAGGGGCTGGAGCGACGTCTGGCCCGCCGATGGGGCGTCGGAGCCGAACGCGTCCTCGTCACCGGCGGCGCGGACGATGCGATCGACCGCATCTGCAGGCGGTGGCTCGCCGGCGGCCGGGAGATGGTCACGGTGGTGCCGACCTTCCAGATGATGCCGACCTGCGCCCGGCTCGCGGGCGGACGCGTGCGCGAGATCCCCGCGCTGGACGATCCCGCCCCGCTGGAACCGACGCTGGACCGGCTCGGCAAGCGGACCGGACTCGTGACGGTGATCTCTCCCCACAATCCGACGGGCCGGGTCGCTTCCGCAGCGCGGATGCTGGAGATCGCGAAGCGACTGCCGAACGGCGCGATGCTGCTCGCCGACCTCGCGTACGTGGAGTTCGCCGATCGCGATCCGACGGCGGCGCTCCTGGAGCGCGACAACATCCTCGTGGTGCGGACGCTCTCGAAGGCGTGGGGGCTCGCGGGGCTTCGCGTGGGCTATGTGATGGGGTCGAGGACCGCGACCGCGGAGTTGCGGGCTTCGGGGTCCCCGTTTCCGCTCTCGAGTCCGTCGGTCTGGCTCGCGGAAAGGGCGCTGGAACTCGGCGACCGGGTCACGGCGGACTACGTGGCGGCGGTCCGGTCCGAACGGGACCGGCTCTATGCGGCGCTCGGCAAAGCGGGGACGGCGCCGTTCGCCTCGGAGGCGAACTTCATCCTCGCCTCCACGGAACGCGCGGCCGCGCTGGAGCGCCGATTCCGGCGGTCCGGGATCGCGGTACGCCTCTTCGCGGACCGGCGGAACCTGGTCCGCATCACCCTTCCCGGGGACGAGGGGGTGTTCCAACGCCTTCTTTCGGTACTCGCCGCGGACTCCCCGGCCGCGGCTTCGACCATCAACGGAAGAGGAGTTCGATGAGCGCCGACGATGGTGCCCCCCGTACGGGGGAACGAACGCGGGAGACGCTCGAAACCCGCGTGGAGGCACGAGTGAACGTGGACAGCCGCGGACCCGGGCGCGTGCAGACGGGTCTGCCCTTCCTCGATCACATGATCGGAGCCGCCGCCTTCCACGGCGGGATGACGCTGGACCTCCGCGCACGTGGAGATCTGGACGTCGACGACCACCACACGGTGGAGGACTGCGGACTCGTCTTCGGCGCCGCGCTGAGGGACGCGCTGGGGGAGAGGCGGGGAATCCGACGTTTCGGCTACGCCTACGCGCCTCTCGACGAGGCGCTCGCGCGGGCGGTCGTGGATCTCTCCGGCCGGCCGTTCGCCGCGGTGGACCTGGGACTTCGGCGGGAGATGCTGGGAACCGTGGCGACGGAGAATCTGAGCCACTTCTTCGTCTCGGTCGCAACGGCGGCACGCCTCACGCTTCACCTTGACGTGATCCGGGGAGAGAACGACCACCACCGCGCCGAGGCCGCGTTCAAGGCCTTCGGGCTGGCCCTCGCCGAGGCGGTCGGTCGACGCGCCGCGGCCGGAATCCCGAGTACGAAGGGGATCCTGGATTCGGGTGAGGACGCTGGGGCGCGGGCCGGGAAGGACTCGAGGGTGGAGATCCTCGAGACGGTGTCGCCATGAACGCCGCCCGCATCGGAACAGGAGGGGAAGTCGGGATCGTCCCCACGGGCGTGGCGAATCTCGAAGCCGTCCGATCGGCCTTCCGGCGGCTCGGGCGGACGCCGCGGGTGCTGAATTCGGCGGCCGACATCGAGTGTGCGGAGTACGTCGTCCTGCCCGGCGTCGGGTCGTTCGCCGACGGCATGGCCGAGTTGCGGCGCCGGGGCTGGGAGGACGCGCTGCGCCGCCGTGTCGAGTCGCTCCGGCCCACGCTGGGGATCTGTCTCGGGTTGCAATTGTTGTGCGACGCGAGCGACGAGGCTCCCGGCATTCCCGGGCTTGGCTGCGTTTCGGGGCGGGCGGTGCGGCTGAACGGCGCCGGCCGCGTGCCCCAGCTGGGCTGGAACGGTATTGCGGCCCCGACTGCGGCCGTCTTCCTGCGCCCGGGCATCGTCTACTTCGCCAACTCCTACCGGCTGGAAGAGGTTCCGGCGGGCTGGACGGGGGCGACCGGTCGCCACGGGACCCGCTTCGTCGCCGGGTTCGAGCGCGGCGGGGTCCTTGCGTGCCAGTTCCATCCGGAGTTGTCGGGACGGATCGGCGCCGCCCTGCTGAACCGCTGGCTTGAAGGGGCTCCGGCGGAGGCCTCGGGGGCGATGATGGACCGAGCCCGCATGGCGGCCGCGTGCTGAACGTCCGGGTCATCCCGTGCCTCGACGTGAAGGACGGCCGGGTCGTGAAGGGGATCCGCTTCGCGAATCTCGCGGACCAGGGCGATCCGGCGGCTCTGGCTCGCCGCTACGAGCGGCAGGGCGCGGATGAGATCGTCATCCTCGATGTCTCGGCGACGGCGGACGGACGGCTGGCGCGGTTCGAGACGATCGGCCGCGTGCGGGACGAGATCTCGATCCCGCTCACGGTCGGGGGCGGCGTGCGGACGGTGGAGGACGGGGGTGCCCTGCTGCAGGCGGGCGCGGACCGGGTGTCGGTGAACACTGCGGCCGTGGAACAGCCCGAGCTTCTCGCCGGACTGTCGTCGCGCTTCGGTGCCCAGTGCGCGGTTCTCGCGCTGGATGCCGCGCGGGCGCCCTCCAACGGGTTTCCGAGCGGCTTCGAGGTCCTGACCCACTCGGGGCGCAACCGCACCGGGCTCGACGCGGCGGAATGGGCTCGGAGCGCGACGGAGATGGGGGCCGGAGAGATCCTGCTCACGAGCTTCGACCGCGACGGGACGCGCAGCGGCTACGACCTGGCGCTGATCGGAGCGATCCGCGAGGCCGTGTCGGTGCCGATCGTGGCCTCCGGAGGCGGAGCGCACCCGGGCCACATGCGCGCCGCGGTGGACGCGGGCGCCGACGCGGTGCTCGCGGCGTCGATCTTCCACCAGGGCGACTGGTCGATCGGCAGACTCAAGGATCGGCTGCAGCAGCTCGGGGTCGCGGTGCGTCGATGATCATCCCATCCATTGACCTCATGGGCGGGCGGGCCGTACAGCTTCGGCAGGGCGCCACGCTTGAAATCGACGCGGGCGATCCGCGGCCTCTCGCCGAGAGGTTCGCGGTCGCGGGGGAAGTCGCGATCATCGATCTCGACGCGGCTCTCGGCCGCGGAGACAACTCTGCCCTCATTCGGGAACTGCTGCCGCTCGCGCCGTGTCGGGTAGGCGGCGGCATCCGGTCCCGCGAGGCGGCGCTCGATTGGCTCGACGCGGGGGCGCGGCGGGTGATCCTGGGCACGGCGGCGAATCCCGAGCTCCTCGGCGGACTTCCGGCGGAGCGCGTGATCGCCGCGCTCGACGCACGCGATGGCGAGGTCGTCGTCGAGGGCTGGCAGCGCGGGACGGGTCGCGGCGTCATCGGGCGGATGGAGGAACTCGAGGGTCTCGCGGACGGCTACCTGGTCACCTTCGTGGAGGTGGAAGGCACGCTGGGCGGGATCCCGCTGGATCGCGTATCCGCCCTCGTGGCCGCGGCGGGATCCGCGCGCGTCACGGTGGCGGGGGGCGTCCGCGAGGCTTCGGAGATCGCGGCCCTCGACCGAATGGGCGCGGACGCGCAGGTGGGGATGGCGATCTACAGCGGACGCATGGAGCTGGGCGACGCGATCGCGGCTCCGCTGAAGTCCGACCGGGCCGACGGACTGTGGGCGACGGTGGTCGAGGACACGGCCGGGCGCGCGCTCGGGCTCGCATGGTCGAGCGCGGAGAGCCTGCGCACCGCCGTCAGGGAACGGCGCGGCGTCTACCAGAGTCGCTCGCGGGGACTCTGGAGGAAGGGTGAGACGTCCGGCGCGACACAGGAACTCGTCCGGGTGACGGCGGACTGTGACCGCGACACGCTGCGCTTCACGGTGCGACAGCACGGGACCGGTTTCTGTCACACGGGCACCGCGACCTGTTTCGGAGATACCGCCGGTCTCGAGATCCGCCTTCGCGAGCGACTCGCCGACCCGGAGCCGGGCTCGCTCACCGCGCGGCTCGCCGCGGATCCGGAACTGTTGCGGGGGAAACTCGTCGAGGAGGCCCAGGAACTCGCCGAAGCCGGATCGAAGGCGGACGCGGTGGCGGAGTTCGCGGACCTCTACTACTTCGCCCTCACGCGGCTCCTGAAGGCCGGCGGCTCTCTCGAAGATGTCCGTCTCGAACTCGACCGGCGCGCCCTCAAGGTGCGTCGTCGAGCCCCGAGGCCTCCGGGAGGGCCGACCGGTCGGACGGCTTCGGCACCCGCCGCGCCGGCGGGCGGGATCCTGCCGCCGGTCGGCCTCGATGAGGCCGTGCGGGCAGTGCGCTCGCTGGCGCTCGATCCGGCGGCCCTCGAGGTCGCGCGAACGATCCTGGACGATGTCGAGCGGCGCGGGGAGCCGGCGCTCCGCGAGCACGCCGAGAGGCTCGGCGACCTCGAGCCGGGCGACGAACTGCTCCTCGACCGGTCGGCTCTCGAGCGCGCGGCGGAAGCACTGCATGCCGATGACCGCGAGCTGCTGCACCGCGTGGCGGCCCGGATCCGCGCGTTCGCGGAGGCCCAGCGGGCATCCGCGACCGACCTCGAGACGCCGGTCGCGGGCGGTCGCGGCGGCCATCGGCTCGTCCCCGTCGGAGCGGCCGGCTGTTACGCGCCCGGGGGGCGCTTCCCTCTCCCGTCCTCGGTGCTCATGACTGTCATCCCCGCGAGGGTGGCGGGCGTGGACGACATCTGGGCCGCATCGCCGCGCCCGACCGCCGCGGTCCGGGCCGCGGCCTTCATCGCCGGCGCGGACGGCCTGCTGGCCATCGGCGGGGCGCAGGCGATCGGCGCGCTCGCCTTCGGCGTCGGAGGCGTCTCCCGCTGCGAGAAGATCGTGGGGCCGGGCAACCGGTTCGTCACCGCGGCCAAGCGCCTCCTCTACGGCCGGGTCGGCCTCGACACCATCGCCGGCCCATCCGAGCTGCTCGTCGTCGCCTCGCCGGATGCGGAGCCGGCGCGCGTCGCGGCCGACCTGCTCGCCCAGGCCGAGCACGACCCCGACGCCGTCCCGCTTCTGTGCGCCTTCGACGAAGCGACCGTCGAGGCCGTCCGCCAAGAGGCCGAGCGGCAGCTGGTCGCGCTCCCGACCGCACCGGTCGCGCGTCAGGCCCTGGCCGCCGGCGGCGCCCTCCTCGCGGCCGGCCCCGACGAGGCCGCCGCCATCTGCGACGCCGTGGCGCCGGAGCACCTTCACCTGCACGGTGAGCGGGCCGAGCGGCTCGCTCCGCGCGTCCACCGCTACGGGTCGCTCTTCATGGGAGCGGCCACGCCCGAGGCGGCCGGCGACTACGGAGCCGGCCCGAACCACACGCTTCCAACCTCGGGCGCCGCAGCGTTCGACTCGGGACTCACCGTGTTCTCGTTCCTGCGTCGGCCGACGTGGCTGTCGCTTTCGCCCGAAGACGACGCCTACGAGGACCTGCTGCGGGACACCGCCGCGCTCGCCCGACTGGAGGGACTGGAAGCGCACGCGCTCTCGGCGGAACTCCGCGTCACGGCGGCGGCCCGGGAAGATCGCCGTCGGAGGGTCCGCGCCTCGTAAGGTGGTCGAGGGCACGGTCCACGGCATCCTTCGTCGAGGCCGTGATCCCGCCTCTCTCATACTCCTGCACCGCCAGCCGCTCCAGGCGGTCGACGAGCGCATCGACGCCGGGCCGCGGGGCCGACGTCAGGGGACGCACGTGATCCGTGGCGCCGAACAGGTTGATCCAGTACTCCGTCCGCCGCCCCCACTCCAGCAGATCGTAGAACTGCCGGCCCGCCCGGGGCCCGACTCCGAGTACGTCGAGGAGGGCGACGAAGAGCGAGATCGGCAGCAGCAACGCATCCCTCAGGCCATCGAGGACCAGCTTCAGCTGAAAGACGGCCACGTCGCGGATGAGCGTCCAGCGCGAGGGAACGATTTCTGGTTGCAGGGTTGCTCCGACCGGGAACTCGCTCATCCTGTCTCTCGATTCCTTGATCCGTGAAATAAACTTCGCGGCCTCGTGTAACCCTCGCGTAGCGAACCGTCACCACAGATCCACAGCGGTGCCCGCGACCATGGGAGCCACAATTGAACAGCTCGGAGGCAACCGACCGGATGCTCGTTCTTCGCGCGCAGCGTGGCGAGCGTGCGGCCTTCGGCGAACTCGTCACACGATACATGCAGCGTGCCTACTATACCGCGCTCGGCCTCGTCGGGAACCACGACGATGCCCTGGATCTCTCCCAGGAGGCCTTCGCCAGGGCGTTCCGCGCGCGCGCCAGGATCGACCCCGAACGTCCCTTCTTCCCCTGGCTGTACCAGATCATCCGACGACTCTGTTTCAACCATACGCGGGACCAGCGCTCACGCCGACTGAAGCTCGAGAAGGCCGGCAGCTGGCTTACGGACACGACGATGGGACGGCGCCCTCTCAGCCCCGATCAGGCGGTCATCCGCACCGAACTGCGCGAACAGGTCGGCGCGGCCATCGAACGCCTGCCGGAACGGGAACGGGAGACGCTCGTCCTGCGCGAGTTCGAGGAACTGCGTTACCGGGAGATCGCCGAGTTGCTGGGGATCCCCATCGGCACGGTGATGTCGCGCCTCTATCGGGCGCGGCGGTCCCTCGCGCGCGAGATCGAAACGGCGGGAACCCGTCCCGGCCGGGAGGGAGGTTCGGGCGATGAGTGAGAGAAACGTGAATCCGCCCGGCGACGAGCGGGTGCGCCATCTGATGATGGCCGAACTGGACGAGGAGATTTCGAGGGAGGGACGCCTCGAACTCGAGTCCGCGCTCGGGGAGGACCCGGGTCTTCGCGACGAACTGGCCACGTACCAGCGCCTGAAGGAGGTCACCGACACCATGACTCCGCTGAAGCCGCCGGAGGAAACCTGGGACAGCTACTGGGAACACGTCTATCGCCGGCTTGAACGCGGCATCGGCTGGGTTCTGGTCTCGCTTGGAACGATCGTCGTCGGGACGTGGGCGCTGTGGACGGCCGTGGCCGAGCTGATTCGGGACACGACGATGCCCGCGTACATTCGCTGGGGCATGCTCGCGCTGATCGCGGGCTTCGTGATCCTGTTCGTCTCCGTCGTTCGCGAGCGCCTGTTCATGCAGAAGAAAGACCCCTACAAGGACGTGATCCGATGATCATCACCTCCCGAAACGACCTCGCCGGGTACCGGATCCTGGAGGAATACGGCCTCGTCCGCGGCAGCACGATCCGGGCGCGCCACCTGGGCCGCGACATCCTCGCCGGCCTCAAGACCATCGTGGGGGGCGAGATCCAGGAGTACACGAAGATGATGGCCGAAGCGCGGGAGCAGGCGGTCGATCGGATGGAGGCCGAGGCGGAGGCGGCCGGCGCGAACGCGATCCTCTGCGTCCGCTTTTCCACCTCCTATATCCTGGGAGGGACCGCCGAGATCGTGGTCTACGGCTCCGCCGTCCGGGTCGAGGAGAGTTGACCGTGGCGCTGAGAATGTTGGTCGCGGCCGGGTATGTGCTCTCCTCCCCGGTGCTGGCGCAGGAGCCGGATCCCGACCCGGCGGAAGGAGCCGGCGTCGAGGGCCGGTGGGCGGGATCCGTCGTTCTCCTCACGGGCGAGTTGCCCTTCGCGGTCACCTTCGAGCGCGCCGATGGCGTACTCTCCGCCACGATGGACATCCCCGCCCAGGGCGCCCTGGGTCTTCCACTGACCGCCGTGTCCTACGATGACGGCCGCGTGCATTTCGAACTCGATGCCCCCATCGGTCTCGCCGTGTGGGATGGAGCCCTTGAAGGAGACACGATCGAGGGCGAGTTCGCGCAGGGGGTCTTGACGACGAGCTTCTCCGTCACGCGGGCCGACCGCGTCGAGCCGGAGCCTGAAGAGCCCGCACCCTACCGGTCGGAAGAGGTGTCGTTCGAGAACGGCGACGTCCGCCTGGCGGGCACGCTGACGGTGCCCGAGGGGACGGGGCCGTTCCCGGGCGTCGTCCTGATCACCGGATCGGGGCCCCAGGACCGGGACGAGGTGGTGGCCGGCTTTCCCATCTTTCGGGTGCTCTCGGACCACCTCACGCGGCAGGGCATCGCGGTCCTCCGGTATGACGATCGTGGCGTCGGCGGCTCGTCGGGGAGCGTCTCGACCTCCACCTCGGCCGACTTCGCGGGCGACGCGCTCGCCGGTCTCGCGCGCCTGGCGGAGCATCCGGATGTCGACCCGGCCCGGGTCGGCCTCGTGGGGCACAGCGAAGGGGGCATCGTGGCGCCGATTGCGGCCTCGCGCTCGGAAGCGGTCCGCTTCGCCGTGCTGCTCGCCGGCTCGACCGTGCCCGGCACCGAGATCCTGTACGAGCAGTCTGCAGCCATTCAACGCGCGAGCGGCGTGCCCGAGGATCGCATCGCATGGAACACCGACTTCCAGCGCCGTCTGTTCGCGGCTCTGGAGGCCGGGGAAAGCCTCGAGGCGTATCGCGAGGAGCTTGGGGCCGAGATCCGCGAGGGCATCGAGAACCTGCCCGAGGAGCAGCGCGCGGCGATCTCCGATGTCGACAGCTACGTGGAGACCCAGATCGAAGGGCAGATCGACCGCGTCGAGACCCCCTGGTTCCGCTTCTTTCTCACATACGATCCAACCGACGGCCTCCGGGGAACGCGGGTGCCCGTGCTGGCGCTCTTCGGCGGGCTCGACCTTCAGGTTCTCGTCGACCAGAACCGCCCGCCCCTGGAAGCAGCACTGGCGGGGAACCCGGACGCGACCGTCCAGGTGCTCCCCGGCGCCAACCACCTCTTCCAGGCCGCGACGACCGGATCCCCCGCCGAGTACGCGACGCTGGAGCGGGATTTCGTCGACGGCTTCCTCGGCACGATCTCCGACTGGATCCTCGCTCGCTTCGGCAGCTGAGTGTAGCCGCCTGACGCCCGCATCTGGCGCGGCGCGTGGCGTCCGGTAGCTTCGCGGAGGTTGACGCCTCGCGTCCCGAGCGGCGGACAGCACGGCCGCGGGGATCCACCATCGGGGAGGGCCAGAAGCCATGCGCACACGACATGCCCGGATCGTCGCCGGATCCGCCGTCCCGCTCCTCGCCGGCACCGCCCTCTTCGCGGGTGGCGCTTCCCGACTGACCGGCCAGACGCCGGGCGACGAGGTGCGGCGCCTCGCCGAACATCCCGCCGTGCAGAACGCCTTCGGGATCATCGAGGAACTCGAGCCGAGGACGATCCGCGAACTCATCGAACTCACGCAGGTTCCCGCGCCCCCCTTCACGGAGGACGAACGTGCCCGGGTCTACGCGGAGTGGCTCCGCGAGGCCGGCGCCGACTCCGTGTTCATCGACGAGGAGGGCAACGCGATCGGGATCCGGTACGGCCGGGGCGGCGCGAGGGGGTCGACGCCGGAGGGGGAGCGGCGAACCGTGGCGCTGTCGGGGCACCTGGACACGGTGTTCCCCGAGTTCGTCGACGTGACGGTGGAGCAGCGCGGAGACACGCTGTTCGCCCCCGGCATCGGCGACGATACGCGCGGCCTCATCGCGGTCCTCACGGTGCTGCGGGCGCTCGAGGCCGCCGGCATCGAGACGGAGGCGGACGTTCAGTTCATCGGGACGGTCGGTGAGGAAGGGCTCGGCGACCTGCGCGGGATGAAACACCTGTTCCGCGAGGGGGCGGACCCCATCCACACCTGGATCGACGTCGACGGTACGGGACTCGGGAGGATCGTGAACAAGGGGCTCGGCTCCCATCGTTTCCGCGTCATCTTCCGGGGCCCGGGCGGCCATTCGTGGGGGGCGTTCGGGCTCGCGAACCCGGCCCACGCGCTGGGGCGCGGGGTCCGCCACTTTCAGGACGTGGCGGATACGCTCACGCGCTCGGGGCCGCGCACGAGTTACAACGTGGGCCGGATCGGAGGCGGGACCTCGGTGAACGCGATCCCCTTCGAGGCGTGGATGGAGGTGGACATGCGGTCGGAGAGCGCGGAGAGCCTCGGGCGCATCGACGCCGCCTTCCGGGGGGCGATGCGCCGGGCGCTGGCGGAGGAAAACGCGCTGCGCCGGGCCGGACCCGAGATCGAACTCGAACTGGACCAGATCGGAGACCGTCCCTCGGGAGAGGTCGCGGACGACCATCCCCTTGTCGAGCGGGCGATCGAGGTCATGCGGATCTTCGGGACCGAGCCCGAACTCACGCGCTCCTCCACGGACTCGAACATCCCGATCGCACTCGGCATCCCCGCGGTGACGATCGGAAGCGGTGGGGTGGGAGGCGGCGCCCACTCACCCGCCGAATGGTGGATCAACCGTGACGGCCACCTCGGGATTCAGGCGAACCTCCTCCTGCTGGTGAGCGAGGCGGGCCTGGCCGAGCCCATCCCCTGAACACCCCCCGGCGGGCCGCCGGCGCCGGGTTCGGCCTCCACACGGCGGCGGCGGTCGTCGTCGCGAACATGATCGGGACGGGCGTCTTCACGAGCCTCGGGTTCCAACTCGAGTCTCTGCGGTCCGGGTTCGCCCTCCTCATGCTGTGGGTCGTGGGCGGGGTCGCGGCCGTGTGCGGCGCGCTCACCTACGCCGAACTGGGATCGACGATCCGGCGCTCCGGAGGCGAATACACTTTCCTCTCACACATCTACCACCCGGCGGCCGGCTTCGTCTCGGGCTGGATCTCGGCCACGATCGGGTTCGCGGCTCCCACGGCGCTGGCCGCGATCACGTTCGGGACGTACCTCTCGTCCGTCTTTCCGGTGCTGCCCTCCCGGTGGCTCGCCGTCGGCCTCGTCGTGCTGCTCTCCGTCGTCCATGGGCGCACGCACCGCACCTCCGGCGGCTTTCAGCGCTGGTCGACGACGGCCAAGGTCGCGCTGATCCTCGCCCTGGTCGCGGCCGGGCTGTCCTTCGTCGCGGAACCCCGGGAAGTCGGCGTGCTCCCCTCGGCGGACGGCGTGTCGAACGTGTTCTCCGCCGGGTTCGCCGTGTCGCTCATCTTCGTGTCGTATTCGTACTCGGGGTGGAACGCCGCGACGTACGTGACGGGCGAACTCCGCGACCCGCGGCGGACGCTCCCCCGCGCCCTGGCAGCCGGGACGCTGCTCGTGATGCTGCTCTACGTCGGACTCAACTACGTCTTCCTGCGGGCCGCCCCCGCAGAGGAAATGGTGGGACGGCTCGAGGTGGGATACATCGCGGCGGGGTACATATTCGGGCCGGTGGGGGCTGACCTGATGGGGATCACGCTCGCGCTCCTCCTCGTCTCCACGGTGAGCGCCATGGTGCTTGCGGGTCCGCGTGTCCTCCACGCGATCGGCGAGGACTACCCGACCTTCCGGTTCCTGAGTTCGATCAATGCACGCGGGACGCCCGGGGCGGCCATCTTCACGCAAGCCGCGATCAGCCTCCTCTTCATCCTCACGGAGTCCTTCGAAACCATCCTCGTCTTCTCCGGCTTCACGATGGGCCTCAACACGTTCCTGGCGGCGGGCGGGGTGTTCCTCCTTCGCCGGCGACAGGCCTCGGGCGGACAGTCTGCGACGGGCGATGGACCCGCCGCCGAACCGTACCGGACCTGGGGCTATCCCGTCACGCCGCTCGTCTTCCTGGCGGTGACGGGTTGGACGCTGGCCTACATCCTCCGCGACCGACCCCTTGAGGCGGGGCTGGGATTGGGGCTCATCGCCGTCGGCCTCGGCATCTACGCCGTCACGCGGGCCCGCGATCGAAGGACCCGCGCTTGAACCCGAGCCCGCAGGCGGCTTCCCCGAAGGCCCTGCTGCTCGCGTTCGCGGCGGTATACCTGGTCTGGGGATCGACCTACCTGGCCATCCGTTTCGGCGTGGAGACGATCCCGCCCTTCCTCCTCGGGGGAACGCGCTTCCTGGCGGCGGGCGTGATCCTCGCCGTCGTGTCCCGCCGTCGGGGCGCGCCCGTCCCGAAACCCTCGGAATGGAGGGCTGCCGCCATCTCGGGCGTGTTCATGGTCGTGGGCGGCAACGGACTCGTGTGCTGGGCGGCGCAGTACGTGCCCTCGGGACTCACGGCTCTGCTTGTGGCCACGGTACCGCTGTGGCTCGTAGCGATCGCGCGCGTGGGTCCGGACCGGGAGGCGGCGAGCCCCCTGGAAATTGCGGGACTCGTGCTGGGCCTCGGGGGCGTGGCGCTCCTCGTGGGGACCTCGGGGGCGGAAGTCGGCATTCGCGGGGCGAGCGCGAACCAGGTCGCGGCCGGAGCGCTCGTCATCGTGGGGGCGTCCATCTGCTGGGCGATCGGCTCCATGTACAACCGGCGGGCCGCGTTGCCGCAGCCGCCGCTCTACGGCACGGCGCTGACGATGGCCGCCGGGGGCCTGATCCTCGTGCTGATCGGACTGGCGGCGGGAGAGTTCGGCCGTCTGTCGCTCGGGGACGTGTCGCTGAGATCGTGGCTGTCGCTCGCCTACCTGACGGCGATGGGGTCGATCGTGGCCTTCTCGGCCTACATGTGGCTCCTGCGCACGGTGCGGCCGGCCGCCGCGGGCACGTACGCGTACGTGAACCCGGTCGTGGCGCTCTTTCTGGGCTGGTGGCTCGCGGACGAGGCGTTCACGCTGCCGATGCTGGCGGGCACCGTGATCATCGTGGCGGGCGTCGTGCTGGTACAGCGGGGGCGGGCGCCGAAGGGCGGCCCGAGGCCGGCGACCGTGCGGGCGCCAGCCTCGAGGTAGCCCCCCGCGCGGTCAGAGGGAGAGCGGAGGCCGTCGCCCCTGCTGCTGCTCGGCCACGTATTCCCGGTACGTCTCCAACTGCTCTTCGCTCAGCACCTCGGCGAGCTTCGTCTCCGTCTCCTGCTGGAACTCCTGCATCATCTGCATCATGGCGTTCCGGTCCATCGAGCCCCGCGCGGCCTGGAAGCGCTCGCGGCGGCTCTCCGCCTGGGTCTCGAGGATTTCCCGGACCTTCACGACCTGCTCCTCATCCAGCGCGAGCCGCTCCGTGAGGGCCGTCATCTGGTCGTCGAGACTCATGCCGAAACCACGGGCGCCCCGCTGAGCCTGCGCCTCGAGCGGCGCCGCGGCGGCGACTGCGACCAATACGAGAGCGAACGCTCCGATCGTCTTTCTCATCGATATCCTCCCTTTCCTGCCGTCTTCCTTGCCTGTTCCCTGGCTGCTTCCCCTGCCTGCTTCCCTTTGCGTCAGGTGCAGCCCCTTCACCCGAAACGACACGGATCCCGCCGGAAACGTTATCGACCCTTGCGCCAGGCGCTTCGGATGCGCTCAGCTAGGAAGCACGGGACGACGAAGGCCGAGAGCGTGACAGAGGGGGGGCTTCGGCCGCCACACGCCACAGGAAAAAACGTCATGGGGGTTCGCATGAGGGTTCAGCAGGAGATCCGTCATCGGTTCCGGACCTGCGCTGCCGTGGGCGGCATGCTCCTGGTCACCGGTTGTGCGGGAGAACGCAGCGTACCCGCGGAAGACGAGGCGGCCCACGAGCGCTCGCACATCGCGGGCATGGCGGCGCACCACATCTGCTCGGGCGTCTTCGTCGTGGGACGCGACTACGAGCGCTCCGTGGACGAGGTCGTGGCGCAGGACATCCGGCGTTTCCCGTTGTTCAACTGGCAGGATGACTTCGAGTACGCAGTGAACTTCGAGACGCGCACCGCCTCCGTGTCGGCAGCCGATTTCGGCACGCGCTCCGCCGAGTACAACGGGGACCAGGGGTGCACGATCCTGCCGGCCGAACTCGACGACGTGACGTACGAACCGCAGGTCGTCGAGCGGCTCATTCCCGATCCCGACGCCACCGCGTGGCCGACGGGCGATGTCGGCGCCTACCACGACCCGCCGCCGCCGGAGGTCGACATGGAGGCGCTCGAGGCCGCCCTCGACTGGACGATGGCCCAGGGCGAGCACAACACGCGGGCACTCGTCGTCATCTACGCGGGAAAGATCCTCGGCGAGCGCTACGCGCCCGGCTTCACGCGCAATACGCCGCAGATCTCGTGGTCCCAGGGGAAGAGCATCGCGAGCGCCCTCGTCGGCGCGGCGATCCAGGCCGGTCACCTCGACGCCGGACTCGACGACCCGGTGCCCGTGCCCGAATGGCACGGAGAGGACGACCCGCGCAGGGAGATCCGCATCCGGGACATCCTGAACATGAGTTCGGGCCTCGACTTCCTGAACCTGGGCCTGGCGGATTCGCTCTCGTGGACGCACGCGAACGAACACTTCCAGATCTACTTCGAGGGAATCGATGTGTTCGAGCATGCGATCGACCAGCCGATGGACACCCTGCCGGGCGCGATCTTCCGCTACCGCAACTCCGACCCGCTCACGGCGAACCGGATCGTGCGACATGCGGCCGAGGCGCGGGGAGAGGACTGGCTCACGTACCCCCAGCGCATCCTGTTCGACCGCATCGGGGCGCGGAACTACGTCCTCGAGACGGACGCGTGGGGCAACTTCATCATCTCCGGCTACGACTACGGGAGCGCCTGGGACTGGGCCCGGTTCGGCCTCCTCCACCTGTGGGATGGGGTGTGGCCGACGCCCGATGGCGGAAGCGACCGCATCCTGCCCGAGGGCTGGGTGGACTTCGTGAGCACGCCGGCTCCCGGGGCCGAGGCGCTGCAGTACGGCGGGCTGTTCTGGCTCAACCGCGGCGGTTCGCTGCCCCGGGCGCCGGAGGACGCCTACTGGGCGGCCGGATTCATGGGACAGTACACGGCCGTCATCCCTTCGTACGATCTCGTGATCGTCCGTCTGGGCCCGAGCCCCGGAGACACCGGCGCGTACCTGTCGGACATCATCGGCGAGGTGACCGATGCGATCGACCGCTAGCCTGTCCGCCCTTCCGCGCGCCGGCGCCGGCATCCTCGTCGCGGCGGTCGCCTTCCTGGTGCCCGGCTGTGCGCCGGAGCCGGATTCGCCGGAATCGGACGCACGGGTCGAAACGGAGGTGGAAGACGAGGCCCATATCCGCGGACACGTCGCCGGGATGTCCGCGCACCACCTCTGCGCCGGCGTGTTCGTCGTGGGCCGGGATTACGAACGCTCCGTCGAGGAAGTCGTAGCGCAGGACATCCGTCCCTTCGACCGGTTCGACTGGCAGGACGACTTCGAGTACACGGTGGATTTCGAGACGCGGACGGCCTCGGTCGCGGGAGATGGAGTCCCGACGCAGTACGCGGAGTACAACGGGGACCAGGGGTGTACGATCCTCCCGGACGGGTTCGAGGATGTGACCTTCGAGCCGCAGGTCGTCGAGCGGCGCAGTCCGGACCCCGACGTCACCGCGTGGCCCACGGGGGATGTCGGCGCGTACCATGAACCGCCGCCCGCCGAGGTCGACATGGCCGCGCTCGGAGCGGCGCTCGACTGGGCGATGGCCCAGACGGAGCACAACACGCGGGCACTCATCGTCGCCTACGCGGGGAAGATCCTCGGCGAGCGCTACGCCCCGGGCTTCACGCGTCACACGCCGCAGATCTCCTGGTCGCAGGGGAAGAGCATCGCGAGCGCGCTCGTCGGCGCCGCGATCCAGGCCGGTCACCTCGACGCCGGACTCGACGATCCCGCGCCGGTGCCCGAGTGGCAGGGAGCCGATGACCCGCGCCGGGAGATCCGCCTCCGCGACCTCCTGAACATGAGTTCGGGGCTGGATTTTCTGAACCTGGGCTCGGATCCGGTGCTCCGCTGGACGCACGCGCACGAACACTCCCGGATCTACTTCGAGGGGATCGACGTGTTCGAGCACGCCATCGACCAGCCCATGGACCGCGCACCGGGGGAGATCTTTCGCTACCGGAACTCGGATCCGCTCACGGCGACCCGCATCGTCCGGCAGGCGGTCGAGGCGCGCGGAGAGGACTGGCTCACCTACCCGCAGCGCATCCTGTTCGACCGGATCGGGGCCCGGAACTACGTCCTCGAGACGGACGCCTGGGGCAATTTCATCATTACCGGCTACGACTACGGGAGCTCGTGGGACTGGGCGCGCTTCGGCCTCCTCCACCTGTGGGACGGCGTGTGGCCGACACCTGATGGCGGGTCCGACCGCATCCTCCCGGAGGGCTGGGTCGACTTCGTCAGCACGCCGGCTCCCGGCGCGGAACTCCTGAATTACGGCGGGCTGTTCTGGCTCAATCGAGGCGGCGCCTTCCCCCGCGCGCCGGAGGACGCCTTCTGGGCCGCGGGCGCCATGGGCCAGTACACGGCCATCTTGCCATCGTACGACCTCGTGATCGTCCGGCTGGGACCGAGTCCCGGCGACCACGGCGCGTACATGTCCGACATCATCGGTGACGTGACAGCCGCAATCGCCCGGTAGAAGCCGAAGGAGGGCTCATGCCCACTCGTCATTCGTGGTGGACCCTGCCCGTGCTCGCGACGACGGTCGTGACTTCCGCCTGCGGACCGGAGCCCGGGGGGCAGGTGATGGAATCCGGGGCGCACGACCGGGCCGATGTTCGGGGGAACGTGGCGGGGATGGCGGCTCACCATATCTGCGCGGGCGTATTCGTCGTGGGGCGAGACTACGAGCGCTCGCCCGAGGAGGTCGTGGCCCAGGACATCCGGCGCTTCGACATCTTCAAGTGGCAGGACGACTTCGATTACGCGGTGAACTTCGAGACACGCACCGTGTCCGTCTCCGGGGAGGACTTCGGCACGCGGTCCGCCGAGTACAACGGCGACCAGGGGTGTACGGTCCTTCCGGCCGGGCTCGAGGATGTCACCTTCGAACCGCAGGTGGTCGAACGGCTGAGCCCCGATCCCGCTGTGACCGCCTGGCCGACGGGAGACGTGGACGCCTACCACGACCCGGCGCCCGCAGAGGTCGACATGGGCGCGCTCGAGGGCGCGCTCGACTGGACGATGGCCCAGGCCGAGCACAACACGCGCGCACTCGTCGTTGTCTACGCCGGAAAGATCCTGGGCGAGCGCTACGCACCCGGCTTCACGCGCAACACGCCGCAGATCTCATGGTCCCAGGGCAAGAGCATCTCCAGCGCTCTCGTGGGCGCGGCGATGCAGGCGGGCCATCTGGACGCCGGACTCGACGACCCCGCGCCCGTGCCCGAATGGCAGGCGGAGGGGGACCCGCGCCGGAAGATCCGGATCCGGGACATCCTCAACATGAGTTCGGGGCTCGACTTCGTGAATCTGGGCTGGCGAGACTCGCTGTCGTGGACGCACGTGGACGAACACCGCCGAATCTACTTCGACGGGATCGATGTCTTCGAGCACGCCGTCAACCAGCCGATGGACCGCGCGCCCGGGGAGATCTTCCGCTATCGGAATTCCGACCCGCTGACGGCAAACTACATCGTCCGGGAGGCCGTCGAAGCACGCGGCGAGAACTGGCTGGCCTATCCCCAGCGCATCCTGTTCGACCGCATCGGAGCCCGAAACTACGTCCTCGAGACGGATGCCTGGGGCAACTTCATCATCAGCGGTTACGACTACGGCAGCGCATGGGACTGGGTCCGGTTCGGTCTCCTCCATCTGTGGGACGGAGTGTGGCCGACTCCCAATGGGGAATCGGACCGGATCCTGCCCGAAGGCTGGGTAGACTTCATCAGCACGCCCGCTCCCGGGGCCGAACTGCGCGACTACGGCGGGTTGTTCTGGGTCAACCGCGGCGGCGCCCTCCCCCGCGCTCCGGAGGACGCCTTCTGGGCGGCGGGGTTCATGGGACAATACACGGTGATCATACCGTCGTACGACCTGGTGATCGTCCGGCTGGGACCGAGCCCCGGCGACATCAACGCCTATCTCTCCGACATCGTGGGAGAGGTGACGGCCGCCATCGGGCGCTAGCAGCCCGCTCCCTCTTCGTCCGGATCGGCCCTAATGTGTTACCTCTCCCTCCGATTGCCGAGGGAGCCCGACCACTCATCACCCTCAGGAGGCTCCTGTGTTCTCCGTGACCCGTTTCCGGAAGCTCCTCCCCGTTCTCCTCTTCCTCCTCGGCCCCGTTTCGATCCTGGCGCAGGACTCGGGGGGCGAACTGCCGTCGATCGAGGACAAGACGGCCTCGATGCGGACCATCGACGGCTTCATCCCCATGTACTGGGAAGCCTCGAGCGGCAAGCTGTGGCTCGAGATCTCGCGGTGGGACACGGACATCCTCCACGCGACGGGGCTCGCCTCGGGGCTGGGGTCGAACGACATCGGGCTCGACCGGGGGGCGCTCGCCGGCTCGCGCCTCGTGCGCTTCCATCGCGTCGGTCCCAAGGTGCTGCTGATCCAGCCCAACCTCGACTTCCGGGCGAGCAGCCCGAACCCGCGTGAAGTTCGGGCGGTAACGGACGCCTTCGCGCCGTCGACGCTGTGGGGCTTCACCGCGGCCGCGGAGACGGATGGCCGTGTGCTCGTCGACGGCACGGATTTCTTCGTGCGCGACATGATCAACTGGGCGCAGCGGCTGCGGCCCGGGACGTACCGGTTCGACGCGAGCCGAAGCGCCGTACACCTGCCGATGACGATGGGGTTCCCGGAGAACACGGAGATCGAGGCGTCGCTCACCTTCGTCCGCCAGCCGGGGAGCGGCGGCGGTTTCGGCGGCTTCGGGGGCGGGGGCAGCGCCTTCGAGGGAGTCGGGAACGTGGCCTCGACCGGAGAGGCAGCCACGATCCGGCTCCATCACTCTTTCGTGCAGTTGCCGGAACTGGGCGAGTACACGCCGAGGGCCTTCGATTCGAGGTCGGGCTACGGAGCCATGAGCTTCGACGACTATTCCGCGCCGCTCGGTGAAGACATGACCCAGCGGTTCATCCGCCGGCACCGGCTCGAGAAGCGGGACCCGTCGGCGGCGATGAGCGAGGCCGTCGAGCCGCTCGTCTACTACCTGGATCCGGGGGCGCCGGAGCCGATCCGGACGGCGTTGCTCGAGGGGGCGCGGTGGTGGAACCAGGCGTTCGAGGCGGCCGGCTTCCTGAACGCGTTTCAGGTGGAAATGCTGCCGGACGGCGTGAGTTCGCACGACGTGCGCTACAACGTGATCAACTGGGTGCACCGCTCGACGCGCGGCTGGAGCACGGGCGGCTCCGTCATCGACCCGCGCACGGGCGAGATCCTCAAGGGGGTGGTGACGCTCGGCTCGCTCCGGTGGCGGCAGGACTATCTGATCGCCGAGGGTCTCCTCTCACCGTACGCCAACGGCGATGAAGTTCCGGCGGATCTGGCGGAGTGGGCGCTGGCGCGGATCCGTCAGCTGTCGGCGCACGAAGTGGGACACACGCTCGGCCTCATTCACAACTACTACGACAGCAGCCGCGGCCGGATCTCGGTCATGGACTATCCGCATCCGCTCGTGACGCTGGGCGACACCGGGCAGCTCGACTATTCCGAGGTCTATGACGTGGACATCGGAGAGTGGGACAAGGTCGCGATCGTGTACGGGTACTCGGACTTCCCGGAGGGGGCCGACGAAGCCACCGAGCTGCAGCGGATCCTCGACGAAGCCTGGGACGAGGACATCATCCTCTTCACGAACCAGGACATCAACGTCCACGCGCGCGCCGACCAGTGGTCGAACGGGGTGGACGCGGCGGCGGAACTCCAGCGCATGATGGACGTGCGGCGGCACTCGCTGGACCGGTTCGGGGAGGCCGCGATCCGCGCGGGTCGGCCCATCGTGATGGTCGAGGAGGCGCTGGTCCCGCTGTACATGCACCACCGCTACCAGGTGGACGCAGCCGCCTCGCTGCTCGGTGGGCAGGAATACGTATATGCCTTCCGCGGCGACGGGCGGACGCCCATGAAGCGGGTCTCCGGTGAGACGCAGCGGGCCGCGCTGCGGGCGCTCGGCAGGACGCTGGCGGTGCGAGAACTCGCGGTGCCGGCCGGGGTGCTCGACCTGTTGCCGCCCCGGCCGCCGGGCTTCGGCCGGACGCGGGAGACGTTCCCGCGCTACACGGGACAGGCCTTCGATGCGGTCGCGCCGGCGGTCGTGGCGGCGGACCATACAGTATCGCGCGTGCTGGAACCGTCGCGCGCGGCGCGGCTCGTGCAGCAGCACGCGCTCGATCCCGAACTGCCGGGGCTCGCCGAGGTGCTGACGGCGCTGGTCGATGCGGTTCGTCCGGAGTCGAACGAGACGCTCTATCACACCGAACTGCGGCTCGCGGCCTACCGAGTGCTCGTCGACCGCATCATGGCGCTGGCGGATCAAGCCTCCATGCCGCACGTGCGGGCCCTTGCCACCCGGAAGCTGGTGGAGCTGAGAGCCGAGATGGCCGCAAATCCGCCGCCGGAGAGAGACGCGGCCTTCGTGCAACTGGTCGACCGGGACATCGAGCGCTTCCTCGAGAAACCCTCGGCGCCCTACACGATGCCGGGGACGCCGAACGCGCCACCGGGCGCGCCGATCGGCCAGCCCGCGATGGAGTGGCTGGCGCGTGACGCTTGGTCGATGGCCGGGCCGGCAGGCTGGGCCGCGCGGTGGCTCGAAGACGCCCCCGCGTGCTCGGCGGTGCCCGACGGTTTCTGACCTTCGACCATGACTTCCGACCGGCCGCGACGGCATCCGACCAGCCGTCGCGGTTTCGGACGGGGCCACGTCCTCCGGCGTCGGCGCGTTCTCCGGCGTCGGCGCGTTCTCAGCTGGCGATAGGGAGCGCCTGAACCGCGTCCAGCAGCTGCCGCTGGTTCTCGCGCATGTCCGCCCGCACGTCGTGAATCGCCGTGCTCATCTCGACGCGAAGACCGCCCATCTCGGCGCGAAGGTCGCCCATGTCGGCCTTCACTTCCGCGCGGAGGCCCCCCAGTTCCGAGCGGAGGCCGCCCATCTCCGAGCGGAGGCCGCCCATCTCGGCGCGAAGGTCACTCACCTCGGCCTTCACCTCAGAGCGGAAACCGCGTATCTCCTCGCGAACCTCTCCGAGCCCGGTCGTGAGCCGATGGTCGAACCGGTCGATTCGAGCCTCCATATGCTCCAGGTCGTTGTCCCGGAGTTCCTTGATCGCCTCCCTCAGGTCCGTCCGGACGCCGGCGATGCCCTCCTGCATGTCCGCACGAACACCGGCGATGGCCTCCTTCATGTCCGCGCGGACGCCGGCGATGCCTTCCTGCATGTCCGCGCGGACGCCCGCGATGGCCTCATGACAGGCGGCGATGTCGGCCTTCTTATCGGCGCGAAGCCCCGCGACCGCCGCCACCATGTCCGTGCGAACGGCGTGTATGACCCGCCACAGCACAAGCGCCATGGTGAGGCCGGTTCCAACGACGGAACCAAGCAGCAGGATCGTATCGTTCATGTCGGCGTTTCGTTCGGCATCGCCATCGACCTCTCCCCTATCGCAGCCCAAAGGTAACGCGTTCGGGCCCACTCCCGAACCAGACGCGTAGCGAGGCGGGACCGCAAAGCGCCCGGTCACGCCACGAGTTCAGGATGACGGATGCCGATCAACCGGCTATCAAGAGTGGGGCGGGAGCGAGAGCGAGAAGGAGGGATCGGCCGCGCGCCGGCGGGATGGGTGCCCGAGTCAGCTGTAGCCGATCGCGAGGGCGATGACGAGGGCGACGGCGCCGAGCGCCATGAGCATGAGGTAGCGCGGGATGACGAAACGCAGCCACGACTCGTAGCGAACGCCGCTCGCGGCCAGGATCGCCATCAGCGCGCCGTTCGTGGGCGTGATCAGTTCGCACAGCCCCGCCCCGTACTGGTAGGCGAGGATCGTGATCTGCCGCGAGAGCCCCAGCAGGTCCGAGAGGGGGACGAGGACCGGGAGCGTCAGCACGGCCTGGCCGCTCACGCTTGGCACGGCGAAGTGCAGCACGCCCTGCGCGGCGGACATGCCGATGGCCGAAAGCGCGAGCGGCAGATCCGCGAGCGGGACGAACAGCCCGTGCACGATCGTGTCGATGATGCGGCCGTCGACCATGACCACGTAGATCGCGTGCGCGAAGCCGATGAGGAGCGCCGCGTACCCCATCGAACGGAAGCCCTCCGCGTAGGCCTGCGCCGTCCCCGTTACGCCGAGCCGCCCTATGACCCCCACCACGACGCCCATGATGAAGAAGAGCGCGGACATGTGGTCGAAGTCCCACCCTTGCGACAGCAGTCCCCACACGAGGATGCCGAAGGTCGCGGCGACGATCGCGAAGATGGTCCCGTCCCTCCAGTCGAACGCGGCATCCGGTTCGGAGGCGTCCGCCTCTTCCGGGGCCACCCGGGTTCGGGCAGCGTAGCGCATCGTCCACCAGATCCACAGGCCGAGCGCGATGGCCAGGAAGATCAGGCGGAACCCACTGCCGGAGCCCAGCGGCACCTCCGCGACCCGCTGCGCGGTCACGACCTGAAACGGGTTGATGGGACTGAAGGCCGATCCCACGAACGCGGAGCCCGCGCTCACGGCCACTCCGACCATCGGAGAGTAGCCGAGCCGTTTCGTGAGAAGCATGAGGGCCGGGACGAGGGGGATGATCTCCTCCTGCATGTTCTCCGTCACGCCGCCCGCCGCGAAGGCGAGACATACGACGGGGATCGCGAGGATTTCATTCCCCTTGAGCACCCGGACCAGCCAGGCGATGCCGCGCCGGAGCGCCCCCGTCGCATCGAACACGGCGAACGCGCCGCCGATGAGGAAGATCAGGAACACGACATCGGCGCGCTGCGCCATCCCCCGGGGGATCGCGACGATGGCCTCGAACGCCCCGATGCGGTTGGCCTCGACTTCGTGATACGTCCCGGGTACGACGACGCTGCGCCCCGTCTCCGGATCATCCCGTCGGTCGTACTCCCCCGCCGGCAGTACGTACGACAGCGCCGCCGCCGCGAGGATCGCGACCGTAAGCAGCGTCAACGGATGCGGAAACCGCAGCCGTCCGAGCCGGTCCTTCACCGGCTTCTTCGCGCTTGTCGCGTGGACCTGCCGCCGGTCACCAAGAGCATTCCTCCGCGGCGACGGGGGTGCCGCGCGGACTCTCAAGGCGGAGGCGAAGCACGTAGCTCAAGCCCAGCGCGTCCCGCGCGACTCCGTGGACCACGCCTCCCGCGCCGAGATCGATCGGATCGACCGTGTCGCCCCCAAACCGAACGGTCGCGATTCTCTCTGACGAGGAAAGCTCGCCGCGGTACCGGCCGCAGTTGTCGAACAGATCCCACACCCGACGGTCGCCCGGGTTATCGGGGTCGTCCGGAAACCGCAGCACCCAGAGCCAGCCCTCCGGCGACACGCTCAGACCCGCAATCAGGGGCTCGAACTCGGACTCGTCGGAATCGTCCGGAGGGGGCTCGGGCGGGTTGCCCAGTACGATCGTGCGAACGGTGTCGCCGGCGAATGTAATCTCGTGAAAGCGGTATGCCGCTCTGTTCGCCGCCCAGACCGTTTCGCCGCCGGCAAACCCCCAGACGCGCCTTGGGATGGAGACCCTGATTATGCCGCCGAGCGTGATGTTGCCGCCGCTCTCGCTTCTGCTTTGCATCGTGTTGGTGCTGATGCGGCCGTCGAGCACGACGGAATCCCCGGGCACGAAGGGGTTCGGATGCTCCGGGTACACCGGGAGGCGCACGCCGTAGGTTCGGGTATGTGAGATGGTCTCGTCCCCCGACCGCGTCCGGTCGCTGACGCGTACCTCCTGATAGACGAACCCCTCGTCGTCGGCGGCGACGATCTTGCTCCGGGGCGGGAGTTGGCCGCCGACCAGGAAACCTCCGGCGCGGCTGAGTTCGTTTCCGAGGGAATCGAAACTCAGCTGCTGGCGGCCATCGCCGATCCAGAGCCGGTTCGGCGGCTGGAAAACGAGGTTCTGGCCGGAGGCCCAGTCCCGGTAGCGCACCTCGCCGGGCCCCTCGCCTCCGCGGGCCATGTTTCGCAGATGCCGGCCTTCGCGATCGAAAACGCGAACCTCCTTCGAGCCGACATCCAGGACGTAAATGTTGCCCCGCTCGTCCACGGCGACATCGTGCACGTCGCCGAAGACCTCGGGTCCGGTTCCATCGATCTGGCCAAGCCGGAGTTCCTCGACCAGCCGCCACTCGTCGGGCCCGCCGCCACGTCCCGGGGCGGGGTTGCGCACGAGAATGCGACCCCCCTCGAGGGTCTCGACCGTCACCTCCTGCGGGGGGTGTGGCGCCTCCATGCCGAGAGCGGGCGCGGGGCCCGCTACCGTCAGCAGGATCGCCGCCGTGGCTCGCGTCACCCGGCGGACTCCCGGCCGGCTCCTCACCCTCTCGAGCCGCGCTCGCTGGAGACGCCGCCCTGTTCGGAGACCGGCTTGCCGATGAGTTCGAGGCCGAGGTCGCGGCCCTTCACGACGGCCGGAACGCCTTCCTCCATCCAGCGTGGCGCCGGGGCGTCGATCAGGTAGTGGTCGAAAAATTGCTGCATGCGGATCGCCCAGTCCTCCTGGTTCGCCTGTCGCCCGAGTCCGTGTCCCTCGCCGTTGTAGTTCAGCATGAACACGGGCAGCTCCAGCCGGCGCATGGCGACGAACATCTCGATCCCCTGGTACCAGGGCACCGCGCCGTCCTCGTCGTTGTGCAGCATGAGGAGCGGAGTCCGGATCTTGTCCGCGAAGAAGACGGGCGAGTTGTGGATGTAGCGGTCGCGCTCATCCCAGAGCGTCCCGCCGATCCGGCTCTGCGTGCGCTCGTACTGGAACATTCGGCTCATCCCGCTCTGCCAGCGGATGCCTCCGTACGCGCTCGTCATGTTCGATACGGGCGCGCCGGCCTCCGCGGCGGCGAAGACGTTCGTCTTCGTGATCATGTAGGCGATCTGGTAGCCGCCCCAGGAGTGGCCCTGCACGCCGACCCGGTCCGGATCGATGAACCCCTGCGCGATGAGCGCCTGCACGCCGGGCACGACGGCGTCGAGCGCGCTCTCGCCCGGATAGCCGATTTCGTACGGGATGTCGGGGACGAACACGACGTAGCCGCGGCTCGCGTAGAAGGAGAAGCGGACCGAGGCCCGGTTCGGCAGCGGCGGCTGGTAGCTGTGCAGCCCGTCGGACATGCGCTCGTAGAAGTAGACCATGAGCGGATACTGCTGCGAGGGATCGAAGCCGTCCGGCTTGATCAGGATGCCGTCGAGCGGCGTGCGATCGTTCGACATCCAGTGGACGAGTTCGGCGCTCCCCCAGCGGTATTCGTCCTGCTGCGGGTTCGCGTCGCTCACCTTGCGCGCGTTCCCGAAGTCCGCGTCACCCACCCACAGGTCGGGGAACTCGACGAACGTCTGGCGCGTCCACACGTAGCGTTCGGCGTCCTCGGCCTTCGCCGGCGACGCGTAGCGCACGTCGCCCATGATCAGTTCCTCGACCCGGCCGGCTTCGTCGGTCCGACCGCGCGCGAACCCGGACGCCTTCGTTCCCATGTCGAAGACGGAGAAGAGGACGTCGCCTTCCTCGAGGCCCTCACCCGCGCCGCCACCGCCGAAGCCGCCGAACCCGAAGAAGTTGCCGCCTCCGCCCTCGGCCACGCGCTGCACGCGGTAGCGGAGATCGGCTTCCCGCCCCTCGGTGAGGCGCACGGCGGATTCATCGCCACTCGGGTCGACGCGCCACACGTCGTTCCGGTCGTACACGAGCATGGCGGCGTCTCCCTCGATCCACGTCGCGCCGCCGTAGGGGGGCGGTCCCTGCGGATGGTCGTCGAGTTCGTTGTAGAAGGCGACCGGAAGACTCCCGGTCAAGCTGCGCGCGGGGGCCGAGCCGTCCATCGGCGCCGCCTTCCAGTCCCGGTCCGTCTCGTCCCACCAGTAGGCCCAGGTGCCATCGGGCGAGAGGCTGGCGCCGCCGAAGCCGCGCACCGCCTCGACGATCATGCGGCGTTCGCCGGTGAGGACATCCACCGCATAGGCGTCCTCGTAGCGTCCGTCCCACGAGACTTTCTGGCGGTGAGGCACATCGCTCGTGGCGAGGACGTAGTCGCTCATGCCGGTCTCCGCCCGCGTCACGTCGGGGACGTTCGCCGTACCCAACTGTACGACGGCGTCCCGGCCCTCGTGCTTCACGGCCAGGTACGACCGGTTGCGTTCGCGGTTCGCCTGCACGAGCTGCATCGGCTGCAGGTACGGGTCGCGCCAGTTCCAGATGTCGAGCGTCACGCGATCCGCATCGAGGATCTCCTCGTCGGGCTCGGGCTCGGGACGCGGCGCGGTGCCGAAGAAGAGACGATCCCCATCCTCGCTGAAGGAGACGGACCCGTTCTCGCTGATCCACCAGCCGGCGGGCACGCCGGCCGTCTCGTGGTCCGCGACCTTCTCCGCCGCCCCTCCGTCGGACCGGTAGAGCGCGAAGGACGGCTGGTCCATCTCCCACTCGTCCACGTTGCTGAGGAAGGCGAGGCGTTCGCCCGATTCGTCGAAGGCGACCTGCTCGTAGTGGCCCTCCCCGGCGAGCACCTCCACGCTCTCGCCGCTGGCCGGATCCACGAGATGGATCCCGTCCCCGCCCTCGTCCTCGGTCGAGGTCACGTAGGCGAGCCCGTTACCCGCGTCCGCCACCGTGTAGGAAACGACATCGGCCCAGGTGTGCTCCGCTCCGGTATCGAGATTCAGGAGCACGAGCGGCGTCCCATCTTCCTTCTCGTGCCGCTTCTCGTATTCCGCAGAGCGCTCCTCTTCCTCCTCCTCCGCTTCCTCCTCTTCTTCCTCGGCCTCTTCAACCTCCTCCTCGGCTTCCTCTTCTTCGCCTTCCTCTTCCTCCTCCTCGGGAGACTCCGAGAGGAGGTAGGCGACGAAAGCCCCGCCGTCCTCCGGGACCCGGAAGGAATCGATCGGGCCGGCGCGCCGGACTCCGCCGTCATCGCCGGCGCCGTCCGCGAAGGCTTCGGCCAGGGTCACGACGGCGAGCGAGTCGCCGGGGAGATCGTCCCCGCGCTTCCCTTCGAGGCGAAGCGAGTCGACCACGGCCTTCACCGGCGGCACGCGGAAGGCGAGGTGCCGCGAGTCCCGCGTGAAGGCGGGCGAGCGACCGCGGAAGCGGCGTTCCGCCGAGCCGTCGCTGCGCACGATCACGAGCGTGGGATCGCCGTCCCAGGGCGTCAGGACGTAGGCGAGCCAGTCGCCATCCGCCGAAATCGTGCGGCCGCCGATGGAGTTCCAGCGGTAGGTATCCTCGTGTTCGAGGCCCGGCTTGACCTGTTGGGCGGCCAGCTCCTGGGGCGCGAGCACGAAACCGGGCGCGAGAAGGACGCCAGCCGCCAGCGAGAGCAGGCGCCGGCGGCGAAAGCGGGCAGTGGACGAACCAGAGACGGGAGACATCCGACTCTCCTGTTTCGAGGGATTTGCGGGGTTCAACGCTTGGATAAACATCAACGCTTGAAGTAGACGGGCTCGGACGGCAGCGCGTCGACGTCCACGATCTTTCCGGCGGCCATGACAACCGACTGTTTCCGGATGTTCGCGATATCGGCAAGGGGATCGGCGTCGAGCACGAGGAGGTCGGCGAGCTTGCCGACTTCGATCGTGCCGAACTCGTCCAGCGCGCCAGAAGCGATGGCGCCGTTGCGGGTGGCGGCGACGATCGCCTCGCCCGGCGTCATCCCCAGTTCGACGAGACCCTCGATGGCGAGGATCGTCCCGATGCCGGGCTCCTGCCAGATGGGCTTGGGCGCGCGTCCGTATTCCGGCGCGACGCCCGCATAGTTGTCCGTGCCGAGGGTGGTGATGCACCCGCCAGCGATCAGCTTCTTCGCGTTCAGGCGGCGCATCTCGGTCCCGTGTCCCAGCGCCCGCTGCTCGCGGCGAATCTGGTAGCTTGTCTTTTCGCGCTCCACGGGACGCCGCAGCCGCCCCCACTCGCGGGCCCGGGCGCCCTCCGCCTCACGGGCCAGGCGTTGCTCGGCCGCCGCCCGGTTCGCCAGGTGGTTCTCCCAGGCGGGGCCGGTGATCGTGTTCACGATCATCGAGCACACGATGCCGCGGTCCACGATCTGCTGGACGAGGGCGTCCGATATCTCGCGGCTCGCGAGCACCTCGGGGTGCTGGATGAGGTCGATCCCCGCCTCGACGGAGAGCCGCAGCCCCTCCGGGTTCGTGGAATGGGTCTCCGCGATGAGGCCGCGCGCGTGCGTCTCCTCGACGATCACCCGCTGGGCCGCCGGCGAGAACCCGATCAGGGTGGGGAACGCCCAGTGACTCGTCCCCCCGTACTTGAGGAAGTCCACCCCCTTGTCGAGGTACTCGCGGATCCTCGCCCGCAGCTCCTCCGGATACAGGTCCATCAGGTCCTCGCCCGCGCCCTGGGCGATGTGGTCGGAGAACTGTTCCTCGTAGAGCGAGAGGTCATCCTCCGGAATGAGGGCGAAGGTGATCGAATAGGGTCCGCCCCAGCCGACGATGTTGCCGGCGACCTGGAGCCGCGGCCCGATGGCCTCGCCCGAGGCGATCGCGTCCTGCACCTGCTGGAGTTCCGGGAGCGCGCCGTAGCTGTCGCGGAGGTGGGTAACGCCGAACTTGAGGTGCATCTGCGCAGCCTCGAGCGTGAGTTCGGGCCCCATCAACCGGTAGAAGACGGAACTCTCCTTCCGGTCCTTGTTGCCACCGCCGTACAGGGAGATGTGTACGTTCGTGTCGACGAAGCCGGGCGTGACGAACTTGCCGGCGCCGTCGATGACGCGCGCGCCATCCGGCACGTCGACCTCCGCGCGCGGGCCGGCGGCGGCGATGCGGTCCCCTTCCACGACGACGGTGGCATCGGCGAGAGGGGGGCCGCCGTTTCCGTCGATCACGGTCGCGCCGACGATCGCGGTCGTCTGGCCCAGCAGCGGCCCACTGCTCGGGACGAGGACGACGAGGGAGGCCAGCGTGGCGGCGACGGAGAGAGCGCGGCGGGTGGCGCGGAACATGCGGGGCCTCCTCGTTTCAGCGGATCTGCGTAAATTGAGACTAACAGCTTGCTCGGCGCGCGAGTAGCCGCCCGCTCCGGCGGGGACGCCATCGGTTGGCAGGGCGGGACAGTCCGCGTTAGGCTGTCGCATCCTGCTCATTCCGAAGGCCGCCAGGGGCATGACGGCGGAACCGATGGGCAGGCTGGCGATGACCGACTACAGACGACTGACTACAGGCAAGAGATAATGGCGACGATCACAACGAGATTTCCCCTCAGCCACGTCGAGCGCTCGCGGCTCGAATCCGTCGACTTCGACAACCTTCCGTTCGGCTCGATCTGGTCGGACCACATGTTCGTGGCCGACAACATCGACGGAGAATGGACCGACGCGGAGATCCGGCCGTACGGCCCGATGCCGATCTACCCGAGTTCGAAGGGGCTCCAGTACGCCGTCTCGATGTTCGAGGGTTTCAAGGCGCACATGACCCCCGAGGGCGACCTCGCGGTCTTCCGGCCGGATATGAACCAGAAACGGTTCAACCGCACGGCGGCCCGGTTCGTGATGCCGGAACTCCCGAGGGATCTGTTCTTCGACGCGATGCGGGAACTGCTCGACGTCGACCGCGGCTGGCTACCCCGGGCCGACCAGGGCGCGCTCTACATCCGCCCCAGCTACTTCAGCACGGATCCGACGCTCAGCGTGGTGTCGGGCCGCTCGTTCCGCTATGTGCTGATGACGGCGCCCGTCGGACTCTACTTCACCGGGTCGGAGACGGTCAGCCTCGTGACGACGCGCAAGTTCGTGCGGGCCTTCCCCGGCGGCACCGGCGGCCACAAGCCGGCAGCCAACTACGGGCCGACGATGCTGGCTTCCCAGCAGGCGCAGGCGCAGGGGTACGACAACGTGATCTGGCTCGACGGCCACGAGGGCCGGTACGTCGAGGAGTGCGGCGTCATGAACATGTGGTTCGTCATCGACGGGACCGCGGTCACGCCCCCGCTCGAGGGGACCATCCTTCCGGGCGTCACGCGCGACTCCCTGATCCGGCTGTGCGAGGACTTCGGGATCCCGTGCGAGGTGCGCCGGATCGCCGTGGACGAACTCCTGGAGGCGCACGCCGCCGGCACGCTGGACGAAGCGTTCGGCTCGGGAACGGCCGCCACGGTGCAGCCCATCGACCGCCTCGGGCTCGACGGAACCGATGTCCTGCTTCCGCAGCGTCCGGATTCCCTTGCGTCGCGGCTCAAGGCGGAACTTCACGGAATTCAGACCGGACGGGTCGAAGATCGCCACGGGTGGCTCTGGCGACCCTAGCAGCGAGACCCTTCGAGGAGGTTTCGTAGACGTGTCATCGGATCCGCCGTTCAAGGCCACGCTCGGGATCAGACCCGCGTCCCGCACGGACTTCATCGACGTGCGCGCGAGGCTGGCCGAGGAGTTCGGATCCGATTTCGCCCGGTATCCGAAGGCGCTCTACATCTCGCACCACACGACGGCGGGATACCTGGACCAGCGGCTGGCGCAGCGGCTCGACAACGACCGGACGAGGCTGCGGGATTACATCAAGGTCTTCAACGAGATCTTTCCGCCCAACGCGGGATACGAACACGATGAACTCGAACTGCGGACCGAACTGACGGACGAACAGAAGGCGACGGAGCCGGAGAACGCGGACTCGCACCTGACCTTCATCAGTGCCGGGCTTCAGAGCGCCGCTTCGTACGACAACGAAAGCGGCCGGCCCGTCTGGTTCGTCGATCTCGATGGCGTCCACAGGGGCGGGACCCGCGATCGGCGGACGACGGTCGTGGGATACGGTTCGGAGGAAGTCGTGGCCCAATCGCGGTTGAGCGTCGAAGCCTCGCCGCGGGCCATCGATGCCATCGACCTCAGGGAACCGGAATCCGGTTTCGTGGATCGGCTTCAGGATCTCGTCGAGGAACACGGGATCTCCTTCGGGCGACTCGATGTGTCGCTCGCTGCGCCGGAAACCAACGCCAGCCTCACCGTCAACGAATACGAGCCGCTGTTGATGAAGAACGATCTGCGCGGGGTTCTCCTCAGTCCCCTGCGGTTCATGGCCGATCAGGGCAGAGAGGCTCTGAGAACGCCGCTGTCGCTGCCCGGGAAAGCGCTCCGGCTACCGGGGAAGGCCCTGCGGCTGTCCGGGAAGGCGCTCAACGTCGCCAGGATGGGCACGACCGTGCTGCGAACGTCTCCCGGTCCGGTTCTCGACACCGCCACGGTGGAGGCCGTCCACATCCTCAATTGGGCCCTCGAACGGATCGGCGTGGACGAATCCGTCATCGCGCGGGTGTTGAACCGGGCCCTGGCCGTTCCGGTGTCGCGCTTCCAGGGCCTCAGGCGACAGATCAGCCTGCCCGTGATCGACCGTGACGGGGATGGCAACGGCGAGATCCCGTGGGGAACCTACCAGAGCCCCATTCTCATCCAGTGGAGAGCCCCGACGGAAACGACCCGCGAACTGGACGTGAAGCTGGTCCGCTTCGCCTAGTCAGGTCGGGGGGCGTGGCGCGGGTTCGGCGGGTGGAGTCAGACGAGGGATCGGCCCTGGGAACCGTCAACGGCGATACACGCGCCGGTGATCAGGCTGGCGCGCTCGGAGGCGAGGAACGTCACGACATCCGCGACTTCGTCGGCACGCCCGAAGCGCCCGAGCGGCAGGTTCGCGTCCACGAACTTTCGCATGCCTTCCGGGTCCGACTTCACCCGGTTGTCCCAGCTCCCGCCCGGAAACTGGATGGAGCCGGGCGCGACGCAGTTCACGCGGATGCCATCCTTGGCGAGTTCCAGCGCCATGATCCCGGCGGCCGAGATCAGCGCCGTCTTCGTCGTGTTGTAGATGGAGAGGCCCGGGCCACCCTTCTCGCGTCCGAAGACGGATGAGATGAAGATGATCGAGCCGCCGCCCCCTTCGCGCATGAGCGGGATGGCGAGGCGGCTGGCACGGAAGCCCGACAGGACGTTGAGTTGGAGGATGTCCAGCCAGTCCTCGTCGCTCGTCTCCTCGAACTGCCCGCGCCGGTTGCCCCCGACGTTGTTCACGAGCACGTCCAGCGCCCCGTAGCGGCCGCGGGTCGCCTCGATCAGTTGCGCCGCCCCGTCTTGCGCAGCGATGTCGCAGGCCACGGTCAGGACATCCGCGAAGCCTTCCGCCCGCAACGACTCCGCCGCCGATTCGAGTGGCTCGGCGCTTCGGGCACACAACGCGAGCCGCGCCCCCTCGGCCCCGAGCGCGCGTGCTGTGTAGAGGCCGATCCCCCGGCTCCCGCCGGTGACGACCGCAACCTTCCCCTTCAGCTTGAGATCCATGCGCGGGACTCTACCGGACGCCTTGGTCTCCCGCCAGCCCATCCGATCGCGATGGCGGTGTGGTCGGCGGGCGACGCCATGAACTCCGCCTCCATGCGGTATCCGCTATCTTCTCCGTCCCGATCCAGGTCCAGTTGCCGCCCAGTCGGCCATAACGTGCACCGAGAGGCGCGAGATGTACGGAAACCTCGTTCAGTTGAACGAAGACCTCACCGCAAGAACCACTTGGCGGCACGTTCCCGTTGGCTCCGCGGACAACGAGAGTCGGATCGACGAGGGCCGCCTGCAGAAAGTGCTGTTCCGGCACGCGGACATCCTGCCACTAGGTGAGATCGACCCGGCCTACGGCAGCCCGGTTCCGGTCTGCACGGAACTCGGCACGCGGGCGGGATCCGCCGATGCTCTGTATCTGACGCCGGCCGGGAGGATCATTCTTGCCGAGTTCAAGCTCTGGAGGAATCCGGGCGCGCGTAGGGAAGTGATCGGCCAGATCCTCGACTACGCTCGCGTGCTCGCTTCATGGAGCTACGACGACTTGGAGCGCGAGGTCAGGAACCGAACCAAACAGTCGCCATTCGAGATCGTCTCAGCAGCGTACCACGACGTCCAGGAGCATGTCTTCGTCGATAATGTCGCTCGCCGGCTGAAACGCGGTGAGTTTCTTCTCCTGATCGTCGGCGATGGAATCCGAGAAGGCGTCGAGGATATCGTCTCCTACGTGCAGGAGCACAGCGGTCTCCGCTTCAACCTTGCGCTCATCGAAGCCGCCATCTTTCGCCGTGCGGACAGAGCGAACAGAGAAGACCTGATCATCCAACCGCGCGTCCTGGCCCGGACCGAACTCTTGCCCCGCACGGTGCTCGTCCGCAGGACGATTGTCGGGGAGACCGATGACGACCCGGTTGAAGAACACGAGCCATCACCGATCGAAGATGAGAACGAGCGATTCTGGACCGCCGTGCTGCAAGATTTCGCCTTCGACGATCCTGAGCCCGAAGTACCCCAACCGTCCGAAGACCCAACTGCCTACGTGAAGGTCGAAGGATCAGGTCACGGAGGCTGGGGCATCTCGTTCGGCGCCCAAGTGAAACGCAACCACTCCAGTATCGCATGCTACTTGACACGGCGGGCAGGCTTCCCGGAGTGCGAGCGGGCCTACGATGAGATCATGAAGGCGGTGAGCGAAGATGGGGAGTTGGGAGGCAGACTCGACGGATGGGCGCAGTGGTCCACGTCCGGCGGTCAACCGCGGCTGGGGTTCCAGCGCATCACGGAGTTCGTGGAGGGAACGGTAATCCGTGATTTTGACGAAGCTGTCGAGTGGATGCGTGAGCACTTCAATCGCCTTGTGTCCACGCTTCACCCCGAGTGTCGGCGCAGGTTGCGGCGGAAGCGTTAGGCCGGCAGCCCATTGGAATGAGACCCCGTGTCGGCGCACGCTCCGTTGAGCTGTCGAGCCAGTTCCGATCCGTAGATCAACTCCCTGAGACCTGACCAGGAGTAGGCGGATAGCGGGCATTCGCCGGTGGGATCGCCGTAGCTGCAATCCGGGAGCCGGTACGCGCCTAACTTCTGGGGCGGTGGAACCGATGAGAGCACGCGTCGGAGCCCGTCCTCGATCACGTCTCCAAGCGTCTGGCCGGTGTTCGCGGCGTGGCGCCGAGCGAGGGCGAGTAGTTCATCGTCGATGTCGAGGGTCGTCTTCATGCATGAATACTACGCGCGGCAGGCCACCCCCGCGCGCTAACGGACGAACATCACGGGGCGCGTGGGGAGGGCGTCCACGTCGATCACCTTGCCCTCCTTCATCACCATCGCCTGCCGGCGGATGTTCTTGATGTCCTCCAGCGGGTTCGCCTCCAGGAGGACGAGGTCCGCGAACTTGCCGGCTTCGATCGTGCCGAAATCGTCGAGGGCGCGGGCGGCGAAGGCGCCGTTGCGGGTGCCGGCTACGATCGCCTCCGACGGGGTCATGCCGAGTTCGACGAGGCCTTCGATCGCCATCAGCGTGCCGATGCCCGGTTCCTGCCAGATCGGCTTCGGCTCGCGCAGGAACTGGATGTCGGCAGCGGGGAAGTTGTCTGTGCCCAGCGTCACGATGCAGCCCGCTTCGATGAGGCTCTTCGCGTTCTGGCGGCGCATGGCGTTGCCGTGGCCGAGGGCGTTGCGCTCGCGGCGCAGCTCGAACGATGTCTTCTCCCGCTCGACGGGCCGGCGCAGGCGCCCCCATTCGGCGGCCTTCCCCTCGTTGGCGAGACGTTGCTCGGCGGCCGCGACATCAGCCAGGTGCTGCTCCCATGCCGCGCCCGTGATCGTGTTCACGAGCATCGAGCAGATCACGCCGCGGTCGCGGATCTGCGTCAGCAACTCTTCCGAGTAGGGTCGGCCAGCGAGGAGTTCCGGGTGCTGGATGAGATCGATCCCCGCTTCAACGGCGAGGCGGAGGCTTTCCGGGTTGGTGGCGTGCGTTTCGGCGACGAATCCGCGCCTGTGGGTCTCCTCCACGATCACCCGCTGAGCCTCGGGAGAGAAGCCGATCATGGTGGGGTAGGACCAGTGGCTGCTCCCACCGTACTTCACGAAGTCCACGCCTTTGTCGAGGTAGTCGTTGATCGCGACGCGGAGCTCCTCGGGGTACATATCCATGAGGTCCTCGCCGGCGCCCTGCGCCAGGTGGTCGGAGAACTGCTCCTCCCACAGCGACAGATCCGAGTCGTCGATCAGCGAGAACGTGACGGAGAAGGCGCCGCCCCAGCCGACGATGTTGCCCGCCACCTGCATACGAGGGCCCACCTCGCGACCTTCTGCGATCGCGTCGCGCACCTCGATGAGTTGCGGGAGCTGGCCGTAGCTGTCGCGCACGTGCGTCACGCCGTGCTTCAGGTGCATCTGCGCCGCTTCGAGGGCGATCTCCGCCCCGCGCTCCCAGTAGAAGACGGCATTCTCCTTCCGGTGCTTCCCGAAGCCGGCCCCATATAGGCTCGTGTGTACGTTCGTATCCACGAAGCCGGGGGTGAGGAACTTCCCCGCCCCGTCGATGATCCGCGCCCCGTCCGGCACGGCCGTCGAACCGCTCGGCCCCACGGCGGTGATGCGGGCACCTTCGATGACCACCGTGGCGTCCGGCAGCGGGGCACCCCCGTTCCCGTCGATGACCGTGGCCCCGACGATCGCGGCGGTCTCCTGGCCTGCCACGTGCGGGGAGAACGGCAAGGAAAAAGCGAAACCAGCGACCAGCAGAACGGCAAATCGACGAGTCATTCCGGCACCTCCGCGTCTCGGTTCCCGGCCACAATCGGTGCTCCCGCCGGAACCCGTCAATCGTTGTCGGATTATGGGGCGTGCGGGGAGAGGACTCTCCGGTGCAGGTTGGGGACGGACGCAGAACCACTTTCGCGAGGTACCGATGAAATACGCTCTGCCGCTGCTGCTGGTCTCATCGCTCACGCTGGGTTCGACGCACGACGGATCGCGCCCGACTCCGGAACCGGGCCGAACCGGGCCGGAGCCGTCGCGGGCGCCGGCATCGGAGCGTGCGATGGACACGTATCCGAAGAACCCGGCCATCGACGCGCTCAACTACGCCTTCGCGCTCACGCTCTCCGACGAGACGGACATGATCTCGGGCGAGGCGACGATCGATCTCCGCTTCCTGGAAGCGGGGATCGAGGAGGTGCGGCTGGACCTGATCGAGCAGAACCCCGAGGGCACCGGCATGCGGGTCCGGACCGTGACGGGGGCCGACGGTCCGCTGGAGTTCGAGCACCGGGACAACGCGCTCTACATCTCGCTCGCGACGCCGACGGAAGCCGGCGAGCGGCGCCGGATCACGGTCGCATATGAAGGGATCCCGGCCACCGGTCTCATCATCGGGCCGAACAAGCACGGCGACCGCACCTTCTTCAGCGACAACTGGCCCAACAAGGCGCGCAACTGGCTGCCGACGATCGATCACCCGTACGACAAGGCGACGAGCGAACTCATCGTCACGGCGCCGGCCCACTACCAGGTCATCTCCAACGGACTCCTCATCGAGGAGACGGACCTCCTGGACGGCACGCGCCGCTCGCACTGGAAGCAGTCGGTCCCGATCGCCACGTGGCTTTATTCGCTCGGGGTCGCCCGGTTCGCGGTCCAGACCGTGGACTACTTCCGGGACATCCCGATCCAGACGTGGGTCTACGCCCAGGATCGCGACGCCGGGTTCCACGATTTCGCGGTGCCGACGAAGCAGGCGATGGAGTTCTACGAGGACATGGTAGGCCCCTACTCGTACGAGAAGCTGGCGAACGTCCAGTCGAACAGCGTGGGGGGCGGAATGGAGGCGGCGACCGCCATCTTCTACGGCGACGCCTCGGTCACGGGCGAACGGGACGTGCGCTGGCGGAACGTGATCATCCACGAGGTGGCGCATCAGTGGTTCGGGAATTCCGTCACCGAATACGACTGGGACGACATCTGGCTGAGCGAAGGTTTCGCGACGTACTTCACGCTGCTCTTCATCGAACATCAATACGGGCGCGACGAGTTCATCGAGCGGTTGCAGTTAAGCCGCGACCGGATCCGGGACTTCATGGCGGTGAACCCGGACTATCGCATCGTTCACGACAATCTCTCGGACATGGGCCTCGTGACGAGCGGGCCGGGAACGTACCAGAAGGGGTCGTGGACGCTCCACATGCTGCGCGGGGTCGTCGGCGAGGACGCGTTCTGGGCGGGGATCCAGGCGTACTACCGGGAGTTCCGGGACGGGAGCGCGACGACGGCGGATTTTCGGCGGGCGATGGAGGAGGCGTCGGGGCTCGACCTGCGGACGTTCTTCGACCAGTGGCTCTACCGCGGCGGGTGGCTGGAGTACGAGGGCGGCTGGAGCTACGACGCGGCGGCGGGGGCGATTCACGTCGACATCCGGCAGACACAGGACGACTACACGTTCCGTATGCCGGTGGAGATCGCGATCCATCTTCCGCCCGATGGTCCGCTCGAGCGCGGGGTGCACGGAGCCACTCGGCCGCCTCGATTCGAGGTGATCGACGTGGACGGGCGGGAGGGTCGGTTCACGATCCCCGTTCCCGCCGAGCCGCTCGACGTCGTCTTCGATCCGAACACGTGGCTTCTCATGGATTCGGCGTTCGAGCGGCGGTAGCGCAGCGCCGCGAGCGGCGGCCCTGTTGTTACAGGGCGAGGGGTCGCACCCACCGTGCTTGCACGGCGCTGGACGCGTGGGACAGCTTTGACGCCGCACTGACTCGCTCCGGAGGGGGACGCTCCACTTGGCGATCGATCGACGGGACTTCCTGAAGGCGGCGACAGCCGGCGCGGCGGGCGTCTCGCTCGGCGCCGTCCCGCCGCTGTCGGGCGGATCCCTCTTCGCAGGCGCCGTCCCCGAGCCGCGCGCCACGCCCCTCCGGAGGCGCGCCGGCCAAGCGCCCGACGTCGTCGTCATCGGAGCCGGAAACTTCGGGATCTGGACCGCGCTCAACCTCCAGCGGCTCGGCGTCTCGGTCACCGTTCTCGACGCCTACGGACCCGGAAACTCGCGCTCCACCTCGGGTGGGGAAACGCGCGGCGTCCGTTCCTCCTACGGGGGACGCCCCGAGGGATTCGTCTGGAATCGCTGGGCCAACGAAGCGATCCGGCGATGGATCCAGTGGGATGAAGAAGGACAGGAACTCCTTCTCCCACGTGTCTTCTATCAGTCGGGCGATCTCATCCTGCGCGAGGAGATGGTCCCCTATCTCGAGGACACGATGGCCCAGTGGGACCGGCTCGGCGTCGACTACGAGCTGCTCGACGTGGACGAGATCCACTACCGCTGGCCCTGGATCCGAACGGAGGAGGGGATCTCCCTCGGACTCCACGAACCCAACGCGGGGGTCGTGCGGGCCCGGCGGGCCATCGAATCCGTGGCCAAGCGGTTCGAGATGGAGGGCGGCGAGATCCGGATCGCGCGGGCGGCGCTCGGGGGATCGGACGGTCGCCGGCTCAACGACGTCACGCTGGGCGGAGACGAGTCGCTCTCGGCGTCCACCTTCGTATTCGCGGTCGGCCCCTGGATCGGGAAGACGTTCCCCGAACTCATCGGGGACCGCGTCCGCATCCCGGTCGGCAACGTGTTCTACTTCGCGGTCCCGGACCAGCGCTTCATGTTCCCCAACATGCCGAGCTACGGCGTGCCGGGGTGTACGGGCTGGCCCGCTCTGGGCCCGGACCATCGCGGCTTCCGCGTCCGGGTCGGCGGGCAGCAGGGCGACGATCCCGACACGAGCGACCGCTGGGTGCCGCCCGAGGCGCACGAGCGGCCTCGCGAGGTCCTCGAGCGGTACTTCCCGGACATGGTCGGCGCGGCGGTCAACGAGACGCGGGCCTGCCACTACTGCTTCGGTCCGAGCCGCAACTTCCTCATCGACAAGCACCCGGACTTCGACAACGTGTGGCTCGCCGGCCTCGGGACGGCCGAGTCGTTCAAGCAGGGGCCCGTGCTCGGCGAGTACATCGCCAAACGCGTCCTGGAGCTCGAGGACGACCCCGAACTCGCGGAACAGTTCAGGTTCTCCATGGAGGCGACGGAAGGCGGGCAGCGAGAGCGGAGAATGGACCCGGAAGCGGAGGATCTCGGAGGTTGAAGGCGCAACGATATCCCGCGGTGGCCGGCATCCTGGCGACCACCGCGGTCGCGGCCGCAGGGTGCTACGGGCCGCTCCGGCTCACACCCTCGGACCACGCCACGGTCCTGTCCGAGCAGCGGTTGGAGGCGGCGCACCCGGCGACACCGGGACCCTACGAGGTCCGGCGGCTCTACTACGGGAGCGGGACGGACCGGCGCCGGCCGGAATACCGCGACTCCGTCTCGATCGTGACGGAGACCGTGGACGCCTCGAAGCTCGTGTCGCTGGGGCAGTCGGCGAAGGAGCGAAACGGCTACTGGGGCTTCACGCCGAAAGAGTTCCCCATCAACGGGCGCGCCTGGTATCCCGAGGGCGAGGGTCTCTTTCCGCTGGTCCTGATCGTCCACGGGAACCACGACATGAAGGACTTCTCGGACCCCGGGTACGGCTATCTCGGCGAGTTGCTCGCCAGCCGCGGCTACGTGTTCGCCTCCGTCGACATGAATTTCATCAACGGCAGCATCCGCAACGAGAACGACGGGCGGGGCTGGTTCCTCCTCAAACACATCGACGCCTTCAAGGAGTTCGCGGCGGACGAAGCCACCCCGTTCCACGGAAAGATCGACTTCGACCGCGTCGCCCTCATCGGTCATTCCCGCGGGGGCGAGGCGGTCGGGCACGCGGCGGCCTTCAACCGGCTGTCACGGTATCCGGACGACGCTTCGCTTGAGTTCGACTTCAACCACGGGATCCGCGCGATCATCGCCATCGCGCCCGTCGACGGACAGTACCTTCCAACAGGACGCTTCGTGCCCGTCGAGAACGTCAACTACATGGTCTTCCACGGCTCGCACGACGGCGATGTCACGAGCTTCCACGGTCTGCGCCTCTATAATCGCCTGTCGTTCACGGACAATGGCGACTATTTCAAGACCGCGATTTACATGTACCGTGCCAATCACGGACAGTGGAATACCGTCTGGGGGAACAAGGACAACGGCCCGCGCAGCGCCCGGCGCCTCGACTTGCGGGGGCTCATAGACGGCGAAGCGCAGCGGGAGTTCGGCGAGATCTATATCTCCGCCTTCCTCGAGACCACGCTGCGCGACAATCCCGACTACATGCCGATGTTCCGGGACCATCGCGTGATCGGCGGCTGGCTGCCCGAGACGATGTACATCACGCAGTTCGAGTCGAGCAGCTTCCGGCCGCTCGCGTCGTTCGAAGAGGACATCGACCTCACCACGGGCACGGCGCCGGGCGTGACGCTGGAGGGAGATTCGCTCGGGACGTGGCGGGAGAACCTCCTCGACCTCCGCTCGCGGAACCGGCCCACGACGTCGAGTTCCCAGGACAACAACGCGCTCTGGCTGGGCTGGAACAACCGGGTCGCCGGCGACGAGGAGGCGGTGGGGACGCCCGCGAGCTACGCCATCGCGTTGCCGGACGGGCTGGGGTCGGAATGGGGCCTGAGCGCCGCCTCTCACCTGGATCTGCAGCTTGGGGCCGTGGAGGGCCGACCGGGGCCGCGAAGACCTGCGGATGGCGACCAAGCGGAGGCCGGCGAGGGACAAGACGAGGCCGAAACCGGGCGAGGGGACACCGGGCGCGACGAAGACGACGAGCCCGTGGATCTGTCCGTCGTGGTCACGGACGCGAATGGCGAATCCGCGAGCGTGCGGCTATCGGACTACGGACCCATCCGCCGACCCCTGGAGACCGTCGTGCGGCGCCGCAACGACGCGGAGTCCTTCGACAACCAGTGGGAACTCGTACTCCAGTCCTTCTCCCTCCCTCTCGCCGACCTGGTCGAGGTCAACCCCTCGTTCGATCCTGCCACGCCCCGGGAGATCCGCCTCCTCTTCGACCGCACCGCCGCCGGCACCGTCGTCGTGGACGACATCGGCTTTTCGGAGACGCGGCCCGGCCGTTGAACCACGCAGACACCCGACCCGCGGGCTCCGTCACGCGCGACCTGAGCCGGCGCGAGCATGAGGGCAAACCGGTGCACGCGCTCGTCGCGACCCGGGTCGTTGGCGCGGGCCGGGAGGAGCTATGGGACGCGCTGACCAACGCCGCGCGGATCCCGAAGTGGTTCCTGCCGATTACCGGCGACTTGAGCCCGGGCGGGAGTTACCAGCTGAAGGGTAATGCGGGCGGCGAGATCATCGCGTGTGAACCGCCGGGGCGCTTCGCCCTGACGTGGCGCATGCACGGAGACGTCAGTTGGGTAACGGTGACGCTGTCGGAGATGCCGGAGGGCCGCACCGAGGTGCGTCTCGAACATCTCGCGCGGTTTCCGCAGGATTTCTGGGAAGAGTTCGGACCGGGCGCGGTCGGCATCGGCTGGGACATGGCGCTCTTCGGCCTCGAAGAGCACTTCTCCCCGGCCCCGACGGTCGTCCCGGAGACGGCGGAAGCATGGATGGTCTCGGAGGAGGGGAAGGACTTCGCCCGCCGGAGCAGCGCCGCTTGGCGCGAAGCTTCCATCGCCCTGGGAACCGACCAGGAGGCGGCACAGACCGCGGCCGACCGCGTGACCGCCTTCTACACCGGCGAGGACCCGCCCTAGCAGTCCGTGGAAAAACCCCGCGTCAGCGGAAGCTGAGGCCGAAGCGGTGGGCGTCTCCGTCCACGTCGAAGGCCTGGAACGCGTATTCCAGGGTCAGCGCGTCGCCCGTGAACGCGAGACCGAAGGTGAACGGGCTCCGTTCGTCTTCCACCACGCGCTGGAGTCCGGCGCGGAGGCGGAACGTGTAGCCCTGCACGGGCCAGTAGGAGATCTCGACGCCGCCGGCCGGAATGATCTCGCCATCCCGACGCCGGGCGATCTGGCTGGTGAGGAACATGTCCAGTTCCCCAACCTCGAAGGTCTCCGTCGAAATCCCCAGGGCGAGTTGGGTGGGGATTCTGTCGGTAATGTCCCTCGTCTCCAGATCCGGTCCCAGGTTGCGGACGGCCAGGCTGACCATCGCGGGTCCGAACTCGCGCGCCACTCCCAGGTCCACTATGAGCGTACGATCGCGCAGCGCGCGCATGTAGTGAAGTTCGAGGTACTTGGCCACGACGCCGGCATCGACCGCGCCGAACAACGTGCGCGCGTAGCCGAGCGAGGCAGCGAACTCGGTCACGGGTTCGCCGTCCCCGAACGCCACGATCTGGAGGTCCGGATACGAGGCGGCACCGGAGCCGCCGTGGCGCATGTACTGGAAACCGACCGCGAAGTCGCCCAGTCCGACGCTTCCCTTCGAGGCGAGCGTCGCGAGGGTGCCTTCCGAGCCGTACCGGTGCAGACCCGCCGCCATGCCGTCTACCCGCCCTATGAGGGCAGGCGCGTAGAAGAGGAGATCCGCTCCGCCGCCCAGCAGGTAGGGCGCGTTCCCGTATGCCGCCGCTTCCACGCTGGCCGGGGCCTGGAGCACGAGGGCGCGGTAGTGCTCCCGCTCCGTATGGATCTGGGCCCGGCCCCCGCCCGCGGTGGCGGCGATGGCCAGAACCGCGAGCGGCAGCGAAACCGCGAGTTGTGCGGCAGGAGATGGCGCGGCTCGCTCCCGCGCGGGCCTCAGTCCCACAGGCGCTCCGTCTCGACGAACTCCCGGAATCCATCCGGATCGTCGGCGGCGCGCTCGATCCGATCCACGCCGCGCTCGATGTCCTCCATACTGTTCGCGATCGAGAGGCGGAGGAAGTGCTGGCCCCCGGAGCCGATGCGGCAGAAGGAGGCCCGGTCCATCGTGGCCACGCCATAGCGATAAAGCAGAAACATCTGCAGCATGCCCGATGGGGTCGTCCGCGCGCGGGACTCGGCGGGCATGGCCTCGTGCGCCTCGAACACGCCCAGCCGCTCGCACATGCCCGACACGTTCGGGAAGACGTAGAACGCGCCCTTCGGCAACTGGCAACTCAGGCCCTCGATCGAGTTGAGCGCGGGTACGATGAAGTCCCGCCTCCGCTCGAACTCGCCCACCATGTGCGTCACGACGCCAGCCGTGGCCGGATCCTCGTACGCGGCCCGTCCACCTTCCTGCAGGAAGGGCGGCACGCACGACATGATGTTGATGTTCAACTGCTTGAAGACGTCGGCCTCCTCGCGCGTCGGCAGGACGGCCCAGCCCAGGCGCCACCCCGTCATCGCGAACCCCTTCGAATGGCCGCTCGCGATCACCGTCCTCTCCGCCATGCCCTCGTGCGACGCGATGCTGTGGTGCTCCAGGCCGTCGAAGAGGATGTGCTCGTAGATCTCGTCGGAGTAGATCCGGACGTCCGGGTGACAGCGTTCGCGGATCACGGCCGCGACGCCCGCAAGGTCCTCGGCCGACAGCACGCCTCCGGTCGGATTCGAGGGCGAACAGAGGATGATGAGGCGCGTGCGCTCGGTGAGGAGCGCCGCAAGGTCGTCCGCCGTGAACGCGAAGCCCTTCTCCTCCGAGAGGTGCAGCGGCACGGGACGCGCTCCCACGAACGTCGCCCAGGACTCGTAGATGGGGAATCCGGGGCTCGGGTAGACGACCTCGTCACCCCGGTCCACGTACGTCTGGAAGGTGTAGCCGACCGGCGGCTTGGCGCCGGGCGTGACGACGACCTGATCCGCCCCCGCGGAAATCCCGCGCGTGGCCGAAACATGGCGGGCGATCGCCTCTCGGAAGGACGGGAGTCCCGCCGCGTCGCAGTACCCCGAGTTCCCGGCCTCGAGTTCGGCTACGGCGACCCGATTGAGGTGGGGCGCGCTGCGGAAGTCCGGCGCCCCGATGTTGAAACGGATGACGTCCATCCCGCGGTCGAGACACTCCTGGATGTCGTCGTTGACCTTGAAGGCGTTCTCGGTTCCGAGATCGGCGAGGCGCTGCGCCAGGATGGGCATGCCCGATAATGTCCCCCTCGCCCACCCGCTGCCAGTGGATCGGCACTCACTCCGTTTGATGCCTCATCCGTAGTCCCATACGATGCCTCCATGAAGAAGAACATGACCAACAGTGGTCCCTGAGCTGCATCGATACGGCATTCAGGACACCTCGGAGGATCCATGTATCGAAGAATCGTGAAGGGCCGCATCGCACCCGCAGCACTGTGGGCGGCGCTGCTGCTTCCTCTGGTGCCCATTCCGGTGGAGGGGCAGGAGGCGCGGCGGCGCTGGGAGCGGATGAACCAGATGCGGCGCGAGAAGTTCGATGTCGTGCTGCCCGAGGTCATGCGCGAGAACGGGATCGACATGTGGATCACGGTGCGCAAGGAGGGGCTCGACGATCCGCTCACCCCCGATTTCGGCCCCGGATACGTGAATCCGATCGGCTACTACATCTTCACCGACCGCGGCGGTGACCGGATCGAGCGCGCCGCCCTGGGAATCGGCGGATACCTGCTGGCCGGGAACGGCGCCTACGATATCGTCACCGGCAACTTCGACCTTCGGGAGTTCGTCGCCGAGCGGGATCCGGAGCGGATCGGCCTCAACATGGGATCCAACATCGGCGCGGCCGACGGACTCTCCCACACCGGCTATCAACACCTCGCGGAGACGCTGGGCGAACCGTGGGCGTCGCGTTTCGTCTCCGCGGAGAAGCTCGTCTCCGATTTCAGGTCGCGCCGCGTCGCATCGGAGCTCGCGGGCTTCGCCGAGGCGGGCGAGATGTCGCGCGAACTCGCGGAACGGGCTCTCTCGAACGAAGTCGTCACTCCCGGCGTTACGACGCTCAGGGATGTGGCATGGTGGCTCATGGACCGGCTGCTCGAGCGCGGACTCGGTTCCTCCTTCGGCTTCCCGTCCATCTATATCACGGGACCCGAAGGCATCGAGGCGACCTCCAGCGACCGGATCATCCAGGGCGGCGACGTCATGATGATCGACTGGGGCGTCTGCCATCTGAACTTCTGCACCGACATGAAGCGCGTCGCCTACGTGATGCGGCCGGAGGAGACGGAGGCGATGCCGGGCGTGCAGAACGCGTTCGACCGGGCGATCGAAGCACGGGAAGTATCGCGCCGCGCGATCCGGGCCGGCATCACCGCGCGCGAGAACATGGACCGGATCGGGGCCGCGCTCACGGCGGCCGGGTTCAATCCCATCCCCTTCAACCAGCCCACGGATGGGCCGCAGACGGATGTGACCTGGGAGGGACACCACTCGGTCGGCAACCTCGGCCACGGGATCGGCCCCTCGATCGCGACGTGGAACCCGCGCCGCCTCACCTTCGAGGTCGTGCCGTCGAATCTCCTCGCGATCGAAATGTTCGCGTACACCGCGGTCCCCGAGTGGGGGGGCGCAAAGCTACGGGTGCCGCTGGAGGACGATGCGGTAGTCACCGAACGGGGCGTCGAGTGGCTCTATCCCGCGAACAGCCGCCTCCTCCTCATCAAGTCCGATCCCGCCGCGCGGCGGACCGTCTCGTGACCCGGAGCCGTATCGGGGGATGACCACCCTCCACGAACTCCTCGTGCGTGCGAGTCGCACGTTTGCGGTCGGCATCGAGATCCTTCCGCCCCCGCTGCGGGACGAGATCACCGTGGCCTACCTGCTCCTGCGCGTCTCCGACTACCTGGAGGACAACCAGGAAATCGCGGGGGACGAGAAGGTCTTTCTGCTGGAGGAGTGGCGGCGCGTGCTCGACGGAGGTCCCGGACGCACGGCGCTCATCGATCGCCTGGGAGAAGCCGAGGAAGACACGCCCGACGCGTCCGTGGCCCGGCACACGGCGCGAGTTCTCAAGGGACTCGACCGCTTGGCGCCCGAGGCCCGCGAGATCATCGTGCGCCGCGTGCGGGAGTCCAGCGCCGGGATGGCGCGGTGGACGGAGCGGGGATCGGAGTTCGAGACCGAGGCGGACCTGGACGACTACATGCACGAAGTCGCCGGGCGGGTGGGCCATCTGCTGACGGAACTGTTCGCCCATCGGCTGCCGGGCGTCGGACAGGACCGTGCGCGAATGATGGCGCTGGGACGGGAGTTCGGCCTCGCGCTGCAGACGGTCAACGTGATCAGGGGGCTGCACGAAGACCGGCATCGCGGCTGGGTGTACGTGCCCGCGTCTTTCCTCCCCGACGGCATGGATCCGCGCGAACTGTTCGAGCCCGCGAACCACGCGGCGGCGATGACGGTGCTCGAGCGACTCGTGGAGAAGGCCGACCGCCACCTGGCGGCGGCCCGGAGCTACATGCGGATGATCCCGAGACGGTACCACCGAGTGCGCCTCTTCTGCCTGCTCCCGCTCCTCTTCGCCGTGCGGACCCTGGCCATCAGCCGCACGAATCCGGAGGTGCTGGACCGGGAGACGAAGATGTCCCGCCGCGAGGTCCTCGCGATCACGCGCCGTGCGAAGCTCTTCGGCTTCTCCAATCGCTGGATCGCGCGTTACTGCCATCGTCTCGCCGCGCGGGGCGCCTGACGAAACCCGGTCCGGAGGTTAAGCGCGCGCCAGCCGCCAGCGTTCCCGCCGCGCCGCGAGGTTGTACTGCGTCATCACCAGCGCCGGCACGACGACCATGAGGAGGATCGTGGCGATGAACACGCCGAAGCCGACGGAGGTCGCCAGCGGTACGAGATGTTGAGCGTACGTGCTCGTCTCGAATACCAGCGGGGCCACGCCCAGGAATGTCGTAATCGACGTGAGCATGATCGCCCGGAATCTCTCCTTGGCCCCGCTGATAATCGCGTCCGCGGGCTCGAGGCCGGAGTCCCTGAGGTCGTTGATGAACCGGATCATCATGAGCGAGTCGTTCACGACCACGCCGAAGACGCCGACGAGTCCGTACAGCGACCACAGCCCCCAACTGAGACCGAGCAGCATGTGGCCGGCGAGCGCGCCGATCGCTCCGAGCGGAACGGCGGCCATGATGATGAGGGGCTGCGTGTACGAGCCGAACGGGATCGCCATCAGGCTGTACATGATGAGGAGAGCGAGAATGAGCGACCGGCCCAGCACGGAGATCGCGTGGTCCTGCTCCTTCCTCTGACCGCCGTACGTGTAGCCGAGATCCGGGTTCTCGCTCGTCAGCCGCGCAAGGACTTCGTTGTCCAGTTTGGCGTTCACCTGCTGGCCGGTGGCGATGCGCGGATCCACGTCCGCGGTGATCGTGACTGCGCGGCGTCCGTCGACCCGGTGAATGGCGGCTGACGAGCGGGAGAATCCGGCGGACGCGATCTGACCCAGCGGCACTTCGCCCCCCGGCGTGCGGACGAGGTAGTTTTCGACGTCGGTCGCGGAGTTGCGCTCTTCCTCCGGAAGCCGCACCCACACCCGCATGTCTTCGCGGCCCCGAGGCACCCTGAGCGCTTCCGTCCCGAAGAAGGCCGAGCGCACCTGCGTCGCGAAGCGGTCGAGCGTCAGGTTCAGGGAGCGGCCCTCCGGATTCAACTCCAACTGAAGTTCCCGGAAGCCTTCATCGAGGTTGCTCCGAACGTCGAAGGTCCCCTCCATGGCCGTCAGTTCCGCCGCGAATTCGCCCGAAATGGCCTCCAGGCGAGCCGGGTCCGGATGGGACAGTTCGTAGTGAACGGGCAGCCCCAGACCCAGAAGGTTCGATGAGATCGAGAGCGATTTCGCCTCGGCGGCGACCCCGACCTCTTCCCGCCACACGCGCTCGAAGGTGGAAGCGGCGATGCCCCGGCGGTTCCAGTCGTGGAGCTTGAACTGCACCGTGCCGAGATGGCCGCGAGCCGCCTCCACCGCGTCCCCGCCGAGAGGATCGTACAGTGCCGCCAGCTCGCCCACGGTGACGGCGACGTCGAACTCCAGCGGGTCCTCGCCTCCGTCGTCCTCCTCCGACAGGCGGGCCACGGCCCGGCGCCCCGCGGCTTCGATTCCCGCGACGACCCGGTCGGTGCGTTCGGCCGGGGTCCCCGTCGGCATCTCCAGGTTCGCCGACACGACATCGCCCTCGATCGGAGTGATGAACTGGTTGGGCACGATGCCCGACGCCACCGCCCCCAGCGAGATCACGAGCAGGCCGGCCGCGGAGGCGAGGATGATGGAGGGCTGCTCCGTCGCGACGCGGAGCCCGCGGTCGAGCGGTCCGTCCGCGATCCGCTTCATGGTGCGGTCCACGGCCCCCTGAGCCCGCTCCAGCATCCGATGGGCGGCACCGGACCTCCGCACGCGGCCGGGAGCCGCCAGATGGGAGAGGTGGTTGGGGAGAACGAGCAACGATTCCATCAGCGAGATCACGAGCACCGCGATCACGACGAGTGGAATCCCGCGGCCGAGTTCTCCCTGCGGGCCGGGCGCGTTCAGCAGCGCGGCGAAGGCCGTGATCGTCGTGAGAACCGAGAATATGACGGGAGTGCTGACGCGGCGCGTGCCGCGGATGGCGGCCGCAAGCCCCCGGTATCCCCGCTCTCTTTCCGCGAAGATGCTCTCTCCAACGACGATCGCGTCGTCCACGACGATGCCCAGCGCCAGCACGAGGGCCATCAGCGAGAACATGTTGATCGAGATGCCCAGGAAACCCATCACGAGGAACGCGCCCAAGAACGAGACGGCCAGACCCACGGCCACCCACATGGCGAGTCGGATCTCCAGGAAAAGCGCCAGCGCCGCGAAGACGAGCGCGAACCCGATCAGGGCGTTCTCCGTCATGAGGCCGAGACGCCCGCTGACTTCCTCCGAATCATCCTTCCACAGTTCCACCGACACGCCTTCGGGCAGGGCCGGCACGACTTCGACGTCGAGATACCGCTTCACGGCTTCGGCGATGTCCAGTACCTGCTCGTCGGAGGTCCGGTAGACATCGACCCGGACCGCCGTCTGCCCGTTGTAGCGCACGCTCAGATCGGTGTCGGCGAAGCCGTCCCGCACCGTCGCGATCTCGCCGAGCCGAACCGACGTGCCATCGGGACGGCCGAGGAGGATGATCTCCTCGAAATCCACCTGCTCGTAGTTCTGCCCCAGCGTGCGAACGAGGATGTCCTCGCCACTGGTGGAGACCCTGCCGGCGGACAGTTCGAGTGAACTCTGGCGCACCGCGAACGCGATGTCGTCCAGAGTCAGGCCGAGGGCGCGCAGCCGTCGCACGGGCACCTCGATCGAGATCTCGTACGGACGGGCGCCGCTGATCTCGGCCAGCGACACCTCGGGAAGGGCGGAGAGTCCTTCCTCGATTTCGTATGCCAGTTCCTTGAGCGTGCGCTCCGGCACGTCGCCGTACACGAGGAGACGAATGACGCTCTGCCGACTCGTGATCTCCCGTATCTCGGGCCGTTCGGCGGCGGCCGGAAAGGTCGGAATGCGGTCGACCTCGGCCTTCACTTCGTTGAGGGCGCGGTTGACGTCGGTTCCCGAAGTGAACTCCGCAATCACCGACGCGAGCCCCTCGGACGCGGTGGCCTCCACCCGGCTCAGGCCGTCCACCGCCCGGATCTGCTCCTCGATTCGGCGGACGATGGATTCCTCGACCTCCTCGGGAGCCGCGCCGGGATAGGGGACGAGGATCTGGACGCGGTCCAGGGAAAAGTCGGGCAGGACCTCCTGGACCAGGTTCCGGGCCGAGGCCAGGCCCGCGAGGACGAGAAACAGCATGACGACGTTTGCGGCGATGCCGTTCTTCGCCATGAAGCCGATGGGGCCCCGGACACTGCTTCGGTCGAAGTGACCGTCGTCACTCACACGGCGCTCTTCCGTGATGTGTCCCACCTCCCCTCAGTCAACGCTCGCAGGCCTGACCGTCGACGCTCGCAGGCCTAACGGTTTACGCGGCGCGCGGCCGATTCGCCAGTGCGCGGCGTGAACCGATCCCGGGCGTCATGTCCCCGAAACTTTTGCCATCCGTTGTCCGAACGTATTCTCTTCGGTTGAGATGGGGAGAGATCCGGGTTGAAATAGGGAGGTGAGATCAATACACGGATGACGATTCCGTCCAGCTACGCTCCCGGGTACGAGGCCGCGCGGGCCATCGATTCCCGACTTGCGGACGATTACATCCGTCATACCACCCTCGGCGATCCCCTTGCCGACCGGGTCGTCGAGGATCTTGCCGCGACCTGTGCCCCCGGCGAGGTACACGCGCTCATAGCGTCCGCCCTGCGGGATCCGTTCGAGTTGCCCGATGGTCTCCCGGACTCTCTCAGGGAACTGGTGGCCGAGGTATCCGTCGTTCCGGACTGGTACGATTCGAAACTGGCCCAGGCGGCCACGCGCGGCTTCATCCGCAACTCCAACATCATTCCGGCGGCCCTGGCCGGAGCCGCGATCGTGGAGGGTTTCTCGACGCTGATCAGCAAGTCCTTCAGGATTCGGGGCCGCATCACGCAGAACGGGGTTCGCCGCCTTCGCCAGAACCTGCTGCACCTCGCCGACCAATATCTCCCGGGCGGGATGGAACCGGGCGGGGACGGCTGGAGACTGACGCTTCGCATCCGACTCGTGCATGCACAGTCCAGGATGCTGCTCAAGGACTCCGACGAATGGGACGCGGCAGCGCACGGCATGCCCCTCAGTGCGGCCCACATCATGCTCGCCTCCACGACCTTCTCGGCGCGTCTCCTGCAGCACGCCAAGCGCCTCGGCGCAAAATTCAGCGACCCGGAGTGGGAGGGCTACGTCCATGTGTGGAGATACACCGCCTGGATCATGGGCGTCCCGGAGGCGCTCCTCTTCGAGGATTATGACGCGGCGCGGCGCAGATTCGAGATCGGGATGCTGTGCGAGCCCATCCCCGACGACGACGCCATCATCATGGCGAACAGCATCGTAAACAGTGCCCCGCTCCTGCTGGGCGTAAAGGACCCCAAGGAACGCCGGCCGTTCGCCACGTTCATCTACCAGGTTTGCCGGGAACTGGTCGGAAACGAGCTGGCCGATCAGTTCCTGTTCCCTCCATCCGGCAAGGTCCCGCAGGTTCCCCTGCTGTGGTTGAAGCACCGGTTGAGGAGGGCGGCGCTGGAGTGGATTCCGGGATTCCACAAGCTCGATCGAGGCTACGACTACATGGAGATGCTCGACATCTCCAACGTGGGCGATTTCGAGCAGTCCTACAGCTTGCCCACCACGCTCCACGACGAAGCGTCACGCTCCTGGTAGACGCTGCGGTTACCGGAAGCTGAGGGCGGACTGGTCGCGGCCGCCGACCATGATGAACGCCACGTTTCCCATATCGCGGATATTCTCGTCGGGCCGGCCATCGATCGCGATGATGTCCGCGAAGCGGCCCGTCTCGACCGTCCCCACTTCATCCTCGATCCCCACGATCTCGGCGTTCAGTCCCGTGGCCGCGGTGATCGCCTCGAGCGGCGTGAACCCGGCGGCGACGAGGTTCTCCATTTCGAGCAGCATGTAGCCGTGCATGCTGTCCGTCCCGATGCCGACCTTGACCCCCTTCTCCTTCGAGCGGCTGAGCTGTCCCAGACGGTCCAGCCGCCGCTGCGCACGACCCTCGTTCCGTGACAGTTCCTGCTCGTGCACCCGGCGTCCGCGTTCGAGCCAGTCGCGGATGTCGCCCGCTTCGTTGTCGAGGAAGCCCCACTCGTTGAAGACGCTCTGGAAGCCGATCGTGTACGTGTTCACGAACCCCACGTCGCGGCTCGCCATGAGGTCCATCAGTTCTTCGTCGAGGTTCCCCCCGTGCTGGATCGAGTTGACTCCCGCCTCGACCGCCAGACGGATGGACTGACCGTTCGCGTGCGCGGTGGCCTCGATCCCGAGCCGGTGCAGCTCGTTCACGGCGGCGTCGATCTCTTCCTTCGTGTAGTTGCTCTCGCCCGGGGCGTACGGGGTGCCGTTGTTGGGACCCACCCTGGCGCGGTCGGTGATCGTCAGCTTCATGTGGTGCGCGCCCATCTCGTAGTTCTGCCGGACGAATGTGCGCATCTCCCAGGGTCCGTTGGTCGTCCGGTACTCGGCCGGGCCGTGGCCGGCGGTGGTCGAGATGAAGTTCCCGCTGGGATAGATCCGCGGGCCCGGAATGATCCCCTCCTCCACGGCCTGCGAGGCCTGGATGTCGTTGTAATGGACCTCGCCGACCACGTAGATGCTCGTGACGCCGGACATGAGCTGGACCCGGATGTTCCGCACGATGCGCGCCATCTGCATGGCGTCGTGTTGCTCCATCCCTTCGAGCTGACCCCGAAGCGTGCGAATGTCGGGCCGGATCGAGAGGTGTGCGTGCGCGTCGACGATGCCGGGCATCACGGTGTGTCCGCTCAGGTCGACGACGCGGGCGCCGTCCGGGATCGCGACGGCCGCCGCGTCGCCCACGGCTTCGATCCGCTCGCCGCGCACGATGATGACCTGGTTGTCGCGAGCCGGCTGGCCCGTGCCGTCGATGAGCCGGCCGGCCTGGATCGCAATCACTTCCTGGGCCGCCGGAGGGCTCGCGGCAGCCATCATCGGGATGGCGCCGTGCGCCGGGGAGGGGACGGAGGGGATGAAGGCCGCGGCCAGCACCGCGGTCCACAGGGTCATCGCTGTCGTTCGCATCGGACGCTCCTCGAGTCGGCGGGTGGATGGCATCAACGAAACCTGTCGCCCGCCTTCGAGCGCGGCCAGACGACCGGGACCTTCCCGCGGGAACGTCCGCATCGCCGGTTCGAGCGGACTATCGACTGCCGTAGGGGCAGACTACGTTGCCGCCGACCGATGACCCCCTACACGACCCTCGACCGCCGGAGCCCCCTTGAGGCCGGATAGCCGCGCGCGCCGCTCCGGACTGCTCCTTCTCTTCTTCCTGTCGGGAATCAGCGGGCTGATCTACCAGATCGCGTGGGTGCGGCAGTCCGTCTTCACGTTCGGCGTCAGCATTTACGCGTACAGCACGGTCATCGGGGCCTACATGATCGGGCTCGCGCTGGGCAGCTACATGATGGGCCGGCGAATCGACGCGCACGCGCGGCCCCTGCGCACGTACGCGGCACTCGAGGTGGGGATCGCCGCGCTCGCTGCGCTATCGCCCTTCCTGCTCGGGGCCCTGCATACAATCTATCCGGGGCTCAGCAACGCCCTCCCGGCCGGAGGCTTCTGGCTCACGCTGGGCCGGCTGGCCTTCTCTCTGGCCGTGCTCACGCCGACGACCTTCCTCATCGGGGCCACTCTGCCCGTCATGAGCCGGATCTACGCGACGCACGGCGGGCGCGTCGGAAGCGACGTGGGCCGGCTCTACCTCGTGAACACGGCGGGCGCCGCCCTGGGCTGCGTCCTCACCGGACTGGTCTTCCTACGGTACCTGGGCGCGCGGGAGACCATCTTCCTCGGTGCGGCGATCAATCTGCTCGTCGCGGGGGGGGCGCTCGCGCTCACCCGCCTGGCGCCGGCCCTGCTGGCGGGCGACGGGGCGGGCGGGACCCGCGACGCGGCGAGCCAGGCCGGCGACGCCGCAACGGATTCGGCGGTTGCGGCCGGACCCGCGGACGCCGCGCTCCCGATCTCGGCCGGGGCACTGCGCTACGTCGCGATCGCTTACGGCTTTTCCGGCTTCATCGCGCTGGGCTACGAGGTGGTGTGGGCGCGGATCCTCTACATCCACTCCTCTCACGCGGCCTACTCGTTCTCGCTCATGCTGACGGTCTTCCTCGCCGGGCTCGCGCTCGGAGGCGCCGGCGGGAGCTGGGTCCTGCGGCGGAAACGGGCGACGCTGAGGCACTTCGGGGCGATCCAGCTCGCGCTCGGGCTGCTCGCCGTCCTCATCCTCCACGCCTTCGCGCGACTTCCCGCGTTCCACTTCGAGGACTGGTTCGGCGGCTACACCGTCGCCTACGAGTTCCTCATCGCCTTCGTCACGCTCTTTCCTCCCACCCTCCTCCTCGGGGCGCTGTTCCCCGTCGTCGGGAGCCTGTACACGCGCGAGCGGACCCGGGGCGTGGGGCTTCGGATCGGCCGCGTGAACGCGTTCAATACGGTGGGAGCGATCGCCGGCTCGCTCGGCGCGGGGTTCGTGCTCGTGCCGCTCCTCGGACTGCGCAACACGACGGTCGCGCTGGCGGTGCTGAACCTCGCCCTCGGCGCCGTCGCCCTGCACTTCGACCGCGGGGGCCGGCGGGCGCTGCGATTTGCGCCGGCGGGCGCGATGGTGGCCACGCTGCTGGCCGTCGCGATCCTCCCCACCGGCTTCTACCTCGGCTCGTACTACACGGAGACCGACCGGCTCATCTTCTACAAGGAGGGCGTGGAGACCACCGTCGCCGTGCTCGAGGTCCCGGAGGACAACTTCAAGATCTCCTTCGTCAACGGCCGCGACGAGGTGCCGACGGACCGCGCGAGCATGTCGGCTTTCCGGCTGCTCGGACATCTGCCGCCGCTGCTCCGGCCCGGCGCGCGCAACGCGCTCGTCCTCAGCTTCGGCAACGGGATCGCCACGGGGACGATGAACACGCACGACATCCCGGTCATCGACGCGGTGGATCTTTCTCCCGAGATGATGGAGGCGGCCGCGGTCTACACCGAGGAGAACTACGATGTTCTCGACAGCGACCGGCTGCGGCTCCATGTCGAGGACGGGCGGAACTTCCTCCTCCGGACGGAGGAGTCGTACGACATCATCTCGGTGGACGCGACGCACCCCGCGAACGCGAGTTCATGGGCGCTGTTCACGAGCGAGTTCTATCAGTTGATCGAAAGCCGGCTCGCCGCGGACGGCGTCTTCATGCAGTGGATCCCGATCCACGGCGTCCGCGAGGACGACTATCGCGACATCCTGCGGACCGTGTGGGACATCTTCCCCAACATGGTGCTGTGGTCGACCGGGTCGACGCACAGTTACGTCGTCGCCACGCGGGAGCCGATGTCGTCCGTCGTGATGCAGTCGGTGCTCACGCGGGCGGCTGCCAACCCGATCGTCGCCCGGGACCTCGGGCCGCCGGAGACGATCGCCGGCTACGTGGCGATGGCCGAAGCGGACCTGACGGACTACATCGGCCGCGGCCCCGTCATCACGGACAACGACGCCTTCTTCATGCCGTCACGCCCGACGCCCGAGTGATCCCGGCCCAACCCGCTACCGGGAGCCGCCCGTCGACACCTTCCCCACACCGACCTACCTTTGCGGCATGGATCCGTTCACGCGTCGATCGTCCGCTCTCGTGATTCTCGTCGTGCTCGTGCTGCCGTACGCGCGGGCACCGCTGTGCCAGGCGGGATCTCACGAGCACGCGGACCACGATGCGCCCGCCGGAGTCCACGCTCTCGTCGACCAGCCGGGTCACGGCTCGGAGGCGGGGACGGACTGCCACAGGCTCATGGGCTGCGCCATCGTGCTGCAGGCATCGCTTCCGGTCGTGACGACCGGCTTCCGGGCGATCACGCACGCGGCGGGCGACGCACTGGCGATCACCGCGGCGCCCATCCGATCCCGAGCCTCCCCGGATACGCCCCCTCCGAAGAACGTCTGAACGAATAAGCCGCACAACTGCCCCGATCACCCGTCCGTAACGCGGTGGTCGGTGGCTTGACGTCATCGTTCAGACAAGAGGTATGTCATGTCAGCCGTTCATCTCGCCGGCCGTCGTCCGGCGCGGCTGCGTCCCATCGCGTGGTTCGCGGGAGTGGCGCTGTCGTCCGGGATCGGCGTGCCGCCACCCGCGGTGGTCGCCGCGCAGGAAGCCGACACCTTGCGCCTGTCGGACGCGATTGCGCTCGCGCGCGAGGGGAACCCGATGCTGCGGGCCTTCCGCCTGCGGGCGGACGCCGCGCACGCCCGCATCCCGCAGGCCGGGGTCCTCCCGGACCCGGTGATTTCGTTCGGCCTCCGGAACCGGCCGCTGGATGGCTTTGGAGCGGACGAGCGAATGACCGCGAACACGTTCCAGATCCAGCAGTCGCTCCCCTGGCCGGGGAAACTCGGTGCCGCGGAGCGGAGGGAATCGCACCTCGCGAGCGCCGCCAGCCTGACGGCGGGCGAGATGGAGGCCCAACTCGTCCTCCGCCTGAAGACGGCCTACTACGAACTCGCGTTCCGAGACCGGGCGCTCGGCATCATGCGAACCACGCGCGATCTCCTGCGCGAGTTCCTCGACGTCTCGAATACGCTGTACTCGGTGGGAACGGGCCTTCAGAACGATGTCCTGCAGGCCCAGGTCGCGGTCGCCTCGATGACGGAAGAAATCACGGCGGCGGAGCAGTCGCGTCTGGCGATGGCCGCGCGACTGAACGCACTGCTCGGCCGTGGACCGGAGCACGGCGTTCCGGCCGTGCAGTTGCCGGACCCCGGCGAGGCGCTGCCCCGCATGGAAGCGCTGATGGCGCAGGCTGCGGAGGGGCGCCCCGCGCTGCGAGCGGCCCGCGCGGAGATCCGGGCGGCGGAGTCGGCCTACGAGACCGCCCGGCGCACGCTCTACCCGGACGTTCGACTCTCGGCCGATTACGCCGAGCGGCCGCAGTTCCCGGACATGCTCAGCTTCAGCGTCGGCTTCAGCGTGCCTCTCTGGGCCGGGTCCCGCCAGCTTCCGCTTCGCGACGAAGCCCTCGCCCGGCAGGCGGTGGCGGAGGCGACCGAACTCGACCTGCGCAACGAGACCTTCGCGCGCCTCGCGGAAGCCCGGGCCGAGTCCGATCGGGCCCTCGGGCTGCACGACCTGTATTCCACGTCCATCCTCCCGCAGGCGCGGGCCGCGGTGGAATCGTCGCTTTCCGCCTACCGGGTGGGAGAAGTGGATTTCACGACTCTCGTCCAGAACGAACTCACCGTGAACCGATACGAGATCGAGCGCGTGAGGCTCACGGCCTCCTATCACACTGCCGTGGCCAAAATCGAAGCCCTGACCGGGGCGAGGCCGGAGGTGATCCGATGATGAGATCCGACAGATTCCCCTTTGTCTCCCGTTCCGTCGTCGCATCGGTGCTCGTGGCCCTCTCGGCGTGTGATCCGGCTCCGGAGCCGGCGCGGGATGCGGGGATGGAGATGGACCACGCCGACCATGCGATGCCCGTGGCCGCGCCGCCGGAGATCGATACGATGCCCGCCGGCGGGCGAGGCCGGGTCCAGCTGACCTCCGAACAGGAACGGGCGCTCGGGGTCACGTATACGACGGCCGAACGCATGACCGTCTCGCGCGAGATCCGCACTGTCGGCCGGATCGACGCGCCCGAGCGCAGCATCGCGGACATCACCCCCAAGATCGACGGATTCGTCGAGGAACTGTTCGTCGCGACGACGGGCGAGGCGGTGCAGCGTGGACAGCCGCTGCTCACGATCTACAGCCCCGCGCTCGTGGCCGCTCAGGAGGAACTGCTCACGGCGCGCCGCCTCGCGGCCGAAGTCGACCCCGAAGTCTCCGAGGCGTGGTCGAACGCGCAGTCCATGCTCGAGGCCAGCCGCCGCCGACTCGGCTACTGGGACATCACCGACGAGCAGATCGAGCGGATCGAGGAGACCGGCGAGGTGACGAAGACGATGCAGCTCGTCGCGCCCGTAGGCGGGATCGTGCTCGAGAAGGATGTCGTCGAGGGGCAGCGGGTGACGTCCGGCACGCGGCTCTACCGCCTCGCCGACCTCTCGACCGTGTGGGTCGAAGGCGAGGTGTTCGAGCGGGACCTCCAGTTCGTCGGAGTAGGCTCGCAGGCGCACATCGAGGTCACGGCCTATCCGGGCGAACATGTGATGGGGAACGTGAGTTTCGTTCATCCCACGGTGGAAATATCGAGCCGCACCAACAGGGTGCGGGTTTCCGTGCCGAACCCGGGCCTTCGCTTCAAGCCGGGCATGTTCGCCACGGTGTTCTTCGAGGTCACCGCGATCCGGGACGACATCGCCGTGCCCCTGGAAGCGGTCGTCGTGACGGGTGAGCGCAACCTGGTCTTTGTCCGGGACGAGGAGGGCCTGCTCGATCCGCACGAAGTCGTGCTCGGCGCGCGGGCGGGAGACCGGGTCCAGATCCTGAGCGGATTGCTGGAGGGAGAGACCATCGTCGCCTCCGCAAACTTCCTGATCGACGCGGAATCGCGTCTCGGGGCGACGGGAGGGGGGATGCCCGGCATGCAGCACGCGGGCCACGGAGAGATGATCGCGCCCGCCGCCGACCCGGACACGGTCGGGCAGGACACCGCCGGGACGGCTGCTCACCGGGGTCACGATGATTAGCCGCGTCATCGAGTGGTCCGTCCACAACCGCCTTCTCGTGCTCCTGGCGTCGGTCGCGATCGTCGGCGCCGGGTTGTGGGCACTGCGCACGACCCCGCTCGACGCCATCCCGGACCTGTCGGACGTGCAGGTGATCGTACAGACCGACTTTCGGGAACAGGCGCCTCAGATCGTGGAGGACCAGGTCACCTACCCGATCGCGTCGGAGATGCTCAAGGTGCCGGGCGCCCGCGTGGTGCGGGCCTTCTCCTTCTTCGGACTCAGCCTCGTCTATGTGATCTTCGAGGACGGGACCGACATCTACTGGGCCCGCTCCCGCGTCCTCGAGTACCTGAACGGCATCCGGCGGCAGCTTCCTCCGGAGGTGGAACCCGCGCTGGGACCGGATGCGACGGGGGTGGGGTGGGTCTACGAGTACACGCTCGAATCCGACAGCCTGGACCTCGCCGAACTGAGGACGCTCCAGGACTGGTACATCAGGTACCAGCTGACGGCGGTGCCGGGCGTCTCCGAAGTGGCGAGCCTCGGCGGGTTCGTGAAGCAGTACCAGGTCGAAGTGGATCCGGAGCGGCTGCGGGCCTTCGACATCCCTGTGACCGAGGTGTCGAGGGCGATCGGCTCGCACAACATCGACATCGGCGCGCGCGTCCTGGAGATGGGTGGGCGCGAGTACATGATCCGCGGCCTCGGCTACCTGCGGGGCACCGTCGACATCGAAAACGTGGCGGTGGGCGCGACGCCGAACGGGACGCCGATCCGGGTGGCGGATGTCGCGACGGTACAGGTCGGGCCCGCGCCGCGTCGCGGGGTGGCGGATCTGGACGGCCGGGGCGAGGTGGTCGCCGGGATCGTCGTGATGCGCTTCGGCTCCGATGCGCTGGAGACGATCGAACGGGTCAAGGTGCGGCTGGACGAGATCAACGATGGCCTTCCCGCCGGCACCCGGCTGCGGCCCGCGTACGATCGCAGCGACCTGATCCACCGTGCGATCGAGACGCTGCGCGAGAAACTCGTCGAGGAGTCGCTCATCGTGGCGGCGGTGGCGCTCCTTTTCCTGCTCCATTTTCGCTCGGCGCTCGTAGCGGTCGTCACGCTCCCGCTCGGGATCCTCATCTCCTTCATCGTCATGCGCTGGATCGGCGTGAACGCCGACATCATGAGCCTGGGCGGCATCGCGATCGCGATCGGCGCCATGGTCGACGCCGCCATCGTCATGATCGAGAACATGCACAAGCATCTCGAGCGGGCGGAGCCGGACACCTCGCGCTGGGACATCGTGCTCGAGAGCGCGAAGCAGGTCGGCCCGCCGCTCTTCTTCTCCCTTCTCATCATCACCTTCAGCTTCCTGCCGGTGTTCGCGCTCGAACAGCAGGAAGGACGCCTGTTCAAGCCGCTCGCGTTCACGAAGACGTTCGCCATGGCGGGGGCCGCGTTCCTTGCGATCACGGTCGTACCCGTCCTCATGGGGTATCTCGTGCGGGGGCGCATCCGTCCGGAACGGGCGAATCCCGTGAATCGCGTGCTTCGATTCGTCTACAGACCCTTCATCGACTTCGCGCTGAAGCGCCCGTGGATCGTCGTCTCGGCCGCCGCAGTGATGCTGGCGGCGACGGTGTTCCCCTGGCAGCGGCTCGGGAGCGAGTTCATGCCGCCGCTTCAGGAGGGGTCGATCCTATTCATGCCGACCACGGTTCCGGGCGCCTCGATCGCCCAGGCCCGCGAGATCATGCGGTATCAGGACAGCGTCCTCGCTTCCTTCCCCGAAGTGGAGACGGTGTTGGGGAAAGCGGGGCGTGCGGAAACGGCGACCGACCCGGCGCCGCTCGACATGTTCGAGACCACGATCACGCTCAGACCCCGCGAAGAGTGGCGTCCCGGCCTGACGCAGGCCGGCCTGCTGGCGGAGATGGACCGGGCCGTAGCCCTTCCCGGGGTGACGAATGCCTGGACGATGCCCATCAAGGGGCGCATCGACATGCTCGCCACGGGCGTCCGGACCGCCGTGGGGATCAAGATCTTCGGGCCGGATCTCGACACGCTACAGGCGCTGGGCGAGGAGGCGGAACGGATCGTGCGCAATATCCCGGGGACACGGAGCGCGTTCGCCGAGCGGGGTGTGTCGGGGTACTACGTGGACATCGATGTGGACCGGCCGGAGGCGGCCCGGTACGGGCTCAACGTCGGCGATATCCACGGCGCGATCATGGCGACGGTCGGCGGGATGGACGCGACGATGACGGTCGAGGGGCGCGAGCGATACGCGGTCAACGTCCGGTATCCCCGCGAACTGCGAGACGACCTGCAGAACCTGCGCGAGGTGCTCGTCGCGGCGCCGAACGGGCCGCAGATCCCGCTCGGCCAGGTGGCGGGCGTCGAGGCCGTCCGGGGGCCGATGGCGGTCAAGACGGAAAACGCCTTCCCGGTGACGACCGTCTTCATCGACATCGAAGGCCGGGACATCGGGAGCTACGTGGAGGACGCACGCCGGATCGTGGCGGCGCAGTTGGACCTCCCGAGCGGGTATTCGCTGACCTGGAGCGGACAGTACGAGTTCATGGAACGTGTCCGGGACCGGCTCGGCGTCGTCGTTCCGATCACGCTGGGAATCATCTTCCTCCTCCTCTACCTCAACTTCCGGGGGATCGGCGAGTCGCTGATCGTCATGCTCACGCTGCCCTTCTCCCTCGTGGGCGGCGTCTGGTTCCTGTGGCTGTTGGGGTATCACACGAGCGTGGCGGTCTGGGTCGGGTTCATCGCCCTCGCCGGCGTCGCGGCGGAGACAGGGGTCGTGATGCTCATCTACCTGGACGAGGCGTTCCACCGTCACCGGCGCGAGGGCCGGCTGCGGACTCCGGCTGACGTCGGCGTGGCCGTAAGGGAGGGGGCGCTGGAGCGCCTGCGCCCGGTGGTGATGACGGTCACCGCGATCACAGCGGCGCTGATTCCGATCATGTGGAGTTCCGGGACGGGGGCGGACGTCATGAAGCGGATCGCATCGCCGATGGTCGGCGGGATGATCTCCGCCACCGTGCTGACGCTGCTCGTGATCCCCGCGATCTACCTGCTGTGGCGCCGGTGGCAGCTCCGGACCGGGTGACGCGGATGAGCGCGGTCCACCGCCCTCAGTACGCCACGCCGGTCGCCCGGCACAGCCAGCGCTGGAAGGGCGCGGCCGTGCGGCACAGGGCGGTGAACGTGTCGAGGAAGTCGTCCGTCATCACGTCATCTTCGCTCAGCTGCACGACCGCGATGAAGTCCTTGCGCCGCAGTTCCTCGATCAGCGGATGATCCACGCTGAAGCCCTGCGGCGCCCGGACGAGCGAGTCGCCGGACAGCTCGAAGGTCTTTCGAAAACCGGCGTCGCGCGACGCCCGCTTCCAGGCCTGCGGATCCTCGTCGATGGACTCGCGGATCTTCCGGAGCGCCGGCCCGCCGGGGCGCCAGGACCCGCAGCCCACGAAACAGTGTCCGGGCTGGATGTGCAGGTAGAAGCCGGGGGCATGGGCGTCCTTGCCGGCGTCGTGCCGGAACTGGATGCCGGTGTGGGTCTTGTACGGGCTCTTGTCCCGGGAGAAGCGGGTGTCGCGGTAGATCCGGAAGAGCGAGCCCCCGTTCGCCCTCGGGTCGGCGCGAAAGTGGGGACTGATATCCTCGAGGGGCGCGGAGAAATCGGTGATGAAACCGAGCGCCGGCTCCTTGATGTCCGCCTCGTACCGCGACTTGTTGGCGAGAAACCACTCGCGGTTGTTGTTGGCGGCCAACTCGCTCAGGAAGCTGAAGGTGCGGGGCGTGAAGTAGGCGGTCATCGGACGGTGGCTCGTCGGCTGGGGAGATGGGTATGATGAGCGGGGCCGATAGCTATGGCGTCGGCCCTGAGGGGGCAAGCAGGGGATCCCTCTTCGACCAGACACGCGATCGACCGGAGAGCCGCCGCCATGACGCGCACCGAAATCAGCCGTACCGTCGACGCCCCGGTCGGAGTCGTGTTCTCGACCGTCGCCGACATCTCCAACTTCTCGAAGGCCGTGCCGCACATCGAGCACGTGGAGTTCCTGTCGGAGGCGAGGACGGGCGTGGGCGCCCGCTTCCGGGAGACGCGTCTCATGGGGAGCAGGAAGGCGACCACGGAGTTGGAGGTGACCGAATACGTGCAGGACGAGCGCGTTCGCTTCGTATCCGACGCGGGTGGCACGATCTGGGACACGACCTTCACCGTCGAGCCCGACCCGGCTGGCCGCGGGACGCGGCTGGCCATGGTGATGGAAGCGAGACCCCACAAGCTCCTCGCCAGACTCATCACGCCGCTCATGAAGAGCGTCGTGGCCAAGGCGATTGCCGCGGATCTCGACGCCGTGAAGGCTTACGCCGAGACAGCAGAGCCGTGCTGACGCCCGCGCGTCCGACGCGGGCCGATGAGGTGCGGGCGAAGCTGGCCGAGCGGGGCCTGACCGACGCGGATGTGGCGGAGGCCGTCGCGTGGGCGCGCCGCGCCGATAACGAGGGTGCCCGATGACGACTCGACTGGCTGCGGCGCTGCTGACGGGGGCGGCAATCTCGGTGACGCCGGGAGCGGTCTTTGCTCAGGAGATCATCGAACTTCCGGGCGAGGACCGCTGGCTGGAGGCCGACTTCGAGGAGGTGTATCGCGTCGGGGCCGCAGTCGGCGAGGCGTGGCAGGAGTTCGGCACCATTCGCCAAGTGGCCTTCGACGCGGCCGGGAATCTCTACGTGCTCGATTCTCTCGCTGGACGCATCTTCGTGGTGGCGCCTGACGGAGGGTTGCTTCGCGAGTTCGGTCGCCTCGGCGAAGGACCGGGGGAGTTCAGAACCCCCACGGCGATGGCGGTCATCTCCGATGGCCAGGTCGTGGTAGCCAACCTTGGACATCAGGCCTATCAGATCTTCGACACGCGCGGTGAGTATGTGCGCCAGGTCCACATGGACGGCGAAGGAGGGCACCGCGTTCCGTGGATGTTCCCGGAGCGCGATGGCGAGTCTGTTGTCGTGGGCTCGCAGCTGGCCGGGTTCTTTTTCTCGGGGGGGCGGCCCGGCAACATCGGACCGCCGGCGCGCCTGGTCCAGCGATGGAGTTTCGCGGGCGAGGAGTTGGCGCGGGAGACGATCGCCCAGGGGTGGGAACCGCCACGCGGGGACGAGAACCGGCGCCTCGCCTTCGAGCCGGAACTCGAGGTGGACGTACTCCCCGGCGGGGGGTTCGCGTATTCGGACTCCTCCGCCTACGAGATCAACGTCGCACGCTTTGAGTCCGGAATCTCGCGGATCCTCACCCGGCCGCTCCCGCCCGAGCCGGTGACCGAACGAATGGAAAGGGCGGAGAGGAATCGCCGCCTGCAGGACGCTGGACAGGGTTCGGTCATCCGGACGCCGGGCGGCGTGAGCGTGACGGGAGGCGGGGGTGGCGACCGCGCGCGTGAGCGGATCGAGACGCTCGAGTTCTTCGGGGAGGTTCCCGTTATCCGAAGGCTCCGCACGACCTGGGACGGCAGGATCTGGGTCCTGCGCCGCGGCGACGAGCCCGTCAGCGACGGCCCCATCGACATCCTCGCGCCGGACGGACGCTACATCGGCAGCTACCGCACCGGAGCCGTGCAGCTTCCCGACGCGTTCGGACCCGGAGGGCTGGCGGCCTTCATCGAACGGGACGAACTCGACGTCCAGACGGTGGTCGTGAAGCGTCTCCCGCGCACCGTGAACTGACGCCTCGTCCTCCCCAGGTGGACCGCATGCGCGGAAGATCGTTGAGAGGACGGTACGCGGGACTGGCGCTCGGTGCGGTCGCTCTGCTGGCGCAGGCGACCGCGGCAGTGATCGCGGCGCAGCAGCTGCCGCTCGCCCGCACGGACCAGGGCCGGTGGGCCGAGGTCATCGCGGCGTCCCGCGGGAAGCTCGACTCGCTGCGGCGGGAGATGTCCATCCCCGGTCTCTCCATCTCGGTGTCGGTGGACCATCGCGTCGTGTGGTCCGAGGGGATGGGCTACGCGAACCTCGAGCTTCGGAGTCCGGCCACGCCGCTCACCCGCTATCGGATCGGGAGCGTCTCGAAGATTCTGACCGCGGCGGGGGTCGCGCTCCTCCATCAGCGTGGAGAACTCGACCTGGACGCGCCCGTTCAGGAGTACGTCCCCTCCTTCCCCCGTAAACCCGAAGGCGAGATCACCACGCGGCTTCTCGCCGGACACCTGGGGGGGATCCGGCACTACGTGGACATCGAGGCGGAGTACTACCTCACGCGGCGCTACGAGACGGTCTTCGAGGCGCTCGAGATCTTCCGGGACGACCCTCTCGTGGCGACGCCGGGAACCGAGTGGTCGTATTCGAGTTACGGCTTCAATCTCCTGAGCGCGGTGATCGCGGGGGCCTCGGGACGCGGGTTCCTGCAGTACCTGGACGATGAGGTCTTCCGGCCCCTCGGCATGCTCCACACGGGCGGAGACCACACCGACAGCCTGGTCGTGAACCGGGCGCGCCCCTACGACCGCGCCCCGGACGGCAGCCTCATCAACGCGCGCTACATCGACAACTCCCACAAGTGGGCCGGGGGCGGCTTCCTCTCCACAACGGAGGATCTGCTCCGCTTCGCGCACGCCCATCTCGAACCAGGCCTGTTCAGCCGAGAGACGCTGGAGTTGGTGTGGACCTCGCAGCGCACGGTCACGGGCGAGGAGATCGGGGTGGGGATCGGCTGGCGTCTCATGCCGCCGTCGCGGGTGGGCGGGCGCCGCGCCGTCGGACACGCGGGCGGCGCAATCGGCGGCAACGCACTGCTCCTGATCTACCCGGACGACGGGGTGGCAGTCGCGGTCGCCGCCAACATCGCCGACATCGGCTATCCACAGGGCGGCGCGCTCGTCTTCGGGGACGTGATCTACGAGATCGCCAACCTCTTCATCGAGACCCGCTGAACGGGGCTCCCCCCCCGCCTACGCGCCCAGCGCTCCTATGGGGATGACCCCTATTCCGTCGGCCCGGGTGTACGCGTACCCGCTACCGACGATCACCGCGAGGGCTGCGGGCTCGCCGCACCGTTCGCTGTCGACGCGGGATGCAAACTTGAGTAGGGTCCGAGCACCTTCGTCCGTGCGACCCGCACCGAGCTTGATCTCGAAGGCGGCCCACCGTCCCGGCCCGGCATCGACCACCGCGTCCACCTCCAGCCCGGTGTTGTCGCGGTAGTGATGGACGCTGGCCCCGGACAGCTGCGCATACACGCGGAGGTCCCGCACCACCAGGGACTCGAACAGCATGCCGAACCACTCGAAGTCATGAAGCAGGTGTTCGGGAGTGGCGCTCAAGGCCGCCACGGCGAGCGAAGGGTCGGCGAAGTGTCGTTTGGGCGCGACCCTGAGTCGTGACCGCGACCGCAGATGCGGAGCCCACGGAGGCTGGTCCTCCACCACCATCAGGCGCGTGAGGGCCGCAAGATAGGCGGCGGCGGTGTGGTGGGAGAGCGCATGATCCGCGCCTGCCGAGTCCCGGGCCAAGGTTGCCAGACTCGCACAGGTGGCGACGTTTCTCCCCAGGGACTGGAGAAACCGCCCGACCCTTCCCGGGTCTCTTTCCGATCCATCGACGCGACGAACGTCGGTGCGGCAGACTTCCCCCAGGTAGTCGCGATTCTCGGCCATCGCGTCCTCGGGTGAGAGCGGCGACTCCCCGGGTGCAGAGGCCAAATGCCCCGGCCACCCGCCGGCGCATATCAACCCGGCGAGTTCGGTCACCGTCAACTCCGCCGCGGAACCGGAGACGGGGTTCCCCTTCAGGAGCTTCCCGAGGGACACGGCTCCGGTGGAGCGCCGCAGTTCGAAGAGCGACATTGGGCGCAGGCGCAGCCGGCCGATCCGTCCCGCGCCCGTGTGACGGGTGATGTCGTCGGGCGGAACGGCGGAACCGGTGAGAATGAAGTGACCTCGTCCCGCCCGATCATCGACGGCGTGACGCACGTGGTTCCATATCTCCGGCACGAGCTGCCATTCATCGATCAGACGCGGTGTCTCGCCGGGAAGCAGAAACCCGGGGTCGACGGCGGCGGCTCGCCGGGCGGAGGCGTCCCTGTCCAGCATCACGCGGCTCGCTGCGATGCGCCGCGCTGCAGCCGTCTTGCCGCAGGCCCGGGGACCCTCGATCAAGACGGCTCCGGATCGGGCGAGACGCTGCAGGAGTTCGCGGTCCGCCAACCTGGGCCAGTACTCGCGCGGTCCGAGGCCGCCCGCCTCCGGCTGCGGGCGTTCACGAACGACGTATCGCGAAGGGATGTCGGGCGGACGGCCCATGGCCCAGTCCTCCATCGCACGACCTCGGGGTGTGCCATCGGTCGTCGTCAAGGAGTGCGATGACACGATTGCAACGTTTTCAATAACGAAATTGCATCGAATACGATAACATGTTTGCAACTTCCATGCGATTCTCACCCCGCCTTGTCGCGGCCTGACATGTAGCCACGGCAGGCGCACGAAACCTCCTGTGCGCCAGATACCGTAGAACGTGCGACGTGTACACGGCTCTCCCTGAATCTCCGAGGATCGGTTCAATGGTCGCCCCTGCTCTGCGGTATCGCAGCCGGTTCCGTTTCGTGCGTGCTGCGCGTGGCGTTCGCCCCGGTTTGCGGTCGCTGCTCTCCGTGATTGCGTTGTTCGGGTGCACGCCGTCCTCGGAGGTGCCACCAGGGCCACCGAGCTGGGACGGGGAGTGGGAGGGCTTTGTCGAGACCACGCGACAGACAGTGTTCGTGGCTCTCCGCTTCGACCGGACCTCCGTCCAACTTCTTGGGAACCTTCTACCGCTGGACGATCTGCGGCTTTCGGACGACTCCGGGAGCTTCGTCGTCGATCTCGGTCCGCAGCAGTTGGCGTTCGCCGGGAGCCGCGGGGCGCCGGGACGCCCCGATCGAATCGCGGGTCGGGTGCTCGCAAGCCTCGCCGGTAGTGAAGCGCAGCCGACCGAATTCACCTTCGAGCTGTTTCAACTGCCGAAAGTCACTCTCCCGGCGACCCGACTCGAACGGTGGGAGCAGGACGTCGCCCACGTCCGATCGCGATTCCTCCGGTACGACCAGAGCTACAGGCCGGCCACGCGCGCTCGGGCGGTCGAACTGCTCGACAGGTTGGAAGCGGAACTTCCGGAACTCGACGACTCGGAGATCGTCGCGGCCATATCGCGCATTGCCGCAACAGCTGGCAATGCTCACACGCGGCTCTACCTCCTGCGGAATCGCACGGCGCTGCGTCGCGTTCCACTGCGCCTTTGGTGGTTCTCGGACGGACTGTTCGTGATTCGGGCGCGTGAACGTGACTCCGACGTCGTCGGGTGCAGAGTGGACGGTATCGCCGGCCGGCCCATCACCGCCGTGCGGGAGGCCGTATCGCAACTCTTCGCCGGAAACGAGAGTTGGCGCGACTACAAGAGCGCGTACTTCGTGACGGCACCGGCCGCACTCCGCGGGGTCGGCGTGATCCAGGACTCGAGTTCGATTCGCTTTGACCTCGAGTGCGCGGGCCGCTCCCGCTCGATCGCCCTGGAGGCCGAGCCCCTGAGTCGCCTCGAGCGACCCACCGAGAACTGGAAGAACCTGTCATCTGCCTACGAGGGCGAGGTCGAACTTCTCGCGCCGTCGCGGGGCAGTTGGAGCAGACCGCTCCCGGGCATCGCCGAACCGCTGCATCTGAGGCACCCCGGTCGGAACTACTGGATGGAAACGCTTGTGAGCGACCGGGCCGTATACATCCACTACGCTCGATCCCAGAACGACGATGAGGGGGTGAGTTTCGACGAGTTCGGCGACGGGGTGCTGGAAGTGCTCGCGCGTCCCGACATCGACGCCGCCATCGTCGACCTCCGCTTCAACACGGGCGGCAACCTCGGAACGGCCGAAGGGTTCTTTCGACGGTTGACGGAACACCCGGATCTGGCCGAAGGAGGCCGTCTCATGGTCCTCACGGACCAGGCCACGTTCTCGGCGGGACTGTTTCACGCTGCCCAGTTGCGGGCCGCAGGCGCCACGCTGGTCGGTCGAGAGCCGGGAGACCGCTTGGACTACTGGGCCGAAGGCGGTAACATCGTGCTCCCGCACAGCCGGTTCACACTGCACTTCTCGAACGGGTATCACTCGTACTCGGGCAACCCGGATCCCCGCATGGAGAAGGTGTTTCGCTCGTTGACCGTGCCGGACCTCGTGCCGGACATACAGGTGCGCCCGACGTCGGCGCAGTACTTCAGCGGCGAAGATCCGCTGCTCGACGCGACGCTCGGTCGACTGAGATCATCGCCGCCCAATCCGACCCGACGGCAAAGCCCGTAGCCGAACGTTGTTCACGGTTTGCGCACGCCCGGGGAAGCGAAGAGCGTAAAATATATGCGGAAGAAATGGTTGAGCCGACTCGCCATCGGGGCGGCGGCGTTGCTCGTTGCAAGCGAGTTGGCCGCGCAGGACGGCCTGTACATCGGGTCGGAGCTGGGAGCCGCCTTCGCGCCGAGCATGCGCCTCGTCGGCGTGGACAACGACTGGGGTACCCGGTGTGACAAACTCATCAACCCCGATGGGCTGGAAACCGGCGGCGAATGCGATGCGCAACCGCCGCCCACGGAGTGGACCAACGAATCCCGCGGAGTGCGCGGCTTTGCGACTGGATTCGCCCTGGGCTACCGGCTCGGGCGATGGCGCGCGGAAGTTCAATACGGGTATCGCGGCGCACCGCACTACGACTACGCATCGACGCAAATCGGGGACGCCGTCACGGAGGAGAAGGCCGAGCAGGAACTCGAGAAGGCGATTGGCGGGGCCGGTCACGTCCGCGTTCACGGCGTATTCGCCAACCTCGCGCTCGATCTTCGCACCAACAGTCGTCTCACGCCGTACGTGGGAGTGGGCGGGGGCATCGCGCGCATGTCCATCGACTATTTCAGCCTGTGGAAGCGGAACGGCGATCCCTCGCTCATCACCACGTTCGAGGATGCCGCGCTTCGCGCGAAGCTGGCCGGCACCACCACGCTCGGGGCAACCGTCCTCAACGACACCATGTTCGGTTTCCAGGTGCTGGCGGGTCTGGACTACCGCGCAACCGATCGCTTCACGGTGGGCCTCAAGCTGACTCGACCGGTGATGCTTGGCGCCTTTGAGAGCAAGCCACACGAGTGGGATCAGCTCCGCAGCCACGACTCCACCGTCGGTCGCGGATCCCGCATCGTCTACACCGTGGAGACTCGCGACACGGGGGCGTACAACTTCACGGTCAGCCTTCGATTTGCTCTCTGAAAGAGAAGAGCTTGATCCCCATGGAGCCGATCGGATTCGAACCGACGACCTCCTGCTTGCAAAGCAGGCGCTCTCCCAACTGAGCTACGGCCCCTCGATACGAGCGGGACACGGCGGTGTCCCGAGCGGGTGAAGGATGGGGAGAACGCCCTTCGCTCGCCAGTTTCGGCGCCTGGGAGTTGCGACGGTTCCGGCTCGGCGTCTACGCTCCTTCACTGAAGACTCGGGCAGCCCAACCTCCGGAAGGCCGGTGGGCCATGGCGGAATCTCGCAGGACGTTCCTCAAGCAATCTGCCGCGACGGTGGCCGCCGTGTCCCTGACAGGATGTGCCCCCGGGGAGACCCGCGAGTCCGCGGCGCAGACCGATGGGGACGCAACCTCGGCCGGTACGACTCCGGTCCCCCTCCCCGCCGAGACCTTGCGGGCCGTCGGCGAAGCCGTGCTCCCCAACGAACTCGGGAGCGATGGCCGGGAACGCGCCGTGCGCGCCTTCGAGCGCTGGTCCGATGCTCTGGAGCCTGTGGCCGAACTCAGCCATCCGTACCTCGTGCCCGAGATCCGGTATTCGGGGCCGGATCCGAGACCGGGGTGGGCCGCGCAACTCGAAGGTCTGGAGAAGGAGTCCGAGAGCCGACACGGGATGGCCCTCTCCGATCTCGACGTGCCCGGGCGACGGGACCTCCTCGCCCGGCCACTCGGAGAATCGGGGGCCACTCTCGGCGCGCCCGAGCACGCTGATCACGTGGCGCTGGCCCTGCTGGCCCACTTTTTCGGCTCCGCCATCGCGACCGACCTCTGCTACGGGCGGGCGATCCGGAGGGTGCTTTGCCGCTCCATCGAGGGCGCCGAGAACGAACCCGAGCCGCTGGGAACCGCGCCATGACGCGCACGACGAGGGGTGCGAGGCGCGTCGTCGAGAGCGATATCTGCATCATCGGCGGCGGGATCACGGCCGCCATGGTAGCGGAACGGTTGGCCGAGCGGACCGGCGCCTCCATCACGGTCGTCGAGGCGGGAGAGCGGACGGCATCCCTCGAGGAACGGTCCGACACCCGCGCGCGGATGCTGGCCTACGGCGAGAACCCCTGGCCGAACGACCACATCCGCGGCCAGACGGGCTCGGGAGCGATGTACAATTCCATGCTCGTCGGCGGTGCGGCGATGCACTGGGGCGGCGCGGTCCCGCGCTTTTCCCCGGAGGACTTCCGTCTGCGGTCGCTGTACGGGGTCGCCACCGACTGGCCCATCTCGTTCGACGACATCGAGCCGTACTTCCAGGAGGCCGAGGAGCGGATCGGGGTCGCGGGCGAGCAGGGTCCGCCGGAGTACGACCCGCGCTCGAAGCCCTACCCCATGCCACCGCTGCCGCTCTCGTACAGCCTCGAACGCATGCGGGAGTGGACGGAGAAGACGGACATCCCCTTCTGGACCCAGCCCTGGGCCCGCAACACGGAGCCCTGGCAGGGTCGGAATGTCTGCCGGCGGTGCGACACCTGCTCCGTCTGTCCGACGGGCGCCAAGTACACGCCCGACTTCGCCTTCGACCGGCTGCTGGCGGACGGGCGCATCGACCTCGTCACCCGCACGCTCGTCCGGCGCCTGGGTCTGGAGCCGGGTTCGGACCGGATCGCGGTCGCGGAAGCCGTCGACCGGGACGCACCCGATGAGCCCGTCGAGTTCCGCGCCGGCACCTTCGTGATCGCCTCCGGGCACGCCTGGAGCTCCCACCTGCTCCTGCTCTCGGCGAACAGCCGCTTCCCGGACGGCCTCGCCAACCGCACGGGGAACGTGGGACGGTACATGACGGGACACTGGTACCTCAGCGGCTTCATCGACCTTCCGATGCGGCTCTATCCCGGGATGTTCGTCTACAACAGCCTGCTCTCACGCCGCTTCGCGAGTCCGGGACCGCTGGACCGCTACGTGCGCCACGATCTGCGCCTGTGGGAGTCGAACGTCGGCCGCACCGCGAGGCTCATGGACGACGACGGACAGCTCCTGTGGGGCGACGAGATCATGGCCGACTGGAGGGCGCGGACCGCGTCCGAGTCCACCGCGCGTGTCCGCGCCTACTACGACCTGCTCCCGGACCGGGACAGCCGCCTGATCCTCGACGCCGCGCGCACGAACTGGCTGGGCGACCCGATGCCGAAGATCGACTACCGGCCGGCGCAGGAGAGCATTGACCTCCAGGACCATACGGTCGACACGATCTCGGGACGGTTCGAGGAGTTGGCGCGGGCTGCCGGGGGCTCGATGAGGAGCATCGGGCAGCCGTCCGAACTGTGGGAGCATCCGGGCGGCGGCTGCCGCATGGGCGACGATCCCGCCACGAGCGTCGTGGACCGCTGGGGCCGCACCCACGACCACGAGAACCTGTTCGTCGTGGGCGCACCGACCATCGTCTCCGGCGGCTGCGCGAACGGGACGCTCACCTTCTGCGCCCTCTCCCTCATGTCCGCCGAGGAAATGGAGACGGAACTCCCCTCGGCCTGAGGGCCTGAGGGGGAGCGCTGTTCTTACGGTCGCTTTTCTCCTGCGGTGACGGCGAAGCGGAGGTAGTTCTCGCGCGGCGGGAGGCTGCACACCGAGTAGGGTGTGAAGGCGCACGGGGCATTGTAGGCGCGGTTGAAGTCGATCGTCGTCCAGCCGTCGTCGTCCGGGAAGGGCGCACGCATGTAGCGGCCCGCCTGGTAGGTATCGGTCACCGCGGTGGAGTCCCACAGGCTGATGAAGTAGGAGCGGCTCGACGCGCCGGCGAAGGCCATGAGGCGGTGTTCGGCGTCGTTCACGCGGAAGACCAGATCCCCCGGCGCTGTGTTCTCGAGCGTCCCACCCCGTACATCCCCCAGCGTTACGGTGCGCGGCTCCGCATAGGGCTCGAACCGTGCCGTCACGCGCCATTCGTTCGTGATCGGGAAGTACGCGGGAAGCTCGAAGGCATCGAGCCGCGGGGCATCCGTGTCCCATACCCGGAGCCACAGCCTCTCTGTTCCCGGCTCCGCATGGACTCGCATCCCGAGCGACCCCAGCGCCAGGCGGATCGTCCCTTCGCTGCGGTCGTCGGGCAGCGGCATCGGTTCCGCGACGGGTTCACCGGCTGTTCCGGACGGCTGCTCTCTCAGGCGCAGACCGCTCCCGGCTTCGGGGACGAGACGCACGGCCCCATCCTCCAGGTACAGCGTACCGGCCAGGGGCGGCGCATCTTCCTCGGGCAGAACGATGGCCGCAGACGGATCGGAGCCGAACGTGTTCGGCCCTTCAGACAACTCGAAGAGTCCGTCCCAACTGATGACCCCGGCATTGGGGTTCGCGAGACTGTTCCGTCGCCCCTCGCGCCACTCCTCGTGCTCGGCCGCCAGCACCTCGGAATCCACCGGAGCCAGCTCCGGCCAGGTCTCCGGCCCGCAGGCCGTCAACGCCGCGGTGAGCACGGCAACCGGTCGCACCGCCTGGATTGCTTTCTTTCTCATGGGACCAGCGCCTCCAGGGCGTCGGGGTCGCGGGGGAGGGCATCGGTGAGGACTTCGGCGCCGTCTTCCGTGACGAGGACGACTTCCTCCACGAAGACGGAGACGCCGAGGTCGTGGTTGTAGTACCACGGCTCGATCGTGAACACCATTCCGGGCGCGAGCGGTTCGTCGAGAAGGGCGGGATCTCCCGTCGAAAGCCCAATGTGGTGGCCGAAGAAGGAGGGGGTCTGCATGTACGGCTCCTCCTCATCCGGGATCGCGTCGTAGGCCACCTGCGTGAGTTCGCGCAGCGTGGCGCCGGGGCGCACGGCGGCGATCACGGCCTCCGCCGCCCGCGTGCTCACGAGGAGCTTCTCCCGCTGGACCTCGGTGAACGCCCCGTTCGCCGGGAAGGTCCGTCCCACGTCGCTCACGTACCCGTTCAGTTCGCACCCGACATCGAAGATCACGAGGTCGCCATCCTCCAGCCGCCGGTTGCGTCGGTTGTAGTGAGCCGCGAGGACGCGCCACGGCCACAGGCTGTTCGGACCCGACTTGATGATGGGCGTGAAGGGGATGGACTGGGCGCCTGACGTGCGGCATATCCGCTCGAACTCGCCCTGGAGCGTGCGTTCATCCACCCCGGGACGGACTAGGTCGGCGGCGGCCCGGATGCCGGCCATCGTTGCATCGGCGGCGCGCCGCATCCGCATGATCTCGGCGGGCGACTTCACCATGCGCAAACGGGCGACGATCTCGAACGCGTTGGCCAACTGCGCCTCCGGATAGTCGTCCCGAAGACGCCGGATCAGGGACGCCGTGGCGTCGAGACTCCCGACGAGTGGGACGACCGGATCGGGGACCTCACCCGGAACGCCGGTGTTGACCCGAAGCACTTCACCCGCACCCACGCGCTCGCGGAGGAAGCCGCCGAGTTCGGCGATGTCGCGGTAGTCGTCGGCGCCGCCGATGCCGCGGATCTGGTAGTCGTCCAGCAGCGGCCGGCCCGGGAAATCGTTGGGCCGGCCCGGGTTCTCGAAGCGCGGATCCCGCTGCGGCATGAATAGAATTGAAACATCGCGTCGCGCGTCGAGGACGAGCATCGACCGTGGAACTTCCAGGCCCGTCAGATACCAGAAGTCCTCGAGCTGACGGAAGGTCTCGCCGTGCGTGATCCCGTCCGACGAGGGGACGAGCAGGAGGCCGCCTCCGGTGGCGCGCAGGCCGTCGAGGATCCGGTTGCGTCGAAACTCGTATTCCTGAGGGCGGAAGCCCGGGCGGACCCAATCGGAGTAGCGCTGCTCCGGCGTCTGCGCCCGGAGCCGGCCGACGTCTCCGGCGGCCACAGCCGCGGCGGCCAGCAGCGAACCCGCGAGCAGGCCGCGTCCGAGCCGCCGGTTCGCCACGCGCCGGGCGGGGATGGCGTTCACAACCGCCACACGACGAGGAACTGGACCACGCTCTCCGACACGTCGGTCCCCAGCTTGTGGCGCCAGTATTGGTATTCGATGCCGCTCATCAGGCGACCTCCCTCGCCGCCCAGGATTCGGCCCACGTCTACGGCCAACTGCGGCTGGGCGAGGATCCAGGCGCGGACGTCGTCGCCGAACTCGTTCTTCACAGCGCTGATGTACTCCGCATGGCCGGTGAACGTGAACGTCTGGCCCAGCATCTCCCACGTCGCGAGCCAGTTCACGTCGAACATCCACCCGTTGTCCGTCGACGGCGCGCCGCCGTTGTCGACCCCGCTCGAGGCGTCGACCAGGCGGGCGAAGTCCGTGTTGAGGAAGATGAACCCCGGGATGTCCCACGACGCCCGGAACCCGGGCGTGTACTTCAGCACCTTCGCCTGCGAGCTGTAGTTCACCCCGCCAAGCAGAGCGAAATCACGGATCGGGCCGAACCCGACGCGGCTCCCGCTGATCTTCCCCAGACTCAGCGACGGATACCACTCGCCGTACAGGTCCTTCTCGTTGAACCCGTCATTCCCCCCGTCCGCCGTGTAGTCGAAGAACATGAAGTGGTCGCCCCACGACCACTGCGCGGCGTTCTGGAAGGTGACGACCGTCGTCCCGTGCCCCGTGTCCGAGAACGGATTCACCAGCTTGCCGAGCTGGAGCTGGAATTCCGTCTGGCCGGCGGCGGCTCCCGGCGCCGCGAGGAGGAGGACGATGGCGGGCAGTCCGGCGGAAAGCCGTGTGCTGAGATTCATTCAGCCTCTCTATCGAGGAGGGTCGGGGCAGCAGGTCGTGGCAAGGCGCTCATACGCCGTGAGGTTACAGCCAGATGAATTTTGCGGCGAATACCAGCGCCACCAGGACCAGCATCGGCGGACACTCGCGCCAGCGGCCTGCCAGGAGCTTGATCGCGACGTACGTGATGAAGCCGAGGCCGATTCCGTCGGCGATGGAGTACGTGAGGGGGATGGCGATCGCGGTTACGACCGCCGCGGCGGACTCCGTGATGTCGTCCCATTCCACGTCCTTCAACGCCCGGGCCATGAGACAGGCGACGTACAGGATCGCCGCGGCGGTCGCGAAGGAGGGGACGGACTCGGCCATCGGTGCGAAGAAGAGACAGACGAGGAAGAGTCCGGCCACGACGACGGCGGTCAGCCCCGTGCGGCCGCCCGCGCCCACGCCCGCGGCGCTCTCGATGTAGCTGGTGACGGACGAGGTCCCGAGCAGCGTCCCCGCCACGGTCCCGGTCGAGTCGGCCATCAGCGCCCGCTGGATGCGCGGCAGCCTCCCATCCTCATCGAGGAGGTCGGCCTGGTGCGCGACGCCGATCAGCGTGCCGGCGGTGTCGAAGAGGTCGACGATGAGGAACGTGAAGATGACCGCGATCATGCCCAGTTGCAGCGCGGCGCCGATGTCCAGCGCGAGCAGCGTGTGGGTCGGATCCGGCGGCAGCGACGCGAAGCCGTGCCACTCCGAGACGCCCAGAATCAGGCCGATGGCCGTCACGCCGAGCATCCCGAGGATCGCCGCGCCCGGGATCCGCCGCGCGGAGAGTGCCGCGATCGCGCAGAAGCCGAGGAGGGCGAGCACGGCCGGCGCCGACGTCAGTTCGCCCACGGTGACGAGCGTGGCCGGACTCCCCTCGATGATCCCCGCGTTCCGCAGCGCGATCACCCCCAGGAAGATCCCGATGCCGGCCGAGATCGCCATTTTCTGGCCCCGCGGGATCGCGTCGATGATCCAGCGCCGGACCGGGAGCACACTCAGCGTGACGAACAGCGTCCCGGACAGGAACACGGCCCCGAGCGCGACCTCCCAGGCGTATCCCATTCCGAGCACGACGCCGTAGGTGAAGAAGGCGTTGAGTCCCATCCCGGGCGCCAGCGCGATCGGATAGTTCGCATACAGCCCCATCACGAGCGTGGCGAACGCCGCCGCCAGACAGGTCGCGACGAACACGGGGCCGAACGGCATGCCGGCCTCGGAGAGGATCGACGGATTGACGAAGGCGATGTAGACCATCGTCAGGAAGGTCGTGACCCCGGCGGTCACCTCCGTCCGCACGTCGGAGCCGCGCTCCGACAGCCTGAACCAGCGTTCCAGCTTCCCGGTCATCGGCTCGCCTCCTCGCAGGGGGGATCACTGATCCTGCGAAGCGGCATCCGATTGCGCTATGGCAGGGATCAGTCCTGCGGCTGCTCCCGCATGGGGACGAGTTCGTTCGGACCGGTGAAGTGCAGGCCGACGGCGGTTCGCCCGGCCAGACTGGTGGCGGCGGCTCGGTAGACGTCGGCCTGGATGCGGTAGTCGCGGGCCGCGCCGGGTGCCTGAGCCGCCGTGATGTCGTGCGTCTTGAAGTCGATGATGAGGGCGTCGAGCCCCTCCTCCAGGCCCAGCGCCCCGGCCAGGCGAGCAGGCGCGGTGCCCGTGTCGGGGCCGGGGCCGGCGAGACGCCGGTACAGGTCGAAGGCGCCGAACCGCCAGTCGCGCGCGCCCACGAGGTGGGTGAAGGTGAGTTCCTTCCAGTAGTCGCGGCCGAGTTCGCCCTCCGTGTACCAGGCCCACTCCTCGCTCGCGGCCACGCGGCGGATCTCCTCCTCCAGTTGTTCGCGGTATTCGCTCCCCGGGCGGAGCATGGCCTCGAGTTCCGGCTCGTCCAGCGAACCGATGGTCTCCTCCACGACGCGGGCAATCTCCGCTTCGGCCTCCAGCCGCTCGAGCGCGCCGTGAATGATCTGGCCCCGGACCAGGGCCGGGAGTCCTCTCTCCTCCCCGGAGGGCTCGGGCGCAAAGTGCCAGGGGGCGAGCGCGCCGTGCCTGTAACGGCGCTCCCATTCTTCGGAGTCCTCGTTCAGGAGCATGAGTTCAGTCGCCGAGCGGGTCCAGCGCAGCGTCGGTGCGGGGAGGGCGTGGATCAGCGCCGGAGGATCGACCGCCTCGTATCCGTCCAGCCATTCCAGCGTGGGCGGACGGTTCGTCGGTCGGGCCACCGGCACCTCCCCGTCGTCCCGAACCTCGGCCCCGCCCTCCGCGAGCCACCTGTCGTACCCCTTCTCGCCATCCGTCGGACCCACGATGATGAGACGGTTCCGGGCTCGCGTCGCGGCCACGTACAGGAGACGGGCCTCCTCCGCCGTCGCTTCGAGTTCCTCGCGGCGCAGGATGCGGGCGCTTCGCGCGCCTCGATCGTCCGCCCGGAGACAGAAGAGGGGACCCAGTTCGGGGTCCGACCAGTACTCGTTCGTGCGCGGACTCCAGAGCTTCCGGTCGACGCCGACCAGGAAGACGACCGGCCACTCCAGCCCCTTGGCCTGGTGAATCGTCGACAGCGTGACGACGTCATCCTCCTTCGAGTAGAGCGGCGCCTGCGGAAGTCCGATGTCACGGGTCGTCGAGCGATCCCACACTTCGAAGAAGGTGGAGAGGTCGTGCGCGCGATGGGATTCCGCGAAGTGGATGAGACTCTGGAGATTCGCGAGAACCTCCTCCGCCCCCTCCATGAGCAGCACGTGCAGGCGGTATCCGGTGCGCTCGAGCAGTTCCTCGATGACTTCGTCGAGCGCGAGTCGCGGCGCGAGTTGCCGCAGGTCGTCGAGCACCGCGAGGCCCTCCGCCAGCGCCCGCCGTTCGATCGCCGCCAGTTGCGGGTGGTCGGGCGCCTCGGGCCACTCGCCCTCTTGCAGCCACCGCTTCGCCTGACGGAGGAGCGGGGCGCCCCGCTGGAGCATGCGGATGCGGGCGATGGTCTCGTCCCGGAGCCCGACGAAGGGCGACCGGAGATAGCCGAAGGCGCGGATGTCATCCCGCTCATTGCCGATCAGCCGCAGCGCGTTGAGGACGTCGAGGATCTCCTGGCGTTCCCCGAGGTGCGCCACGCCGGACACGAAGTAGGGGATGCCGTACCGCTTCAGCGCCGTCTCGAAGTGCTCGAGTCCGCTGCGGGCGCGGTAGAGGAGCGCGATGTCGCGGAAGGCGAGCGGACGGAGTTCGCCGGTGTCGGGATCGCGGACTTCGTCGCGGCCCACCGAAGCGAGGATCCGGGAGACGATGCGGACGGCCTCGGATTCGCGGCGCTCCGCCACCTTCTTCCCCTCCGCCTCGACCCACTCCACTCCCGGCTGGGCGCGGTCGTCGATGCCGGCCACGAGGTCCGCGTAGTCGATCCGGCTCGGGAGCTGTTCCTCGGCGAGCGCGGTGCCCGTTTCGTCCATCGAGGCGCGGCCGACGACGTTGACGAAGTCGACGATCGGAGGATCGCTGCGGAAGTTGCGCGGCAGGTCGAGGACCTCGCCCTCCTCGGCGAAATCGGCGGCGACGGCGTTCCACACCGAAATATCCGCGCCGCGGAAGCGGTAGATGCTCTGCTTCGGGTCGCCGACGAGGAACAGCTGCGGACGCTCGACCCCCCGCCCGATGGCGAAGGCGATGTCGCGCTGCGTGAAGTCGGTGTCCTGGAACTCGTCGATGACGAGCATCCGGTAGCGGTCGCGGATCGCGGCGAGGGCCGGCCCACCGGAGGAACCGAGGAGGAGGTCCGCCGCCCCCAGGACCAGGCTGTCGAAATCGCGCCGGTTCTCCTCCTCCAGCCAGGCGTCCCACCGCGCACGGGCCTCCAGCCCCAGTTCGACGAGATCCGAACAGATCGCGAGCGCCTCTTCGTCCTGCGCATCGCTCTCCGTGCAGGCGGCTCTGATCGCGTTCAGGTCGAGGCCGGGACCCTGGGGCCGAAACAGGTCGAGCGTCTCGCCGGCCGGCGGCGCATCGTCCCGAAGCCACTTCGCGTATCGCCTCTCCCGCCACCGCAGGTCGCGCAACACGTCCCGAACGTGATCGATCGCGCCCTTGGTGTGCTGCCAGCCGGTGAAGCTCCACCGGCGCAGGGTCGCCTGCGCGGCGGGGTCTTCCGCCTCGAGTCTGTCGAGCAGGAGAGCCCGGATGAGCTGGTCCTGCTCGGCCCACGCCTGGTCCTCGTCGAGGATCTCGAAGGTGGGGTCGATGCCGAGCCGCAGCGCGTGTTCGCGGAGGAGTTCGCCGCAGAAGGAATGGATGGTGCCGACCGAGGCCCGGTCGATCCGCCAGCGCAGCTCTTCCGCACGGGACGACGCCTCGATGCGCTTCCGGAGCTGTCGCTTGAGGTCGTAGGCCGCCTTCTCCGTGAACGTGATGGCGGCGATCTCCTCCAGCCCGCACGGGTCGACCGGAGGCTCGATCGGCTCCCCCGTCTCGCCGTTCACGCCGAAGGGGAGGCCGAGCCGCCACATGATCTTGCCCACGACGGTCGTCGTCTTGCCCGTCCCGGCGTTCGCGACGAGCAGCGTGTCGTCCTCTGATCGGATCGCCCGCACCTGCTCGGGGGTCCACCGGATCTCAGCCACCGGCGCCCTCCGGAGGGGAATCGTCCCCGAAGTCGTCGAAGCGATGGCCCCCGCTCAGGCGGGCGTCGCTGCGGCGGATCTCCGGCTTCGGGTCCCACGACTTCCAGCCGCCCTTCCACGACGCGACGGCTTCGAAACAGCCGCTTCGCACGCGGGCGGGGATGGAGAGCGCGAGGGACAGGGCCCGCTCGTACCGGACCGAACCGAAGTCGACGCTGCCTCCGTTCTGAGGCCTGCCCGGCTTCTTGATCGCGCGGTAGCGGCAGGAGCCCATCCGGTAACCGCGGTCGGCCATCACCTGCGCGTAGACGACGCCCTGGAGCGAGGTCGCGTCGTCGAAGCTCGGCGCGCCCGGCGTGATGCTGCTCTTGTAGTCGAGCACGTGGTGGGCGCCGCCTTCCTCCCGGCTCCGGTCCACCCGGTCGATGCGGCCGCACAGGCGAAGGCGGGCGGCCCGTCCCAGCACATCCTCGCCTTCGAGGAACGTGCGGTCGTCCTCGAACCCGAATCCCACCTCGATGTCCACGGGGCGCTCGCCCTTGTCGGCCATGTATTCGAGTTCCCAGGCGACGTAGTCGCGTACGGCCGCCGCGATGCTCTCCCGCGTCTGGCGCCAGAGGGCGGCGACACCGAGCCATTCTCCCTCCTCCTGGCGCCGGGCGCAGACTTCGCGCGCGACTTCCTCGAGATGGCTTTCGGCGGGACCCGTCAGCGAAAGGGGCAGCCGTTCCTTGAAATCGCTGTAGAAGCGCTCGAGGATCTCGTGCGCCACGCTTCCGAAGGCGAGCGGCGTCGTCTCCTCCTCCGCCTCGTCCACGGACTCGAGCCGGAGCACGCGCTCGATGAGGAAGGTGAGGGGGGAACGTGCATAGGTTTCAAGCTGTCCGGCGGACCACCGGTAGTCCTCGTTGAAGCGGCGCGCCAACTCCGCCCGCACGTCCGGATCGCGCAGATGGCCGTTCCACGGGTTCGGCCGATAGGCGGGGTGCAGAGCGCTTTCCGCCCCCGGCAGCCGAGCCGGGAGGCTGAAGCCGGGGTAGCGTTCGAGCCCCGGGCCGCGGTGGGTCTCGGCCGCGGCCGCCACGATTGCGCGGGCGATGCGTCCCGGGCGGGCGGGCGCGATGCGGGTGGGGCCCGTCGAGTCCGGCTGCCCGAGTGCCTCGTATATGGCGAAGGCGGCGCGCCGGTCCGCCCCGGCCGGCGTCACGGGATCGAGATCGTCCGCTGGCCGGCGGATGCGCGGCAGTTCGGCGGCGTCCTCGTGCGGCGGGACCATGAGGGATGGGAGGAGCGGCGTGCCGCCTGCGTCCGTCGTCCGGTAGGTGATCGATACCGGGCCCGCCTGCTGCGTGACGGCGCGCCACAGGGCCCGCTCGCGGCGCAACGTCTCGTCGCGGTGCGCGACGGGGAGGTTCAGTGCGGCGAGGCGGCGGCGCTCCGCGTCGGTGAACACGCCCGTGGCGCCGCTCGCGCGCGGAAACTCGCGGTCGTTCGCGTGCACGACGAACGTGTGGGCGAAGGGGACGAGCGCCGCATCGTGCGCCTCCAGGACCTGGACGCCCTTCTGCCCCGGGGTGGAGAGGACGAGTTCGTTCGCCTGCAGCAGTTTCTCGAGCAGCGCGTGCCACCCGGCCGGCGTGAGCGGGTCGTCGGCGTGGTCGAGATCCCGCCACTCCCGCAGGAGCCGCTCGAAGAGGAGGATGCCGCGCTGGTCGGAGCGCACGACCTCCCACCGCTCCTCCACCGGATCGCATACCCGTCGCCTCAGTTGGAAGACGCCGCGGTCTTCCCTGACGAGCGCCAGCGTGAGGTCGATCCAGTCGGCTTCGGGGCGCGCCTCGCCCAGCCGTTCGAGTACGGCTCGCACGGCCGCGAAAGCCTCGATGTCCTTCTCGACGCGATCGGCGAATAGCCCCCGGCCGCGTATCTCCCGTGCCTTCTCCTCCACGAGGCCGCGGAGCCGCTCGAGATTCTCGCTCCAGGCATCGAGCCCCACGACCCGGCGGAGCGCCGCGATCGCGTCGATACCCCGGAGATCGACCCGCGTGTCGAAGTACGGGTGCGCGAGGACGGCTCGCAGCGACCGGAAGTCCCAGTTCCGCGCCGCCCCGCGCAGCACGAGGAGGAGCGCCCTGAGGGCCGGGACCTCATCCAACGGCGTTCGGATGCGGGCCGTGGCAGGGACCCCAGCCCGCCGCAGCGCCCGATACGCGCGGTGGGTGTTCTCGCGCCCGGACCGCGCCACGACGGCGACCTGGTGCGGTTCCGCAACCCCTGGCGTCAGGACCTCCTTGACCTGCCGCGCCACCCAGGCCATCTCCCGCGCGGCGTCCGGCACCGGCTGCACGGTCACCGGCCCGGCTCCGTGGCCCGCGCCGCCATCTCCGGGGCCGCCGCCGTCTCCGGCGATCACCTCGGTCCGGGCCGCCAGCGCATCGAAGAAGGGATCCGGCTCGGACTCCAGCGGCAGGTAGAGATGGACCTCCACCTCCTCCTGCCGGGCGAGCGCCTCGAGCATGCGGCGCCGCGTGCGCGGGCTCGCGACGCTGTACACGTGCAACTCGCGCGCGCCGCCGATCGCCGCCGCCAGCCCTCCCGCCTCGATCCGCTCCGCGATGCGGGCGTTCACCGAGCGCCGGTCGAGGAGTCCCCGTCCCTCGAGCGAATCGAGATACGCGCGGTACGTCGCCACGGCCCACTCGTTGCGGCGGCGCGCGAAATCGTCCCCTCCCAGCCGGGCCAGCGCCCGTTCCAGTTCGTCCGGCGGAACGCCCTCCGGTAGCAGGTCGCCGAACAGCCGGTCGAGCATGTGCCCGCGGATCACGCCGTCCCCCCGGCCGGGCTCCCGCCCCAGGATCCGGCGCCCCAGCCGCGCCGCGTGCCGGCTCACAAGCCGTCGGCGCGTGAGGAGGCCGACGGATCTCTCGCGGATGCCGAAGCGGTCGGTCAGATCGCCGAACAGCGTGACGGGGGGATCGAGCCATCCCGGGAGGCCGCGCTCGTGCGCGGCCTCGAACAGGAGATCCCGCAGGTTCCGGTGATTGAGCCAGATCCACGCGGACGCCCCGGCCCCCGCCTCGGCCGGTGAGGCGGCCTCCGCCAGAAAGCGATCGACGCAGGCCTCCCACAGCGGGGCCGCGGCCGGCGCTCGAACTACGTTGAGAGGCACGACTCGGATGTCGGACGGATGGTTGGTCTCCGGGGAAAGGGATCTACGCCCGACGGTCGTGAGGTTCACGCGCTCCGTCAAGTTTCGAAGGAGGCGTCGAGGGAGTTGCGCGCCAGTGTCTGGATGTCCTCGGGCGAGAGGCCGACCGCTTCGGCGACGCGGCGGAAGTTGTCGTTGATGTAGCCGCCGAAGTAGGCGGGGTCGTCGGAGTTCACGGTCGCGCGGAGGCCCAGGTCCAGCATGCGCTTGATCGGGTGGGCGGCGAGGTCGTCCACCCCGCGGAGGGCCAAGTTCGACAGCGGGCATACCGTGAGCGGGATGCGGTCGTCGCGCAGGCGGGCGACCAGCGCGTCGTCCTCGAGGGCGCGGTTCCCGTGGTCGATGCGCTCGACGCCGAGGATGTCGAGCGCCTCCCACACGTATTCCGGCGGACCCTCCTCACCGGCGTGGGCGACCAGCCGGAGGCCCATGTCGCGCGCCGCGTCGAACACGCGCGCGAACTTCGAGGGCGGGTGCCCCACTTCGCTCGAATCCAGTCCCACGCCCACCAGCCGGTCCCGGAAGGGTTCCGCAGCTTCGAGCGTCTCGAACGCTTCCCTCTCGGTGAGGTGTCTCAGGAAACAGAGGATCAGGGAGACGCTCACGCCCCGCTCCCGTGAGCGGTCGATGGCCCTTTCCAGCCCGTCCATCAGCGTCGCCAGCGGCACGCCGCGGCCCGTGTGCGCCTGCGGGTCGAAGAACATCTCGACGTGGACGACCTGGTCCGCCGCCGCCCGCCGCAGGTAGGCGTCGGCGAGCTCGAAGAAGTCCTCCTCCGTCCGGAGGACGTTCATCCCCTCGTAGTAGAGGTCGAGAAACTCCTGGAGGTTGCCGAACGAGTAGGCCCGGCGGACCTCCTCGACGCTGTCGTAGGGGAGCGGCACGCCGTTCCGGCGGGCGAGGTCGAACATCATCCCAGGTTCCAGCGAGCCTTCGACGTGGATGTGGAGTTCCGCCTTGGGCGTGCTCCGGATGACCTCGTTCAGGTTCGACATGGCGTGCGTCTGGTGGCCCGTCGTGACGACGGAGTAGTATGGATCGTCGAACTCATGCAGGGGCAAAGACCCCTGACCCGGATAACGCCCGACTGGACATGTCCCATGAGCCAACCCCGCGATAACTGGAGTTCGAACGTCGGCCTCGTGCTGGCCGCGACCGGCAGCGCGATCGGCCTCGGCAACCTGTGGAAGTTCCCGTTCATCACCTGGGAGAACGAAGGGGGCGCCTTCGTCCTCGTCTACCTGGTCTGCATCCTCGCCGTCGGCCTGCCGATCATGATGGCGGAACTGCTCATCGGGCGCAGGAGCCAGAAGAGCGCGGTCGGGGCGCTCAAGGAGGCGGCCGGACCCTGGTGGGGCGTCGTCGGCGGCTGGGGGGTGCTCGCGGGGTTCATCCTCCTCAGCTACTACACGGTCATCGCGGGCTGGTCGCTCTACTACTTCGCCCAGTCCATCGGCTGGACGTTCGGCGGCTATCCCGCCGGGATGGCGGCGGGCGACCTGTTCAACGAGCAGGTGGGGAACGCCGGCCTCCAGCTCGCGCTCTCCCTCAGCTTCAGCGTCGCCACGATCGCGGTCGTCTACTTCGGCGTGAGCAAGGGGATCGAACGGATCGCCCGCATCTTCCTCCCGATCCTGTTCGGAATCCTCCTCCTCCTCCTCGTGAGCGCGCTGGGGATGAGCGGGTCGGGCGAGGCGCTGCGCTTCATCTTCCGCGCCAACTTCGGAGAGCTGGAGATGAGCGGCGTCCTCGAGGCGCTGGGACACTCCTTCTTCACCCTCTCGCTCGGGATGGGGGCGATGATCACCTACGGCTCCTACATCTCGCGCAAGCATTCGATCGTTAAGGCGTCGGGGGCGATCGTGGCGCTCGACACGCTGATCGCCCTCGTGGCCACGGTGATCATGTTCTCCGTCATCTTCTCGGTGGTGGGGATGAGCGACCAGGTGAGCGGTTCGCCGGTGGGGATGCTCTTCATCTCGCTTCCGGAACTGTTCTACACGGCGGTGCCGTTCGGCGTCGTGCTGGGGCCGCTCTTCTACGTGCTCGTGGCGCTGGCGGCCTTGACATCGACGATCTCGCTCCTCGAGGTCGTGTCGAGCTACGTCATCGATGAGCACCGCATCCCTCGACACAAGGCGACGGTCCTCTGCGGCGCGGCGATCTTCGTGTTCACGATCTTCGCGGCGCTCTCGTTCACGGGCACGCCGTTCCTCTCCACGCTGGAGGTGTTCGCGGGCAAGGCGGGCTGGTTCTCGACCGCCGACCACTTCGTGTCCAACTGGATGCTGCCCATCGGCGGGTTCTCGATCACGCTCGCGGCGGGCTGGTTCATGACCCGAAAGGCGACGGAGCAGGAACTCGTGGACGGCACGGAGCCGCGCTGGTTCCACTACGGGGCGTGGCGCTTCTTCATCCGCTGGGTGGCGCCGCTCGCGGTGGGCGCGATCATCGTCGCCGTCATCCTGGGCCGCGACTTCAGCTGACGGTAACGCACAGATGCTGAACCGGCGGACGTTCCTGAAGACCGGCGCCCTCTCGGCGGCCGCGCTGGTGACTCGTGCGGAATCGCTGCTCGCGGCACCCTACGATCCTCTTCCCCGCGCTCGCCGGACCGCGAATCCGATTCGCGTGCAGGGGATGGTCCAGACGGGAGGTCGCGGATTGGGGCGCGTGTCGGTCTCCGATGGCCTCCAGGTCGTGGATTCCGACGCCGATGGCCGCTTCGAACTCGTGACCTCGGCGGACCGGGGCTTCGTGTGGGTTCGGGTGCCGTCCGGATACGAGATCCCGCTGAACCCGTCCGGCACGGCTCGCTTCTACGAGCGCATCGATCCGTCCGCGAGCGAGATGTCCGTCGCCTTCGACCTCGCACCGCTGGGCGTGTCGGACGAGCGGCACACGCTGCTCCTCCTCGGGGACATCCAGACCCAGACCGAAGAGGAGATGGGGTGGTTCCACGAGCGCTCCGTCCCCGACCTCCAGCAGACGGTGCGGGAGTTCGGTGGCACGCACGTATTCGGCATCTCCGACGGCGACATCATGTACGACCGTCTCGGACTGTATCCGGAGTACGAGCGCGGCGTACAGCGGATCGGCGTTCCCTTCTTCCAGGTCATCGGGAACCACGACCTCGACATGGAAAGCCCTACGGACGAGGCCTCGACGGACACCTTCTCGCGCCACTTCGGGCCGCGATACTACTCGTTCGATCGCGGGGCCGTCCACTACGTCGTGCTCGACGACGTGTTCTGGCACGGGAGCGGGTATCTCGGCTATCTGGACGTGGACGCGCTGACCTGGCTGGAGGCGGATCTGAGCCGCGTCGAGGCGGGGGCGCCGGTTGTCGTGGCGACGCACATCCCGGCGCTCGGGAGCAACCATCTTCGAAGCGGCCTGACCTCGCCGGACCCGCCGGGCGCAATCATGAACCGCGACGCGCTGTACCGGCTGCTGGAGCCCTTCCAGGCGCACATCCTCACGGGACACACGCACGAACTCGAGCACGTCTTCGAGGCGGGGACGCACGAGCACGTGGCGGGCGCGATCTGCGGCGCCTGGTGGAGCGGACCGATCTGCTGGGACGGCGCCCCGAACGGCTACTGCGTCTACGAGGCCGCGGGCGAGGAGATCTCGTGGCGCTACAAGTCCACGGGATTCGAGGCGACCCACCAGATGCGGATCTACTCGCCGGGGACCGACCCGTCCGCGCCGGACGAGATCGTGGCGAACGTGTGGGACTGGGACCCCGAGTGGACCGTCCGCTGGTTCGCCGATGGCGAGCCTCGCGGCCTCATGGCCCGCCGGCCGGGACGCGACCCGTGGAGCGTCGAACTCCACTCCGGCGACGACCTGCCCGCACACCGGCCGTGGGTCGAACCCCGCATCACGAACCACATGTTCTACGCGCCCGTCGGCGCCGATGTGGCGGAGGTGCGCGTGGAGGCCACGGACCGCTTCGGCCGCGCCTACTCCGAGACCCTGCGTCTGCCCTAGCAGCCCATGGCAAAACCCCCGGGCGGCCGACGGGCGTTGTAGACCCGGGACTCCGGACTCATGTTGCGGGGACGGGGCGGCCGGAAGGTCGGCCGTCCGCATGCTGACCCGGGCCCGGAGATCTCGCCATGACCCAGCCACGCCCGCGCTTCCGTCCGTCCTTCCTCGCCTTCACCACGTCGACCGCCCTCCTCGCGAGTGCCTGCGCGCCCCCGCAGATGACGATGGAGGAGGCGTGCGCCAACCCCGCCAACGAGATCGTGGCCGAGAACTGTCTCGAGGGGCACCCTCCCACGGAATGGGACATCAACGGCTACGGCGATCCGAGCATCCAGGGGTTCGGCACCGATATCGGGATCAACCGCGGTGAGACGATCGAGTTCAAGATCGACACGGACTCCCCCGACTACCGGATCGACATCTACCGCATGGGCTACTACGGCGGCATGGGCGCGCGCCGTGTCGACTCGTTCGAGCCCGCTGCCACGCTGCCCCAGATCCAGCCGGAGTGTCTGCGGGGCCCGATCCCGGTGCTGGCCGAGGGGGGCGGGATCGAGGAGTGGCCCGCGCCTCTGGTGGACTGCGGGAACTGGGCCGTGTCGGCGTCCTGGCAGGCTCCGGCCGACGCGACGTCGGGCATCTACTTCGCCCGCCTCGTCCGCGAGGACCCGATCGAAGGCTGGGTGAAGAACGACGAGTTCGAAGCCACGCCGCTTCCCCCGACGGGCGAGGACTCGCTCTGGGAGGCACCCGGCTTCCACGCGGTGATGCGGAACCCGCTACGCGAGGCGCGCGCCAGCCACATCTACTTCGTGGTGCGGGACGACGACGGCGAGTCCGACCTGCTCTTCCAGACCTCCGACCTCAACTGGCAGGCGTACAACCGCTACGGCGGCCACAGCGTGTACGGGAGGCTGAATCCCGAGCGTCTCAGGCTCCACGGGGGACCCCCGCGCGCGCCGAAGGTGAGCTACAACCGCCCCTTCGAGACGCGGCATTACCGCGCCGTGAACATGGTGTTCAACTCCGAGTACCCGATGGTCCGCTGGCTCGAGCGGAACGGCTACGACGTGAGCTACACGTCCGGGGTCGACACGGACCGGCGTGGCGAGGAATTGCTCGAGCACAAGGTCTTCCTCTCGATGGGACACGACGAGTACTGGACGGGCCAACAGCGGCGCAACGTGGAGTCGGCGCTGGCGGCCGGCGTACACCTCGGCTTCTTCGGTTCGAACGATGTCTTCTGGAAGGTGCGCTGGGAGCCGAGCATCGATGGGTCGGAGCAGCCGTACCGGACCTTCGTGACCTACAAGGAGTCGCAGAACCACCGGAAACTCGATCCGGAGGAATGGACGGGACTGTTCCGAGATCACCGTTCGATCAACCCGGAGGGTCCGTGGCCGGAGAACGCGCTCACGGGGACGCTGTTCACGGTGAACGCGTGGCGGAACGATCCGCTCATGGTCGACGCCGAGTTCGCCGACCTCCGCTTCTGGCGTAACACGGAGGTCGCGCGGCTGCAGCCCGGCGATCGCTACGTGTCGATCAAGGGGATCCTCGGCCACGAATGGGACTCGGACATCGACAACGGGTTCCGCCCGCCGGGGCTCTTTCGGCTCTCCGCGACGACGATCGACAACCTGCAGTACTGCGTCCATCCGGGGCGGGGGTGCGAGACGGGCTCGGCCACGCACAACGCGACGATGTACCGGCACGAGAGCGGCGCACTCGTCTTCGACACGGGGACGCTGCAGTGGCCATGGGGGCTCGACGCACACCACGACACCGAGACGGGCGTCCCCCCCGAGCGCCAGAACGGCATGGACACGCGGGTCGGCGTGGACCCGAACGGCCCGGACCTCGTCCTGCAGCAGGCGACGCTCAACGTGTTCGCGGACATGGGCGTGCAGCCCGCCACGATTCAGTCGGACCTGGTTCCATCCACGGCGTCGACGGATGACGTCCCGCCGACTTCCTCATTCGAGGCGCCCTCGGGACCCGACCCGGAGAGCGGCATGATGACGATCTCGGGGACGGCCTCGGACGCCGGGGGCGGTGTCGTCGCGGCGGTCGAGGTTTCGCTGGACGGAGGGATGACGTGGCGACCGGCCCGCGGCCGCACGAGTTGGAGCTACGCGTGGGATCCGGACGCGACCGGCGGCGAAACATCGATCGTGAGCCGCGCCGTGGACGACAGTGGCAATCTGGAGACCCCGGGCGACGACGGCTGAACCGACCCACCGTTCTGCCGCCGTTGTAGACTTCCGACGGCGGGGGCATGTTGCGGGGACGCGGCGGCCGGGGGAGCCGGCCGTCGCCCCACTCCGGCCGGGAGATGTCGTCATGACCGCGTCCGTAGCAGCCCGTGGCAAGAGCCCCGCTGCGTTCCTCGTCCCCTTCGTTTTCCCGGTCGCGGCTATCGCGGCGGCCGGCTGCGAACTGCAGGTCTCGATGGCGGGTGATCCGTGTGAGAACCCCGCCAACGAGATCGTCGCGGAGAACTGTCTCGAAGGGCACCCGCCCACGGAGTGGGACATCAACAGCTATGGCGACCCCAGCATCCAGGGGTTCGGCACCGACATCGCGATCGCCCAGGGCGAAACGATCGAGTTCAAGATCGACACGGACTCGGACGACTACCGGATCGACATCTACCGCATGGGCTACTACGGCGGCATGGGTGCGCGCAGAGTGGACTCCTTCGAGCCGTCCGCGACGCTGCCGCAGATCCAGCCGGACTGCCTGCGCGGCCCGATCCCGGTGCTGGCCGAGGGCGGTGGCATGGAAACCTGGCCTGCGCCGCTCGTGGACTGCGGCAACTGGGCGGTGTCCGCGTCGTGGCAGGCGCCGGAGGACGCCACGTCGGGCATCTACTTCGCCCGGCTCGTGCGCGAGGACCCGATCGAAGGCTGGGTCAAGAACGACCAGTTCGAGGCCACGCCGCTCCCGCCGACGGGAGAGGACTCGCTCTGGGAGGCTCCGGGCTTCCGGGCCGTGATGCGGAACCCGCTGCGCGAAGCGCGCGCGAGCCACATCTACTTCGTCGTGCGGGACGATGACGGCGAGTCCGACATGCTCTTCCAGACGTCGGACGTCACCTGGCAGGCGTACAACCGCTACGGGGGACACAGCGTGTACGGACGCCTCAACCCGGAGCGCCTTCGCCTCCACGGCGGGGAACCCCGCGCACCGAAGGTGAGCTACAACCGGCCCTTCGAGACGCGGCACTACCGGGCCGTGAACATGGTCTTCAATTCCGAATACCCGATGGTCCGCTGGCTTGAGAGGAACGGCTACGACGTGAGCTATTCCTCGGGGATCGACACGGACCGGCGAGGCGAGGAACTGCTTGAGCACAGGATCCTCCTTTCGGTCGGTCACGACGAGTACTGGAGCGGACGGCAGCGGCGGAACGTGGAGGCGGCCCGGGCCGCGGGCATGCACCTCGCCTTCTTCAGCTCGAACGAGGTCTACTGGAAGGTGCGCTGGGAGGCGAGCATCGATGGCTCCGGCGAGCCCTACCGGACGCTCGTCACGTACAAGGACTCGCAGGATCACCGGCGGCTCGATCCGGTCGAGTGGACGGGAGAGTTCCGCGACCACCGCCCGATCAACGCCGAGGGGCCCTGGCCCGAGAACGCGCTGACGGGGACGCTGTTCACGGTGAACGCCTGGCGGAACGACCCCATCATCGTCGACGCCGAGTTCGCCGACCTGAGGTTCTGGCGGAACACGGAGGTGGCCCGGCTGCGGCCCGGAGAACAGTACGTGTCCATCAAGGGGATCCTGGGCCACGAGTGGGACTCGGACATCGACAACGGGTTCCTCCCGCCCGGGCTCTTCCGGGTCGCCGCGACGACGATCGACAACACGCTCTACTGCGTACATCCGGGACGGGACTGCGAGACGGGGACCGCCACGCACCATGCCGTCCTCCATCGACACGAGAGCGGCGCGCTCACGTTCGGCTCGGGGACGCTGCAGTGGTCGTGGGGCCTCGATGCGCATCACGACACCGAGACCGGCGTGCCGCCGGAACGGATGAACGGCGCGGACACGCGCGTCGGCGTGGACCCGCACGGTCCGGACCTCGTCCTGCAGCAGGCGACGGTGAACCTGTTCGCGGACATGGGCGTCCAGCCCGCCACGATGCAGCCGGACCTCGTCGCCGCCACGGCCTCGACGGACGCTGTGGCGCCGACCTCCTCCTTCGACCCACCCTCGGCGCCGGATGAGGAGAGCGGCATGGTCACGATCACGGGGACGGCAACCGATGCCGGCGGCGGCGTGGTCGCGGCCATCGAAGTGTCGCTCGATGGAGGGGAGACCTGGCGCCCGGCCCGGGGCCGGGCAAACTGGAGCTACGCCTACGATCCGGCCACGGTCGGGAACCAGGTCTCGATCCTGAGCCGCGCCGTGGACGATAGCGGCAACATCGAGACGCCGAACCAAACCGGAGACGAAGCCGCGCCGGAAGCCGGCGGAGGTGACTGAACCGACCGTCGCGGCGGATCCGGGCCAAGGATCCGCCGCCAACTACCAGTACTGTAGCTCCAGCCCCTCAACCCGGTGGAAGCTGCGCCGGTCGCGCGTGGCAACCCGGTAGCCTCCGCTGACCGCAGTGGCCGCGATGATCAGGTCGTGGGCCCCGATAGGCGTGCCCTGCCGACGAAGGTCATGCGTCAGCATCGCGTGGACGCGAGCCACCTCAAGATCGAAGGGAATGACCGGAAAGAGTGCGAGCCACGCTTGGCAATACCGTTCCGTTGCGAGCCGCTGGGCCCCACTTGACCGGTACACTCCGTACAAGAGTTCCGCCGCCGTGACCGCCGCGATCACCACGGGTGTTTCGGGGTCGCCAAAGCCGAGGGCCGCATCGGGCTCCAACTGTCCCCGTTCGATGGCCACGAGGATGCTGGTGTCGATCAGCGTTCCCAAGGATCTGCCGGGACCTCCGGACGATTGAAGTAGGCGATACCCTCCTCCACGGCGCGCAGGTATTCCTCACCGGGAGAGGGGATGGTTTTATTTCTGACGATTTCCGCGAACTCCCTCAGGGTCAGCCTGCGGTTCTCCTCGGGGCTGATCCGGGCGACGGCCTTGCCGCGGTGCTCCACGACGTATTCGGCGCCCCGCTCGCGGACCTCCGTGAGGATCGACCCGAAGTTCTTCGCGGCCTCGGTCGCGCTCACCGTAAGTGAATGCCGTGGCAGATTCCCCATGTTGGACATGGAGTCAAAATGCGGAACTTACGGAAAATCCGCAATCGTGGCTTCGCCCTGGTCCAGCGGGGGGCCTGGTCTCCCGGGGATCAGCGGTTGGTGGGGAACCCCAGGTCGACGCGGCTTCCGGCGGGATCCGGCCAGCGCGCCGTCATCACCTTCGGTTTCGTGTAGAAGTGCACGCCCTCCGGACCGTAGATGGCGTGCGCCCCGAACGCCGACTCCTTCCAGCCGCCGAAGGAGTGGTATCCGACGGGGACGGGGATCGGGACGTTGAGGCCCACCATCCCGGCGTCCGCGTCCTCCTGGAACTGTCGCGCGGCGCCTCCGTCGCGGGTGAAGATCGCCGCACCGTTCCCCCAGGAGTTGTTGCGCAGGAGGTCCACGGCGTCGTGGTAGGTGTCGGCCCGCACGACGCAAAGGACAGGGCCGAAGATCTCATCCTTGTAGACCGACATGTCGGGCGTGACGCAGTCCAGCAACGTGACGCCGAGGAAGAAGCCGTCGCCCTCGAAGGGGGCCTCCCGGCCATCGACGACGACGCGCGCGCCCGCGTCGGCCCCCTGGCGCACGTATTCCGCGACGCGGTCGCGGTGCTCGGCCGTGATGAGCGGGCCCATCTCCGAGGCGGGATCGTCGCCGGGGCCGATGCGCAGCCTTTCCATGCGGGCGCGGATGGCGTCGACGAGCGGATCGGCGCTGTCGCCGACCGCGACCGCGACGGAGATCGCCATGCACCGCTCGCCGGCCGATCCGTACGCAGCGGAGACGGCGGAGTCCGCGGCGAGGTCGATGTCCGCATCCGGCAGCACGACCATGTGGTTCTTGGCGCCACCGAGCGCCTGCACACGCTTTCCGTGCGCGGTGGCGGTCTCGTATACGTGCCGGGCGACCGGCGTCGACCCCACGAAGCTCACAGCCTGCACATCGGGGTGCTTGAGCAGCCGGTTCACGGCCACATGGTCGCCGTGCACGACGTTCAGTACGCCCGCCGGGAAGCCGGCTTCGTGGAAGAGCTCCGCGATGAAGTTCGCGGCGCTGGGATCGCGGGGTGACGGTTTCAGCACGAACGTGTTCCCGCACGCGACCGCGTTCGGAAACATCCAGAGCGGCACCATGGCCGGGAAGTTGAACGGCGTGATCCCGGCCACGACCCCCAGCGGCCGCCGGACGGAATAGACGTCGACGCCGGTGGAAGCCTGTTCGTTGTACGTCCCCTTCAGGTGTTCGGCGAGGCCGCAGGCGTATTCGATGTTCTCCAGGCCGCGGGCGACCTCACCCATCGCGTCGGCAAGGACCTTTCCGTGCTCGGCGGTGAGCCGCTTCGCGATCTCCTCGGCGTACTCCTCGACGAGGTTGCGGTACGCGAACATGAGCTTCGTGCGCCGCGCGACGCTGACACCGCGCCATTCGTCGAACGCCGCCGAGGCCGACGCGATGGCTTCGTCGACCTCGCCGACCCCCGCCAGCGGCACTTCGCCCGTCTGGCGCCCCGTCGCCGGGTTGAAGACCGGCTCCGTCCGGCCCGAAACGCCGGCCCGCGCCCCACCGCCGACCAGGTGCGGGATCGGCTCGACCGCTCCCGCCGCGCCGTTTCCGGCCGCTTCATCCACCGCCGCCGCCGAAGTCGAGGACAGTGCCGTCTTCACTTCGCCTCCTCGTGATAGCCGAGAATCGCCTTTACCTCGAGGAACTCCTCGAGTCCGTGGCGGCCCCACTCGCGCCCGTTGCCGGATTGCTTGTAGCCGCCGAAGGGTACCCTGAAGTCCGGACGCGCGCCGTTCAGGTTGACCTGGCCCGATCGGATACGGCGCGCGACGGACCGTCCGCGTTCGCGGTCGCCCGCCGACACGTAGCCGGCGAGACCGTAGAGTGTGTCGTTCGCGATGCGAACCGCGTCATCATCGTCCTCGTATCCGATGAGCACGAGGACCGGTCCGAAGATCTCCTCGCGCGCGACGACCATCTCATTGCTCACGTGCGAGAAGACCGTCGGCCGGACGTAGTACCCCCGTTCAAGTCCCTCCGGCCGCCCGGGACCTCCCGTCGCGAGGCGCGCACCTTCCTCGATCCCCCGCTCGATCAACCGCTGGATCTTGTCGAACTGCACCTCGGACACCGCCGGACCGATCGTCGTCCCCTCCGCGCCGGGATCGCCGACCACGACCTTCCCGGCCGCCGCGGCGGCGATCTCCGCGGCCTCGTGCATCCGCGAATGCGGTACGAGCATGCGCGTCGGCGCGTTGCAGGACTGTCCCGTGTTGTTGCAGACGGCGAAGACACCCCGGGACACGGCTCGCCCGAACTCGGCGTCGTCCAGGATGATGTTCGCCGACTTGCCGCCGAGTTCCTGCGCCACGCGCTTCACCGTCGGCGCCGCGTTCCGGGCGACCTCCACGCCGGCCCGGGTGGAGCCGGTGAAGGAGACCATGTCGACGTCAGGGTGCGCGGAAAGCGCCGCTCCCACGACCGGACCCGCCCCGTTCACGAGGTTGAAGACCCCCGGCGGCACGCCGGCCTCGTGCAGGACTTCCGCGAAGATCAGCGCGTTCAGCGGCGCGACCTCCGACGGCTTGAGCACCATCGTGCACCCCGCCGCGAGCGCCGGCGCCACCTTGCAGGCGATCTGGTTCAGCGGCCAGTTCCATGGCGTGATGAAGGCGCACACGCCGACCGGCTCCCTCACGAGGAGGGACGTTCCGAGGTCCGTCTCGAATTCGAAGTCCGCGAGGATCTTCAGCATGGTTCGGAAGTGCGCCATGCCGGACGGGACCTGCGCCTGCGCGGCCAGGGACATCGGCGCGCCCATCTCCGAGCTGACGGTCGCGGCCAACTCCGCCGACCGGGCCGCGTAGCCCTCGCAGATGCGTTCCAGCAGCGCGACCCTTTCCTCCCGGTCGGTCTGTGAGAAGGCGTCGAAGGCGGCGGTCGCGGCCGCCACCGCGGCGTCCGCATCGGCCCGCCCGCCCATCGCGATGGCTCCGAGCACTTCCTCGGTCGCCGGGTTGACCACGTCCAGCGTCTCGTCGACCGACGGTTCGACCCACGCCCCGTCGATGTAGAACTTGCGGAGGTTCTCCACGGATCCCCTTTCCCGCGCCGCGCGATGCGGCGTCATGATGTTCGGTACGAATGCACGACCCCGGCGGGGGGCGGCCTTCGCCTCCCGCCGGGGTCGATCCTACCCTCCGGGCTCGGCCTCGACTACCGGCGACCCCGGGATCCCGCCTGACCTACGCTTCGGAACTCACCCCGTGAGCCACGACCACCGGTAGTTCACCCGAACGTAGTAGTATCCGCCGTTGAAGCCGAACGGCGAGCTCTCCGGATAGAGCAGACCCACGTCGTCGGCCGTGTCCGGAGCCTGTGTCGCCGGATACGTGTCGAACAGGTTGTTCGCGCCGATCGTGATTTCGGCATCATCCGTGAGGTCCGTCGACAACTCGAAGTCGACGAGGAACCGGCCCGGGAAGGCCGTGCCTTCCACTCCGCCGATCACGACGCCGCCGACGTCCACCCACGAATCGTACCAGGTGCCGCGCAGAAGTCCGCGCACCCCGCCGATCGTGTGCAGCACGTTGAGCGAGCCCCGCCACGAGGGGACGGACTGCTCGAGCTGATCCACCCGGTCCGTGTCGATGACTTCGGGGTTGAAGTCGGTGACCGACGTCCCGTTGTAGTTGAAGAGCGCGCTGAAGCTCGTCGAGCCGCCCATCGACGCGGGCGTGTAGTTCGCCACGATGTCGAGCCCTTGCGTCCTCGTGCTGAAGTCGTTCGTGAAGAACCGGAACTCGGCGAGGTTCGCCGCGCTCGTGATCCCCTCGCCCAGCAGTCGCGTCACCTCTTGATCGGTGAGCTTGAACGTCTGCGTCTGCGCGAAGCGGTCCGAGATCGCGATCCGGTAGTAGTCCACCGTCAGCTTGAACGCGTCCGCATCGAACACGGCCCCCGCCGTCAGGCTGAACGCCTTCTCGGGCGTCAGCTGCTCCCCGCCTCGAAGGGCCGCCACGGCCGACGTCGAGGGGATCGTGCCGCGGTTGACGAGGTCGCCGATCGTCGCGTCGAACACCGTCGACACGTTGAAGGCGTTCTGCTGCCCCGGCGTCGGCGCGCGGAAGCCGGTGCTCCCGCCGGCGCGCAGGGCGACCGCGTCGCTCACCTGGAGACGACCCGAGACCTTCCCCGTCAGCTGGCTTCCGAAGTCGGAGAAGTCCTCCCAGCGCAACGCGGCGCCGAGCGTCCACGGATCTTCGCTGCCGCCCAGTTGAACGTCTCCGTAGACGGCCACGTTCTGGCGGTCCCATTCTCCCGCGGCGATCGGGCTGAAGCCGGGGAAACCGTTCGAGGACGAACTGAATCCCTGCGCGGCGTAGGGCCCGATCTTCCAGGACTCGTCCTGTCCCTGTCCGATCGTGAAGCGCTCTTCCCGCCGCTCGAGCCCGCCCGCGAGGTGGACCTGGTCGCTGGCATCGTACGCGACGTCGAAGTTCAGGTTGAACTCATCCTGCCGGTACAGCCCCGGGTCGAAATGCGTGGGCGTCTCCGGCCCGAGCGCCGCGTTCACCGTGTTGTAGATGAAAAAGTCGGCGGTGTGGCTGCCGAAGCCGGCGCTGGCGTCCCACGTGAAGCCGTCCTCGTTGCCGCCCTTGACGCCGCTCACGACGGACCAGTCGGTGACGTTGCCGCCGAACTGGGGCGTGAAGCCACCCGGGAACATCTCCTGGAACGAGAAGCAGTTCGGGTCGGCGAAGACCTGCGCCAGCGCCACCGGGTCGGGGACATGGTTCGTGATGGGGACCTCGGGGCAGTTCGCCGATCCGAGGCCCTTCGCCTGCAGCACGTCGCCGATAAGGAGCGACTCGCCCCCGTCGCCGCTGAACACGGCGCCCCGCGTGTTCGGATTACGGAAGAAGAACCCGCCGTCCACCTCCTTGGTGGAGAGGTTTCCGAACGCGTAGAACTGCTCGTCGTCGCTGAACGTGTAGCCCGTGTTGAGCCACACCTTGAGGTCGTCGTTGACCTCGGGCGACCCCCAGATCTGGGCCGTGGGCGTGCGCACGGCGCTGTTGCCGGCCCCGAGGAGCGCAATGGCGTCGGCGCGCTGGATGGCCCGGTCCGTCGGGTCCTGGTTCCCGTATTCCACGCTGAGGTTGGCGAAGCCCGTGGCCCCCAGCGGGACCCCGACGTTCCCGGAGACGGTGAGCATGTCGCCGTCGCCTTCGTAGTAGCTGCCGCTCTTCACCTCGATCATGCCGCCGTCGCGGTCATCCTTGAGGATGAAGTTCATCACGCCGGCGATGGCGTCCGAGCCGTACTGGGCCGAGGCGCCGTCGCGGAGGACTTCCACCTGCCGCAGCGCGATGCCGGGAATGGAACCGATGTCCACGCCCTGGGCCCCATCCGAGAGACCGGCGCCGAGCCACGTGATGATCGAGCCGCGGTGCCGCCGCTTCCCGTTGATCAGCACCATGGTGTGGTCGGACGCGAGCCCCCGCAGGTTCGCCGGACGCGTGATCGTCGCCGCGTCGCTGATGGGCTCGACGCGGACGTTGTACGACGGCACGGCGGTGCGGAGCAGGAAGTCGATGTTCGTCTCCGCCTGCCTCGTGATCTCGGACACCGGGATCACGTCCACCGGCACCATCGACTCGGTCACCGTTCGCGGCTGCGCGCGGCTCCCGACGACCACCAGCTCTCCGAGGTTGATCGCCTGGAGTTCCAGCGAGAAGTCCTGGTTCGCGGTCTGGCCGCTCACGACCGAGACCGTCTGCGTCTGAATGGCGTAGCCGATGATCCGGACTTCGACCACGTGGTCGCCGGCCGGGACATTGGAAATCGAATAGGCGCCGCCGGCACCCGTGCCCACCGATATGTCGAGCGCGGGGATCGCGACCCTCGCGCCGCTGAGGCCGGCGCCGGATGGGTTGGTCACCCTGCCCTCGATCGTCCCCTGGGCAAGGGCCGCCGCCGGCACCGCCAGAAAGGCGAGAGCCAGGAATACACGTTTCAACATACTCATCTCCTGAGGTTGGTTGTCTCAACTCCCGAAGTTGGTCGGTTCAAGCAGATCGGCTCTGAACTTCCCGTCCCCGAGGGCCCGAGCCGATGGCCCGCGGGACGTCCGACGTCCGAAGATGCGCTAGAGCGGAGCCCAGGGCATCTCGATGGACCTCCACATGTGTGCGACCGGACTGTTGTCGTACCCTAGACCCTCCTTTGGCTGTTTGAAATGTCGCCCGATGATGTCGATGAACGGATCCAGCGAGACCTCCATGCCATCCTGGAAGGCATACGTGTCGTTCACGCAGATCATGCGAGCCGAAACGTACAGCGGATGGCCTTTCGCGTACTCCGCAGCCTGCTTGATGTAATCCGGCGGGATGTAGTCCTCGCCGAAGATCCGGTTGTACAGCTCCGGGTATTCGTACCCGTACTCCTCGTCCGGGTAGAAGCGCAGCGCCCCATGATACCGGATGCCCCAGCTCACGTACTCGGGCACATACGGTTCGTAGAGCTGTGCGCCCCACCAGCCATGATCCACCTTGATCAGGTTCTGCACGGTGTCGTGGAGCAGGCCGGCGAGGACATTCTCCTCGGGCTGCCCGTCATTCAACGCGTGAGTCGCGCTCTGCAGGACATGCCGGGCGGGCCAGAACCTCAGGCGGAAGAAATCCTCCAGCGTCGGATTCGCGGGCAGCGATTCGAGAACGTCGTCGTTGGGCCTGAACAGGTTGCCCGTTCCGCGCGGGGCGCGGACTTCCTGTCCGGCATCATGGTCGTCGTCGTCGTCGTGGTGTTCGTCCGCGAACTCGGCTTCGGCCTCCGCCGCCTCCGCCAGCAGGTCGTTCTCGTCGAGGAGCCGCGGGTCGAGGTCTTCGGTCCGCAGAACGGGACCGTGGTGGTGATGATGGTCGTGAACGTGACCCGGATCCTCGCCGTCGAGGAGATCGCACATGTAGTGCTCCAGAGCCTCCGCCTTGTCCTCGGGCGTCATCACCGCGAGGGCACCGGCACCAACCGATGCGAGGAACCTTCTTCTGTCGATCTCCATGATTCCATCCCGGCGCTGGAGGTTACGCGACGGTTACACCTGCAAGTTGATTAAACGAGCGCGGGACCGCTAGTGTCGCGTCCCGGAAATCCGCGAACTACCGGGGGTGCCGTGACATTTCCGGGACACGACACCGGATGTGGTGGTGGTGGAGGGCGCGAGGCCACCAAAAAAAGGGGCGTCCCATCCCGGACGCCCCCTTCCTTCTACGTGCCTCTCAACGCGATGCGCGATGCTACCGGCGGATCAGTAGGCCTGCTTGACCACGTTCTCGGCCTTGGGACCCTTCGGTCCGTCGACGACATCGAGTTCGACCTTCTCACCTTCCGCCAGACTCCGAAAACCGTCCGCCTGGATCGCCGTGTGGTGAACGAAGACCTCCGCGGATCCATCATCGAGCGCGATGAACCCGAAGCCCTTCTGATCGTTGAACCACTTGACTGTGCCGCTTCTGCGCATGCCCGTGCTCCTGAAGGTATTGGTGTCGCCGAGAGTACGGGCTTTGCCGCACATGCCGACCACAATGCCGGCGAACCTGATCCGGTTCGCGTCTTCCGGAGCCCAGAATACACAGCCGATTTGCGGTTGTCCATGCGCCGGGCGGGATGCGCCTATTTCCCTACAGACAGGAAATCGCGAAGCCGGAGTTTCGTCTGGTGGTCCTGCATCCGCATGCCGCGCATGTTCTGGCCGCGAATGTACGTCCGCTGCCAGCCCTCTTGAACCGCCTCTTCGTCCCGGGCGTGGAGGTCCTCAATGAACTGGGCTCTGGACTCGTTCCATTCCGTGTACTGCCGGGCGACGAGCCTGTCGTCCCACAGCTCTCGCGTGCGGGGGCGCGCGTTCTCGAGATAGTGCCGCGGCATGGGGAGGATCCGGCAGATGGGCTCTCCCTCGTCGAAGCGGATCCAGTGCTTGGGCCGCGTGACCTTCCAGTTCATCGTAAACGAGAACGGGGCCCAGTCCGTCTCGATGATCCCGTCGAGCGGAACGATGCCGTCCTTGGGAAGGTTGGGGCAGCCTCGCGCCCAGAGGTTGTGGCCCTTCGTGGTGCGGAACAGGTAGCCGGGCGTGAACGTCACGACGCCGCTCCCGAAATGGCTCGAGATGGCCGGGTGCGGTTCGTCCTCCCAGCGAAAACGGATGGACTCCAACCCGACCCCGCCGTCCCAGCGAAGCCAGAACTTCGTCGGACAGAGCAGATCCCAGCCGGCCTGGTTCGCGATGAGGAGCGGCAGGCAGCGGTAGGCGAAGCGGTCGGGCGTCTCGTCCATCCACTCGCGACGCTGGTCGCCAGTCTCGATGTCGAGGGCGGTCTCCGCGACCCGAAACGCCGTAAGTTCGATGCCGCGCGCGGATCGGGGCCGCGCCTTCGCCTTCTTCGCCACCGCCGGGCCGCCGTACGCCTTACCGCGCCGAAACGCGGTTCGCCGGACCACCTCCACCGCCGCCCTCGATCGGATCGAAGAGCGACTTGCCCAGATCCAGAGGCACAAGGCGACCGCCGATCTCCGCGACGCCCTGTATACGGACCCAGCGATCGAGAAGCGTCACCTGGAGCACCGTCTCGAACCCGGCGCTCGTCGCCGTGGGGTCGATCTTCATCGTAATCCGCCGCGCATTGACGTCGTACTCCCACGAACCGTAGAGCCGGGTGTCGAGGGTCGTACCGCCCGGCCCGAATCCGGTCAGCGTGATCCGTGAACTCAGGTTCTGGATAGACCCGAAGACAAGACGAACATCCGAACCGGCGGGGAGAGGCTGGAAGTCGTCGGGAAGATCCGGCACCTCGCGCCGGAGGAGTTCGAGGGGCCGGTAAGCGCCGACGATGGTGTGATGGACCGTTCGGTATGCGGGCCCGTACGGATTGTTGTCGAATTCGCACGCCGCCATGCCGCCGGCGAAGGTGGCGACCGTGGCCGCGCACACCATGTTCCGGACCCGCAGGGATCTCATGAAGCCTCCAGCACTGGTTTCGATCAGTATGCCGCCCTCCCCCCGGACACGGCCGAGCCGGCCGGGGGGACGCGACACTCCTCTTGATAAGAAACGCTCCGGCCTCTCGCGGGCAACCCGCCGTCAGCCCGTCAGGCGCGGGGAGTCCCGCCGGTGCCGTTCAAACCGACATGGGTCCACCGCCACCGCCGTTGGTTCCCGGGGTTCTCGGAGTCGGCTTGCCGAGATCCACGTGGACCAGCTGCCCATCGATTTCGCCTGCACCCTGGAGCCGAACCCAGCCGTCGAAGGACGTCGCCTGCAGGGTCAGTTCGAACGCCGCCGCCGAGTCCGTGGCGGCCACGCGCAGCGTGACTTGTCGGGTGGACCGGTCATAGTCCCAGGAACCGTTCAGCCTCGCGTTCAGACCGGTTTCTCCCGCTATCTGCGACGGCAGGATCACCCAGCCCGTGAAATCCCCGCTGGATCCGAAGACGAGCCGGAGGTCTCCCCCCGGGGGCAGCGCGCGGAAGTCGTCCGGCAGATTGCTTACGATCGAGAGGCTGGTGAGCGGGCGGTACGCCCCGACGAGATTGGACTGGGCGTCTCGCCACGCGGCGCCGTACGGGTTTCCGTCCCGTTCGCACGCGGCCGCGCCGCCCAGGAGGAGGGCGAGGGAGAGTATTGTTCGCGATCTCATGGCTATCCTCAACGTGATGGCTGGACGCAAAGCCGCGGACTTTCCGCAGACGCGCCACCGGTTTCGAAGAAGCCGCCTACCCGCCCGGTCCCGCGGGGTTCCGCTCACGCGGATCGCGTCCACGGACTGCCGGGCGTTGCGCGGGATGTCACCGGTTGGCAGGGTCTTGGCGAGGTCAACCGTGCGCCGACTCGATACTCGAACCCGGTTCGTTGCGAAATGCTCACGATACGCCCCATCCGCCGCGCGCTCGTGCCCGTCGACTCGGCGGCCGCGCGCCGCGTCTCCGCGCTCAACTACGACGAGTTTCAGGGGGACCACGAGATCTGGGAAGCCATTCGGGACGCGCCGGACTCGGTGCTGAGCGTCACCATGGCGCACTGCGCCGTGGCGAGCCCGGACCGGATCCTGAGGGGAGACTCGGAGGAGTCGCTCGCGCGGGCGCGCCGCAACTTCGAGCGCCTGCGCGCCTCCCCGCTCACGCACGAGGTGCAGAGGACCCTGTACATCTATGAGATCGTGGATCCGCCGCGCCCCGGCGTGCGCCAGATCGGCCTCGGGGGGCTGGCGCGCGCGGCCGAGATCCGGACGGAGGCGGCGCCGGACGGGCCGATTATCCGCAACGAGGGAGTCCGCCCGCCCAAGGCGAGGGGACGGGCACGGCTGATCGAGGCGACCGGCGCCATCATCGGGACCGTCAACAACGCGGTACCCGACGCGTCGGGGGCGTTCGCGGCGGCGCTCGAGCGCCACGCCGACGAAACGGCGGCCGACTTCGAGGTGGAGGGGCACCTCGGGACGACGCATCGCATCTGGCTCGTCGCGGAGCCGGGGGCGGTGACGCGTCTGCAGCGCCTTCTGGCGGACCAGCCGGAAGCGTACGTGGCCGACGGGAACCACCGGAGCGCCGCTGCGGCCATGCTCGGACACGAGTCCTTTCTCGCGGTGTTCTTTCCGGCCGACCGGATGGGGATCTCCCCCTACAACCGGCTGGCCCGGCTCCCCGGCGACCGCGGCGCGTCGGTGGAGTCGGCGCTGGCGCGCTCGTTCGACGTGTCGCTGGCCGGAGACGGGCCCCTGCAGCCGGAAGAGACACATGTGATCGGCGTGTACACGGCGGACGGGGGTTGGCGGCGCGCCTTGCCGCGGGCCGGCGTCTACGACGAGGCGGACGCTGCGGCCTCCATCGACCACGACATCGTGCAGCGGACGCTCTTCGCGGATCTGGGCATCCCCGATGCGGCCGACGAGCGGCTCACCTTCGTCGGCGCCAACCGGGACGCGGCGTGGCTCGCGGCCGAAGTGGACGGGGGTCGCGCCGACATGGCCGTCACGCTGCCCGCCGTGACCATGGACCAGTTTGTCGCGGTCTGTCGGCAGCGTCGGATGATGCCCCCCAAGTCGACCTGGTTCGAGCCCAAGATCCGCAGCGGACTCGTCATGGCGCTCCTCGGCGACGGCTGACCCGCTCCGCGGTCTCGCGGAGCGCCGCGCGGTCGACCTTTCCCAGGTGCGTGCGGGGGAGCGCGTCCACGACGTTGACGGCGGCCGGCGCCTTGTACGACGCCAGGCGCGAGGCCACGAATGCCTGCAGCGTCGCCGCGAGTCCGGTGGCGGCGGCGTTCGTCTCGGCCGGTACGATCCAGGCCACCGGCTGCACGAGCCCGTCGCGGCCCGGGACGCCGACCACGGCCGCGTCCGCCACGGCCGCGTGCTGCAGCAGGCAGTCCTCCACCTCGCCGGGCGACAACCATTTCCCCTTTACCTTCAGCATGTCGTCGCCGCGCCCGCAGTAGCGGAAGACGCCCCGTTCGTCGCGGACGACCATGTCTCCGGATACGTACCACTCGCCCCGGAACGCCTCCGCCGTCGCGTCCGCCCGCTGCCAGTAACCCAGAGCCCGGGATCCCCCGCGGACCCGGAGCCAGCCTACTTCGCCATCCGGCAGCTCACGGCCTTCGTCGTCGCAGACCCGCACGTCGAAGCCGGGGACGACCCGGCCCAGGGTCCCGGGATCAACCTCCTCCGGGCGATTGCTCAGGAAGATGTGCCACATCTCCGCCGTCCCCAGCCCGTCCAGGAGCGGTACGCCCCACGTGTCGCGCCAGCGCCGGTGAAGCTCGGGCGGCAGCGCCTCGCCCGCCGAAGTCGCCAAGCGGAGGGAGGACAGGTCGCGGCCGGCGGCGTCCGGCTGCGCCACCATGAGCCGGATCATGGTGGGGACGTTGACGAGTATCGTCGGGCGAAACGTCTCGATGCGATGGAAGAGGACCTCGGGCGTGCAGCGTTCCGGGAAGAGGGCCGCCGTCGCGCCGACCGAGAAGGGGAAGAAGAGGTTGGACCCGGTGGCGTATCCGAAGAACAGCTTGGGGACGGAGAGCGTGATGTCGTCCTCCGTCAGGCCCAGCACCCGCTTGCCGTAACACTCCGTCGTATTCGCGAACGAGGCGTGCGTTTGCACGACGCCTTTCGGACGTCCCGTCGTTCCTCCGCTGAACAGCCAGAGGGCGGGATCGTGCCGGTGAGTGGGGAACGGGTCCAGCGTCGCCGGTTGGCCGTGCAGACGCTCCCTGAACCGCGGCCGGTCCACGACGAACGTTTCGCGAGGGGCGGAGATCTCTTCGGCCCAACTAACCCCCTCCCCGGCCTTCGTCGCGGATCCGGCTCCGGCGTCGTCAACACCGGGAGACGCGGCTTCGCGGAAGGCGTCCGCGCGGCCGGAATCCACGAGCAGGACGGCGCCGCGCGTGTAACGGAAGAAGTACGAGATCTCGTCGCGCCGGAGGTACGGGTTCAGCATGACGCCCACGGCGCCGATCCGCAGCGTGCCGAAGAGGGCGCCGACGAAGTCCGGTCCGTCCGGAAGCGCGATGAGGACCCGCTCCTCCGGCCGCACGCCGGCGCGGCGCAGGAGGTGTCCGTAGCGGTTCGCGAGCGCGTCGACCTCGGCATAGGTCGTCTCGCCCCCGTCGGTGAGGAGCGCACGGCGGCCGCCCCGCCCCTCCCGGATGCGGTCGCCCAGGAAGTACTCGGCGATGTTGAAGCGCTCGGGCGGATCGAAGATCGGCTGCGGAACGGCGGCTCGCATCGGGCTCCGTCGGCGGGGGTCGTCCGGGGGCGGTCCGGGGTCAGGCCCGGGTCTCGCACGGTATGCGCGGCCCGGCGCGTCTACAACCGACGCGATCCTCCCGGCCTTGCGCCCCTCCCCGGCACGGCGTAGCGAGATTCCATGACTCTGTACAGGCTTTCGGACCTCACGTGGGAGGAGGTCGGGGCGCTCGACCTCGATCGAACGGTCGCCATCCTGCCCGTGGGAGCCACCGAAGCGCACGGCCCCCATCTGCCTCTCGACACCGACGTCATCATCGCGGAAGCGATGGCGGAAGCCGGTGCGCGGCGACTCTCGGCTCGCGGCCTGGAGATCGTGCTGCTCGACGGCCTCCGGTACACGCCCGCCGGCTTCGCCGCGAGCTTCCCCGGTACGATCGACATCGGGACCGCGACGTTCACCGCCCTCGTCGTCGACATCGCCGCCAGCCTGGGCCGGGCCGGGATCGCTACCCTGGCGATCGCGAACGCACACTTCGACCCCGCTCACCTCGAGGCGCTTCGGGCGGCGACCGCGGCGGTCGGCGAGCGGGACGCCGTTCGCGTCGTGTTTCCGGACGTCACGCGCCGGCCGTGGGGAAGCCGGCTTACGGAGGAGTTCCGGAGCGGGGCCTGTCACGCCGGGCAGTACGAGGGTTCGATCGTTCTCGCCCGCGGCCCCGGGCGCGTGCGCAAGAAAATCATGCGCGAACTGGAGGACAATCCGGTCTCCCTCTCCGCCGCGATCAGGGACGGACTCGGCGACTTCGCGGAGGCGGGCGGCGTGCGGGCCTATTTCGGCTACCCGTCGCAGGCGACGGCGGAAGAGGGACGTGCTACCATTGAGACGCTCGGAAACATCCTCGCGGAAGCGGTGGGAGAAGCCCTGGGAGAGGAGAAGGAGCCGTGAGTCTCGCCGGACGTGGCGCTCTCATCACGGGCGGGGGACGCGGCATCGGGGCCGCGACCGCACGGACGCTGGCGGACCGGGGCGTCCGACTCGTGCTCGCGGCGCGGAGCACGCCCGAGATCGAAGCCGTCGCCGCCGAGCTTCGGGACGGTGGCGGAGAGGCGTGGGCGGCGACGTGCGACGTGTCGGACCCGGCGAGCGTGGAGGCCCTGTGCGGCGAGGCCGCGGATCGGCTCGGAGCCGTGGACATCCTCGTGAACAATGCCGGCGTGGCGAGTTCCGCCCCGGTCGTGAAGCTCGCGCTGGAGGAGTGGGAACGGCTTTGGCGCATCAACGCGACCGGCGCGCTCCTCGCGATGCAGCGCGTGCTGCCGGGCATGGTGGAACGCGGCTGGGGCCGAATCGTGAACGTGGCCTCGATCGCCGCGCTGCGGGGAGGGCGGTACATGGGGGGCTACGCCGCGTCGAAGCACGCCCTTCTCGGGCTCACGCGCTCCGCCGCCGCCGAAGTGGCCGCGGCAGGGGTCACGGTGAACGCGGTCTGTCCCGGCTACGTCGACACGCCGATGACGGATGCGACGATAGAGAACATCGTGAAGCGAACGGACATGGGAGAGGCGGACGCCCTCGACGCGATCCTTGCGACGACGCCGCAGCGGCGGCTCATCGCCCCCGGGGAGGTCGCGGCGTCGATCACGTTCCTGTGCGAAGATGAAGCGCTGAGCATCAACGGCCAGACCGTCGTGCTGGACGGCGGCGCCATATCGGCCGTCTAGCCGCTGAACGCCCGCATGAGCGCCGACCGCGGGGCCGATGCCCGCACCGATCCGTTCGAGGTCCTGAATCCGGCCGCGCTGGGCGAGCCACGGGGCTGGAACCATGGACTCCTCGCGCCTCCCGGAGGCCGCGTGCTGTTCGTCGCCGGGCAGACCGCGACCGGACCGGGCGGAGACATCGAGAGCCCGGACTTCGCCGCACAGTTCGCGCTCGCGCTCGATCGCGTGCTGGCGGTCGTCCGGGCGGCTGGCGGAGAGGCTTCGCACATCGGACGGATGACCATCTACGTGACGGATCTCGCCGCCTACCGGGACGCGCGTTCCGAGCTTGGGGCGGCGTGGCGCGCCCGGCTGGGCCGGCACTATCCCGCGATGTCGCTCGTCGAGGTCAGCGGGCTCGTCGATGTCGGCGCGCAGGTCGAGATCGAGGCGACCGCCGTCGTGCCGTGACGCCGCACCACCCCCTGGAAGGAAGCGCGCCGTGCCTCTGAACCCGACTTCATTCCTGTACGAGGTCGATGCCGCGACCTCCGTCGCGACGATCACGCTGAACCGTCCCGAGCGGCGCAACGCCCTGACCTTCGAGGTCTACGACGAACTCCGGAACACCTTCCGCGCGCTCGACCGGGAACCGGGGGTCCGCGCGGTCGTGATCACGGGGGCCGGCACCGCCTTCTGCACGGGCGGCGATGTGCGGGACATCATCGGGCCGCTCCTCGAGATGGACTCCGGCGAACTGCTGGAATTTACGCAGATGACGTGCGACCTGATCGCCGCCATGCGGGAGTGCGGCAGGCCCGTCGTCGGCGCCCTGAACGGGACCGTTGCGGGGGCCGGGGCCGTGATCGCGACCGCCTGCGACGTGCGGATCGCGGCGGAATCCGCGAAGATCGCCTACCTGTTCACCCGGGTCGGGCTCTCGGGCGCCGACATGGGCGTCGCCTGGCTCCTGCCGCGAATCATCGGTCTCGGGCGGGC
>JAJDUL010000034.1 GCA_022826685.1 Gemmatimonadota bacterium | reverse complement strand
GGCGCGCGACAGGCCGTCGGCGCGCGCATCGACGCCGTCATGCGGCCCTCGCCGGGCGGCTCCGCCGCGTCCGGATCGCCCTCCGGTTGGGCGGGCCGCGCCGCGGGAACGCTCGCCTCGCTGGCGGGCGTCTCGCTCAACCCGTCCTCGGCCGCCGAGATCGGACGCCGTTCCGGGTCGCCCGAACTGCCCGGCGCGCGGGAGGCCGCAGCCCGTCTGCTGCCGAGCGTCTCGTTCGCCACCTCCCTCGGGCCACAGTCCAGCCAAGGGCTGCCAAGGTTTGGGCTCTGGGCCGAAGGCTCCGCGCAATCGTTCCGCGGCGAGCCGGGCGTCGAGTACGACGGCGGCCTGCGCGCGCTCACCGTCGGGGCCGATGCCCGCATCGGTTCGTCCGCGCTGCTCGGAGTGTCGCTCATGCGCAGCGACGGCGACCTCGACTACGGCCACCGGTCCGTCGATGGCTCGCTCGGACACGCCATGAACAGCGTGCATCCCTACCTGTTTGTTCAGCCTTCCGCCGGCATCGGACTCTGGGCCATGGCCGGATACGGCGGCGGCGAAGTGGGGGACGAAGACCATCGGGGGGACACCCGCGATGCTTCGCTCCGCATGCTCTCGGGCGGCCTCAACGCGCCACTCGCGCAACGGGGCGCGTTCGGGCTCGCGCTCAAGGGCGACGCGTTCACCGTCGGCATGCGCGCCGACGACGACCGGCGTGAAGGAACGGCCTCGCGCGCACGCGCCCTGCTCGAAGCATCGTGGACGGCCGGAGGCCTCAAGCTCGCCACCGAGGCCGGAGCCCGCTACGACGGCGGCGACGCCGACACCGGCGGCGGCGGCGAAACCGGCGCCTCGGTCGGTTACGCAGGCCGCGGGCTCGACCTCGACCTCCGGGGAAGGCTCGCGCTCGGCTCCGGCCGGCACCGCGAATGGGGCGCCGCGCTGCGGCTCGCGTTCGACCCCGGCACCCGGGGCGAAGGGTTCCGCCTCGCGATCAGCCCAAGCCAGGGCCACGACCGAAGCGGCGTCCACGGGCTAATGGACGGCCATGCGTTCCGGACCATGCCGGCCGGGGCGCACGGACAATGGCGTCTCGATGCCGAGGCCGGATACGCGCTCAAGAACCCTGCGGGCGGAGGCGCGCTCGACAGCTACACCCGGCTATCCGCCCACGGCGGGAACCGGGCATGGTCGCTCGGGGCCGGATACCGCGTCGGCCAGACGCTCAGACTCGGCTTCGAGGGCTCGCGTAGCCAAATGCCCGGTCAACAACCCGACCTCGGAATCAGACTTGCGCTCGACTTCACGTTCTGAACCATCGGAAGCACCGCGAAAGGATACCGATGCACGCCGCGAAAACCCTGCCAAAATCAAGCCTTGACACCGGGCTTTTTCCCGTCATTCGACTCCGAGAATCCCGTAATTGCGGAACCGGGACTCCTTATCCCCTCGGACGGCAAGGACGGCAGATCGTGCAGCCCTGATTGAACTTACGAGATTCCTTGCCGTGATTTACTCCGTTCGAGGAGCGCTGTCCCAGCGTCGCGACCGACCCCGCTCCGCAGTGGCCGCGGCGGCCGCAACGGCGGTGCTCTGCGTCCTGCTGGCCGCGGGCGCGGCGCCGCTGGCGGCGCAGGGACTCGAGGGGGTGGGCGGCGCGATCGACGAACCGTTCTTCTCCCGCCTGCTGCGGGGCTTTGTCGGGATCGTCTTCCTGCTCACGACCGTGTGGATCTGCTCCGCGCATCGGAAGTCGATCGCCTGGCCGCTCGTCGCGAAGGGGCTCGGGCTTCAGGTCGTCTTCGCCCTCCTCGTCCTCAAGACGGGGCTCGGACGGACCTTCTTCAGTGCCGTCAACGACGTGTTCGTCGCGCTCATCGGGTACACGAACGCCGGCTCGCGCTTCGTGTTCGGATCGCTCGTGGATTACGGGACTCCGGTCGACGGGGGCGCGGGGGGCGTCGTGAACATCGGCGCGAACTTCGCCTTCAGCGTCCTGCCCACGATCATCTTCTTCTCCTCTCTCATGGCCCTCGCCTATCACCTGGGGTTCATGCAGCGCGTCGTGCGGGCTGTCGCCTGGGCGATGCAGCGGACCCTCGGGACGAGCGGCGCGGAGACGACCTCGGCGGCCGGCAACATCTTCGTCGGCCAGACGGAGGCGCCCCTCCTCATCCGACCCTTCGTGGACCGCATGACGATGTCGGAACTCAACACGGTCATGACGGGCGGGTTCGCGACCGTGGCGGGCGGAGCGCTGGCCGCGTACGTCGCGATCCTCGTGGGGGTGTTCCCGGGTATCGCCGGACACCTCCTGGCCGCGAGCATCATGGCGGCGCCGGCGGGGATCGTGGTGAGCAAGATGCTGATGCCCGAGACGGAAGAACCGGAGACGCGCGGCACGCTGGACATCGACCCGCCGCAGGCGCACGCGAACGTGATCGACGCGGCGGCCGGAGGGGCGGGGGACGGGCTGAAGCTCGCCCTGAACGTGGGGGCCATGCTCCTCGCTTTCCTCGCGATCATCGCCCTGGGAAACGGCATCATCGGCTGGGTGACGGGGCTGTTCGGCGTGGAGGGCATCACGCTCGAGCGGATCTTCGGCTGGGTCTTCGCCCCCGTGGCCTGGCTCATCGGGGTGCCGTGGGCCGACGCGGTCGAGGTCGGGACGCTGTTCGGCGTGAAGATGGTCGCGAACGAGTTCCTCGCCTTCACGAACCTCGGGGCCGGCCTCGCCGGCGACCTTCAGCTCTCGAACAAGTCGCTCATCATCTGTACGTACGCGCTGACGGGGTTCGCGAACTTCAGCTCGATCGCGATCCAGATCGGGGGTATCGGCGGGATCGCGCCCGGCCGCCGTGAGGATCTGTCGAAGCTCGGCCTGCGGGCGATGCTCGGAGGGACGGTCGCGACCTGGATGACGGCGACGCTGGCCGGAGTCCTCGCGTGACCCGCGCCGCCGACATCCAGGCCGGCGTCGAGACGGCGGCCGCGGCGCTGCGGGCCCGCATCGGGGACCGGCTGGACGGCGCCATGCCGCACGTCGCAATCACGATGGGTTCGGGGCTCGGCGGCCTCGGCGAGGAGATCGAGGACCCGGTGCGGGTGCCGTACGAGGACCTTCCCGGCTGGCCGCGCCCCACGGTGATCGGGCACGCCGGCCACGCATTGATCGGGACGCTCGGCGGCCGGCCCGTGCTGGGCCTCAGCGGACGCGTCCACCTCTACGAGGGCGGTCCGCCGGACCGCGTCGTCTTCTACGTGCGGGTCGCGGCGGCGCTGGGGATCCCGGTCCTCTTCCTCTCGAACGCGGCCGGGGCGATCCGGGAGGGCTGGCACCCCGGCGAGCTGATGCTGATCTCGGACCACCTGAACCTGACCGGCACGAGCCCGCTCATCGGCCCCGTCGTGGGAAGGGAGAATCGCTTCCCCGACCTGACCTTCGCCTACGACCGCGAACTACGCACGATCGTGCGAGAAACCGCGGCCCAACTGGGCCACACGCTCCACGAAGGGGTCTACGCGGCGATGCACGGCCCGGCCTTCGAGACCCCCGCCGAGATCCGCATGCTCCGGACGCTGGGCGCCGACGCCGTCGGCATGTCCACCGTGCCGGAGGTCATCGCGGCCCGCGCCCTCGGCATCCGCTGCGTCGCCATCTCCTGCCTCACGAACTACGCGGCGGGAGTCCTCGACGAGCCTCTGAATCACGAGGAAGTCCTCGAGACGACGAAACTCGCCCAGGCCGGCTTCCAGCACCTCGTCAAACTCTCCGCCGCTCGCTTTCCCCGGGCTGCCGCCCCGGCTCCCTAGAAGCGTGCGTGTGGCGCGACCCTCCGATCAGACGAGATCGTAGCGGTCGAGGTTCATCACCTTGTTCCACGCGGCGACGAAGTCGCGCACGAACGCCTCCTCGCCGTCGTCGCACCCGTAGACCTCCGCGAGGGCCCGGAGTTCGGAGTTCGAACCGAACACCAGATCCACCTCGGTGGCCGTCCACCTGACGTCGCCGGAAGCCGCGTCGCGGCCCTCGAACGCGCCACCGGAGGAGGCCCGCCACTCGGTGCTCATGTCGAGCAGGTTCGCGAAGAAGTCGTTCGTGAGCGCTCCGGGCCGGTCCGTGAACACGCCGTGCGCGGCCCCTCCGGTGTTGGCGTCGAGGACGCGCATGCCGCCGACCAGCGCGGTCATCTCGGGTGCGGTCAGCGTGAGCAGGCAGGCCCGCTCCACGAGCTGCTCCGCCGCTGACGCTCGGTTTCCGTCCCTGACGTAGTTGCGGAATCCGTCCGCGGCGGGCTCCAGCACGGCGAACGATTCCGCGTCCGTCCACTCCTCCGACGCGTCCGTGCGCCCCGGTGCGAACGGCACCTGTACGTCGTGTCCGGCGTCGCGCGCGGCCTGCTCTACGCCCGCGCACCCGGCGAGCACGATGAGGTCGGCGAGAGAGACCCGCTTCCCACCCGCCTGCGCGTCGTTGAACTCCGCCTGGATTCCCTCAAGTGTCTGCAACGCCCCCGCCAACTCGGCCGGGTCGTTCGCTTCCCAGTTCTTCTGCGGCGAGAGGCGGACGCGGGCCCCGTTCGCTCCGCCGCGCTTGTCGGTGCCGCGGAAGGAGGACGCCGCCGCCCAGGCCGTCGCAACCAGCCGCGATACGGACAGGCCCGAGGCGAGGATCCTGGCCTTGAGATCCGCGGCATCCTGCTCATCGATCAACTCGTGGTCGACGTCGGGTACGGGATCCTGCCACAACTGCGGCTCCGCCGGGACCAGCGGCCCGAGGTACCGACTGCGCGGCCCCATGTCGCGGTGAAGCAGCTTGAACCATGCCTTCGCGAAGGCGTCTTCGAGGTCCGCCGGGTTCTCGAGGAAGCGCTTCGAGATCGGTGCGTAGACGGGATCCTCGCGCAGCGAGAGGTCCGTCGTGAGCATCATCGGCGCGTGCTTCTTCGACGGATCGTGCGCATCCGGCACGGTGGCGACCTCGGAGGCGTTGACCGGCGTGTACTGCGACTTGCCGGCGGGGCTCTTCGTCAGCTCCCACTCGTGGTCGTGCAGGTTCTCCATGAAGTTGTTGTCCCACCGGGTGGGCTCGGTCGTCCAGGCGCCCTCCAAGCCGCTCGTGATCGTGTCGCCGGCCCTTCCGCTGCCGTGGCTGCTGTGCCACCCGAACCCCTGAGCCTCCAGGCCGGCGCCCTCCGGCTCCGTGCCGACGTGCGACTCGGGGCCGGCGCCGTGCGCCTTGCCGAAGGTGTGGCCGCCGGCAATGAGCGCGACCGTCTCCTCGTCGTTCATCGCCATGCGGGCGAAGGTCGTGCGAATGAACTTCGCGGCGGCCGCGGGATCCGGCCTGCCGCCCGGACCCTCCGGGTTCACGTAGATGAGGCCCATGTGATCGGCACCGAGCCCTTCCTGCAGCTCCCCGTCATCGTCGTGGCGTTCGTCCGCGAGCCACTCCGTCTCGGACCCCCAGTCCGTCTCGTCGGCCTCCCACACGTCCGGGCGGCCGAAGGCGAACCCGAACGTCCGGAACCCCATCGACTCGAGGGCGCAGTTGCCGGCGAAGATGATGAGGTCGGCCCACGAGAGGTTGCGGCCGTACTTCTGCTTCACCGGCCAAAGCAGCCGGCGCGCCTTGTCGAGGTTCCCGTTGTCGGGCCAGCTGTTCAGCGGCGCGAAGCGCTGGTAGCCCGAGCCGCCGCCCCCGCGGCCGTCGGTAATGCGGTACGTGCCCGCCGCGTGCCACGTCATGCGGATGAAGAGCGGCCCGTAGTGGCCGTAATCTGCCGGCCACCAGTCCTGGGAGGTCGTCATCACCTCCTCGATGTCCCGCTTCAGCTCTTCCACGTCGACGTTTCTGAACGCCTCGCCGTAGTTGAAGTCGCCGCCCATCGGGTCCGATGAGGGGGCGTTCTGTCGAAGGGCCTTCAGGCTCAGCTGGTTCGGCCACCAGGTTTCGTTCGTCGTCATGGGATTCTCTCGGTTGTATGGAAGGACGGGTGCTCCTCGAGCCCTGGCTCCGGGCTGTACCTGACATTCTACCCTGCAGCGTCGCGGGGGTGCTGCGGCAGCTTCGGCCTGCGAACGCCCCCCGTCAAGAAGCCGTCGGCGCCTCGTAGCGCTCCACGCATGCGGGCTGGAGGCGTTCGCTCGCCCGTTTGCGGAGAGTGCGCGATATTCAAGCCATGACCAAGGCACCGGAACCGAGGCTCTCGACCGATTCCGAAACGGCGTCCGTCCGTCCCGTCCGCGGGGCCGGGAAGGCCCGCGTCGTCCCCATGCGGGCGCGCAACGCCGGGGTCCCGCTCGACTTGGACCTGATCCGGGCCCAGGCCGCGAACCGCAGCGCGATCGAACGCCGCGCCGCCACGTTGGGGAAGCGCCGCAGCGTCAAGAAGGAGTGGCAGGCCGCCTGGCTCCTCCGCGCGGTGACGATGATCGACCTCACGACGCTCGCCGGCGACGACACCCCGGGACGGGTGGCCCGTCTCGCCGCCAAGGCCCGCCAGCCCGTGCGCCCCGACCTCCTCCGCGCGCTGGGGGTGGAAGATCTCGGCCTGCGCGTGGCCTCCGTCTGCGTGTATCCGACGATGGTTCCGGCCGTCGTGGAAGCGCTCGCCGGCGACGACATCCCGGTGTGCGCGGTCGCGGCCGGCTTCCCCGCCGGGCTCACGCCGATCGCCCAGCGTGTCGAGGAGATCCATGAAGCGGTCGAGGCCGGGGCGCGCGAGATCGACATCGTCATCACCCGCCGCCACGCCCTCGCCGGCGACTGGGAATCGCTCTACGACGAGGTCCGCGGCTTCCGCGAGGCGTGCGGCGAGGCACATCTGAAGACGATCATGGCCACCGGCGAACTCGGGAGCCTGCGCAACGTCGCCCGCGCGAGCTGGACGTGCATGATGGCCGGAGCCGACTTCATCAAGACCTCGACCGGCAAGGAGAAGGTCAACGCGACGCTCCCGGTCGGACTCGTGATGGCGCGAGCGGTTCGCGCCTACCGACGACTTTCCGGCTTCCACGTGGGACTGAAGCCGGCTGGCGGCATCGGAAAGGCGAAGCAGGCGATCGAGTGGCTGATCATGGTCAAGGAAGAACTGGGCGGGGCATGGCTCGACCGCTCGCTGTTCCGCTTCGGCGCGAGTTCGCTCCTCGCGGACATCGAACGCCAGCTGGAGCACCACGTGACGGGGCGGTACTCCGCCTACCACCGGCATCCGCTGGGATGAGGCCGGGGGCGAGGGTCGGGTTGAGAGGGGGTTGAGGGAGATGCCGAAGATCGCGGAGCTGTTCGAGACGATGGAATACGGTCCCGCCCCGGAGGCCGCGGACGAGGCGCGGGCGTGGATCGCGGAGCGGGGGCCCCGCTTCGGGCACTACATCGGCGGCGGATGGTGCGAACCGGCGGACGGGGAGTTCTTCGCGACGCTCGACCCGAGCAACGAGGAGCAGCTGGGCGAGATCGCGCAGGGCAGCTCCGGCGATGTGGACCGCGCGGTGGCCGCGGCGCGGGCGGCCCAGGCGGCCTGGCGGGACCTCGGGGGACACGGACGGGCGCGCTACCTGTACGCGATCGCCCGCCACCTGCAGAAGCACTCCCGGCTCTTCGCGACGCTCGAGACGCTCGACAACGGGAAGCCCATCCGTGAATCGCGCGACATCGACATTCCGCTCGTCGCGCGGCACTTCTATCACCACGCGGGCTGGGCCCAGCTCATGGACGCCGAACTCGCCGACTGCGAGCCGCTCGGCGTCGCGGGCCAGATCATCCCCTGGAACTTCCCGCTCCTCATGCTCGCATGGAAGATCGCGCCCGCCCTCGCGACCGGGAACACCGTCGTCCTCAAGCCCGCCGAGTTCACGTCGCTGACCGCGCTCCGGTTCGCGGAACTCTGCCGCGAGGTCGATCTCCCCCCGGGCGTCGTGAACATCGTGACCGGCGATGGCCGCACGGGCGCCGCGATCGTCGACCATCCGGACGTCGACAAGATCGCCTTCACGGGCTCGACGGAGGTCGGGCGCCTCATCCGGGAGGCGACGGCGGGAACGGGCAAGAAGATCTCGCTCGAACTCGGCGGGAAATCGCCCTTCCTCGTCTTTGACGACGCGGACCTCGACAGCGTCGTCGAAGGCGTCGTCGACGCGATCTGGTTCAACCAGGGCCAGGTGTGCTGCGCCGGCTCGCGGATCCTCGCCCACGAAGGGATCGCCGACGCGCTCGCCGACCGCCTGCGCGCCCGCATGGAGACGCTCCGGATGGGGGCTCCGCTCGACAAGGGTGTCGACATCGGCGCGATCATCGCGCCCGTCCAGTTGCAGAAGATCGAGTCGCTCGTCGAGGAGGGACGCGAGGAGGGCGCCGCGATCTGGCAGCCCTCTTGGAGCGTCCCCCGGGACGGCTGGTTCTACCCGCCGACCCTTTGCACCGACGTGTCGCCGGCCGCGCGGATCGCCCAGGTCGAGATCTTCGGTCCCGTCGTGGTTCAGATGACGTTCCGGACGCCGGCGGAGGCGGTCGCGCTCGCGAACAACACGCGCTACGGCCTCGCGGCGAGCGTCTGGACCGAAAACGTGAACCTCGCGCTCGACATCGCCTCGCAGATCAAGGCCGGGACGGTCTGGATCAACTGCACGAACGTGTTCGATGCCGCGTCCGGGTTCGGCGGCTACCGCGAGAGCGGATTCGGTCGTGAGGGCGGTCGCGAAGGGCTCCGGGAGTACGTGCGTCCGCGCCCCGAGCCTGTGGAGCCGACCCCCGAAAACAACTCGGAGACGGCGGAACGCGGCGGGCGGGAAGAGGCGCGCGACGGGCGGGGAGACGCCGGCGAGACGGTCCAGGCACCCGCGGCGCCGATGCCCGCGATCGACCGGACGGCGAAGCTCTACATCGGTGGCCGGCAGGCTCGGCCGGACGGCGGCTACAGCCTCGAAGTCCCGGACTACACGGGCCGCGCCGCGGGGGAGGTGGCGCGTGGGAACCGGAAGGACGCCCGCAACGCGGTCGAAGCGGCGCTCGCCACGGGTTGGGCCCGGACGACGGCCCACCTCCGGGCGCAGATCCTCTACTACCTGGGCGAGAATCTGGACGCGCGCCGGACGGCGTTCGAGAACCGGCTGCGCGGGCTCACCGGCTGCGACGCGGAAGCGGCCGGGCGCGAGGTCGAGGCCTCCGTGCGGCGCCTCTTCACCTACGCGGCGTGGGCGGACAAGTGGGACGGGGCCGTCCACCGGACGCCCTTCCGCAACGTGACGCTCGCCATGCCCGAACCGCTGGGCGTGATGGCGGTCGCCTGTCCTCCGGAGCCCGGCCTCCTGGGCTTCATCTCCACCGTGATCCCGCCGGTCGCGCTCGGGAACTCCGTCGTCGCCGTCGCCTCCGAGCGTTGGCCGCTCCTCGCCACCGACTTCCAACAGGTGATCGAGACCTCGGATGTGCCTGCGGGGGTCATCAACATCCTCACGGGCCTGGAGGCGGAACTGCGGCCCACCCTCGCCGGACACGATGCGGTGGATGGGATGTGGTACTTCGGGACGGAAGAGGGAGCCGCCGACGTGGAGCGCCGCTCCGCCTCCAATCTGAAGCGCACGTGGACGGAGGCCGTTCCCCGGCGGGACTGGTTCGGTTCCGCCGGCGAGGGACGCGAGTTCCTCCGGCACGCCTCCCAGATCAAGAACATCTGGGTTCCGTACGGAGAATAGCCTTCAGTCGCGGGGGCGTCCTCCGGGATGGTCCCCTCCGGGGTCGGCCCAGTGATCCAGGGGGCCGCGGCCGGAGCCGAGACCCGGCGCCGTCGCGATGGCGGCCTGCGTGAAGTCGAGTCCCCGTTCGATCGCCCCCTCGAGGGCGAGCCCCGAGGCCAGCCCCGCCGTGATCGCGGCCGAGAGAGTGCAACCGGTCCCGTGGGTCTCCGTCGTCCGGATGCGGGGGGTCCGCCACACGCGCTCGCGATTCCCGTCCCGGAACAGGTCGACGACCTCCTCGCCGTCCAGGTGCCCGCCCTTCACGAGCACGGCCCCGGCTCCCCGCGCGAGGATGTCGCTCGCGGCGGCGGACATGTCGGCTTCGGTGCTCACGGTCCGTCCGGCGAGGATCCCGGCCTCCCGCAGATTCGGCGTGACGAGAGCGGCGAGAGGCAGGAGCTCCTCGACGATGGCGGCGACGGCGGCCGGGTCGAGTAGCCGGTCGCCGCTCGTCGCCACCATCACGGGATCGACGACCAGCGGTGCTTCAAAACCATGCAGCCCCGCGACGACGGCCCGCACGAGGTCCTCGTGGGCGAGCATCCCCGTCTTCGCGGCCCCCGGCGGCAGATCCGCCCGCACCGATTCGATCTGGCGCCGCACGATCGACGGGTCGAGCGCCTGCACCGCCTGGACCCCGAGGGTGTTCTGCGCCGTCACGGCGGTGACCGCGCTCGTTCCGAACACGCCGAACGCGTGGAAGGTCTTGAGGTCGGCCTGGATGCCGGCTCCGCCCCCCGAATCGCTTCCCGCGATCGTGAGGGCCGTCGCCCGCGCTGCGTTCTTCCCTGTCACGTTCCCCCTCGACTCCGCGTGAAGCTGTGCCGTCCGCCAGCTCGGTAGCGCTTTCGCGCCGCGATGACAGTGCGTTGCGCCGCAGCGTAAAATAAGGGCATGCCGACGCGCGCGGAGATCAAGACCTGGCGGTCGCTGCACCGCGGAAAGGGACGCCGGGAAACCGGGTGTTTCCTGGCCGAGGGGCGGCGGCTCGTCGGCGAGATGCTCGAGTGGCCGGGCCGCACGGTCGCCGTGCTGCACGCCGACGCGGCCGGGGCCGAGCCGGACGTGGAACAGTTGCTCGCGCGTGCGGCGGCCCGGGGCGTGCGCACCGAGGTGGTGCCCGAAGCCGTTGTCCAGATGCTGGCGGATGCCGCCACGCCCCAGCCCATCCTCGCGATCGGCGAGATCCCGGCGTACGGCTGGGGCGACGTGGGCGACGGCACGATCGTGCTTCTGGACGGCGTGCAGGATCCGGGCAACGTCGGCACCCTCGTGCGCACCGCGCTCGCGCTCGGAGCAGCAGCCGTGATCGGCGTCGGGGGGACCGCGGATCCCTGGGGGCCGAAGGCACTGCGGGCCTCCGCGGGAGCGTCGTTCCGCGGCCCCGTCTTCCGCACGGACGCCCGGGAGGCCATGGAACATCTCGCCGAGCGGGGGATCCCGATCTGGGTCGCCGCGGCCGGTGCCCCTCCGCTCCGGAGCCCGTCTCCCGGGCCGGTGGCGCTCGCGCTGGGGAGCGAGGCACACGGCGTCTCCGCCTCTCTCCGCGCCGCCGCCGACTGCGTCGTCTCCGTGCCGCTTGCCCGCGGCGTGGAATCGCTGAACGTCGCCTCGGCCGGCGCCATCCTGCTCGACCGTTTGCTGGCCCGGACGCCCGATTGACGGGCGCCGCCACCCTGGGCGCGGCCGCCGTGCTCGGCGCGGCGCTCGGCTCCTTCCTCAACGTGTGCATCACGCGCATGCCCGCCGGTGACAGCGTCGTGCGCCCGCGCAGCCGCTGCCCGGCGTGCGGGGCGACGATCCGTTGGCGCGACAATCTCCCCGTCCTCTCCTGGTTGCTCCTGCGGCGGAGGTGCCGCGACTGCAGCGTCCGCATCCCCTGGCGCTACCCGGCGATCGAGGTCGCGACTGCTCTGATCTGGGGAGGTATGGCCTGGGCATACGGCGCATCGCCGACCGCGCTGGCGGGTGCGGTCCTCTTCACCCTGCTCATCGGTATCGCGGTCATCGATGCGCGCCACTACATCATCCCCGATGAGCTGTCGCTCGGGGGGTGTGCCGCGGGCCTCGCCCTCGCCGCGCTCCCGGGGCCCGCGTCGCCGTCCGCCGCCCTTGTCGGGGCCCTGCTCGGGTTCGGCCTCATGTACATCGTGGGCTGGCTCGGCGAACGTGCATTCGGCAAGCCCGCGCTCGGCGGCGGCGACATGAAGATGATGGCGATGGTGGGAGCGTTCCTCGGGCCCGGCGGCGCCCTTCTCACGATCTTCCTGGGAGCGCTCGCCGGATCCATCGTCTTCGGGCCCGTCGCCCTTCGCACCGGGAGGCCCGTCCCCTTCGGAACCTTCCTCTCGCTCGGCGCGGCCCTCGCGTTCCTGTTCGGCGACTCCCTGTTCGATTGGTACTTGCGATCGGCCGCTTTGGGCCCTGCGGCGACGCTGCCGCCGGATGTTGCCGCGCCGCTACGCTAGCGGCGGCGGATGCGGGCCCGCGTCACCTGCGTGTCCGTGCTCGCGACGACCCGGATTCGAACATCGCCGTGTTCGACAGTCTCTCCCGCGGCCGGCACCCGGCCCAGTACGCCGAGCAGGAAGCCGTTCAGCGAGCGGTACTCGTCCATCGGGAACGAAGTGCCGAAGGCATCGTTGATCTCGCGGAGTTCCGCCCCCGCGTCCACGGCGATCTCGTCCCGCCGCAGCTGGATGATGGGTTCGGTCGGCAGGTCGGTTTCGTCCACGATATCGCCGACGAGTTCCTCGAGGATGTCCTCGAGCGTCACGAGTCCGTCGAGCCCGCCGTGCTCATCCACCACGAGTCCCATGTGCACGCGGCGCGCCCGGAACTGCTCGAGCAGTTCGATGAGGGTGATCGTATCCGGCACGAAGTAGGGCTCGCGGGCGATGCTCGAGAGCGGCGCGTCCTGCCGGCCGCCGAGCAGCGCCCGGTACGCCTCCGTGCGGTACAGCACGCCGGTCACGTCATCGAGCGATTCGCCATACACGGGGATCCGGCTGAAGCGCACGTCGGCGAGCTCGTCCGCGATGTTTCCGAGGCTGCGCGAGTCCTCCCAGGCGAGGATCTCGACCCTGGGGGTCATGATCTCCCTCGCCCGCAGGCGGTCCAGCGTGAACACGCGGTCGATGAACTGGCGCTCGTGCGCTTCGATGTCGCCCGACTGATGCCCGAGGCGCGCCATGGAGCGGATCTCCCATTCGCTCACGTGCGTGTCGCCGCCGGCGTCGGGCAGTACCCGCCGCGCGAGCCACTCGAGCGGGAGGACGACCGGCAGGAGCAGGCGCCCCAGGCCCGCGAGAAACGGGGCGGCCAACAGCGACAGCCGGTCCGCGTTGCGTGCCGCGAAGCTCCGCGGCGTGATCTCTCCAAAGAAGAGGACCAGAAGCGTCATGACGCCCGTGGCGAGCCCCACGCCCGCGGACCCGAACAGCTCGGTCGCCGTGTAGGTCGCGACCGCCGCGGCTCCGATCCTGGCGCCGTTATTCCCGATCCGGATGATGATGAGCAGACGCTCGGGGTTCCGCTTCAGCTTCTCGAGCGCGCGCGCCCCCGGACGCTTGGCGCGTACCAGGGCCCGGACCCGGGGTTCTGCGAGCGAAAAGAGCGCGATCTCCGCGCCGGAGAAGAACCCGGAGAGGATGAGAAGGGAGACGAGCAGCGCGAAGGTGCCGGTCACGGACGGGGGGCTCCGGCCCGAGCCTCACGGCCCGCGCGTACTGTCGGCCAGCGCTGCGTACTGTCGGTTTCGTCCAACGTCTACCAGCCGCGGCTGTGTTCGATCAACTCCGCGACGATGTCGTCCGCGGTCTTCCCTTCGGCCTCCGCCTCGAAACCCGGAACCACCCGGTGCCGGAGCACGGCGGGCGCAACCGCCCGTACGTCGTCGAGATTGGGGGCGGGACGGCCGTCGAGCGCCGCCCGCGCCTTCGCCGCCAGCACCGTGTGCTGCGAGGCCCGCGGCCCGGCGCCCCAGCTCACCATTCGCCGCACGAATTCCGGCGAGGAGGCCTCGCGGGGCCGCGTGGCGCGCGCCAGCCGCACCGCGTAGCCGACCACCGATTCCGAGGCCGGAACCCTCTGCACGAGCGCCTGGTAATCGAGAAGCTGGCCCGCGGTCACGACGGGGTTCACCTGGGCGGGCGGTCCGCTCGCCGCCATGTCCGCGATGACCGACTCCTCCTCCGCCGTCGGATACCCGATCCGAAGCTCGAACATGAAGCGGTCGAGCTGAGCTTCGGGCAGGGGGTACGTTCCCTCCTGCTCGATCGGGTTCTGCGTCGCGAGGACGAAGAACGGGCGGCCGAGCGGGAACGTCTCGCTGCCGACCGTGACCTCCCCCTCCTGCATCGCCTGCAGAAGGGCGGCCTGCGTCTTGGGCGGCGTCCGGTTGATCTCGTCCGCCAGGATGACATCCGCGAAGATCGGCCCCCGGACGAAGGCGAAACGGCGCTCTCCCGTGCGCTGGTCGTCCTGGAGCACCTCCGTCCCGGTGATGTCGGAGGGCATGAGGTCCGGCGTGAACTGGATCCGGCTGAACTCCAGGTGAAGAGCTTCGGCGAGCGTCGAGACGAGCAGCGTCTTGGCCAGGCCGGGGACGCCGACCAGGAGCGCGTGTCCGTCGGCGAGCAGCGTGATGAGCAGCTTCTCGACGATCTCCCGCTGCCCGATGATCCGCTTACCGACTTCCTCCTCGATCTGAAGCCGGGCGTGACCCAGTTCCTCGAGCAGCCGAACGTCATCCGTCTCGACCTTTCGACCGGCTTCCAAGACTCAATCGGCTCCAGGCGTGAGGGGGGCCGCGGGAATGCGAGACCCGGGCGTCGGCGAGGCCATTTCGGAGTTGACCAGAGGCCTTCAATATGGTGGCAGCAACCTAGGCCTTCTCTGCCCAGCGTCAAGCGAAACCGGCATTGCGAAATTTTTCACAAGCGGACAGATTGGGCTTGGGAAATTTTTCACAAGCGGTCGGCGTGGGGCTCTGACGACGGAGATCTGTCCCCATGCACCAGCCGCCTCCCGGTTCGACAAACCGGCCGGAACCCGAGAAACCAAAGGGGAGCATCGGCCGCCGGTACGCGAAGGCGGCGGGCTCGGAATTCGCGAGCCTCGGCATCGCGATGGGCCTGGCGATTGCGCTCCTTGCCGTCGGCGGCAACTGGCTCGACAACCGTCTCGGGACCGCGCCTCTCTTCGTGCTCCTCGGCGTGTTCGCGGGGTTCGCGGGAGGCTGCTACAGCATGTTCGGCCGGCTGGCCGCGCAGCGCGGCCGCTCCGACGACGGGGAGGCGGACCGCAGGAAGTGAAGAGGATTCCCGCCGGCTGGACGCGGCGTACGCCGACCTATGCGCTGGCCACGTTGGGGCTGGCGGCGGTGGCGGTCGCGTGGCTGCAGGACGGCGAGCGCACGTGGGGGATCGCGACGGCCTGGCTGATTCAGGTGGTGGCGGTCTGGCCGCTGAACCGGGCGCTCCTGGAAGGACGGCGGGCGACCCGGCCCTGGCTGGCCGGGATCGGCCTCCGCATGGGAGGGCTGGTCGTGACGGGCGGACTCGCATGGACGGGGTCGGCGACGCCCGACCTGCCCATCGCGTACGGACTCGCCATGCTGGTGCTGTTGTGGACGGAAGCCTTGTGGCTCGCGCTCGCGCGCACGAAGACCAAGAAGACCAACTCGACACGGAACGCACGACCGGATGAACCGGGTGCTGGATAGATCGATGGCCTCCCTGAGGAGTCTCGCGGACCGGGTGCAGGAGCACGCCGCTCCCGCGGCTGCGGCCGCCCAGGAACACCACGGCGAAGCCGCCGCGGCGGGCGGGCACGCCGAGGAGTGGGGCACCGAAGTCATGATGCACCACGTCGTGGACTCGAGCATCTGGGAGTTCGGACCCTTCGGCGAGATCCATCTCCCGGAGATCCCGGCCTTCAATATCGGCGGCCTCGAGATCGACCTCTCGATCACGAAGCACGTGCTGTTCCTCGTGTTCGCCGCCGTTCTCACGATCGTGACGATGTTCATCGCCGCGCGTTCGACGGAGCGGCTCAAGGGGGGCGAGAAGGCGCCCGGTGGGGTCCTCAACGGGATCGAGGCCTTCTACCTGTACCTGAGAGATGACGTCGTGATGGCCAACATCGGCCGCGGAGGCGAGAGGTTCGTCCCGCTCGTCATCACGCTCTTCTTCTTCATCCTCTATGCGAACCTGCTCGGCCTGATCCCGTTCGGCGCGACGGCGACGGGGAACATCATGGTCACGGCCGCGCTCGCGATCATCGCGCTCGTCGTGATCGAGACGGCGGGATTCATCGCCCTCGGTCCGGTCGGATACGCGAAGACCGTCTTCTTCCTGCCGCCCGGGCTGCCCGGGCCGCTGAAGCCGGTCACGCTGCTCATCATGGCCCCGGTCGAACTCATCGCGAAGTTCTCGAAGATCATGGCGCTCGCGATCCGGCTCTTCGCCAACATGACGGCGGGACACTTCGTCATCCTCGCCTTCATGGGTCTCATCCTCACCTACGGCTCGATGGTCGGACAGGGAGTTTTCGGAACGACCGTCGGAGCCGCGACGATTCTGGGGTCCATGGGCCTCGCGCTGTTCGTGATGATGCTGGAGATCTTCATCGCGCTTCTTCAGGCGTACATCTTCGCGATGCTGGTCTCGGTGTTCATCGGGTTGATTCGCCACGCGCACTGACCCGGGAGGGTCCGCGGGCAACTTCCGCGCCGGGGAGGCGCGGATGGAACGGGGGGTGACGTCCGAACCCCCGACTGAGAAAGGAAACTGGAGCAAACGATGCTGAACATGTTGACGCTGCTGCAGGGCATGTCGACGGGAGACGGCCTCGCGATCGGTCTCGCCATCGTCGGTGGCGGGCTCTCCGTGCTCGGAGCCGGTATCGGAATCGGTCTCATCGGCGGGCGCATGACGGAAGCGATGGCTCGCCAGCCCGAGGAAGCGCAGACCATCCAGACGGCGGCGATCGTGCTGGCCGTGTTCATCGAGGGTGTGGCGCTGTTCGGACTCGTGATCGCCGGCTTCATCCGCGGCGGCCTCTGATGCGACTGGCCGGTCTCGGCGCGCTCTGGAGTATTGCGGCGCCAGTGAAGCTGGCCGCCCAGCCGGAGACGGGGATCTTCTCGCTCAATCTGGGGCTCGTGGTGTGGACCTGGATCCTGTTCGGGCTCACGCTCCTCGTCCTGGCGAAGTGGGTCTTCCCGCTCATCGCGGGCGGACTCGAGCAGAGGCACGCGAAGATCCAGGGCGCGATCGACGATGCCCTCTCCGCGCGCGACGAGGCGAAGGGACTGCTCTCGCAGCAGGAGGCCGCGCTCGAAGCGGCCCGCAGCGAAGCTCGCGAGATGCTCGAGAACGCCCGGCAGCACGCCGACGGCCTCCGCAAGGAGATGCTGGAGGAGGCGCGGGCGCAGCAGTCGCAGATGCTCGATGACGCGCGCCGCGAGATCGGTCACGAGCGGGATCGTCTGCGCGAGGAGATCCGGCGGGATGCCGTGGATCTCGCGCTGGCGGCCTCCGAGCGGCTGATCCGGGCGCGGCTGGACGCCGAGGAGAACCGGCGTCTGGTCCACGACTTCGTGTCGGACGTCTAGCGGACCGGTGACGGAGCGATGAGCGCGTCGGCGGTGGCCCGCAACTACGCGGCGACTCTCTTCGAACTCGCGGCGCGGGACGGGAGCGAGACGGAGTACGGGCGGCTGATCGAGGAGATCGGGGATCTGTACACGAGCGTCCCGGACTTTCAGCGCTTCCTCGAGGTGCCCGCGGTGTCGCTGTTCGAGAAGAAGGAGGCGATCCAGGCGGCGCTTTCCGAGAAGGCCCCGGATCACTTCGTCCGCTTTCTGCTCGTCATCCTGGATCGCCACCGGCAGCGGGCCCTCCCCGGGATCGCGCGCGCCTACCGCGATCTTCTGGACGAGAGGGCGGGACGGGTCCGCGCTACGGTGACGCTGCCCTTCGCGGCGGATGACCGCGTCCGGAGCGAGGTGGTGTCGGCGCTGGAGCGGCGCTTCGAGCGGGAGGTCGTCCCGGAGTTCCACGAGGACCCGAAGATTCTGGGCGGCGTGATCATCCGCGTCGGCGACGAGTTGCTGGACGCCTCGCTGCGGCGGCAACTCGAGCAGATGCGGCGCGAACTGTACTGAGACGCTCGGTAACGAAACGCTCGGTAACAAAAATAGAGAAGAGAAGACGATGACAGGTTTCGACAGCTCCCTTCGAGCGAGCGAGATCAAGAAGGCCCTGCTCGAGCAGATCGACCGCTACGAGGAGGAACTCCGGGTCGAGGAGGTCGGCGAGGTCCTCGAGGTGAAGGACGGCGTCGCCCGCATCTGGGGTCTCTCCACGTGCGTCGCGAACGAGATGCTGGAAATCACGTCCCGCGACACCGGGGTTTCCGTGATCGGTCTCGCCTCGAACCTCGAGGAAGACAACATCGGCGCCGTGATCCTCGGCGACTACCTGGCCCTCAAGGAGGGAGATCCGGTGCGCCGCACCGGCCGCGTCCTCTCCGTGCCCGTCGGTCCGGAGATCCTCGGCCGCGTCGTGGACACGCTGGGGCAGCCGCGCGACGGCCGCGGGCCGATCGAGACCGTCACCTACATGAAGGTCGACCGGAAGGCGCCCGGCATCGTGTACCGCCAGCCGGTGAACGAGCCGCTCCAGACGGGTCTCAAGGCGATCGACTCCATGATTCCGATCGGCCGCGGCCAGCGGGAACTGATCATCGGGGACCGGGGCACGGGCAAGACGGCCGTGGCGATCGACGCGATCATCAACCAGAAGGGCGAGGACGTCGTTTGCGTCTACTGCGCGATCGGGCAGAAGGGCTCGACCGTCGCCGGCATCGTCGAAAGGCTCCGCGAGGAGGGCGCGCTCGACTACACGGTCGTGGTCGCCGCGAACGCGTCGGAGCCCGCGCCGATGCAGTTCATGGCCCCCTACGCCGCGTGCGCGATCGGCGAGTACTTCATGTACGAGGAAGGGAAGGCCGTCCTCGTCATCTACGACGACCTCACGAAGCAGGCCGACGCCTACCGCGAGGCGTCGCTCATCCTGCGGCGTCCGCCGGGGCGCGAGGCATACCCGGGCGACGTCTTCTATCTGCACAGCCGCCTGCTCGAGCGGGCCGCCAAGATCAGCAACGATCCCGAAGCGATCGCCGGCCACCCGGACATCCGGAAGCCCGGCGGTTCGCTGACCGCGCTCCCGATCATCCAGACGGCGGCCGGCGACGTGTCCGCCTACATCCCGACGAACGTGATCTCGATCACCGACGGTCAGATCTTCCTCGAGACCGACCTCTTTTATTCGGGTGTGCGCCCGGCCGTGAACGTGGGGATCTCGGTCTCGCGCGTGGGCGGAAACGCCCAGATCAAGGCGATGAAGAAGGTCGCCGGACGTCTGCGGCTCGACCTGGCGCAGTTCCGCGAGATCGAGGCTTTCGCGCAGTTCGGCACGGAGCTGGACGCCGCGACGCAGCGGCAGCTGGACCGGGGCCGGCGCACCGTCGAGATCCTGAAGCAGGGCCAGTACGAGCCGATGCCGGTCGAGGAGCAGGTGATGGTGATCTTCGCGGCCACGCAGGGCTTCCTGGACGGCCTGGACGTGTCGCGGATCCGCGGCTGGGAAGTCGGGTTCCTCGAGTACATGGGCACGAACCATCCGGAGGTCGGGGAGGCGATCCGGACGGAGAACGTGATGTCGGACGAAACCGAAGCCGCGCTCCGCGAGGCGATCGAGTCCTACTCGGACACCTTCGTCCATGACGACGCCTCCCGAGGGGACGCCTCGGACGCCGCGGCATGAGCAAGTCGAGGGACATCTATCGGCGGATGAAATCCGTCGACAGCACGAAGAAGATCACGCGCACCATGGAGATGGTCGCGACCGCCAAGCTCGCGCAGGCGCAGGGGCGGGTGATCCGCGCACGTCCCTACTCGGCCGAACTGATGGACATGATCGCCCGGCTCGCCACGCCGGATCTGGCGGAATCCCGGCCGCTTCTGCGTCAGCCCGCGCGCATCGAACGCGCCGCGGTGGTGCTCGTGACGAGCAATCGCGGGCTGTGCGGCGCCTTCAACGCGAATCTCATTCGCACCGCGCAGGCGCAGCTCGCCGAACTGGATGAAGCCGGAGCCCGGGTCGAGTTCCACGTCTACGGGAACAAGGGGATCTCGTACTTCCGGTTCCGCGGCGTCGAGATGGCGCACACGCGCAACGACCTGGGGGATCCTCCGACGACGGATGACGCCCGCGCGCTCATCGACGACCTGGCCGCCCGCTTCGTGGCGGGCGAGCTGGACGCCGTGCGGCTCGTCTTCGCGGAGTTCCGGAACATGGTGAGCACGCCCCCTTCGGTCCGGCAGGTGCTCCCGGTCGGTGTAGGCGAGGCGCGCAAGGGCCCGCAGCCTTTTTACATCCTGGATCCGTCGGAGGAGGAAATCCTCGATCATCTCCTGCCGCTCTACGTGACGAACTCGACATACAGCGCGCTCCTGGAGACGGCGGCGGCGGAGCAGGCGGCCCGCCGGACGGCGATGAAGTCGGCGACGGACAACGCCAACGATTTCCTCGACAACCTGCGGCGGACGTACAACCGAGCCCGACAGGCCGAGATCACGAATCAGATCGCGGAGATCATCGGCGGCGCGGACGCGTTGGACGGGTAACGGACAAACAGCGTACAGGGGCGGCGGCGCCCCCGAGAACCGATAGCCATGAGGCTGACATATGTCTGAAGGATCGACCGAACGAGGCACAGGCAGGGTCGTGCAGGTCATCGGACCCACGATCGATGCGGAGTTCGAGCCCGAGCACTTGCCGGAGATCTACAACGCGCTCTCGGTGTCCTGGGAGGACGATGACGGGACCGTGCACGATCTCGTCTGCGAGGTGGCACAGCACATCGGACGCAACCAGGTGCGCGCAGTCGCGATGGACGCGACGGACGGCGTGACGCGCGGGATGGAAGTCGTGGACACGGGACATCCCATCTCGGCGCCCGTCGGCGAGGCGTCGCTGGGCCGCATCCTCAACGTCCTCGGCGAGCCCGTGGACGAGTTGGGTCCGGTCGATGCGACGGAGCGGTGGCCGATCCACCGCAAGTCGCCCACGCTGCAGAACCTCGAGCCGAAGACGGAGATCTTCGTCACCGGGATCAAGGTCGTGGATCTCATCGCCCCCTACGTGAAGGGCGGCAAGACGGGACTCTTCGGCGGGGCCGGTGTCGGCAAGACCGTCATCATCATGGAGCTCATCAACAACATCGCGCAGGAGCACGGCGGCCGCTCCGTCTTCTGCGGTGTGGGCGAGCGCACCCGGGAGGGGAACGACCTCTGGCTCGAGATGAAGGAATCGGGCGTCATCGACTCGACGGCGCTCATCTACGGACAGATGAACGAGCCGCCGGGCGCGCGCCTTCGCGTCGGACTCACCGGCCTCACGGTGGCGGAGTACTTCCGCGAGGTGGAAGGGCTCGACGTGCTCCTCTTCATCGACAACATCTTCCGCTTCAGCCAGGCCGGGTCCGAGGTGTCCGCGCTGCTCGGCCGCATGCCGAGCGCGGTGGGCTACCAGCCGACGCTCGCCACGGAAATGGGCAACCTCCAGGAGCGCATCACGTCGACCACCCGGGGCTCGATCACCTCGGTGCAGGCGATTTACGTGCCGGCGGACGACCTTACGGACCCGGCGCCGGCCGCGGCCTTCACCCACCTCGACTCCCAGACCGTCCTCTCGCGCCAGATCGCCGAACTCGGAATCTACCCCGCCGTGGACCCGCTCGACTCCAGCAGCCGCATCCTCAGCGAGCAGTTCCTGGGCGAGCGGCACTACCGCGTGGCGACCGCGGTGCAGCGCACGCTGCAGCGCTACAAGGACCTGCAGGACATCATCGCGATCCTGGGGATGGATGAACTCTCCGAGGAGGACAAGGTCATCGTGAACCGGGCCCGGCGGATCCAGAAGTTCCTGTCGCAGCCCTTCCACGTGGCCGAGCAGTTCACCGGCATCCCGGGCCGCTACGTTCCGCTGGAGACGACGATCGAGTCGTTCGAGCGGGTCGTCGAGGGCGAGTTCGACCACCTGCCGGAACAGGCGTTCTACATGGTCGGCGGGATCGAGGAAGCCATCGAGCAGGCGAAGAAGCTGGAGGCAGAGGCCGCATGACGGCGACGGCGTCCGCCGAACGGCGACTGAACGTCACGGTGATCTCACCGTCGGCCGCCGCCTTCTCCGGCGCCGCGACGTCGATCATCGCCCCCGCGCACGACGGCGAGTTGGGGATTCTGTACGGCCACGCGCCCATGGTGGTCCTGCTGGGCGAGGGCCTCCTTCGCATCCGTACGGACGACGGCCCGCGCCGTTTCCGCGTTGCCCGGGGCTTCCTGCAGGTCCTCGATAACACGGTCGCCGTCCTCGCCGAAGAGGTGGAGCCGGCAGCGGAGAACTGACGCTTTCGGGGTCCGTGGCAGGTGCTTGACGCTCCTCCGAACCGACCCTATTTTACCTGTCTTCCCTGCGAGCGCCCTGGGGCGTCTTGCGGGGTGCGCTTTTTTGACAATCTGGTAGCGAGTGAGAGTGCTGGGCGCCGAGTGCGTCTGAGGTGCTTGATGCCGTCAACGAAGATGGATCAAGCGAGTAAGGGCACAGGGTGGATGTCTAGGCACGGACTGGCGATGAAGGACGTGGCAAGCTGCGATAAGCCGGGGGTAGCTGCAAGCAAGCGTTAATCCCCGGATTTCCGAATGGGGAAACCCGGCCGGGGTGATGCCCGGTCATCCCTTCGCTGAATACATAGGCGTTGGGAAGCGAACCGAGGGAACTGAAACATCTAAGTACCTCGAGGAAGAGAAAACAACCGTGATTCCCTCAGTAGCGGCGAGCGAACGGGGAAGAGCCCAAACCATGGAGGTGTCAAGGCGGCAGCCGTTGCTTCCATGGGGTAGCAGGGTGGTTCGTGAGAGTCTGCCGGCTCTCGGAGCGTCGCGCGACGGTGAGTCGAATCCGTCTGGAAAGCCAAGCCATAGAGGGTGACAGCCCCGTAGGCGAAGCCGACGTCGCGATCTCTGGATCATTCCTGAGTAGGTCGGGACACGTGAAATCCCGATTGAATCCGGCAGGACCACCTGCCAAGGCTAAATACACGTCCGTGACCGATAGCGAACGAGTACCGTGAGGGAAAGATGAAAAGTACGCCGGGAGGCGGGTGAAACAGATCCTGAAACCGTGTGCCTACAAGCGGTGGGAGCTCGACCCTCTCTTCGTGAGAGACGTCGGGTGACCGCGTGCCTTTTGCATTATGATCCGGCGAGTTGTTCCTCAGTAGCGAGGTTAAGCCGTTCAGCGGCGGAGCCGAAGCGAAAGCGAGTCTTAACTGGGCGTAAGAGTTGCTGGGGACAGACCCGAAACCAGAGTGATCTATCCATGGCCAGGTTGAAGCGAGGGTAATGCTTCGTGGAGGACCGAACCGTTGTGGGTTGAAAACTGCTCGGATGAGCTGTGGATAGGGGTGAAAGGCCAATCAAACCTGGAGATAGCTGGTTCTCCCCGAAAGATATTTAGGTATCGCCTCTGAGTGTAGACTGCGGGAGGTAGAGCACTGGAAGGGCTAGGGCCCTAAACCGGGTACCAACCCCTACTAAACTCCGAATGCCCGTTAGTTGGTCTCAGGGAGGAAGTGCACGTGCGATAATGTTCGTGCGCGAGAGGGAAAGAGCCCAGACCTTCAGCTAAGGTCCCCAAGTGCTAGCTAAGTGACAAAGGTGGTGGATTTGCGGAGACAACTGGGAGGTTGGCTTAGAAGCAGCCATCCTTGAAAGAGTGCGTAATAGCTCACCAGTCAAGCGGATCTGCGCCGATAATGGTCGGGACTCAAGTTAGCCACCGAAGCTAAGGCTGCGCGCATCTGCGCGCGGGGTAGGGGAGCGTTGCCTGAGCTGTGAAGCGGGGCCGGAAGGCTACCCGTGGAGCGCAGGCAAGTGAGAATGCCGGAATGAGTACGCGAGAAACAAGGTGAGAACCCTTGTCGCCGTAAGCCCAAGGTTTCCTGAGCCATGCCAATCAGCTCAGGGTTAGTCGGCCCCTAAGGTGAGGCCGAAAGGCGTAGCCGATGGAAAACGGGTCAACATTCCCGTACCACACGATACTGCGCTTGAGTTCGCGGAGGGACGCAGAGGTGAAAGGTCCGTCGTTTCAATGGACATGAACGATGTAAGGAGGTAGGCGTTTCCGGGTAGGCAAATCCGCCTGGTGAAGCCGAGATCCGATGCCGAAGAAGTCTTCGGACTTCGCTAAGGGACCGTAATCGTACTGCCAAGAAAAGCTTCGTGAACGAGGAGTACGTGTGACCGTACCGCAAACCGACACAGGTGGGCGAGGCGAGTAGCCTCAGGCGCTCGAGTGAGTCTTGGTTAAGGAACTCGGCAAAATGTCCCCGTAACTTCGGGAGAAGGGGAGCCGGCGGTAGGTGATCCTGCCTCGCGCAGGGGAGCCGAAATCGGCCGCAGAGAATCGGCCCAAGCGACTGTTTAGTAAAAACACAGGTGTCTGCAAAGTCGTCAAGACGACGTATAGGCACTGACGCCTGCCCGGTGCCGGAAGGTTAAATGGAAGGGTTAGCTTCGGCGAAGCTCTGAAATGAAGCCCCGGTAAACGGCGGCCGTAACTATAACGGTCCTAAGGTAGCGAAATTCCTTGTCGGGTAAGTTCCGACCTGCACGAATGGCGTAACGACTTGGGCACTGTCTCAACCAAGAGCTCGGCGAAATTGGAGTCTCGGTGAGGATACCGAGTACCCGCGGCAGGACAAAAAGACCCCGTGCACCTTTACTATAACCTGATATTGGGTTCGGGCACCGTCTGTGTAGGATAGGTGGGAGGCATTGAAGCAGGGCCGCCAGGTTCTGTGGAGCCACTGGTGAAATACCACCCTTGCGATGTCTGGATTCTAACCTTGGGCCGTGAATCCGGTCTGGGAACAGTGTCAGGCGGGTAGTTTGACTGGGGCGGTCGCCTCCCAAAAGGTAACGGAGGCGCGCAAAGGTTCCCTCAGCGCGGTCGGCAATCGCGCGAAGAGTGCAAAGGCATAAGGGAGCTTAACTGCGAGACCGACAGGTCGAGCAGATGCGAAAGCAGGCCTTAGTGATCCGGCGGTTCTGTGTGGAAAGGCCGTCGCTCAACGGATAAAAGGTACGCCGGGGATAACAGGCTTATCGCCCCCGATAGTTCACATAGACGGGGCGGTTTGGCACCTCGATGTCGGCTCATCGCATCCTGGGGCCGGAGAAGGTCCCAAGGGTCGGGCTGTTCGCCCGTTAAAGCGGTACGCGAGCTGGGTTTAGAACGTCGTGAGACAGTTCGGTCTGTATCCGCCGTGGGCGTTGGAGATTTGAGGAGAGCCGCTCCTAGTACGAGAGGACCGGAGTGGAGTGACCGCTGGTGTACCTGTTGTCCCGCCAGGGGCATCGCAGGGTAGCTATGTCGCGAAGGGATAACCGCTGAAAGAATCTAAGTGGGAAGCCTACTTCAAGATGAGATCTCCCGCACCGCAAAGGTGCCTGAAGGATCGCAGGAGACGACTGCGTAGATAGGCGGCAGGTGTAAGGCGTGTGAGCGCCTCAGCCGAGCCGTACTAATCATCCGTGAGGCTTGATCCATATCTTCCATATGAGGTCGATAAGCGCTTCAGCGCGCTCGATCGCCCTGCACTCGACTCGTTTGCCGGATCCCGGATTGCCGGCGGCTTTAGCGAGGGGGAAACACCTGGTCCCATCCCGAACCCAGCAGTTAAGCCCCTCAGCGCCGATGGTACTTGGGCGGGGACGCCCTGGGAGAGTAGGTCGCTGCCGGCGACTTTTTCGAAAACGCCTCGTGTCCGTTGCGGATGCGAGGCGTTTTCTGCATCGGGGTGGGGGAGGGCGAGGGGAGCGGTCGGCGGTGGCTGGCTCGTGAACGCCGCGGCGATGCTGCGCGGCCCGAGGTGCCGATCATCGCGGTTCGAGCAGATCGCAGGTCAGGGGGATCTGAGGGCGTTCAAGGCTGGCGCCACCGACCGCTCCCCTCGCCGTCCCCGCCGCCAATGTGGGGGGGTAGGCGGGGGGCCGGGGTGCCGATCGTCGCGGGGTGGGGCACGCTCGCAGGGTGCTGGCTCCGGGGGGGAGGAGGGTGTCGGCGGTAGCGCCAGCCTTGAACGCCTGCGGATTCGGCCCCCTTGCGACCGGGCCGCCGCGCGACGGGGAGCGCCCCGGCCAGTCGGCGGGGCCGCGGCGTTCACCAGCAAGCTAGCGCCGACATCCTCCTTCTCCCCGGGCGATCCGCAGCAACTCCCGTACGACGGCGCCCGGGTCCGGTGCGGACATTACGGTAGAGAGGACGGCGATGCCCGCGCCGGTTTCGAGTACCGCGGGCGCGTTTTGCGGCGTGATGCCCCCGATTCCGAGACAGGGGAGACCGCTGGCCTCCCGGACGAGCCGGACCCGGTCGGGACCAATGGCTTCGTTGGCGAGGCCGGGCTTGGAGCGCGTGCCGAACACGGCTCCGACGCCCAGATAGTCCGCCCCTGCCGCCGCGGCGCGACGAGCCTCCTCGGGATCATCGGTGGAATAGCCGATGATGAAGTCCGGCGGGGCGATGTCACGGGCCGCCGGGACGGTGACATCATCCGGGCCGAGATGCACGCCGTCTGCGCCGATGGCGAGCGCGACATCGAGACGGTCGTTCACGATCAGCGTGGCGCCCGCGGACTTCGTGATCGCGCGGAGCCGCGCGGCGGTCGTGGCGAGCGCCCGGCTGTCCGCGGTCTTGTCCCGGAGTTGAATTGCGGATGCACCGGCGTCCACGCATTCGGTCACGACCTGCTCGAGGGATCGTCCGCAGGCGGACCGCGGGTGCGTGATCACCATCAGAGGCCAGCCATCCGACGCGGGCGAGCCGGGCATGGTCCTTCTCGTCCTACCGTTCCGCCGGCTCGCGGTCGAGGCGTATCCGGTTTATGGCGTTGTTGTGCTCGCGCAGGGTCCGGGTGAATTCGTGCGAGCCGTCGTTTCGCGCCACAAAGAAGATGTACTCGTGGTCGGCGGGCTGGAGGGCGGCGTGCAGCGACGCCGCGCCCGGCGAAGCGATGGGCCCGGGCGGCAGTCCCTGCTGCGTGTAGGTGTTGTAGGGGTGATCGGCAACGGAGTCGATGTCCCGGTAGAGCAGACGCGCGCGCGGCTCGCCGAGGGCGTACTGGACCGTGGGATCCGCCTGCAGCAGCATGTCGCGCTGAAGGCGGTTCCAATAGACCCCCGCGACCACCGAACGCTCGTCGTCCCACCGGACTTCCTTCTCGACGATGCTCGCGAGCGTCACGATCTCTCGTTCATCCAGGCCGAGCGCGGCAGCTTGAGCGCGCTCCTCGATCCCCCAGAAATCCCTGTATCGTCCGACGATCGCCTGGACGATGACCGGGAGTCCGACACCATCGGCGAATCGATACGTCTCCGGGAACAGGTACCCCTCCAGCGTGGGGCCCGGCACGCCCAGCTCCCCGACCCGCTTCGGACTCGTCAGGTAGGCCAGGACGACCGAGGTCGAATCGCCGACGTAGGCGGCCAGGCGTTCCGCCACCTGCGGGATCCGAAGACCCTCGGGGATCGTGAGCGGCGTTGTAACGACGGCTCCGGTTCGGAGCACCTCGACCAGGTAGGTGTACGAGGCGCCGCGCGGAATCTCGTACCGGCCGGCCTTCAACTGCCGCCCCTGACCTTTGAGGCGCACGTACGCGTCGAAGATCCGGGGATGGAAGATCAGTTCCTGCTCCCGGAGCACGCTGGCGACCTCGAGCGACGCGGCGCCATCCGGGACGAGGACCTCGACCACCGACCCATCGGGAACGCCGCGGCCCCGGAACTCGGCGGAGACGAACCCGTATGCCACGGGCGCCATGGCGGCGAGAGCGGCGAGAAGCAGGCGAATGCCCGTTCCCTTCGACCGGCGTTTCATGAGCCGCGAGGGACGCCGGCACCGGCAGGGGTGCTGCGCAGGTAAGCGGAGAGCATCAACGCCGCGGCCATTTCGTCCGTCCGGCCCTTCCGCCGCCGCCGGCCTCGAGGCAAGTCCATGCTGAGGATCTCTCGTTCCGCCCGGGCGGTGGTCAGCCGCTCATCCCACTCGATCGTTCGTACTCCCGTCGCTTCCTCCAAAGCCCGGGCGAAAGCCCGCGCCTCTTCAGCCATCTCCCCCGCGGTCCCATCCATCGAGAACGGAATACCCACGAGGATGGCGGATGGATCCATTTCTGCCACGAGTTCGGTCAGCGCGCCCGGGATTGCGGTTCCCGGAGCCCGTCGGTTGGACCTCTCCACCACGCCGTGGGGTGCCGCGATCGTCCGTGTCGGATCCGTGACGGCCACCCCGATGCGGCGCCGGCCGTAGTCGAGCGCCATCAAACGACCGCGGGGCATGCTCAGTGCGCCCGGTCCCCGGCCCGCGATTGACCGCCGGTCCGCAGTCGTTCGATCGCCTCCGCGGATCCGAACACGAACCAGCATGGCTCCCCGCCGCCGCTGCATTGCACCTCGGCGACTTCCACCGTGCGGTCCGCCACGCGGCTCAGAACGCCGCGCAACAGCGCGGCCGAAAAGTGGCAGCGGACATTCCCGGCCGCCGTCGCCTCCGGCGGGTCACGCCAGGCGATGGCGGCGGATGCTCCTCCCCCGGGCTTGAACGATATCGATCCGAGGCCCGCCTTCCGGAGGATCTCGTCGAGAAAAGCCCAGAACTCCGCCGCCGAAAGCGCGTCCGGCGAGTCGCCGAGGAGAGCGACGGCCTCCGCTCCGGTACGGTCCCCCGCCTCGTTCAACGCCGCGATACCGGCGTCGCCCAGGCTCGCGCAACGGCGAAAGAGATCCGCGAGGACCGACCTCGGCAGGATGACGGAAGGAACCTGCGTGGGGGTGATCATCGCCGAAAAAGCTAGACAGGGGGCCGGGGCCGGACAAGGTTGGCGCCCCATGCTCCCCACCCGGATCATCGAGAGGAAGCGAGACGGCGGGCGGCTCTCTTCCGACGAACTCGAGGCCTTCCTGCGCGCATATCTTCAGGGAGACGTCGCCGAGTATCAGATGTCCGCCTTCCTCATGGCCGCGTTCATCCGCGGGCTCGATCCCGCCGAGCTTTCGGTGCTCCTGCGGGAGATCATCGACTCCGGGGCGCGACTGCGGTTCGAGGACGATGGTCCGCCGGCGGTCGACAAGCACTCCACCGGCGGCGTCGGCGACAAGGTTTCGCTCATCCTGGCGCCTCTCCTGGCCGAAGCCGGACTTCGCGTCCCCATGATGTCGGGTCGCGGTCTCGGACATACCGGGGGGACACTGGACAAGCTCGAGGCGATCCCCGGCTTCGACGTGTCCGTGGATCTGGCACGGTTCCGGGTCATTCTCGATGAGGTCGGGTGCGCGATGATCGGCCAGACGAAGGAAATCGCGCCGCTCGACGGACGTCTCTACGCCCTCCGGGACGTGACGGGAACCGTGCCTTCCCCACCCCTGATCGCGGCCTCGATCGTCTCCAAGAAGGTGGCGGAAGGGATCGAGGCGCTCGTGCTCGACGTGAAGTGCGGGCGTGGCGCCTTCATCACCGACCTCGAGCAAGCGCGTGGGCTGGCGCGGACCATGGTCGACCTCGCGGTCGCCGAGGGGGTACGGACGAGCGCGCTCCTCACCGCAATGAACGCCCCCCTGGGCCGCACCGTCGGCAACGCGCTGGAGGTGCGCGAGGCGATCGAGACGTTGAGAGGCGGCGGGCCCGCGGATCTGCGCGAGGTCACGCTCGCGCTGAGCGCCGAGCTACTCGTCTCGGTCGGTCGCGCCCCCGGCGCCGAAGAAGCCGCGGCGGAGCTTGGCGCGATCCTGGATGGCGGGGCCGCGCTCGAGCGCTTCGTGCGGCTCATCGAGGTCCAGGGAGGGGATCCGAAGGTGGCGGACGACCCCGGGCGTCTCCCCACGGCCCCGGTCCGCGAATCCTTCCGAGCCCCCGGCTCCGGCTGGCTCGATGTCCACGCTCGCAGGGTAGGCGTCGCTTCGGTGGAACTCGGGGCCGGTCGCCGGCGCGTCGAGGATGCGGTCGATCCGAGGGTGGGGTTCGAGTTTCACCGCCTCGCCGGCGACAGAGTTTCCGAAGGCGAGCCTCTCGTCACCGTACACGCGGCGGACACGGCGAGCGCCGCGACGGCCGCCCACCGCCTCGCGAACGCGATCCGAGTCTCTCCCGAGCCGGCCGCACCGCAACCGCTGATTCTGGAGCGGATCGCCTGAACGGCCGCAGTTTTTCTGCTACGGACCGCTAGTGTCGCGCGAAATCTCGCCCGCCGGGGGCGCGCGCGCTCCACGGCCCGTGCTCGTCGCACGTCTCGGTCGGTTCCGTCCCCTCGAGGTAGATCTCCACATAACTGGCCTCGATCGGACACCAGCGCGTGGACAGCAGCCCCGTGGTCTCGTCCACGATCCGCTCGATGAGACCGGGCGGCCGCTCCCACGGGTCGGGGTGTTCGTGCGTCTCGTAGTAGTGTGCGAGCACGGCGGCTCCGACCGGCGCCGCAGTGCCTCCGCCCGTGGCGCCGTTGTAGATGCGTCGCGGCCGGTCGAGCCCGATCCACGTCGTCGTCACGAGGTCCGGCGTGAATCCGACGAACCAGGTGTTGGTCGCATCGTTCGTCGTTCCCGTTTTGCCCGCCACCGGAACGGAGAAGGGAATCGCATAGCGAGACCTCACCGCCAGCGTCCCGGTCCCCTGGTCCACCGCATCGCGCAGCATGGACTGGGCGATCCAGGCGATGTCCGGTTCCAGTACCCGCTCACGCTGGACCCGGCTCTCCCAGAGGACGCGGCCGTCCCTGCTCTCCACGCGCAGAATCGAGCGGGGAGAGACCCGGACGCCGAGGTTCGCGAAGGTGCTGTAGGCGCTGGCGATCTCGATCGGACGAACGTCCATCGAGCCGATCGCGGCCGATGGCACCCGCGGGACCGTCGATGAGATGCCCATGCGCTCGGCCATCTGCGCGAACGACTCCTCGCCGACGCGCTGCCCCAGCTTGACCGCCACGATGTTGATGGACCGGGCGAGCGCCCGCCGCAGGGTCAGCGGGCCCTTGAAGTCGTTGTCGAAGTTGCGCGGCGCGTAGGGATCGCCGCCGACGTTCTCGAGGTAGTACGGCTGGTCGTAGATGATTTCCGATGCCGGGATGCCGGCCGCGATCGCCGTCGCGAAGACGAACGGCTTGAACACGGAGCCCGGCTGCCGGATGGCCTGGGTCGCGCGGTTGAACTCGGAGTCGCCGAAATCGCGCCCGCCCACCATCGCGCGCACGTCGCCGGTCGCCGCATCCAGCGCGATGAACATCCCCTGCACGTACGGCATCTCCGCGCCTCCGCGGCTCACCTGGTACAGGCTGTCGGGCGGCCACGCCCGCACTTCCTCGAAGGTGACGCCGGAATAGGCCGGGTGGCGGTCCACCCACTCCAGCTGGGCGAGAAGCGCGGAATCCGCGACCGCCTGGAGATCCGGGTCGAGCGTCGTGTAGACGCGGAACCCCTTCTCGTAGATGTCGGTGCCGTATCGATCGTAGAGCCGCTGCCGCACCCATTCCACGAAGTAGGGCGCGTCCTGCTCGATGCGGGCTCCCCTCGCGAGTTCCAGAGGATACGCCTTCGCCGCCTCGGCGTCCTCGATGCTCACGAGTCCCTGCGCGGCCATCAGTTGAAGGACGAGATTGCGCCGTCCGACGGCCCGCTCGGGGCGGCGGATCGGGTTGTACCCCGCCGGATTCCGCGGGATGGCCGCGAGCAGCGCCGCCTCCGGCAGATTGAGCTGCGCCGCGGTCTTTCCGAAGTAGCGCTCCGCCGCGGCCTGGACCCCGAACACCCCGTCGAAATTGATCTGGTTGAGGTAGGCCTCGAGGATCTCCCACTTGCTGTACGCGCGCTCGAGATCGATGGCGACCCGCATCTCGCGCAGCTTCCTCCGGATGCTGATGTCGCGCCGGTTCACGGAGCTCTCGAACATGTTGCCCGCGAGCTGCTGTGTGATCGAACTCCCTCCCGCGGCCCCGTACCCCCTCATCAGGAAGTCGAAAAAGGCCCGGGTCGTCCGCAGCAGATCCACCCCCGCGTGCCCCCAGAAACGCTTGTCCTCAACGGCGATGAAAGCATTATACACATGGCGCGGAAGCGCCTCCATCCGGATGGGCGTCCGCCGTTCGATGGCGAGTTCCGCGAGGAGCGATCCGTCCGCCGCGAAGAGTTTCGTCGCTTCCCTGGGTTCGAAGGCGTAGATCTGGGCGATGGAGGGGCACTCGTCGCACACGTGCGTCCACCCGCGCCACGCCACGCCTCCCCCCAGTCCGCCGCCGATCAGGACCGCGAGCAGCAGAATCCGCCGCACATGGGTCCGCTTCCGGGGCGCGCCCTTCCGGGGCGTCCGCTTCTTCGCGCCCCGCGACCGGCGCGCGCCTCGTCGTCGACGGATCATCCCCGTTCCCCCCCTGCGTTCTCCCGGCCGTTCACTCTTCACCCCTCGCGTCGAACCGCCGATGGCCCGATTCTATCGTCACGCCGTCCCCGGCGGGAGCGACCCGCGACGGGACGATAGGGAATATACCGACACCAGGCGCAGATGTTTCTCCCCGTAGACGAACAGGTCCGCCGGATCCGGGCGGGAGCCGAGTCCATCGTCCCCGAAGACGAACTCGTGGCCAAGCTCGAGCGTTCGGCGCGAGAGGATCGGCCTCTCCTTATTAAACAGGGGTTCGACCCGACCCGGCCCGATCTCCACATCGGCCACGGCGTGTCGATCCACAAGCTGCGGACCTTCCAGGAACTCGGCCACCGCGTGGTCTTCGTGATGGGCGACTTCACGGCCCGCGTGGGTGACCCGAGCGGAAGGGACGAGACGCGGCCGATGCTGTCCGAGGAGGAGATCGAGTCGAACCTGGCCACCTACGAGGACCAGGTATTCCGCATCCTCGATCCGGAGGCGACGGAGATCCGGAAGAACAGCGAATGGCTCGCCGGGCTCGCGTTGGCGGACATCCTGCGGCTGACCTCGCAGTACACCGTCGCCCGCATGCTCGAACGCGACGACTTCGCCGCGCGTCACCGGGAGGGTCGTCCCATCAGCCTCGTCGAATTCCTCTATCCGATGATGCAGGCGTACGATTCCGTCGCGCTGCGGGCCGACGTCGAACTCGGGGGCACGGATCAGCGGTTCAACCTGCTGCTGGGGAGAACGCTCCAGGAGCGCGCGGGCCAGGAGCCGCAGGTGTGCCTCATCATGCCGCTTCTGCGCGGGACCGACGGACATCGGAAGATGTCCAAGAGCTACGGCAACTACGTCGGTATCGCGATGGAGGCGGGAGAGACGTTCGGGCGGGTGATGTCGATCCCGGACACGCTGCTCGAGGAGTGGCTCGTGCTCGTATCGAGCGCCTCCGGCGAGGCGCTCGATACCCGCCGCGCCCAGGCGGAGACCGATCCGCTCGCCGCCAAGCGGTGGCTGGCCGGGGACCTCGTGGCCCGCTACCACGGCGCGGCCGCGGCCGAGGAGGCACGGGAAGCGTTCGACCGCCTGCACCGGCGCCGGGAAGTGCCGGAGGATGTCCCTGCCGTGTCGCTCTCGCTCGGGAATCAGGAGACGCTCTGGATCGCGCACATCCTTCGTGATTCGGGACTCGCGGCTTCCTCCTCCGAGGCGGGTCGCCTCATACGCCAGGGAGCGGTACGGGTGGACGGGAAGGTGATCCGGGAGGGCGATCTCCGCCTGGGAGAAGGCGAGTACCTCGTGCAGCGGGGCAAACGAACCTTCGCGCGGGTCGCTCTGGCGGACTGCTAGGGTCCTGAGGTCCCGGGTTTCGAAAGCGCGAGTGGCCGCGCGCGGGGTCCTGAAGCGGTCCCTTGGAGGGTCTTGCACGGGCCGAAGTTGGCTCTCATGTTGACCGGTCCCGTTCGTCGGGGGAGTTGCGGGTGTGCGCCGAAAGGCCGCGCGCCGCATGTGGAAATCGTCGAGCTTCGGAGTGTGGCGGGGAGCGCGGTTTCGGCTCGTTGCGCGTTGCGCATCCGGCATCGCGGCGTCCGGTACGTCGCAAAACGGTTCCGCCAATCGTTGTAAAGGAGTAGTGACACGACACGACGCGCAGGTAACGACGACCGGAAGGCTCTTTTGTTCGGTCTCGACGCGGTGTAATGACCCGGCCGCGTCGGGCGAGGGTTCGGCCCTCGAACAGGTTCGGGTCGCAGAGGATCCCACTGCCACAGGAGGGAGATCCATGTTGTTTCATTTGTCAGGGCGGCGGCGGCGCGCGAGCGCGCTGACCGCCACAGCAGTGAGCGCCTGGCTCTTTATCGGCGCGGCCCCGCTGCTCGCTCAGGGAGCGATCTCGGGGACGGTGACCGACGCGGAGTCGCTGGCCCCGGTGGCTGGCGCGCAGGTGTTCGTTGCGGGAACGGTGATCGGTTCGCTGTCGGGTCCGGAGGGCACGTACCGGCTGGACGGCGTACCGGCGGGCGAGCAGACCGTGACGGTCCGCCTGATCGGCTACCGGGAGCTGTCGCAGACGGTGACGGTGGCGTCGGGTCAGGTGGCGTCGGTGGACTTCTCCGTGACGCAGACGGCGCTTCGCCTCCAGGACATCGTCGTGACGGGCGTGGTGGGCGAGACGCCTCAGGTGAAGCTCCCGTTCACGGTGGAGCGGCTGTCGGCGCAGGACCTTCCGGTCCCGGCGGCGGACGCCTCCTCGTTGCTGGCCGGTAAGGCGGCCGGCGTCTCCGTAATTTCCGGTTCCGGCCAGCCCGGAGCGGAGGCGTCCATCACGCTGCGCGGCCCGACGTCGATCAACGCTACCGGCCGGAGCCAGTCGCCGCTGATCGTAATCGACGGCGTGATCCAGGCCGACGGCGCGTCGCTTTCGGACGTGGGCGCGCTGGACATCGACCACGTGGAGATCGTGAAGGGCGCGGCGGCGGCTTCGCTGTACGGTTCGCGGGCGCAGAACGGCGTGATCGAGATCACGACGAAGCGCGGTACCGGCCTGCAGACGAACTCGTTGAACATCACGGGCCGCGGCGAGTACGGCTTCGGCCAGCTCGTCGGCGACGTCGGCCTCGTGCGTTCGCACCCGTACGAGATGAACGCGTCCGGCACGAAGTTCATCGACAGCGAGGGCAGCGAGGTCGACTTCCGCGACCTGAACCGCCCCGGTTTCGGTTCCGCCCGGCTCTACAACCAGATCAACCCGGGCGACGCGGCAACGCCGCAGACCGCGTTCGCGAACCAGGCGTTCCCGAACGAGCTGTTCGACCACATGGACACATTCTTCGATCCCGGCGAGACGATGGACATTTACGGCGCCGTGACGGGCCGGTTCGGCGAGTCGAGCTTCCGGGTGAGCGTGAACCAGTTCCGCGAGGCCGGTGTCGTGAGTTGCTCCGCCTGCATCGACAATCTCGCCACGCTGAACGCGGATCGCGTCGCACAGGGCCTGACGGCCTACGACGTGGGACTCCCGAACGACGAAGGCTACGAGCGGCAGAACGTGCGCCTGAACGTCGACACGCGCTTCGGCGATCTCGACATCGCGGCGAGCGGCTTCTACTCGCGCTCCGACCAGGACGACAAGGCGGTGTCGACCGGCGCCTTCTCCCGGCTCACCTTCATGTCGCCCGCGATCGACCTCACGCAGATCGATCCGACGGACGGCTATCCGGAGATCGGCGCGGACCCGCAGTCGATCGAGGAGAACCCGCTCTACCTGCTGGCCACGAACGACAGCCGGGACGAGCGGACGCGAACGATGGGTTCCGTCGACCTCAACTTCTCCCCCGCGGCCATCGACTGGCTGACGCTCGAGGCGAATGCCTCCTTCGACCGGACGGACTGGAGCGATTACACGATCCGGCCCAAGAACGAGCGTAGCCTCGGTGGCGGCGGCGTCGGCGACTTTACCGGCGGCAGCTTGGAGGAGCGCAGCCAGGTGAATGAGGCGGTCAACGCGTCGGTGACACTCGGCGCGAGCCGGACGTTCATGGACGGCGACCTCACGGTGCGCGGGAAGGCCCGCTACCTGATCGAAGACCAGAGCTTTGCGTCCAACGGCGTGTTCGGTAGCCGGTTCTCGGTGCAGGACGTGCCGAACTTCGGTGCGATCATCGGCGAGACCAGCGGTGAAAACGAGGTCCGCGCGATCAAGGCGGAGGGGCTGTTCGGTATCGCGAGCGCCGACTACCGCGGCCGTTACATCGTCGACGGCCTCATTCGGCGTGACGGTTCCTCGCTGTTCGGACCCGATGAACGGTGGCAGACCTACTACCGCGGCTCGGTCGCGTGGCGGGTCTCTCAGGAGGACTTCTGGAACATCGACGCGATCGATGAGCTGAAGCTGCGCTTCTCGCTGGGGACGGCGGGCGGTCGGCCGAACTTCGAGGCCCAGTACGAGACTTTCGGAGTCTCGGCGGGCGCGATCTTCCCGATCAACCTCGGGAACCGGGCGTTGAAGCCGGAGTTCACGTCCGAGAAAGAGGCGGGATTGAATTTCGTGTTCTTCGAGAACCTCGGTCTCGACCTGACGTATGCGTGGCAGACGACGGACCAGCAGCTCCTGCAGGTTCCGCAGCCGGCGTTCGTGGGCTTCTCGAGCCAGTGGCAGAACGCGGGCGAGATCGCGGCATCGACGTATGAGATCTCCATGCGCTACGCCGTGATCGACGAGCAGGACATGGGCCTGCAGTTCCGGCTGAACTGGGACCGGACGCGGCAGGAGATCACGCGATTGGACGTGCCCGACTACACGTTCGGCAACTTCTACGTCTCCGAGGGTCGTCCGCTCGGCGAACTGTGGGGCGAAGTGTGGGCCACCAGTTGCGCGGATCTGCAGCCGATCGGCGTGTCGGCCTCCGATTGCAACGCCAACTTCCAGGTCAACGATGACGGCCTCCTCGTCCCGACGGGCGGCGCGGCCTTCACGGAGGGCTTCAGCAAGAAGCTGTGGGGGACGCAGGTCGAGGTCGCCACGGCGGACGGCAGCAACTCGTACCACTGGGGCCTGCCGATCAAGGTTCAGGATTTCTCGCCGGCGTGCGTGGCGAAGAATCCTGGCGACTATGAAGAGAAGTGCACGCTGACCGAGTTCCTGCCGTTCGGGAACACGACGCCGGACTTCAACGCGTCGCTCGCGACGAACTTCCGGTATCACGGCCTCAGCCTGAACGCGCTCGTGGAGACCTCGCAGGGCCAGTCGATCTACAACGGCACGGCGCAGTGGGCGCTTCGCGAGCTGCGGGGTGAGGACACGGACCAGACGGGCAAGCCGCTGGAGAACAACAAGCCCGTGGGCTACGCCTCCGCGGTCTACTCGGTCAACGCCGACAACTCCTGGTTCCGCGAGGACGGCAGTTGGGTCAAGCTGCGTGAGCTTTCGCTCGGCTACACGTTGCCGCAGAACATGGTCGAAAGCCTGTTCAGCGGCGTCTTCGACCGGGTTACGCTCAACGTGATCGGTCGTAATCTGTTCACAATCACAGACTACCGCGGCTATGACCCCGAGGTCGGTGGGGGTGGCGGCCAGCTTGGTAGTGCCGCGCTCAACCGGGTGGACAGCTTTGGATATCCGAACTTCCGGTCGTTCACCTTCTCGGCCGAACTGGTATTCTGATTCCCTGCCCGTGGCAGTGGCGGGTCGCCCTCTGCGAGGGCGGCCCGGCCTCGTCACGACGCGGGGGTCCGAAGACACCCGATTGAACAACGGAGAGATCATGAAAACGAAGCTGACGCTACCGGCCTTTGCGCTGGCGCTGACGGTCGGCTTTTCGGGCTGCGACCTTCAGGTCGACAACCTGAACGAGCCGGACCGGGCGCGAGCCCTCGCCGGCCCGGACGATGTGGAGACGCTCATCGCGAGCTCCTTCCTCAAGGTCTGGGAAATCGGACATTATTGGAACAACTCGAACTTCGCGTTCGGCCACATGGCGAGTCGCCACACGGCGACGTGGGGCAACATGGGGATGAACGACCTCGGTCGTGAGCCCCGCGAGGCCCTGCCCAACTCGCCTTCGTATCGCTGGGCCTACGTCTTCGAGGCCAACTGGGGTGACGCCTACGGCGGCATCTCCGGAGCATCGGACGGAGTCCGGGCCATCGAGGCGGGCCTCGAGATCGGGCCGGGCGGTGAGCGGAATGCGCGCGCCCTCGCCGTCGCGGCGGGCAGTCAGGCGATCCTCTCGTGCCTGCTCGCGCTGTGGTACGATCAGGCCTTCATCGTCGATGAGACGACGGACCTAAGCGGCGAACTCGATACGGTCGATTACAACGGCATGTTCAGCTATGCGATGGGCAAGCTGGACGCGGCGGAGTCGCAGGCCCGGGCGAGTTCGTTCACGCTCGACGAAGCGTGGATCAACGGAAATGCGTGGGACAACAACCAGTGGGCGGACTATCTCGTGGGCTGGAAGGCGCGCTGCGCGGCGAACATGCCGCGAACCGACGCCGAGGCTGCGGGCGCCAACTGGGGCCAGATCATCTCCAACGCCCAGAACGGCATCCGGGACGTCGTGATCGAGGGTGAGGACTCCTCGTCCGACAGCCCGTGGTTCGATGGCCTCAAGTCGCTCATGCAGGAGAACAACACCTGGCACCGGATGCACATGGACTGGGTGGGCATGGCCGACCAGAGCGGCGAGTATCAGGACTGGCTCTCGATCCCGACGCAGCAGCGCACCGCGCGCAAAATGGCGTTCGGAGACGACATGCGTTTTCCGGCCAATGAGAACGGCGCGAAGTCGGAGGTCGTGAGTCCATCGGTCGCCTCCGACGGTCCGCGGTCGAAGTACAACTCGACGATCATCTTCCGGCCGGAGCGCGGTACGTACCGCCAGTCGCACTACGGCGACATACGGTATGACGCCTACACGCTGAGCTGCAGCTTCTGCTTCTTCGGGCCGATGGAGCACATGACGGCGCAGGAGATGGATCACTACGTCGCAGAGGGCCACTACCGCATGGGCAATTTTGCGGGCGCCGCGGAGATCGTGAACAAGACACGGATGGAAGCCGGGCTTCCTCCGGCTCCGTCGAATCCGACGGATGTTGTCCCGTCCAACGGTGCGGGCGAGTGCACGCCCCGGAAGCGGTACGATGTACAGGGCCGCTGCGGCAACTTGCGGGATGCGATGTGGTTCGAGCACTTCGAGAACGTGTTCAACGTGTTTGGCGGACTCGAGTTCTGGCACGGACGTCGCAACGACATCCTGCCGGCGGGTACGGCGCTGCAGCTGCCGCTGCCGGCCGCCGACCTCGAAGTGCTTCAGCGCGACATCTACACGTTCGGTGGTGGCGGTGCGAGTTCGGCCGGCGATCCTACGCCGAGCGTCGTTCCCGGCAGCCTCGACGCTGCGCTGGAGCGGGTGACCTTTGCGCTTGAGCGCATTCGTGAGCAACAGGCTGCGGAACGCCGGGCGCGGGATCTCGTCGTTCGGTAACAGGCAGTAGCCCGGCAAGGCCCGGGCAGGGGAGGGGTTCTCCCCGAAGGTTTTGAACCAGGAAGGCGGTTGTTTGGTTAGGCAGCCCTTCCAGGGAGTGTGGACGCCTCCCGGCGCCGTCAGTGACGGTTCCGGGAGGCGTGCGCTTAACAACGAGGCGAACGCTTACGAAACGATAATCGGGGGCCGCGGTGCTGCGCTCCCGATCATTTCCATTTGTGGGGTGGGGAAGGGGTTCGGGTCGCCGAGGCTATCACGCTAAAGGAAGGGCAATCCATGTTGCACAAGTCGTCAGGACGGCGGAGGCGCGCGAGCGCGCTGGCCGCCACGGCAGTGAGCGCCTGGCTCTTTATCGGCGCGGCCCCGCTGCTCGCTCAGGGAGCGATCTCGGGGACGGTGACCGACGCGGAGTCGCTGGCCCCGGTGGCCGGCGCGCAGGTGTTCGTTGCGGGAACGGTGATAGGTGGGCTGACGGGCCTGGAGGGCACGTACCGGCTGGACGGTGTACCGGCGGGCGAGCAGACCGTGACGGTCCGCCTGATCGGCTACCGGGAGCTGTCGCAGACGGTGACGGTGGCGTCGGGTCAGGTGGCGACGGCGGACTTCTCCGTGGAGCAGACGGCGCTTCGCCTGCAGGACATCGTCGTGACGGGGGTGGTGGGCGAGACGCCACAGGTGAAGCTCCCGTTCACGGTGGAGCGGCTGTCCGCGCAGAACTTCCCGGTCCCGGCGGCGGATGTCTCTTCGCTGCTGACAGCGAAGGCCGCGGGCGTATCCGTCGTTTCCGGCTCGGGCCAGCCCGGCGCCGAGGCATCGATCATGCTCCGGGGTCCAACCTCCATCAACTCATCCGGTCGATCGCTATCGCCGCTGATCGTGATCGACGGCGTGATCCAGTCGGAGTCGGCCTCGCTCTCCGACATCGGATCGCTGGACATCGACCACGTGGAGATCGTGAAGGGCGCGGCGGCGGCGTCGCTGTACGGTTCGCGTGCGCAGAACGGCGTGATCGAGATCTCGACGAAGCGTGGGACGGGTTTGCAGACCAACTCCCTCAACATCCTGGCGCGCGGCGAATACGGCATCGCCCAGTTGGTGGGGGATGTGGGCTTGACGCGATCCCACCCGTACCAGATGAACGCGGCGGGAACGCTCTTCATCGACACCGACGGGAACGAGGTCGCTTTCACCGACCTGAGCCGCGGCGGATTCGGTGCTCCGGTCCTCGCGAACCAGATCAACCCGGGCGAACCGGGCGACTCCTTCACGTCGTTCGCCAACCAGGCGTTCCCCCACGAGCTGTTCGATCACATGAACACGTTCTTCGATCCCGGTGAAACGTTCGATGTCTACGGCGCGGTGACGGGCCGGTTCGGCGAGTCGAGCTTCCGGGTGAGCGTGGACCAGTTCAGGGAGGGCGGCATCGTGCGTTGCACGCCGTGCATCGACAACCTCTCCACGTTGAACGCGGACCGGGTCGCCCAAGGCCTGACGGCCTTCAACGTGGGGCTGCCGGACGACGACGGATACGAGCGACAGAACGTGCGTCTGAACGTCGACACCCGGCTCGGGGACCTGGACATCGCGGCGAGCGGCTTCTACTCGCGCGCCGACCAGGACGACAAGGCGCTCGAGAACGGCGCGTTCAGCCAGCTGACTTTCGCCTCGCCGGCCGTCGACCTGGCACAGATCGACCCGGTGGACGGGTATCCGCTGATCGATGCGGACTCGCAGTCGATCTCCAACAACCCGCTTTACCTCCTGGCGATCGTAGACAGTCGGGACGAACGGACGCGGACGATGGGCTCGGTCGACCTGAACTACACTCCGTCGGGTCTCGACTGGTTGACCCTCGAAGCGAACGCGTCCTTCGACCGGACGGACTTCTACGATTACGAACTTTATCCGAAGAACGAGAAGACCCGTGAGGGCCCAACCGGCGGCAGCCTGCGCGAAGGCAACTTCGAGGACGAGGCGATCAACGCATCGGTGACGCTTGGCGCGAGCGAGGCGTTCATGGACGGCGACCTCACGGTGCGCGGCAAAGCCCGTTATCTGATCGAGGACCAGAGCTTCGGCTCGACCGGTGTGTTCGGGAGTCAGTTCTCGGTCCAGGACGTCCCGAACTTCGGCGCCATCACCGGATCCACGACGGGCAGCAACTCCGTCCGTTCGATCAAGGCGGAGGGACTCTTCGGGATCGCGAGCGTGGACTACAAGGGCCGCTACATCCTCGACGGCCTGATCCGGCGCGACGGTTCGTCCCTCTTCGGGCCGGACGAGCGGTGGCAGACCTACTACCGCGGCTCGTTTGCCTGGCGCGTGACGCAGGAGGACTTCTGGAACATCGACGCGATCGATGAACTGAAGCTGCGCTTCTCGCTGGGTACGGCGGGCGGGCGGCCGAACTTCCAGGCGCAGTACGAGACCTTCGGCATTGCGGGCGGCGCGATCTTCCCCGTCAACCTCGGGAACACGGCGCTCAAGCCGGAGTTCACGACGGAGCGCGAGGCGGGGCTCAACTTCGTCTTCTTCGACAACCTCGGTCTCGATCTGACGTACGCGTGGCAGACGACGGACGACCAGTTGCTGCGCGTCCCGCAGCCGGCGTTCGTGGGTTTCTCGAGCCAGTGGCAGAACGCAGGCGAGATTTCGGCGAAGACGTATGAGATCTCCATGCGCTACGCACCGATCGACACGGAGGACATGGGCCTGCAGTTCCGGCTGAACTGGGACCGGACGCGCCAGGAGATCACGCGCCTGGATGTTCCCGCGTACCGCCAGGGGACGTTCTTCGTCTCGGAGGGTCGTCCGCTGGGCGAGATGTGGGGCCACGTGCTCGCGACCACCTGCGCGGACCTCGAACCCGTCGGCATCGGGGCGTCCGACTGCAACGCGAACTTCCAGGTGAACGACGACGGCATCCTCGTGTGGACGGGCGGAGCCGACTACACCGAGGGATTCAGCAAGAGGCTCTGGGGCACGGATGGGACGGTGCCCACGACCGATGGTGGCGAGAACACGTATCTGTGGGGCATCCCCATCAAGGTCCTGGACTACTCGCCGGCGTGCGTGGCGAAGAACCCGGGCAACTACATGGAGAAGTGCCAGCTGACGGATGTGCTTCCGTTCGGGAATACGACGCCGGACTTCAACGTGTCGTTCGGGTCCAACTTCCGTTACAAGAGCCTCGCCGTGAACGCCCTCGTCGAGTCGTCGATGGGTCACTCCATCTACAACAACACGGCGCAGTGGGCACTCCGGGACGACCGGGGCGAGGACGTGGACCAGACGGGGAAACCCCTCGAGTTCAACAAGTCCATCGGTTACGTGGCGGGGGTTTACCTCTCGAACAACGACAACGACTGGTTCCGCGAGGACGGCGACTGGATCAAGATCCGCGAATTGTCGATCGGGTACACGCTGCCGGACGGGATGCGGCAGAGCCTCTTCGGCGAGATGTTCGACCGGGTCACCCTCAACGCCATCGGCCGTAACCTGCTGACGATCACGGACTATCGCGGATACGATCCCGAAGTCGGCCGGAGCGGCGGCGAACTCACGAACGCGGGCCTGCAGAGGTACGACAGCTTCGGCTATCCGAACTTCCGCTCGTTCACGTTCTCGGCGGAACTGGTGTTCTGATGCCCCTCCGGGAAACGGAGGTTGGACGAACATGGACTGAGTTTATGGAGGGGTCATGAACAGGAAGCTGACACTGCCGGCCGTCGCGCTGGCTCTGGGAGTCGGCTTTTCGGGTTGCGACCTTCAGGTCAACAATCCGAACGAGCCGGACCGGGCCCGCGCTCTGGCCAGCCCGGATGACGTCGAATCGCTCATCGCGAGTTCCTACCAGCAGGTGTGGGCGATGGGCCACTACTGGAACAACGCGAACTTCGCGTTCAACCACATGTCGAGCCGGCACACGGCGACGTGGGGCAACAACGGCCAGAACGATCTCGGCCGGGAGCCCCGGGAGCCGATGCCGAACTCGACCTCATATCGGTGGTCGTACGTGTTCTCGGAGCACTGGAACGACGCCTACGGAGGGATCGCGGCGGCGTCCGACGGGATCCGCGCGATCGACGAGGGCCTGGAGATCGGGCCGGGCGGCGAACGGAACGCCCGGGCCCGCGCCTTCGCCCTTTCCAGTCAGGCGATGCTGAGTTGCCTTCTCTCGCTGTGGTACGACCAGGCCTTCATCGTCGACGAGACGACGGATCTCACCGGCGAACTCGAGACGGTCGACTACAACAGCATGTTCAGCTACGCGATGGGCAAGCTGAACGAGGCGGAGTCCGCCGTGCGGGCGACGTCGTTCTCGCTCCCGGACACCTGGATCAACGGGAACTCCTGGGACAACAACGAGTTCGCCGACTATCTCGTGGGGTGGAAGGCGCGCTGCGCGGCGAACATGCCGCGGACGGATGCCGAGGCGGCGGGTGCGAACTGGAGCCAGATCATCTCCGACGCGCGGGCCGGCATCCAGAATGTCGTCGTCGTCGGCGAGGACCGTTCGTCCGACACGGCCTGGTATGACGACCTGAAGGCCAAGGCGCAGCAGAACGGCACCTGGCACCGGATGCACATGGACTGGGCCGGCATGGCGGACCAGAGCGGGCAGTACCAGGACTGGCTGTCCTTCGAGACCTCGAAGCGGACGGCGCGCAAGATGACCTTCGGGGATGATCGGCGTTACCCCGCCGTGAACGAGAATGGGACGCTGGGGGAGAGTGTGAGTCCCACGGCCGCTTCCATGGGCCCGATCCACCGCTACAACGCGAACATCATCTTCATCGCCTCGCGCGGGACGTACAGGCAGTCGCACTACGGAGATGCGCGGTACGACCACTACACCCTGAGCTGCAACTTCTGCGAGTCCGGGGACATGGAGGAGATGACGGGCCAGGAGATGGAGCACTACGTCGCGGAAGGCCTTTACCGGATGGGCGACTTCGGGGGGGCCGCGGACATCATCAATGTGACGCGGATGCAGGCCGGATTACCTCCCGCGCCGTCGAATCCGACCGACGCCGTCCCGTCCAACGGTGCGGGCGAATGCACGCCGCGCAAGCGGTACGACCTGCAGGGGCGCTGCGGCAACCTGCGGGACGCGATCTGGTTCGAGCACTTCGAGAACGTGTTCAACGTGTTCGGCGGACTCGAGTTCTGGCACGGGCGGCGCAACGACATCCTGCCCGCGGGCACGGCGCTGCAACTGCCGATGCCGGCCGCGGACCTCGAGGTGCTGCAGCGGGACATCTACACCTTCGGCGGGAGCGCGGGGGGTGCGGCCGGCAATCCGACGCCGCCGTCGATCGTTCCGGGCAGCCTTGACTCGGCGCTGGAGAGGGCGGCCCTCACGCTGCACCGCCTCCAGCGGCACCAGAAGGCCGCGCGAGCCAGCGAGGATCTGGTCGTGCGTTGAAAGTTGAGGAGAAATGACCGGGGGGCGCCGGCGGGCGCCTCCCGGCCTGACTCGGATAAAGGACGGTCGTATACGAAGCACCAACGGATCTCACTGCTACAAGGAGAGTGATCCATGTTGTTCAGGTTGTCAGGACGGCGGAAGCGCGCGAGCGCGCTGGCCGCCACGGCAGTGAGCGCCTGGCTCTTTATCGGCGCGGCCCCGCTGCTCGCTCAGGGAGCGATCTCGGGGACGGTAACCGACGCGGAGTCGCTGGCCCCGGTGGCCGGCGCGCAGGTGTTCGTTGCGGGAACGGTGATCGGCACGCTGTCCGGTCTGGAGGGCACGTACCGGCTGGACGGCGTACCGGCGGGCGAGCAGACCGTGACGGTTCGCCTGATCGGCTACCGGGAGCTGTCGCAGACGGTGACGGTGGCGTCGGGTCAGGTGGCGACGGCGGACTTCTCCGTGGAGCAGACGGCGCTTCGCCTGCAGGACATCGTCGTGACGGGGGTGGTGGGCGAGACGCCTCAGGTGAAGCTCCCGTTCACGGTGGAGCGGCTGTCGGCGCAGGACCTTCCGGTCCCGGCGGCGGACGCCTCGTCGCTGTTGGCGGGGAAGGCCGCGGGAGTATCGGTCATCTCCGCTTCGGGCCAGCCGGGCCAGCCGGCCTCGATCATGCTTCGCGGCCCGACGTCGATCAACGCCACCGGCCGGAGCACGTCGCCGCTGATCGTGATTGACGGCGTGATTCAGTCCGAGGGCGCCTCGCTCTCCGACGTGGGCGCGCTGGACATCGACCACGTGGAGATCGTGAAGGGCGCGGCGGCGGCGTCGCTGTACGGTTCGCGTGCGCAGAACGGCGTGATCGAGATCACGACGAAGCGCGGCACGGGCCTGCAGACGAACTCGCTGAACGTCCTCGTGCGTGGCGAGTACGGCCTGGGCCAGCTCGTCGGTGACATCGGCCTCGTGCGTTCGCATCCGTACACCATGAACGCGTCCGGCTCGAAGTTCATCGATTCGCAGGGCAACGAGGTCGACTTCCGCGACCTCAACCGGCAGGGGTTCGGCTCGGCGCTGCTCTACAACCAGATCAACCCGGGCGATCCGGGCACCACGTCCACCGCGTTCGCGAACCAGGCGTTCCCGGGCGAACTGTTCGACCACATGGACACGTTCTTCGATCCCGGCGAGACGATGGACATCTACGGCGCCGTGACGGGCCGTTTCGGCGAGTCGAGCTTCCGGGTGAGCGTGGACCAGTTCCGCGAGGCGGGCGTCGTGAGTTGTTCGCAGTGCATCGACAACCTCGCCACGCTGAACTCGGATCGCGTGGCACAGGGTCTGGCGCCCTTCGATGTCGGCGTGCCGGACGACGAAGGGTTCGAGCGACAGAACGTGCGGCTGAACGTGGACACGCGCTTCGGCGACTTGGACATCGCGGCGAGCGGCTTCTACTCGCGCTCCGACCAGGACGACAAGGCGGTCACGACGGGCGCCTTCTCGCGGCTCACCTTCATGTCGCCCGCGATCGAGCTGACGGGCGTGTCGGCGTTCGACGGGTACCCCGACATCGACGCGGATCCGCAGTCGATCGAGGCGAACCCGCTCTACCTGCTCGCGGTGAACGACAGTCGGGACAAGCGCACGCGGACGATGGGTTCCGTGGACCTCAACTTCTCGCCCGCGGCCATCGACTGGCTGACGCTCGAGGCGAACGCCTCCTTCGACCGGACGGACTTCAACGATTACACGATCCGGCCCAAGAACGAGCGGACGTCGAGCGCCAGCGGCACGGGCGAACTCACCGGCGGCAGCCTGCGCGAGTTCAACTTCACCGATGAGGCGATCAATGCCTCGGTGACGCTCGGTGCGAGCCGGACGTTCATGGACGGCGACGTCACGGTGCGCGCGAAGGCCCGCTACCTCATCGAAGACCAGAGCTTCAAGTCGAACGGCGTGTTCGGCAGCCGCTTTTCGGTGCAGGACGTGCCGAACTTCGGCGCGATCATCGGTGAGACCACCGGCGAAAACCAGGTCCGCTCGATCAAGGCGGAAGGGCTGTTCGGGATCGCGAGCGTCGACTACCAGGGCCGCTACATCCTCGACGGCCTGATCCGTCGCGACGGCTCCTCGCTGTTCGGACCCGATGAGCGGTGGCAGACGTACTACCGCGGCTCGGTCGCGTGGCGGGTGACGCAGGAAGACTTCTGGAACATCGACGCGATCGATGAGCTGAAGCTGCGCTTCTCGCTGGGTACGGCGGGCGGCCGCCCGAACTTCTATGCCCAGTACGAGACGTTCGGCGTCGCGCAGGGCGCGATCTTCCCGATCAACCTCGGGAACCGGGCGCTGAAGCCGGAGTTCACGACGGAGCGCGAGGCGGGGCTGAATTTCGTGTTCTTCGAGAACCTTGGTCTCGACCTGACGTACGCCTGGCAGACGACCGACGACCAGCTGCTGCAGGTTCCGCAGGCGGCGTTCGTCGGCTTCTCGAACCAGTGGCAGAACGCGGGCGAGATCTCGGCGCAGACGTACGAGGTCTCGCTGCGCTACGCGGCGATCGACGAGCAGGATATGGGCCTGCAGTTCCGGCTGAACTGGGACCGGACGCGGCAGGAGATCACGCGTCTGGACGTTCCCGACTACACGGTGTCGACCTACTACGTTTCCGAGGGTCGTCCGCTGGGCGAGATGTGGGGCGAAGTCCTGGCGACCAGTTGTGCGGACCTGGCGCCGGTCGGCGTGTCGGCTTCCGACTGCAACGCCAACTTCCAGGTCAACGACGACGGCCTTCTCGTCTTCACCGGCGGGCACAACCACACGGAAGGCTTCACCAAGAAGCTGTGGGGCACGCAGGGGACCGTGTCCACTCCGGACGGCGACCGCACGTACAGGTGGGGACATCCCTTCATGGTGCAGGACTACTCGCCGGCCTGCGTCTCCAAGAATCCGGGCGACTACATGGATAAGTGCCGGCTGACGGACTTCCTCCCGTTCGGGAACACGACGCCGGACTTCAGCGCTTCGTTCGCGACGAACTTCCGGTATCGCAACCTCAGCCTGAACGCGCTCCTCGAGTCGTCGGTGGGTCACTCGATCTACAACAACACGGCGCAGTGGGCGCTTCGCGAACTGCGGGGCGAGGACGTGGACCAGACGGGCAAGCCGCTCGAACTGAACAAGCCGACCGGCTACGCCTCGGTCATCTACAACGTCGGGTCGGACAACTCCTGGTTCCGCGAAGACGGCGACTGGCTCAAGGTCCGTGAGCTGTCGCTGGGCTACACGCTGCCGGAATCGCTCACCTCGTCCGTGTTCGGAGACGTGTTCGACCGGGTCACGCTGAACGCGATCGGACGCAACCTGTTCACGTTCACCGCATACCGCGGGTACGATCCCGAAGTCGGGCGAGACGGCGGGGAGGTCGGAAGCGCGACCTTGAACCGCTACGACAGCTTCGGTTACCCGAATTTCCGAACGTTCACCTTCTCGGCGGAACTCGTCTTCTGACGCCCTCCAGGAACGGGGGTTCGGATGGACATGGATTTGAGTAATGGAGGGGTCATGAAAAGGAAGCTGACGCTGCCTGCCATTGCGCTGGCGCTGACGGTCGGCTTTACGGGTTGCGACCTTGCGGTCGACAACCTGAACGAGCCGGACCGGGCGCGAGCCCTGGCGGGCCCGGACGATGTGGAGACGCTCATCGCGAGCTCCTACCTCAAGGTCTGGGAAATCGGGCACTACTGGAACAACGCGAACTTCGCCTTCAACCACATGTCGAGTCGCCACACGGCGACCTGGGGCAACATGGGGATGAACGACCTCGGCCGTGAGCCCCGCGAGCCGCTGCCGAACTCGGCCTCGTACAGTCCGTCGTACATCTTCGAGGCGAACTGGGGTGACGCCTACGGCGGCATCTCGGCGGCCTCGGACGGGATCCGGGCCCTCGACGAGGGACTGGAGATCGGCCCCGGAGGCGAGCGTAACGTGCGCGCACGAACGTTCGCGATGGCGAGTCAGGCCATACTGAACTGCCTGCTATCGCTGTGGTACGATCAGGCGTTCATCGTCGACGAGACGGTGGATCTGACGGGCGAACTGGACACGGTGGACTACAACGCCGTCTACCAGTACGCCATGCAAAGGCTGGATGCGGCGGAGTCCGCCGCCCGCTCGTCCTCGTTCACGCTCCCGGAAACGTGGATCAACGGGAATCCCTGGGACAACAACCAGTTCGCCGATTACCTGGTGAGCTGGAAGGCGCGCTGTGCGGCCAACCTGCCGCGGACGGATGCGGAGGCCGCGGGCGTGAACTGGGGCAAGGTCATTTCGGATTCCGAGAACGGCATTCGCGAACTCGTGGCCATCGGCGAGGACCGCTCCTCCGGCACTCCATGGTGGAGCGGAATCAAGATCTTCATGCAGGAGAACCGGACCTGGCACCGCATGCACATGGACTGGGTCGGCATGGCGGATCAGAGCGGCCAGTACCAGGACTGGCTCACGTTCCCCACGGAGCAGCGGACGGCGCGCGAGATGACGTTCGGGGATGACAAGCGGTTCCCAGCGGTCAACGAGCACGGCACGCTCGGGGAGCCGGTGAGCCCTTCGGCGGCCTCGTACGGCCCGCGGCACCGGTACAACGCGACAATCATCTTCCGTCCGGAGCGCGGAACGTACCGGCAGTCGCACTACGGCGACTCGCGATACGACGACTACACGCTGAGTTGCAGCCGCTGCGAGTTCGGCGCGATGGAGTCCATGACGCACCAGGAGATGGACACCTACGTCGCGGAAGCCCACTACCGCATGGGGAACTTCGGAGCCGCCGCGGACATCGTGAACAAGACGCGCATGGAGGCGGGCCTGCCGCCCGCGCCGTCGAACCCGACGGATGCCGTGCCGACCAACGCGGCGGGCGAGTGCACGCCGCGGAAGCGGTACGATGTGCAGGGCCGTTGCGGGAACCTGCGCGACGCGATGTGGTTCGAGCACTTCGAGAACGTGTTCAACGTGTTCGGCGGGCTCGAGTTCTGGCACGGACGGCGTAACGACATCATGCCGGCGGGAAGTGCCCTGCAACTGCCGATCCCGGCCGCGGATCTCGAGGTGCTGCAGCGGGACATCTACACCTTCGGCGGGGGAGAGGCGAGTTCGGCCGGGAACCCCATCCCGCCCGCGATCGTGCCGGGCAGTCTCGACGCTGCGCTGCTGCGTGCGTCGTACTCGCTGGAGCGTATCCAGAGGAGTCTCGCGACTGAGAGTCGGGCGGCAAACGCCGATCTCGTAGTCCGTTAGCACTTCCTCTCCGGGGATCCCGTGCGGATGCGCCCGCAGGGGTCTTCAGGCTGGAGGCGGGGGCCACCGGGTTTCGTTCCGGTGGCCTCCGCGCATCCGGGACCCGGCGTGTCAGAAAAGGCGGACTTCGGACGTTTCCTCGTTGTGCGGCGGTCGTCCGCCCCACTAGCTTCCGGCCGCGGAGAACGATCCCGAGCAAGAGTACAGAGGCATACATGAGATTGAGAGCGAGACTGACGGCCACGCACTTCCTGGCGACATGTGCGATCCTGATCGGTTTGGCCGGGGTGTCGGCGACCGGGTGTCTGGACCTCACCGTCGGGCCCACGGTTCCGTCCGTCGATTCGACGGAAGACACCGCGCTCGATGAGCCGGGCAACACGAATCCGGGGAACAACATCGTCCCGATCCTCCCGGAGAGTCGTTAGCGAATCGGCGCCCGGCGCGCCTTGAAGGGGTCCGGTCGGCCATCCTCCCGCATCCCATCCTCCCGTACCGACGGCTCGCTGCGGGAGGTCGCCCTCGGGATGGGATCGAATCTGGGTTTCCGCATCGACCATCTGCGCGCCGCCGCGCGGCGTCTGGCGAAGACGGTGCTTGTCGAACCCCGGTTCTCCAGGGTCTATGAGACCGCGCCCGCGTACGGCCTGGACCAGCCCCCCTACCTGAACGCCTGCTGCGTGGGATGGACCCGTCTCGAGCCCTGCGCTCTGCTCGTCTCGCTCAAGGATCTCGAATCGAACGCGGGACGCGACCCGGACGCGCCGAGATTCTCCTCCCGCCCTCTCGATCTCGACATCCTTCTCTACGCGGACGAAATTGCGGAAACACCGCGCCTGACGATTCCACACGCCGCCCTCGCGGAGCGGGCCTTCGTCCTCCTGCCGCTGGCGGAGGTCGCCGGCGCCTGGCGACATCCCGCGCTCGGGCGCTCGATCGCCGAGTTGGCGGCCGCTATCGACCCGGAGGGTGTCGCCGTCACGGATCTGCGCCTGACCGGTGCTTCCGATGGAGGCCCATGAGCCGCAGGACTCTGGAAGTTCAGGTTGCCGGAAGCGGGAGCTACCCGATTCACATCGAACCGGGCCTGCTCGCCGAAGCGGCGTCGGTCTGCCGACGACACGCGCCGGCGCACCGGTACGCCGTGATCGCGGATTCGCAGGTCGCGCGGCTCTATGGCGCGGGGGTCGTTTCCGGCCTGGAGGATGCCGGTCTCGCCGCCGATCTCTTCCCGTTCCCCGCGGGCGAGTGGAACAAGAGCCGGGAGCAGTGGGCCGCGCTGAGCGATCGCATGCTGCACGCGCGGGTCGGCCGCGATTCCGCCGTCGTCGCGCTCGGAGGCGGCGTGGCGGGCGATCTGGCGGGCTTCGTCGCGGCCACGTACATGCGCGGCGTCCCCGTCATTCAGATTCCCACGACGCTCCTGGCCATGCTGGACAGTTCGGTGGGAGGGAAGACGGGGGTCGATACCGAAGCGGGCAAGAACCTGATCGGGGCTTTCCATCACCCATCGGCCGTACTCATCGATCCCGCCGTACTCGAGTCGCTGCCGCGGCACCAGCGCAGCGCCGGGCTGGCGGAGGCCGTGAAGACGGCGGCGATCCTCGATGTGGAACTGTGGGACTGGATGGTGCGCGGGTCTTCGGAGCTGGCGAGCGGCGACCCGGACGCATCCGCGGAGCTCATCGAGCGCGTCGTGCGGCACAAGGCGGCGGTGGTCGGCGACGATCCGCTGGAGCGCGGCCGACGCGAGATTCTGAATTTCGGACACACCGTCGGCCATGCGCTGGAGACTCTCGAGGGCTACAAGCTCCTCCACGGCGAGGCCGTCGCCGCGGGCATGCGCGTCGAGGCTCGTCTCGGAGAACTGCTCGGGATCACGGAGCGCGGAACCTCCGAACGGCTCGCCGCGCTGCTGGAGGCGTGCGGGCTCGGCGGCGACTGGGAGACCGACCGCGAGCCAACCGAAATCCGGGAAGCGATGTCGAAGGACAAGAAGGCGCGTCAGGCTCGGATCCGCTGCGTATTTCTTACGCAACTCGGCGAGGTGGCCACCGACGCGGATGGACGACACAGCTTCGCTCTCGCCGAGGAAGATCTCGCAGAACCTCTCGCAACGGCTTTACGACCGGCCCGGGGCGTTTGAGATTGTCGGCGACCGTAACGGAAAAAGCCGAGGGTTCGCACATCCATTCACCGACCGGCACGAAGTGATCGCAGCCGAACCGTCACCGACCTCCGCGCTCAGCGTCGCCGACCTCTTCGCCCGACACGCGGAGTTGAGCCCGCAGGCGCCCTGCATACGGGCGCGGGACGGGTCGTGGAGCTACTCCCGTGTCGCGGCGCACGCGCGCGCGCTGGCCGTGGGGCTCCACAACCTGGGAGTCGAACCCGGCGACCGCGTCGCGGTCCTGCTGCCCAACTGGCCCGAATTCGTGATCTCGGCCCTCGCGGTCGCGGAAGCGGGCGCCGTCCTCGTGCCCATCGGTCCGAACTGTTCGGCGCGCGAGTTGCGTTTCACGCTGCGGAATTCCGAGGCCGCCGTCGCGATCTCGGCCGAGAACTGGGGCGGCGTGGACTATCTGCAGCGTTTCGAGAACCTCCTTACCCGGCTGCCGGACCTTCAGTACGTGGTGACGGTCGGGGAGGAGGACCTCTGGTACGACGACCGGATCTTCCAGTTCGAGGACCTCATCGCGAGCGGCCGCGGCCGGGAAGTCGCGCCGACGGAGGTGGACCCGCACCGGGATCCGTGCGCGATCCTGTATACGCCCGGGACGACGGGGGCCCCGAAGGGGGTCGTCCTCACGCACGACAACCTGGTGCGGACCGCCCTCGCAACGGCGGCACGGCTGGGGTTGGACGGCGATGATCGAACGCTGTGCATCGTCCCGCTGCCGAACATCTTCGGGCTCACCGCCCTGCTCACGACGCTCGGCACGGGAGGGACGCTCGTGCTGCAGGAGACCTTCGACGCGGCGGCCGCGCTCGCGCTCGCGCGGGAGCACGAGGCCACGGTCGTCCACGGTGTCCCGACCATGTTCGTGATGCTGCTGCGAGCGCTGGAACGCGGCGGGACCGGGCCGGACTCACTGCGCACCGGGGTCATCGCGGGCGCGCCGGTCGGCGCCGACCTCGTGCGCGATGCGCGCCGACGCCTGATCCCGGATCTCGAAAGCGCCTACGGCCTCACCGAGACCTCCCCCACGGTCTCGATCACGACTCCAGCGGATCCCGAGGCGAAACGCGCGCACACGGTGGGCCGCCCGCTCGAGGGGGTCGAACTCAAGGTGCTCGACGAGGCGGACGGGGAACTCCCCACCGAGTCCGTGGGTGAGCTCGCCGTGCGTGGTTTCAACGTGATGCGCGAGTATTTTCATCAGCCCGGCCAGACCCGAAAAACCATGACGGAAGACGGCTTCCTCAGGACCGGCGACCTTGCGATGGTCGACCCGGAGGGTTACCTGCATATCGTCGGCCGCTTGAGCGACGTGATACTTCGCGGGGGTAACAGCGTTCACCCCGCCGAAATCGAAGCGCAGCTCCGGTCCCATCCCGCGGTGGAAGAAGCGGCGGTTCTCGGGATCCCCAACGACGTGCTGGGTGAACTCATCTGCGCCTGCGTGGTTACCGCCGAAGGGGCCCTGATCACGGCCGACGAAATCCGGGATTTCTGCCACGAATCTCTGGCAGAGCACAGAGTGCCGGATCTCATTCACTTTCTGGATGAGCTTCCGGAGGCCTCCAGCGCACAAGCGCGCCGCGTGAGTCTGGCCCGCATCATACGCGCCGAGGCCGACTAGAACAGATCGCCGCGGCGGTCGTCGGGCAAAGCGGCCCGCGATCGGACCGGCGGGAACGCGAACGGTGGTCCGTAGACCCCTCTCACCATCCCCCCCGCCACCGGGGGCGAGGCAGAGGGGCCTCCTCGGACCGTTCGCGGCAACGAACGGAACAGAGGGACATGAACGACATGTACACGCGGGCGCCTCACCGGCGCCCCTCCGCCGATATGGCAGACGCCGCGGCGCTTCTCATCGACTTCGACAACGTGACCATGGGGATCCGGTCCAACCTGGGACAGGAACTCCGGAACTTCCTCGATTCGGACATCATCCGCGGCAAGGTGGCCGTCCAGCGAGCGTACGCGGACTGGCGACGCTACCCCCAGTACATCGTGCCGCTCTCCGAGTCCTCCGTCGACCTCATCTTCGCGCCCGCCTACGGGTCGTCGAAGAAGAACGCGACCGACATCCGGCTCGCGATCGATGCGCTCGAACTGGTGTTCACGCGCCCCGAGATCGGGACCTTCATCCTCCTCTCCGGGGACTCCGACTTTTCGAGCCTCGTGCTGAAGCTGAAGGAGTACGGGAAGTACGTGATCGGCGTGGGGCTCCAGGAATCCACTTCGGACATCCTCGTCCAGAACTGCGACGAGTACTACAGCTACAACCGACTGTCCGGGCTCAAGTCGGCCGACGAGATCCAGACCGAGAAGCACGACCCGTGGGAGTTGACGAGCAGGGCCGTCGCGCGCATGGCCGAGCGCGGCGATGTCATGCGGTCGGATCGCCTGAAGCAGGTGATGCTGGAGATGGACCCGGGCTTCGACGAGAAGACGGCCGGTTTCTCCCGATTCAATCGATTCCTGAGCGAAGCGGCCAAGCGCAATCGAATCGTGCTGCAGAAGCGGGAGAACGGCCAGTACGATGTCGGCCTGCCGTCCGGCGCGGCGTCGGCATCGTCGTCGGCCGGGGACTCGGTGTCCTCCAGGGGGGAGGCCGGGACGGCGAGGAGCCGCGGTCGGCGCGGCCGTCGCGGAGGCCGCGGCCGCGCGTCCGCTCCGAAAGCCCCGGAGGAACGCGCACCCGCGAAGGCCGGGAAACCGTCGGCAAAGACGACGGATCCCTCCGCAGCCGCCGTCGAAGGGGCCTACGAGGCGCTGAAGCGCGCGGTGGCCGAACTCTCCCCGGACGGAGCCCCGGTGCGCGACTCGATGGCCAAGCGCAAGCTTCTGCAGTACGACGCCGCCTTCGATGAAGGCGTCTTCGGCTTCAGCAAGTTCAGCCTGTTCCTGCGTGCGGCGCACGACGCGGGCGTCGTCCGGATGTCCCGGCACGAGGACGGCAATCATTATCTGACCGTGGCGGCCGCCCCGGCCGCGCCCGCGCGCAAGGCGGAGTCGGCGTCGGACGGGAGCTCGGACGAGGCGGGTGGTCGGTCCCCCCTGTCCGCTGCGGCGAGGGCCGCGCGCAAGACGCTCGACCGCTTCCGGCGCGGACCGGCGGCTCGCGACGAGGCGGCGTCCCCGAGTAAGCCGGCAGACCGCAGCGAGGCGGCGCCCCGGAGCAAGCCGGAGCCCCGGAGCAAGCCGGCACCCCGGCAAGAGCCGGCGCCACGGAGTGCGCCATCCTCCCGGGCGGCCGGTGCGGGCGCGCCGGGTCAGCGGAAAAAGCCGGCTCAGCAGCGGAAGGCGGAGCCGTCTCGACCCGAGCGCCGCAAGGACCCGGCCGGCGCGCGGGGCGCAAAGACGACCGCGAAAGACCGGCCGGATCGGGGCCGGCCGGATCAGGGCCCGGCGGATCGGCAGGATGGCAGGTCCGCCGAGCGCCGCGGCCAGCCGAAGGCGCGCGAACAGCGGGAGCGGGCTGCGGGGCCGAGTCGCGAAGAGGCGACGCCGAAGAAGGAGCCCACGGCGTCCGCGCCGAAGAAGGAGCCCGCGGCGTCCGCGCCGAAGCGCGAGCCGGAGACCCGGGACAGTCAACCGAGCGCCCGGGAGAAGACGCCTTCCCGGCGAACGCTGGGACGTTACCGGTCGGGGTCCCGGGGGCGGACGGCTGCGCCGAGCGCGGCGAAGAAGACGGGGGCGCCTCGTATCGGCCCGGTCGCCGATGAGAAACCGGCCGGGGGAGAGGCAAGGAAAGACGCGAAGCGCGAGGACGCTCCGACTCGCGACAGGCCCGCCGCCCGCAAGACGGGAGGGGCCGGCAAGCCGGCCGGCGGGACCGCAAAGCCGGCGGCAAAGCCAGCCGCGAAGCCGGCCGGAGGGCCCATCGGGCACATGGTCCGCAATTATGCGGGCGTCGGTAAGCGGACCGCGGAAGTACTCGTCGACCATTTCGGCGACCGCGTGTTCGAGGTCATCGACTCCGAGCCGGCGCGCTTGACGGAAGTGCTCTCGGAAGGCCGGGCGAAAGTGGTTCGCGAAGCCCGGCGCGTAGAGTTGGAGAGCTGAACGACGCGGCCGGTTCGGGCCTCGGGTCCGGACCGATCGACGCCGACTTTCTCGCTCGCCCCGCCGTCGAGGTGGCCCGGGCGCTGCTCGGCTGCACGGTGCGCTCCGACTGCGCCGGCGAGCGGACGGTCGGCCGGATCGTCGAGACGGAAGCCTACACCGGACCCGAGGACGACGCCTGCCACGCGGCGGAGCGGATCGGCCGCACCGCGCGCAACGCGCCGCTGTTCGGACCGCCGGGCACCGCGTACATCCACCGGAACTACGGCATCCACTGGCTCCTGAACGTGGTCACCGGACCGGAAGACTTCCCGGCCGGCGTCCTGCTGCGAGCCGTCGAGCCAACCGAGGGTCTCGACGTCATGCGCCGCCGCCGCGGTCGCGCCGAACTCACCAACGGCCCGGCCCGGCTCACCCAGGCGCTCGGAGTAGGCCCCGAAATGCAGGGGCACCGGCTCGACCACGCTCCGCTCTCCCTGCATTGGGGAGAATCCGTCCCGGAGGCTGCGGTCCGGGTCACGACGCGGATCGGGATCTCGCGCGCGGCGGACCAACCCCTCAGGTTCTACGATCGACGGAGCCGCTGGGTCTCGAAGCGCTGAGAGGGGAGGAGCTGAATGGCCGAAATCGCTCTGCAGGAAGTCGGTACGTACGGCTTCGCCTCGCTTCTCCCTCCGCTGCTGGCCATTGGGCTCGCGATCTATACGCGCCAGGTCTTTCTCTCCCTGGCGGCCGGCATCTGGCTCGGACACACGATTCTCGCCGGCTGGAACCCGGCCGCGGGCGCCGCGGGCGCGATCGATGGCGCGATCGGCGTGCTCGGCGACGCGGGCAACGCGCGGGTCATCGTCTTCACGTTCCTCATCGGCGCCCTCATCGCCACGGTGGAGGCGAACGGCGGCATGCGGGGCTTCGTGCGCTGGGTCGAGGAGGCCCGGTGGGTGACGAACGCCCGGCGCGCGCAGATCATGGCCTGGCTGATCGGGATCGTCGTCTTCATCGAATCGAATCTCACGATCCTCGTCGCGGGCTCCGTATCCCGGCCCCTCTTCGACCGCTTCCGGATCTCGCGGGAGAAGCTGGCCTACATCGTCGACTCGACCTCGGCGCCCGTCTGCATCCTCATCCCGTTCAACGCGTGGGGCGCGCTCGTTCTGGGGATCCTGTCGGAGCAGGGCGTGGCCAACCCGCTCGGCGTCTTTCTCATCGCGATTCCACTCAACCTCTATGCCGTCGCGGCCCTCGTGCTCGCGGGCCTGACGGCCTTCCGGGGCTGGAACTGGGGCCCGATGAAGAAGGCCGAGGCGCGCACGCAGGACGGACGTCTCCACTGGGACCATGCCGTGGCGCTCGCGGATCCCGAGGAAATCGCGCCGCCGCCGGCCGACGGCGTCGTCCTCAAGCCTCGCAACATGCTGATCCCGATCGCGGCGATGGTCGTCTCCATGCCCCTGTTCATGTGGGTGACGGGTGGCGGCGACATCAGGGAGGGTTCGGGCTCGACGAGCGTGTTGTGGGCTGTGATTGTCGGGCTGGGGCTTGCCTGGGTCCTCGCGCTCGCCCAGCGCTCCCTCAACCTGGAGAGCCTGAGCCGAGTCGGACTGAAGGGGGCGGGAGCGCTCACCGGAATGGCGGTCGTGCTCTGGCTCGCGCTGTCGCTCGGCGACGTGACGAGGTCGCTGGGGACGGGTCTCTATGCGGCGGGCGTCGTCGGAGACACCTTCCCGCTCATGGCGCTGCTGCCGCTGGTGTTCGTCGTCACGGGCGGGATCGCCTTCGCCACCGGGAGCAGCTGGGGGACCTTCGCGATCATGCTCGCGGTGGCCATACCGCTCGCGAACGCGCTCGGCCTGCCGCCCGCGCCGTTCGTGGCGGCCGTGCTTTCGGGCGGCATCTTCGGCGACCATTGCAGCCCGATCAGCGATACGACGATCATCGCTTCGCTTGCGTCGGCCACCGACCACATCGAGCACGTCCGCACGCAGATTCCCTATGCGCTCGTCGCGGGAGGGATCGCGACCGCGGGCTTCGCCGTCGTCGGGACGATGATGTGAAGCACGTCCTGCCCGTCTCGTGGACGGAGAACGACGGACGCGGGCGTGTCGGCGGCGTGGCCCTGACGGAACTCGCCGCCCGATTCGGGACGCCCCTGGTCGTCGTCGACGAAGGCCACCTGGAGGATCGCCTCTCCCGCTTTCGCGCCGCTTTCGGAACGGACGCGGGACTGACGTACGCCGGCAAGGCCTTTCTGTGCGGGGCCCTCGTGCGGCTCCTGGACCGGGAGGGCTGGCTGGTGGACGTCGTCTCCGGCGGGGAACTCGAACTTGTGCGGCGAGCCGGCTTTCCGGGACGGAACGTCATCCTCCACGGAAACGCAAAGTCGGCCGTCGAGTTGGAACGGGCCATCGGGTACGGCGTGGGACGGATCGTCATCGACCATCCGGACGAAATCGGGGATCTGCGGAAAGCCGCGGCCGCGACCGGCGCCGAACATCGTCCCGACCTGCTCCTGAGGCTGAACGTGGACCTGACCCCGGAGACCCACGAGAAGGTGCGAACCGTGGGGCCGGGCACGCATTTCGGGATGTCGCCGTCCGTCGCGGCGTCCGTCGCGCGCCGGATCGCGGGCGCGGGTGAGTGGCGCCTTGCCGGGGTCCACATCCACGCGGGCAGCCAGATTCGGGATCCCGCGCTCTTCTCCCGGGTCGCCGAGGCGGCGGTGGATTTCGTGGCGCCGCTGCGGCTCTGTTTTCCGGAGACGGTGGATCTGGATCTCGGGGGAGGGCTCGCGGCGCCCTATCGCGCCGGGGAAGAGGTGCCCTCGCCCCGGGAGTACGCCGGGGCGCTGGAGGCCGGCCTGCGCCGATCCGAGGCGGAGGCGCGGCTTGGCGCGTATCGGCTCATCGTCGAACCGGGCCGGTCCGTGATCGCGAACGCCGGTCTCACCCTCTACACGGTTCACGCGCGGAAGCGTCTCGAAGGGGCGGGGGAGGCACTGGCCGTGGACGGCGGGCTTTCCGACAACCCGCGCCCGTCGCTGTACGGGGCGAGCTACGAGGTGCTCAACGCCTCTCGCGGGCGCGGCGAGGCCGAGCGGTCGTTTCGCGTCGTGGGAAGGCACTGCGAGTCGGGCGATGTGATCGCGCCGGCGGCGACGCTGCCCGGCGACACCGCGGTGGGCGACGTGCTCGCCATCCCGGGCACGGGCGCCTACGTGTTCGCGATGTCGAGCCGGTACAACGGGGTCGGACGCCCCGCCGTGGTCTTCGTGCGGGCCGGAAGGGCGCGGGAGGTGGTTCGCCGCGAGACGGACGACGACCTCCTGGTGTGCGACCTCTCGCTCGGCGGTCCGGCGGTCGGCCCGCTGCGCTCCGCGACCCGGCAGACGGTACGCACATGAGTGACGAAGGGCACCCCTTCGCCGAACTCGGCCTGTCCCCCGACCTCGTCGAGGCGGTGGGGAGGGCGGGCTACGTCGAGCCCACCGGGATCCAGCGCCAGGCGATCCCCGCCATCCTCGCCGGCCGCGATGTCCTCGGCACCGCGCACACGGGTACCGGCAAGACGGCGGCCTTCACCCTCCCCGCCGTGCAGCGGCTTGCGGCCACGGAGCCGTCCACCGCCCCGCGGGGCCTCGTCATCACGCCGACGCGCGAACTGGCGCAGCAGGTGGGGGCGGCGGTCACGGCATACGGCGGGTCGTCCTCCATCGAGTCCGTCGTCGTCCATGGCGGCACCCCGCTCGGGCCCGAGAAGGCGGAACTCTCGTTCGGGTGCGACGTGCTCGTCGCCACGCCGGGTCGGCTCCTCGACCACATCAAGCGCGGGAACGCGGATCTGTCCCGCGTCGAGGTTCTCGTGCTCGACGAAGCCGACCGCATGCTCGACATGGGGTTCATCGACGATGTGAAGGAGATCGTTCGCCACACGCCGGACGACCGGCAGACGCTCCTCTTCTCGGCGACGATGCCCGATGGCGTCCGATGGCTCGCCCACCAACTGATGACCGATCCCGAAGAGGTACAGGTGGGTCGGGAGACCGCGGCGGAGGGCATCCGCCAGGTCCTCCATCCGGTGGACTGGTCGCAGAAGCACGCCCTTCTTCACCACCTGCTCGGCGAGTGGCCGGAGGGACAGGTGCTCGTCTTCACGCGCACGCGGGTGACGGCGACCTACCTCGCCGACTATCTGCGGTCGCACGACGTCGCGGTGGCGGGGCTGCACGGCGGCAAGCACCAGGACCAGCGCGACAAGGCGCTGCGCCGCTTCCGCGAAGGTTCGATCCGCGTCCTCGTCGCCACCAACGTGGCCGCGAGAGGTCTGGATATCCGCGGCATCCGCCATGTCGTGAACTTCGACGTGCCCGAAGACCCCAGAGACTACGTGCACCGCGTCGGCCGCACCGCGCGCGGCGACGACACCGGCGACGCGATCACGCTCATGGCCTCGAGCGACTGGGTCGAGATCAGAGCGATCGAACGCCTCCTGGGCGACACGATCGAGCGCCGCGTCATCCCCGGCTTCGAACCCGATGTGGAGCCGCCGCCCCCGGAGGCGCCGGAGGTCGAGCGCCCCGAGCCCACGGCCCTGAGGCGCGGGATCCGACGCCGGCGATAGCTTCGGCCCGGCTTTCGCCACGTACATGGCGGGGTCCATATTCGGCTGTCGGCTCGCTCGGTTCCTATCCGGAGGATTCCATGATGTCTGTCGCTTTCGGCTCCCGCTCCCGCCGCAACGTCTTGACGCCCCGTGTCGCGCTCGCGGCGCTGCTGCTCCTGGCTCTGCCCCCGGTCGTCGAGGCCCAGCGCACGGCCAAGCCGGTCCTGCACGGGCGCCACTGGATGGCGATCACGGGCAAGCCGCTCGGCGCCACCGCCGGGGCGCGCATGTTCCACCAGGGCGGAAACGCGGTGGACGCGGCCGCCGCCATGCTCGCCGCGACGTCCACCATGTGGGACGTGCTCTCGTGGGGCGGGGAGACGCAGGCGCTCGTCTATCATCCGGGAGAACGGCGCGTCATCGGCGTCAACGCGCTCGGCGTGGCGCCGACCGGCGCGACCCCGGACCACTACCGCGCGGAGGGACACGAGAACTTTCCGCCCGAGGTCGGCCCGCTCTCGGCCGTGACCCCCGGCACGCCCGGCGGGCTCATGACGATGCTCGCCGAATGGGGCCGGCTGAGCCTCGCAGACGTGCTTCAGCCCTCGATCGAGATGGCGGACGGATACCCGATCGAAGCGGACGCGGCGCGCCGCATCCGGAATTCGGCGGACGACATTCGGCAGTGGCCGTCGTCCATGGATGTCTACTTCACCCACCCGGACGACGGGGAGAACCCGGGCCCGCGGGAGGGCGAGATCTTCCGGCAGCCCGGTCTCAAGCGGACGCTCGAACGCCTGGTGGAAGCCGAAGCCGAGGCGCTGGCGGGAGGCGCCAGCCGCAAGGAGGCGATCCAGGCCGCCTACGACGCCTTCTACCGGGGCGACATCGCGGCGGATTTCGTCGCGGGCGCGCAGGCGGCCGGTGCGCTCATCACGATGGAGGACATGGCGAACTGGCAGGTCCACCTGGAGGAACCCGTCACCGCGAACTACAAGGGGATCGACGTCTACAAGCTCACGACGTGGGTCCAGGGGCCCGTGATGCTGCAGGCGCTCAACATGGCCGAACAACTCGACCTCCAGGCCATGGGATACAACAGCGCGAACTACCTCCACGCGCTCTACCAGGTGATGAACCTCTCCTTCGCCGACCGCGACTTCTACTACGGGGATCCCTATTTCCCGCCCGCGGAGCCGATCGAGGGACTCCTCTCGAAGGACTACGCACGGGCCCGGCTCGAAAGCATCGACTGGGATCGGAACGATCCGAACGCGGGGCCCGGCGATCCCTATCCCTTCCAGGGGGAGGAGAACCCCTTCGCCGACCTGCTCGAGCGCTGGGGGACGCGGGCTGCCGTCACGACGGAACAGGGGGTCGAACTGTCGCTGGAGGACCACGCGACGCTCGATGACGACTTCTATCTCGGCACGACCTCCGTACAGGCGGCGGACGCCGAGGGTTGGGTCGTCTCCATCACGCCGTCCGGCGGCTGGATCCCCGCCGTCGTCGCCGGAGAGACCGGGATCGGGCTCTCGCAGCGGGCCCAGAGCTTCGTCCTCGACGAGGCGGACAACCCGTACAACGTGATCGAGCCCGGCAAGCGTCCGCGCGCCACGCTCACGCCGGGCATGGCGCTCAAGGACGGCCGTCCCTTCCTCTCGTTCGCCGTCCAGGGCGGCGACGGACAGGACCAGAACCTGCTCCAGTTCTTCCTCAACGTGGTCGAGTGGGACATGAACGTGCAGCAGGCGGTCGAGGCGCCGAACATGAACAGCTTCCAGATGCGCGGTTCGTTCGGCCAGCACGAGACGCGCCCGGGGCGGATGCTCCTGCAGGACGCGACCCCGCCCTGGATCCGTTCCGCGCTGGAGTCGATGGGATACGACCTCACCTTCTCGGAGCGCACGTCGGGGCCGATCAACGCGATCTTCTTCGACTGGGAGAACGACGCCTTCTGGGGTGGATCGAGCCACCACGGCGACGACTACGGCATCGCATGGTGACGGCTCGTTATTCGCCGCGCTCCATCACGTCGAACAGATCGTAGCGCCCCGGTGAACGGTCGCGGCCGGCCGAGCCATCGGCTCCGCCCCGCGGACCGCCCCCGTCCCCTTCGGCGGGCCGGAGTTCGCCGGGGTCCGCGGGTCGCCGCAGGTGCCAGTCCGTTGCGCGCTGATACGCCGCGATGACGGCGAGCAGGTGGTGCTCCGCGTAGGGTTCCGCGCCGAACATGCCGCCGATGGGCCTCGGGTATCCCGTCGACCCGGTCTCGAACCCGATCGGGAAGCCGATGAGCGGCAGCCCCACCATGTCGAAGGGGAAGGGCGCGGTCTGCGTCACCAGGTCGCAGCGGCCGAATACCTCGTCGAGGATCTCCCTCAGGAGGACGAGCCGGGCCCGCGAGCCCCGCACGTACTCCGCCGCGGGAAGGAGCAGCCCATTGATCCATGGTGCGAGCGAGACGCCGAACTTCCTTACGTCATCCCGAAGGTGTTCGAGGAAGATCTCGGAGCGCTCCGGGAGCCGAACGTTGTTGAAGTTGAAGCTCGTCAGCGTCTCCCAGTGGGTCGGGAAGTCGAGTTCGACGAGTTCCGCTCCCATCTCCTCGAGGGTCGCGAGCATGCGCCGCCGCGCCTCCACCGTCGCCACGTCGCGACGGTACGCCGCCTGCGTCCGCTCCCGCCGCGGGAACGAACTCCCGATGCGGTCGACATCGGGGTCCGGGTCGGGCCCGGGATCCTCCGGCGGCTCGGGCTCGTCGAGAAAGCCCGGCAGGACGCCGATCCGCACCGCCCCTCCGCGCTCCGGATGCGTGAGCGCGCCGTCATCCTCGCGTACCGCCCCCAGGTAGTCCGGGACCGGCGGCAGGCCGAGGGACCGGGGGTCCGCGGGGTCCGGCCCCGCCATGATCTGCAGCATCAGCGCGGCATCGACCGCGTCCCTGGCCAGGGGACCCGGGTGATCTCGCGTGTAGGTGAGAGGGAGGATGCCCTGCAGCGAGACCCGGCCCATCGTCGGCTTGATGCCCGTCAGGCCCTGGGCGTTCGAGGGGTTCGTGATCGAGCCGCCCGTCTGCGTCCCGGTGCTTGACGCGGCCATGCGCGCCGCGACCGCCGTCGCCGACCCGCTCGAGGACCCGCCGGGGCTCACATTGTCGTGGTGTGGTGCCCACGCGTTCACCGTCGTGCGCTCTCCGGTGGGGGTCGAGGCGGCCGTCGTCGCGAGCGGCCCCATCTGGGTCTTGCCGAGCAGGATGGCGCCCGCATCGCGAAGCCGGGCCCACGAGGTCGCGTCGAAGTCCGGTACGAAGTCCTCGAAGATGAACGAGTTGGCCGTCGTGCGGACCCCGGCGGTGAAGTAGTTGTCCTTGATCGCGAGTGGCACGCCCGTCAGCGGAGCCCGGCCGCGCGTCCGGTCGGCGGTCCGGGCCGCCTCGAGCGCGGCCTGGGAAACCACGGTGTTGAACGCCTGATAGCGGAGGTCCCACCGGCCGATCCGCGCGAGATACGCCTCCACGAGTTCGACTGCGCCGACATCGCCGTCGCGAAGGAGCCGCGCTGCCTCGGCGAGTGTGAGTTCGGTGAGGTCCGCAGGTTGCGGCCGGCCCGCCGGCGGGAGGTTCAGCTCGTCAGGACGTCCGGCCACGGCCCGGCTGCCCGCTCCGGTCGCTCCCGGGAACCGGGAACCCGCGTTGGAGATCGCGCCCAGGGTTGCGGGGGCTGCTACGGCCGTCGCGGTCAACGCCGTCATCCGCTCGAGGAAGCGGCGCCGGTTCACCTCACCCACGGTTCCGCGCGCTCACTTCAGCGGGATAGATGGCGGGCGCCGGCCCCATGGGGTCGAGCTCAAAATCGGCGATGGCCTCGGGCGTCGACCGCAGGAAGCGCCGTGCGGACGCCATGATGCGGCGTTGATCGGCCGGCGCCTCCTCGTCGTCGGCGGGGAGCACGGAGAGATCGACCCCGAGCAGTGCGAGGCGCGTGCGGACATGCGCGTCGAGTTGTTCGTCCGTCACCTCCTGCGACGACGTGACGGAACGTGGCGGAGTGGGTCGGCGGGCCATGGCGCCTCCGTGGGAAGATGTTCGGAAGGATCATGACTTCGATGATCGCCGCGCGCCACCGTCGCCCGTTCGGCGTGCGCCAGAGGGGTTTGCCGCGAACCCGAAGCCGCACTAACCTTCACGAAGACGGATGCAGGGCCATATTTCTTGAGCCAACAATTGCCCATAGAGTCTCCGATCCGGAGGCGGACGTCATGCCCTGCGGGGACGGCGAAAACCGATGGGAGGGGCCGAACCGTGTTGCGGAGGGCTTCAAGAAATCACCTTGCATCCGATTCTACAGGGGGGGTGACCCACGGGTCGCCCCTTTTGCATCCCGGGCGGTACGGGGCGGTGGGGGGCGGTACGGGGCGGCGACATGTTCCTTGAACTCGCCGAGGTCCTGGACTGTCCCGACTGCGAGGCGTCGGCCGGGCTCGTCGCATTCGTCGACCGGGCGGAGTCGCGTCGCGTGGTCGAGGGACGGCTGGGTTGCCCCCTGTGCGAGATCGAGGTGCCCATCCGTCGCGGGGCGATGCGGTTCGATCTTTCCGGTGCCGCGCGACGCGCCACGCCGTGCGCCGGGACCGAGCACCCCGCCGCGGAGACCGCTCCGGAGGCGGCACTGCGTCTCGCGGCGCTGCTGGGCGTGAGCGACCGGGCGGGCATGGTGGTGCTCCTTGGCCCCGGGCTCGCCGCGCACGCCGCTGCGATCGCCCGCCTTGGAGACCGTCTCGAGGTACTCGTCTGGCTGCCGGACCCCGGCGACCGTTCCCCCCCGGCCGCCGTGGCCGTCGAGGATCTCGTTGCCGGCGTCGATCCTCTCCTGGGCGCCGCGCCGCACCGCTGGCCGATCCGCTCCGGCGCACTGCACGGCATCGCGCTCGCGGCTCCCATTGCGCTCCCAATGTCCGAGGTCACGCGTTGCGCACGGCCCGGCGCGCGCCTCGTCGTGGAGACTCCGACCCCCGCGGACCTCGACTCGCTCGTCGCGTCCGAGTTCGCGGAAGTCGCCTCCGACGCCACCGTCTGGGTCGGTGAACGCAGTCAGCAAGTTGCCACGGCTTGACAAGAAAGTTGCCACAGCTTGACAAGACGCTATAATTCCCCGTTGTCGCCAGATGTGTGGGGTGTGTGGAAGGTGGTCGAGTGAGATGTAAGATCCAGCTCGCTCTGGGGAGGTGGCATGGGTGGCATGGTGTGGTGGAAGATCTGGGACAGTGACGGACGGCGCCGACGGAAGCAGCCGGACTTCTACGAGGAGGGCGTGGAGTTGGTTCGGCAGGAGCTCTACCATGAGGCGCTCATCTCGTTTCGTCTCTCCTTGAAGTACAACCCGCGGCATCCGGCCACGCTGGAACACATGGCCGTGGTGTACACGCACATTGGACTGACCGATGATGCGGTTCGTGCGTACGGGGCCGCCCTCGAGGAGCGCCCGCGCAGCACCGCGGCGCACTACGGCCTGGCGTTCCTCCTGTTGAAGAAGGGCGCCGAGCGGGAAGCCTCGCGCCACCTTCAGGAGTTTCTGGCCTACGCGCGCGGAGACCGGGAGGAACCGAGGCATCTCGAGCATGCCCGGCGCACTCTGCAGCGGCTGGAGGTGCCGGTCGCGGAATCGGTCGCGCACTAGCGGCCCGGCACCAGCGTGCAAGCCTCGAGCCCGCTCCCGGACGACTATCGGTCCGGCACTCTGCCGGACCTCTTCCTCGACGGGCTCTCGCGGCCCCGGGATGATGCGGCGCGGACGCGGGGAGCGGACGGCGTCTGGGTTTCGACCTCCACCGATGAGATCGGACGCCGCGCTCGCGCCATTGCGCTCGGGCTCCGGGCACAGGGGTTCGAGGCGGGCGACCGCATCGCGATCCTCTCGCAGACCCGCCTCGAGTGGGCGCTGGCCGACTGGGGCATCGTCATGGCGGGGCTCACCTCCGTTCCCGTCTACCCGGTGCTTCCCGCCGACCAGGTGCGCTACATCCTCGCGGACTCCGGCGCGCGAGCCGTATTCGTGGAAGACCAGGAGCAGCTGGACAAGGTCGCGGAGGTAGAGCAGGACCTCCCCGCGTTGAAGCTTGCGATCGCCTTCGGGCCCGTGACGGCGCCCGAGGGATCCTCGCTCGCCACGATGCAGCTGGACGCCCTCTCCGATCTCGGCGAGTCCGCGCCCGAAGCGCTCGCGTCGACCTACGAAACGCACGCCCGAAAGACGCGTCCTGAAGACCTGGCGACGCTCATCTACACCTCGGGCACGACCGGCGACCCGAAGGGTGTGATGCTCACGCACGCCAACTTCCATTCGAACGCGGACATGGCGCTGCGGGTCTTCCCGATCGACTCCACCCACGTGGCGCTCGCGCTCCTGCCGCTCGCGCACGTATTCGAGCGCACGGTCGGCCATTACATCATGTGGCGAGCGGGGGTCACCGTGGCTTACGCGGAGTCCCCCAACACGGTGGCCCGGGACCTCGGCGAAGTCTCGCCCACCTTCATGGCCGCCGTTCCGCGCGTGTTCGAGAAGGTGCTCGAACGGGCCGAAGCCACCGCCCGGGAGGCGGGGGGCGCAAAGCAGAAGATCTTCAACTGGGCGCGCCGCGTCGGCGAAGCCCGCGCGATGGCGGAACTTGAGGGACACCGGGTCGGGCCGGGTCTGGGTCTCCAGTCCGCGCTCGCCGACCGCCTCGTGTTCTCGAAGCTGCGCGCCCGCACCGGAGGGCAGGTCCGCTACTTCGTGAGCGGCGGAGCCCCCCTCTCACCCGCCGTGGCCCGCTTCTTCTTCGCCGCGCACCTGCCCATCGTCGAGGGTTACGGGCTCACGGAGACCTCGCCCGCCGTCAGCTTCAATCCGATCGACGCCATCCGCCTCGGCACGGTCGGGAAACCGATCCCCGGCACCGAAATCCGGATCGCCGAGGACGGAGAGATCCTCATCCGCGGGCCGCAGATCATGGCGGGCTACTACAACAAGCCCGAGGCGACGGCCGAAGCCATCGACGAGGACGGCTGGTTCCACACGGGCGACGTGGGCGAGATCGACGAGGGTGGGTACCTCCGGATCACGGATCGCAAGAAGGACCTCATCATCACCGCCTACGGAAAGAACATCGCCCCTCAGCCCGTCGAGGCGGAGATCAAGCGGCACCCGATGGTGGCGGAGGCGGTGATGCTCGGCGACGGACGAAAGTTCCCGATCGTCATCGTCGTGCCCGAATTCGAGGCCGTCCGTCCGGAGTTGCACGGTGTCGAGGAAGCGGCGGACGCCGACCTCGTCACGGACGCCCGGACGCGGGAGATGATCGAACGGGCGGTGCGGGAACGCTGCCGGGATTTCGCGCACTACGAGCGGCCACGCGACGTGCTCCTCGTCCCCGGGCCGTTCACCGTCGAGGGCGGGGAGCTGACGCCGACGCTCAAGGTCAAGCGTCGCGTGATCGAGACCCGTTTCGCCGGCGCGATCGAAGCGCTCTACGAACGGGCCGAGGACGCCATGAGCGGGAGTGAAAGGGAGCACGACCGCCCGTGAGCGATGTCGTGGCCGGGCTCGTCACGGGGCCCGACCGCGAACAACTCGTGCGGCTCGGCCGGGCCCTCGTCGACGAACGGCTCATCGCCTGCCTGAACGTCGTCGACCGCGTGACCTCCGTCTATCGATGGGAGGGCGAGGTGTGTGAGGAAGCGGAAGCCCTCGGCATCCTCAAGACGACTGCGGCCCGCAGCGGTGCGGTCGAGCGCCGCATCCGCGAACTCCACCCCTACGCGGTCCCGGAGGTCCTCTTTATTCCTGTGGCCGCCGGCTCCCCACCTTACCTGGACTGGGTTACCGAACAGGTGAGCGACTAGCGCCACCGCGCCTCAGCGGACGGGGTCGCTCTCGGAGCGGTACCAGAACCAGAAGACGACGCCCGCCGCCGTCCACAGGATCGTGCCTCCGCCGATCCGCATGATCAGCCCCGCGAGCCGCTGGTCTTCACCCGCGGAGAGCGTGCCCACCGGAGGCGCGAGTTCGTACGTCGCGTAGAAGGGGAGTTCCGCGAACGTCAGGAAGACATACGGCAGCGTCATCAGCACCGTGCTCGCGATCAGATAGCAGATCCGCACGCCGAGCGGAAAACGCGGCCGGTGCGGGATCGGGCTCACGACAGGCCACCAGAAGGCGAGTCCGCCGCCCAGCCAGGCCATGTCGAGCGCGAGCGAGCCTGCCTGCGAGGCCATGAGGCCGTCCACGACCTCCGGCCAGTGCGTCGCGACGACGATCGCGTGGAAGAAGAGCAGCGCGATGAGCGGTCGCGCGAGGAACTCGAGGACGGAAGTGGCCCTGCCGCCGCGCACTCGCTCCAGCGCTTCGCGAGGGAGCCCCGCGATGAGGAGAGGCGGGGCGAGCAGCGCGATGAGGAGGAACTGCACCATGTGCACCGAGGCCAGGTATCCCGAACCGAGCGCGCCCACCGGCCAGTCCAGCGCGACCCAGAGTACGAGTGCACCGCCGGCGAAGCGCGCGATCTCGAGTCGCGAGGGCGCGGCGCCGCGGGTGAAGGCGCGATAGGCGAGGCACAGGAGCGCGATGAAGAGCCAGACGCCCGGATAGGGGCGCCACGACCAGTCCCACGGAATGCTCTGGGCCGCACACCACCACTGCATCGCGTGGCCTCAGTCGCCCCTCGTGTCCGCGCCCGCCGGCTGTGAAACCGACCGGTTGAGGCGCAGGAGCAGGGGGAGGTCGTGACGCCAGTCGGTCTGGCGCACGCCGCTCGGGTACAGCGCCCGGGCCACGCCGTCGCCCGTGACGGCGACGATCGGCGTCGCGTGCCCCACCAGGTAAGGCTCTCCCGCGCCCGGCGCGGGCGAGGTCTCTTCGATCCGCGCGGGCGGAAGATGGAATCCGGCCTGGATCTCGTTCACCGTCTCCAACTCCCCGCTGAGGCCGATGAAGGACGCGTCGAAGAGGTCCAGCCAGTCCCGCAGCCGGTCCGGCGTGTCGCGCGCGGGATCCGTCGTCACGAAGACGACTTCGATCTCGCGGCGGTCCGCGTACGAGAGGTCGTCGAGAGCGGCTCCGAGCACCGCCATCTGCACCGGACAGATGTCGGGGCAGTGCGTATAGCCGAAGAAGAGGAGCGTGAGCGACCCCGCGGTCTCCGGCCGGAAGTCGAACCGGCGTCCCCGGGAATCGGTGAGGGCGAACTCCGGCACCTCGAACGGCTGTTCGAGCGCCAGCCCGCGCAACTCGCCCGTGCCCTCCGTGCGATCGATTGCCGTGTCGGGGGAGGCGCAGGCGAACACGGCGAGACCGACGGCGCCGAGCGCGGCGACGCACGCCGCTCTCATCCGAACAGCCCCCGGAGGAACTCGAGTACCGGAAGGGAATCCAGAATCACGAGCCCGGTGCCGATGCCGGCGCCGAGCAGGTATCCGAGCCGCACAATGAGGTCGAATTCGCGCTGGCTGATATCGCGAACAAGGTGTTCGATCCGCTCGATGGAGAAGTTCTCGATCTTCGTCGAGATACGTTCGGCGATCCGGATCCGCCCCGCCACCTCCGGCACCCGGTTGACGATCCAGTCCCACGCGGGCGCGGCCAGCGTATCCGCCAGCCGTACCGCGGCGTCCTCGCGCAGGAAACGCCCGAGCCGCCCGATCGGGGTGTGAAGGAGCCGGTCCGCCATCGGCTCGGCGATCGAGTCGAAGAGGACGCGTCCCGCGTCGGACCGAAAGCCCGCGGCGAGCGACGCCGCCACGCGGTCGGCTGGAACCGCATGCAACACGTCCGCCCAACTCCTCTCGCCGAAGCGTTCGAGCAGTCCCTCGAGCCGGTCGAGGAGGAAGGCACGCGAGCCCGGGTCCCGCGCCGCCTTCACGAGCCACTCCGCCAACGCATCGAGCGCGCTCTCGACCTGGGGATCGCCCGCGCCGCCGATGACCTCCGAAGGGGGGTGCCGGAGGAACTCGACGACGCCATCGTTGACGTGCCGCGCGATCGCCGTCTGGACCTCCGGTTCGCGCAACACGCCGCCGAGGCGGTCGGCGCCTTCCTCCCGCAGAGTATCGAGCGCGTGCGTCACCGTTTCCTCGGTGACAATGAGGCGGGCCACGACGCGCTGGTGGAAGCGGAGGTCCTGCATGAAGCGGTCGAACAGTTCCCCGAGCACATGCTCGATCCGCTCCCTCGCATCCGGGTCGTCGAGCAAGCGGCTCAAACGCTCGATCGCGACCGGGAGATAGTCCTTGATCGCGTGCTCCAGCGCGGCCACGAGCCCCGCGGGAATCAGCTGCTCGAAGGTCCGGTGCGGTCTGAGCAGTTGCCGCGCGGCCTCGTCCAGGTGGCGGCGTACCGTCAACTCGAAGGCGGACGAATCGGCGAGCCGCGCGAGCCAGCCGTCCATCGTGTCGCGGATGGCGGCGATCCGTTCCGGCTCCAGCGTCCGCGCGAGAGATTCGTCGCTCAGCGACTCCCGGATCGACTCGAGGAGGCGCCCGGACTCATCCCCGAAGTCCGGGGAATCCAGCGTCCCGGCCAGGAACTCCCGGCCCTGCCCGAGAATCTGCGTGAGGATCTCGCGGACCTCCACGAGCGCGGCCTCGGGGAGGAGGTCGGCGAGAGCGGGTTGCTCGCCCTCGGTGAGTTCGACCGCGAGTTCCCGCAGTCGCTCCCTGAAGGCGGTTTCGAGTTGCCGCAGTTCGGAAGTGATGTCTTCCGGCGTGAGGAGCGCGCCGCCGACGACGCCGCCGACCGAATCCGCCAGCCGCTTCTGATTCTTCGGCACGGCTCCCTGCAGCCAGCGCACGGGGCGGCCCAGGATCTTCGGTGGACGGTAGGGATGAAAGATCATCCACACGGCGATCCGGTTCGTAATCCCGCCCGCCAGGGCGCCGAAGGCCACCGTGACGAGGGCGCGCAGCCAGTCGAATTCCATCAGGGAGATGGCAGCGTGGCGGCAAACCCGTTGAAGTAGAGCACTTCCGTTCCGACGTAGACGATGGCCTCCATGCGGATGAGCGTCCCGTCCCCGGGGTCCTCGTCCGTCAGCGGCCGAAAGCTCCCGCGGACCGTCGTGCCGGAGATCTCGAACCGCCAGGCCGGGTCCGACCCGCCGGTCCGACCCGGATCCGGCGATTCGAGCGTGACGTCGCCCCAGGCCGCCTCGATACCGTGGAGCCACGTGTGGGCAACGGTGGGCTGGCCGATGGTGCCCGCGTGGACGACGAGTCCGTTCCCGAGCGAATCGGCGAACACGAACGTCTGGCCGTCCGTCGACGCGACGGGGATGCTCAGCGCCCGGGCGGCACGACGAAAAAAGAGGATGCCGGGCACGGCCCTGTCGTCCAGCTCCAGCGCCGCGATCCCGAGCGACTCCCGCTGCCCCGTCGGTCCGGTCCAGACGGACACTTCTTCGCCCGCCACGAGACGCACCGACTCCGTGCCTCCGCCCTGGGGTTCGGTGAACAGAAGGCTCACGACCTGACCGGCATCGCCGACGCGCACCGCCATCGCCGGCGTAGGCAGAAGGCGCCACGCGGCGCGGGCCACGGACACCGTGTCGTGCGTCCGAACGAGGGGGCGCCACGCTTCTCCCTCCGCGAGGCGCACGTCGTAGTCGAGGAGCAGGTCTTCGCCCTCGGCCGTCTGATCGAACGAGCCGATGAACGCCGTCCCGTCGTCAGCGGCGAAGAGCAGGTGCGTCAGATAGCGTGCGTCGACCGCCGGCGTGAGCGGCTCGCCGGCGATTTCTCCGCGAGCCTCCGCCGTGCCATCCGGAGGGGGCCCCGCACAGGCGAAGAGGACCAGGGCGGCGCCCGCCGCCCCGGACGGCCATCTCCCGATCACGTCTCCCCCGGCGCGTCCCGCGCGTCCCCGCCGGGAGCGGGGTCGGGCAGCCTGGCGCGCGGTCCCAGGGCCCGGTCGAGCGACTTCAGCATGCGCCGGATCCTTCGCCGGTTCACGCCGAGATCGAAGTTCCGCCGTCGCGCACGCGAGAACGCCTCGACCCGCGTGAGCCCGTTCGCATCCAGGGCGACCCAGATCGTCAGGTCATCGACCCACCGCAGGAACGGGACCGTACAGCTCACGGAGATGAGTCCGAGGTCTTCGTCGCGGTGCGCGAGTGTCCACAACCAGCGCCGCTTCGCGTACTTGAGCAGTTGGTCCCAGACCCGGGAGAAGGCCACCTCATAGAGGCGAGGCTCCGGGCCGCCCGGCTCACGGGTATCCGCCGAATTCTGGTGAAACCAGCGGGAGAGCCCGCTGGTCTGACCGCCGTCGGGAGATGCCTCCGTCACCTCGAAAACCCTCTTTCTCCGGTTGCCCGCGTCCGCCGCGGGCGGATAGCTTGGCGGTCCGCGGGGCCCGGTTGGCCCGGGCTCCCGGCCCCCGCAGACGGCAGGACCACTCTCCCGAAACTCTGACGGCTAAACATGCAGGCCATAATACCGTTGGCGGGAATGGGTACAAGGGTCCGTCCCCATACCCACACCCGTCCCAAACCCTTGCTGCGCGTGGCCAATCGCCCCGTGCTTTCCTACGTTGTCGAGCAACTCAGAGCCGAGGGCGTCGACGAGTTCATCTTCATCACCGGACACCTCGCCGGTCAGATCCGGGCCTTCATGGCCGAGGAGTTCCCCGGCCTCTCGATCACCTACGTGGAGCAGACCACCCAACGGGGGACGGCCGACGCGGTTGCGCTGGCGGAACCCTGGGTGACCGGGCCGGTCATCATCGTCTTCGTGGACACGCTCTTCGATGCCGACTTCAGCGTGCTGCACCGCTACGCCTCCGCGTCCGGCATCATCTGGGCCAAGGAGGTCGAGGACTACCAGCGGTTCGGCGTCATCCTCACGGATGAAGCCGGATACATGAAGCGGATCATCGAAAAGCCGTCGAAACCCGTATCGAAGCTCGCGAACATCGGCGTCTACTACGTGAAGGATCATGAGCTGATGTTCGAGGGGGTTCGGCATGTGATGGACCGGGATCCCGGGCGCGGGGAGTTTTTTCTCACGGACGCCTTCCAGTACATGATCGACCGTGGCGCACGTCTCCATACGGCGGAAGTGGGCGGCTGGTTTGATTGCGGGAAGCCCGAGACGCTGCTCGAGACGAACCGGACGATGCTTGAGCGAGGGCACGGAGGGGATCCGGATCTCCCGGACTCCGTCGCCGTCGAGGGAGCCATCGCGGTCGCGGCGGACGCCATCGTCGAGACTTCGGCGGTTGGCCCCAACGTGAGCGTGGCATCGGGGACCCGGGTCCGGGGGTCGCGCCTCCGCGACACGATCGTCGGCGCGGACAGCGTCATCGAAGACTGCGACCTCGTAGATTCGCTCGTTGGGGACCGCGTGACGCTGCGCGGCGTGCGCGGAAGAGTGAACGTGGGCGACGACGGGGTCGTCGAAGGCGAGCGGACGTGAGCCAGGACGAACTCATATACGATTGGAACGCGCTTCCGGGGAGCCACGATTACGAGGCGACCCGCGTCGAACTCGACGACGAGACGCTGCGCGACGGCCTCCAGAATCCGTCCGTCAAGGACCCCCCCATCGAGAAGAAGATCGAACTCCTCCACCTCATGGTGGACCTCGGCATCCACGCCGTCGACATTGGCCTTCCGGGCGCCGGCCCCCGTGCCTACGAGGCGTGCCTCGCGCTGGCCCGGGAGATCGCCGAGTGCGAACTCCCGATCGAGGCCAACGCGGCCGCCCGCACGGTCAGGGCCGACATCGAACCCGTGGCGCGCGTCCAGCAGGCGACCGGTCTGAACATCGAGGTCGCCACCTTCATCGGAAGCTCGCCGATCCGCCAGTACGCCGAGAACTGGGATGTCGACCAGATCCTCGCCTCGACGCGCGACGCCATCGGGTTCGCCATCGGCGAGGGACTCGACGTCATGTACGTAACGGAGGACACGACGCGGTCGCGGCCCAGGACGCTCGCGCGGCTTTTCTCGGCCGCCGTCGAGGCGGGGGCCCGGCGGATCTGTCTCGCGGATACCGTCGGTCACTCGACGCCCCACGGCGTGCGGCGACTCGTGCGTTTCGCGAAGGACATCGTGGCCGGCACGGGAGAGTCCGTGAAGATCGACTGGCACGGACACCGGGACCGCGGCTTCGGGCTGGCGAACGCGCTGGCGGCGATCGAGGAAGGCGTGGACCGCGTGCATGCCACCGCGCTCGGGATCGGCGAGCGGATCGGCAATGTCGAGATGGATCTGCTGCTCGTGAACCTCCACCTGCTCGGGACGCACAATCACCCGATCGACCGCCTGTCGGACTACTGCCGGCTCACGGCGGAGATGTGCGGAGTCGAAGTGCCCCACAACTATCCGGTCATCGGGGACGACGCCTTCAGGACAGGCACCGGCGTACACGCGGCCGCGATCATCAAGGCCATGCAGAAGGGGGACGGCTGGCTGGAGGACCGCGTCTACAGCGGCGTCCCGGCTTCGATCGTGGGGCGGAAGCAGACCATCGAGATTTCTCCGGTGTCCGGTCTCAGCAACGTCCGCTTCTGGTTGAGCCGGCACGGATACGACGCGGGGGACGAGGCGCTGTGCGAGGCGGTGTTCGGGCTCGCCAAGAAGTGCGATCACACGCTATCGCAGGACGAAATCGAAGCCGAGATCGCCCGCATCGAGGCGGCGCGGGCATGAGACGGCGGACGGCGTCGTCCTGCGCGTTGGCTCTTCTCTCCGCCGGGGCGCTGGCGGCCGAGCAGCCTGCGGTCGACGTCCCTCCGGCGGTGCCCGCGGGCGTGCCCGTCGTCGTCCTCCCGGTGCAGTCGGCCCTGCCGGACCCCGGAGGGACGTGGATCGGGGGAACGGGGAGCGCGGAGCGCACGATCGACCTCCTCAACGCCGAGATCGAGTTTGCGTTCGGAGAGGAAGAAGGGGCCGCACACTGGGCGCTCGCGCCCGCGGTGAAGGCTCGCCTCGCCCGCAACCCGACGATCGGCGTCGACCCGGGGCGACTCGCCTACCGGGGCCTGCTCACCGCGCCGGATTCCCGGGCGCACCTCTACGAACCGCTCCACACGCAACTCCGCCAGGTGGCCGCCCTTTTCGGGGCCCGCCTCGTCGTCCTGCCGCTCGCGGTCTCGTACCGGGAGCGTAGGGCCGTTCTGCAGCTTGCGATCATCGACGTGCGGCGCAGCGCCGTCCTCTGGCACGGCCCCGTCGCGGGGGCGGTCGCGGAGGCCGCGTCCCCCTTCGCGCTCACCACGCTCGCGTTGCGCGTGGCCGATCAACTCGCACCTTCGTGACGATGAAACCTCTACACGACGTCGTGTTGATCCCGGGCGACGGCATCGGTCCCGAGATATCCGAAGCCACCGTCGCGATCCTGGAGGCTGCGGGCGCGCCCATCCGCTGGCGCGAAAGCCTCGGCGGCGTCACCGCCATGGAAGCCGTCGGAGAGCCGCTTCCGCAGGCGACGCTCGAATCGATCGAGGCGACCGGCGTCGCGCTCAAGGGGCCCCTCACGACGCCCATCGGCTCCGGCTTCCGGTCCGTGAACGTTGCGCTCCGCAAGCACTTCGACCTCTACGCGAACGTCCGTCCCGCGGTCACCCTCCTCCCGGCCGCCCGCTATCCGGACGTGGATCTCGTCATCGTGCGGGAGAATACGGAGGGCCTCTACGCCGGGATCGAGCACTTCATCGGGATGGAGAACGACCCCCGCGCCGTCGCCGAATCCGTCATGCTCATCACGCGGTACGGGTCGCGCCGCATCGTGCGCTTCGCGTTCGAGTACGCCCTGGCCCACAACCGGCGTCTCGTGACCCTCGTCCACAAGGCGAATATCCTCAAGTACACGCAGGGTCTCTTCCTCGAGGTCGGGCGCAACGTCGCGGCCGAGTACGAGGGAAGGGTGGAATTCGACGAGAAGATCGTGGATGCCACGGCGATGCAGCTCGCGCTGGATCCGTACCGCTTCGACGTGATCGTGACCGAGAACATGTTCGGCGACATCCTCTCGGATCAGGTCGCCGGACTCATCGGCGGGCTCGGCTTCGCGCCGGGCGCGAACCTCGGCGAGCGGGCGGCGATCTTCGAGGCGGTGCATGGATCCGCGCCGGACATCGCGGGGAAGGGGATCGCCAACCCCACCTCCCTCCTGCTGGCGGGCTGCCTTCTGCTCGACCACCTCGAGGAACCCGGAGTGGCCGCGCGCATCCGCGCCGCCCTGCACCGGACCCTGCAGGACGGCGCCGCCCAGACCCCGGACCTCGGCGGCTCCGCGCGCACGGCGGAGTTCGCCGGCGCGGTGATCGAACGACTGGACGCCGCCGGTGAATGACCGGCGCGGAATGACCGGCACGGAGCGCGAGCGGATGGAAGAGCTTCACTTCAAGGGCGTGATGTGCGACGCCTGCGGCCAGATGTTCCCCAAGGGACAGTTGGACAGCAACGACTCGTGCGAGGCGTGTGGACCCCGCATGCAGCGGCGCATGCGGCGCGGGCGCCATGTGGTCGCCGCGTGCATCACGCTGCCCTTCGCCGTCTGGGTCGTCATCTGGCTCCGCACCTCCCCCGACCTGGATTTCCTGCCGGCGTACGCGTGGGGCCTGCCGCTCGTGGCGGCGTACTATCTCGGCTTCCGCATCGGCCGCGAGGTCGTGAAGGGCTACACCCGATGGCGGATCGGCCGATAGGCGCGCGGCCCGCAAGGCGGGCCGGCATACGAACCGTGCTGGGGCTACCGGCCGCGGCGCTCGCCGCCATGGTCGGGATCGTCCTCGTCATCAACGCGCACGTGTACGGCTGGCCGGGAGTCGCCGCGGGCGTCCTCCTCGCCGCCGCCGCCGTCGCGCTCGGCGTTCATTGTTTCCGCGCGGATTCGTCCGCCGTCCCTCACCCCGCAGCCACGGGCTGCCCGGAATCCGGAGAAACTCGCGAATGACTTTCGAAGGTGTCGACTACTTCAATCTCGATGCGCTCCTCGACGAAGAGGAGATCGCCATTCGGGACCTGGTGCGCGAGTGGGTGGACCAGGAAGTCCTGCCCATCATCGGCCACCACTACATCGAACGCACGTTCCCGCGGGAACTCATCCCCCAGATGGGCGAACTCGGCTTCTTCGGGGCGAACCTCCCGGAGGAGTACGGTTGCGCCGGTCTCAATAACGTGGCCTACGGCCTCATCATGCAGGAACTGGAGCGGGCGGACTCGGGCCTCCGCTCCTTCGTCTCCGTGCAGGGCGCCCTCGTCATGTACCCGATCTTCGCCTTCGGATCCGAGGAACAGAAGCGCGAGTGGCTGCCGCGGATGGCGAGCGGCGAGTCCATCGGGTGCTTCGGCCTCACCGAGCCCGACTTCGGCTCCAACCCCGGCGGCATGATCACGCGGGCCGTCGAGGACGGGGACGAGTGGGTCCTCAACGGCGCCAAGATGTGGATCACGAACGGATCGATGGCCGACGTGGCGGTGATCTGGGCCAAGACCGGGGACCTGGACGATATCGGCTCGATCCGCGGATTCATCGTCGAGACGGAGCGCGACGGCTTCTCCGCCAGCGACCAGAAGGGGAAGCTCTCCCTCCTGGCGTCCGACACTTCCGAACTCGTCCTGCAGGACGTGCGGGTGCCGCGGGCGAACCTCCTCCCGGGCAGCGGAGGGCTCAAGAGCCCGCTGAAGTGCCTGACGCAGGCGCGCTACGGGATCTCGTGGGGGGCCGTCGGGGCCGCAATGGGCTGCTATCGCGAGTCGGTCGAATACGCGAAGAACCGCGTGCAGTTCGACGGGACGCCGATCGCGCAGACCCAGATCCAGCAGGTCCGGATCGCGGACATGCTCACCGAGATCACGAAGGCGCAGCTTCTCTGCCTCCGGCTCGGCCGGATGAAGGACGAGGGCACGATGCGCCCGCAGCACGTCTCGCTCGCGAAGCGCAACAACGTGAACATGGCGTGCGAGTGCGCCCGCGAATCGCGGCGGCTGCTCGGTGCGAACGGGATCCTCGCCGAGTACGCCTCGATGCGTCACATGGCGAATCTGGAGTCCGTCTATACGTACGAGGGCACCCACGACATCCACTCCCTCATCCTGGGACACGACGCGACCGGGCTCCCGGCCTACAACTGACGACCGGACGAGGGAGGTCGGGCTCTGGCCCGTATTCGTCCGGAGCCGCACGTTTCCCTGCCCCAATGACCCGTTTCACGAGGCAGAGAGCCATGTCCAACGTTCGCCGCTTCTCCATCAGTCTCGCCCTCTCCTTCGCCGCCGCCGTGCCGCTGGGCGCGCAGCAACTTTCGCCCGAGCAGTACGAGGGGCTGCGGGCGCGCCACATCGGACCCGTCGGCAACCGCGTCTCCTCGATCGCGGGCGTCCCCGGTGACCGCAACACGTACTTCGCCGGCGCCGCCACCGGAGGGATCTGGAAGACGGACGACGCCGGCCTGCACTGGCGGCCCGTGTTCGACGACCAGCCGGTGCACTCCATCGGCGCGCTCGCCGTCGCCCCGAGCGACCACGCGGTCGTGTGGGCCGGGACCGGCGAGACCTCGATCCGCTCGAACGTCTCGATCGGCAACGGGGTCTGGAAGTCGACGGACGGCGGCGAGAGCTGGACTCACATGGGGCTGGAGGGAACCGGCCGCGTGGGCCGCATCCTGATCCACCCCACCGACGCGGACATCGTGTACATCGCGGCTCTCGGCCACGCCTATGCGGAGTCCGACGAGCGCGGCGTATACCGCACCACCGATGGCGGCGCCTCGTGGGAGAAGATCCTCTTCGTCGACCGCGGGACGGGCGCCTACGACATGGTCATGGACCCGGCGAACCCGCGGAAGATCTTCGCGACGATGTGGGACATCGACCTCAAGACGTGG